>NZ_RQXT01000069.1 GCF_003863365.1 Mesorhizobium tamadayense | reverse complement strand
GGTTTTCGTGGATAATGCATTCTTCAAAAATCGACAGCAGGTGTGTCCGGTATCTGCTGCTCAAACAGGGCCCAGAAGCTAGAGCCCCGGCTTACAGAATACCAATGCTCGAAATCCACAAGCGCGGCATGAATGCTGGCGGATTGGTCACCGCTCGAGCCCCGGAACATTGCCAGCGCGACCGGGCCAAAATGCGAGATCACCTCCAAGCGCGCCTCGCTGTCTGCATTCCAGCCGAGACGAGTGCGCAGAGCGGCGAAGGCGCTCGCCACGGCGATGTCCTCGCTTTCCGCCGGGTCTATCGCATCGGCGATGACCTGCATGAGGTTGAGCCGCCTGAAGGCGAATGCGCGGTCTTGCTCCAGCGCCGCAATCCGCCTTGCCGCCTCGTGCCGGAAACTCGTCTCCGCAGCCTTGGCGGCCTCCGCCGAAGTCCTCAGTTCAAGCAGAAAGGATGCTGGCATCGCGTCACCTCCTCGGAAGGGTTCGTCACATTTTCAGGGCCAGGCTCTAAGAAGATGGCGGAAGAGAGTGGGAGTCGAACCCACCAAGGACCGGCTCGCGGCCCCTCCCGGATTTGAAGTCCGGACGCCCCACCGGGGACGATGCTCCTCCAGAGGCCTCTGTCGGAGGACCATTGTCGTCCTGGCGGCGAAAAAGGTCCAACCGATGTTTGTTGATGCGCCGCAGGTCGCCGCGCCGCAAGGTGACGCCGTGCCGGTCGAGAAATTCGAGGATGTGAACGGCGACCTTACGCCCGCTGCCCGCACTGTCGCGAAACTGTCCGACGCTGAACTGCCTGTCACGCTCGGCCGCCAGATTGCAGACGATCTCGACGATCTCAGTCAGCGCCGAGCGAAGGAAGAAGTGATCATGCGCAACCTCATGCACCATGCCGATGCGCCCAATAAGCTTCAGAAGCTTGCGGATTTCCGCTTCCGGCCTGGCAAGCTCTCTTGCGATGTCGCGCACCCTTGGGGGATGGAATCTCACCGGGCCGGCCATCAACGGCTCGATTTCCAGCCAGAGAGCTTCTTCCTTGGCCGCGAGACGGACCTCATGGCCCGGAAGCCGTATCCAGGCGCCGTCAAGCTCAATCTGACCGGCGCGGACGAGGCTTCGCATGGCAGCGGCGAAGGCCGATGCAGGAAGACACGGATCGAGCTGAAGGCGCAGCTTTTCCATTCCGATGCCCGGTAAATCCGGGTTCTCGGCGTGAAAGGTCTCCAGGATTATGCTCAGGTCGCGCTTGAACCGAGCCCAACGCATTGACGAGACCACGAACTGCGTCTCACCGACGGAAATAGTGGCAAGGCGGAGACGGTCGACCAGGCTTGCGACCTCATCGACGCCGAGCGCGCGGTCGCGGGCGAAGGCGCCCAGGTCTAGGTAGCGGGGCGGTGTGTCGAGGAGCGTAGCGACCGACTTTTCCGGAACAGGGATGGCTTGTGCTTCGAGTCTAGCCAGCCGTTCCGGTGTGCGGCGTTTCCGGCTAGGCGGCCTAAGATCGATGAAGCGCCCGCCGCCTATGGTTCGCTGCGCAGAGGTGTCGCGCATCACGTAGGTGTCGCCGGCCACAGCAGCGATCGGGCTCTCCAAAACAATCTGCACCTTGGTCGTGCCGCCTGGTGCTATAGGCTCATCGCCGAGAAGAACGATCCTAGCCCCGACCTCGGTCGCGGCGTGATGGAGCCGCACCGGGAACCATTGCCCGATCGGCTTTCGCTCGCCGGGCAGCACACGCAGCTCGGCGTCGATCCTGTCTGTCGGCGCGTGAAGCGCGGGATCGAGGATCACATCTCCGCGCCGTACCGCCTCCTTGCTGACGCCGTCGCCGGCCAGATTGAGTGCGCAACGGCTTCCGGCGCGGCCGCGCTCGGCTACCCGGTTCTGGGCGTGGATCGAGCGAATGCGCGCGGCGAGCCCCGAGGGGCTCACCACCACGCTGTCGCCGACACCGACAGAGCCCGAAAGGACGGTGCCGGTGACGACCGTGCCGATGCCGCGCAGGGTAAAGCAGCGGTCGACAGCCAATCGAAAGCGGCCCGAGGCTGAGCGTCCGGCAAAGCGCAATGCCTCTTCGAACAGCAGGTACTTGAGGTTATCGATGCCTTCGCCCGTGACTGCGGACACAGGGATGACCCCAGCCTCGTCCAAGGTGGTGCCGGCGAGGGCGGTGCTGATGTCCGCAGTAAGAGCAGCGCGTCGCATCGGGTCGGCCAGATCGCACTTCGAAAGCACGACCAGCCCGCGCCTGACGCCAAGGAGATCGATGATCGCCAGATGTTCACGCGTCTGCGGCATGATGCCGTCATCGGCAGCCACGACCAGCAGCACGAAATCGATGCCGCTGGCGCCAGCGACCATGGTATGCACGAAGCGCTCATGGCCGGGAACGTCGATGAAACCGACGACGTCCCCGTTCGGCGTCGGAAGATAGGCGAAGCCAAGATCGATCGTCATGCCTCGCACCTTCTCTTCCTTGAGCCGATCCGTGTCGACGCCGGTCAGCGCATGCACCAGCGCCGTCTTGCCGTGGTCGACATGTCCGGCCGTCCCGACGATCATGGCGCAAGCTCCTCGAGCGGCGAGATGGCGCGGCGCTGGGCCTCGGCGACTTCGTTCGCGGTGAGCGCAGTGCGCGCCGCGTCCATGTATCGGCCTGCGAGGACGCTGCCGCCTGCTTGCGCGCGCAGGAGCCAGGCATAGGCTTCGACAGCGTCGGCGGGAACGCCCGCCCCGAGATGGCAGGCGGCGCCGAGCATGGCCTGAGCGTCCGCATCGCCGAGCAACGAGGCCTTGCGCCACCATCGGACCGCTTCGGCAGGATCGCGCGATACGCCGAGTGCATTGTGATAGAGCATGCCGACACGGGTCATCGCCGATGCGATGCCTTGCTTGGCGGCGGCCAGCGCCCAGCGTCGCGCTTCGGCAATGTCAGGCTCGATCACCTCACCCTCGAGCAGCATCCAGCTCAACATGTCCTGCGCCGGTCCGTCGCCTTGTTCGGCCGCGGCCCGGTAGAATTCGGCCGCGCGGTGGTAATTCTGTTCGACGCCTTCGCCGCGGAAACACAGCGAGGCGAGGTTCCGCTGCCCGACCGGATCGCCGGCTTCGGCGGCGAGCGCCAGCCAGCGGGAGGCGAGATTGCCGTTACGCTCGACGCCGAGCCCCTCGGCGAAGCAGGCGCCGACGTTGTTTTGGGCGCGAGCCGATCCAGACCGCGCCAGCGGCTCCCAGATGCCGAGCGCTGTGGCGTAGTCGCCGCGTTTGGCAGCGTCGAGGGCGACGGCTAACTGGTCAGCCACGGATGTCCGGGCCGGCTTGTGCGCGAGACGATCAAGCCACCGCACCGCCGCCTCCTGGAGAGAAGCTTGCAAGATTGGCCGCCAGGCTCGCCTCGTCCTCGAGGCAGCGCAGATCGAGTATGAGCGCCTGCTTTTCGATGCGCCCGATCACCGGAATGGGCAGCGCCCGCAATGCTGCCGCGAGCGCTTCCAGGGCCTGACCGCTTCCTGATTGGTGGCTGATGGCAAGCCCGGCGCTCGGAACGGTGTCGAGCGGCATTGCGCCCGATCCAACCTGGCTGCGGCAGTCCGCGACGTCCACTGCAAATTCATCGCCGAGAACATTGAAAAGGACGGGAGCGAGGCGCCGGGCCTGCGCGGCAATATCGATAGCGGGGCGCGCGAGCAGCCTCAGCGTCGGCAAACGTTCTACCAGGCGATCCGGGTTGCGATAGAGCTTCAGCGTTGCCTCCAACGCGGCCAGCCGGAGCTTGTCGACACGAAGCGCCCTCTTCATCGGATTTCGGTTGACCTCGGCAAGAAGATCCTTCCGGCCGACGATGAAACCCGCCTGCGGCCCTCCGAGGAGCTTGTCGCCAGAGAAGGTGACGAGATCGGCGCCGTCCGCAATCGCCTCGCCCACGGTAGGCTCGTGCGGCAGTCCGTACTGGGTGAGATCGATGAGCGTGCCGGAGCCGAGATCGTGGATCAGAGGCACACCGCGCTCCTTGGCGATCGCCGAAAGCTCACGCGCCGAGACCTCCGCCGTGAATCCATCGATCCGGTAGTTGGACGTGTGCACCTTGAAAAGAAGCCCGGTCGCCGGACCGATGGCCGACAGGTAATCCCTGGGATGCGTGCGGTTGGTGGTGCCGACCTCAACGAGTTTCGCGCCCGCGCGGGTCATGATGTCCGGCATGCGGAAAGAGCCGCCGATCTCGATCAGCTCGCCACGCGACACGACGGCCTCGCGGCCAAGCGAGAGCGTGTTGAGGACGAGAAGCACCGCGGCCGCGTTGTTGTTGACGACGGTCGCGTCCTCGGCCCCGGTGGGCTCGCATATGAGGGCCCGTACATGATCGTCACGTTCGCCGCGTCTGCCCGTCCCGATGTTGAATTCGAGCGCCACCGCTTCGCCCATGGCAGCGTGCATCGCCTCTAAGGCTTCGCCCGCGATGAGCGCGCGGCCGAGATTGGTGTGCAGCACAGTCCCGGTCAGATTGAAAACCGGGCGCAGCGATGGGCGCTCCGCGGTCTTGAGGCGGACGAGCGCGTCGGCGGCGAGGTCGCTCGGCTCAGGCACTGCAGCCCCGGTACGGCAGGCCGCCCGTGCTTCTTCGAGCGCATCCCGGATGGCGCGCGTCGCGGCCTGCTGCCCGAAGCGCTCGACGGCCGCGGCTGCGAGCGGAGACTTGAGCACGCGATCGACTGACGGGAGATCGCGCAGGCGGCCTGTGGGCAGACTGGTCATCGCGCCCTCAATAGCCGATCAGGAAAGGGTTGAAGGAACCGCGGCTATGGCCGCCTTCGCGGACGAGGATGTCGAGCCCAAGCGTCGCCACGTCGTCGGCAACCGGGTCGAGACCGGGATCCTTGTGCTGATGAAGGATCTTCACATAGCAGCCGCAGGAATCGCAGGTCTCTGCCTTCACAGTGCCCGGTCCACCTTCGATCTCCTGGTAGCCGATGCCCTTGGTCGAGCCGCACAGCGTGCATTTGATGCGCACGTAGTTCCACAAAGTGCCGCACAGCGAGCATGCGCAGAACCGCGCCCCGTGAGCGCCCTGCCAGCCGACGATGATCGAGGATGTCGGCGGGCTGCCGCAGGCGGGGCATGCGCCGTCGCTTACCGGCACCAGCGCGCGGGCATCGAGGCTGGCGGCGAGACGGGCGAAGTGAACCTGCAGCGCGGCCGCGACATAGATGTGCTCGGCGAGCGCCTCCATCGGAATCGCGTTAGCGAGCACATTGCGCACCATGCCACCGCGCTTCGCCGGAGTAGCCTGCTTCAAACGGTCCAGCGCGTCGGCCGCGGCGACCGTCTTCTTGATCTCCGACGCCGCTACGACCAGGCGGTCGAGAGTCTCGGCGGCCGTGTCGGGCGCGAGGTTGCCGCGGTCGAGCGGCGGCATTCCAAAGATGCGCGCACGCTCGCGCGCTGCGGCATCCGGCATCTCCGGCTCCGCCAAGCCTTCCTGGATGCGGTGCTGCACATCGGCGAGAGCGGCAAGGAAGCGGAGATAGGGACCCAGGTCATGACCTGCCGCCAGCGCGGTCCACCGCTCAGCGCGGCGAGAGAACAGTAGCGCAGGCTCAGGAAGGCGGGCAAAAGGAGGAGCGGAGACTTCGCCGATGGCGGTGGGGTCGGAACCGGCCGGAATGATCTGTCTTGGCATTCGAACCTCACGAACCGCACGGGCCACGTGGTGCCTGACCGGCGCACACAATCATGCGCAAACACAAAACTAGGGCGGAAAAGTCATCCCGCCAGCGCTCGCTCTATTTGGCGGGCTTCTGCCCCGACGATCCTGTTCCCTTGCTCGATCTGGTTACGAGCTCCCGCAGCCATTTGCGGTGGTGCCGCCAGGCCCAACCGCCAGTCACCCGTCCGCGGGTCATGGCGGAAATGGTGCCGCGCACCCAAATGGCCGAGTAGAAATGGACGATCCAGACGCCGATGATCGCGACTGCGGCGATGGAGTGGACAAGTATGGCCAGGCGCTTCTGATCGATTGTCGTATACTGGGAGAAATATTGATCCCATGCCACCAATCCGGAGGAGATGAGGATCACGATCAGCACCGACATTGACCAGAAGACGAGCTTCTGGCCGGCATTGTACTTGCCGACCTCAGGGACATTGTCCTCGTGATTGGCCAACACGTCACGGAAACGCGCGAGCCACGTTCCGTCATCGCGTCTCCACAGGTTGGCCTTCCAGAATCGAAGGAAAAGCCCAAGGAAGCTGAAGAAGAGCACGACACCGATCCATGGATGGATGAAGCGCGTGAACTGACCCCCGCCGAAAAGGCCGGACAGGAAGAACAGGCTCGGGTGAAACATCGCGAGGCCGGATAGGGCGAGCAGGATCAAGCTCGCCGCCGTGATCCAGTGGTTGATCCGCGCGCCGATCGTGTAGCGGTCCACGATAACCGGCTTGCCGGGATGTATCTGTTCGTTTGGCTTCAGGTCATCGGCGGGCATGGCTGTCGCCTTCCGTCAACTCTTCGGCGCGCTCCTCATCCGCCTCGGTTACCCTGTTCGGTCCCATGATCAGATGGTGGAGCAAGCCGACGCCGGCTGCCACGCCCAAGACCGTGAGGCCCGCATATTTGGTCACACCTTTCCACGCCTCCACGAGCGGACTGATCCTCGGTTCCTTCGGAAGGCCCGAGTAGAGTTCCGGCTGGTCGGCATGATGGAGCACGTACATCACATGCGTTCCTCCGACGCCCGGCGGATCGTAGAGACCGGCATTGGCGAAACCGCGCGACTTCAAGTCCTCGACACGCTTGGCGGCCCAGCCTTTCATCTCGTCCTTGGTGCCGAACACGATCGCCTGAGTTGGGCATGCCTTGGCGCAGGCCGGGCCCTGGCCGACTGCGACTCGATCTGAGCAGAGCGTGCATTTATAGGCCGTGTGGTCGACTTTGGAGATGCGCGGGATGTTGAACGGGCAGCCCTTGATGCAGTAGCCGCAGCCGATGCAGTTCTCGTGGACGAAATCGACGATGCCGTTCGAATACTGCACGATCGCACCCGGCGCCGGGCAGGCCTTGAGGCAACCGGGATCGGCGCAGTGCATGCAGCCATCCTTGCGGATCAGCCATTCGAGCTCGTTGGTCTCGGGATTGTCCCATTCGCTGTAGCGCATCAGCGTGAACATGTCGGGCGTCAGGTCGGGAGGATTCTCGAAGGCGCCGGCGAAGACGCCGACCTCCGGGTGCGTGTCGTTCCACTCGATGCAGGCCGTTTGGCATGCCTTGCAGCCGATGCATTTCGAGACATCGATGAGCTTGGCGACTTCGGTTAGCTGCTGCTCGGGGGCAGGGACGGTCGACGCCGAGCGGCGGATGAGGTCCTTCTCGGAAAAACGCGGCGCCGTCTCCGTCGTCGAAGGATTGGGAAGGGGAGGAAACATCGCTTGCTCCTCCTATGCCGCCGGGCCCGGTGCGGGCTCGATATTGACCAGGAACGCCTTGTACTCGGGCGTCTCGATATTGGCGTCGCCTACAAAGGGAGTGAGCATGTTCGGGCCGAAGCCTTTCTTCGCCGCCCCAGTGAAGCCCCAGTGCAGCGGAATGCCGACGATGTGAATGGTCTTGCCATCGCAGATAAGCGGCTTGATCCGCTTGGTCACCATGGCCTTCGCTACAACTGAACCGCGCTTCGACCAGACGCGGACCCAGCCGCCCTTGACGATGCCCTTCTCGGCCGCAAGTTGTTCCGAAATCTCCACGAAGAACTCCGGCTGCATCACCGCATTGACGATGACGTGCTTGGTCCAGAAGTGGAAATGCTCGGTCAGGCGGTAGGAGGTCGCCGCATAGGGGAACTCCTTAGAAGCCGCTTCCGCAAACTGGGCCATGTCGCCCTCGAATACACGGGCGGCCGGATTGCCGCGGACCTTGGGTGCGACGGGATTGACGATCGGTGACTCGAACGGCTCGTAATGCGCCGGGAACGGTCCGTCGCGCATCATGCCCCGGGTAAAGAGGCGCGAGACGCCTTCCGGGTTCATGATGAACGGGCCGACCTGATCGGGCTTCGCGGTCGGCGCGATATCAGGTACATCGTAACCCGACCATTTTTGGCCGTCCCATGCGATCACTTTGCGGCTCGGATCCCACGGTTTTCCGGTGCGGTCCGCGGAGGCCCTGTTATAGAGGATGCGGCGGTTGGCGGGCCATGAGAACGCCCATTTCGAATAGAAGCCGGCGTCGTCCGGATCGGTCGTATCCCGCCGGGCCATGTTGTTGCCGTTCTCGTTGAAGCAGCCGGAATAGATCCAGCAGCCGCAGGCGGTCGAGCCGTCGTCGCGCAGCGCGGCAAAGGCCGGCAGCAGCTTGCCGGCCTCGGCCAGCACCTTCGTCGGGTCGGCCGTGTCGGTCACCCTGGCAAGCGCCCTGCCGTTGATCTCCTGCGCAAGCTCTTCGGCCTTCGGATCGCCGGGATCGGCATAAGGCCAGTTGAGTTTGATGATTGGATCGGGGAAGGCGCCGCCTTCCTTGGTGTAGAGCTCCTTCAGGTGCAGATAGAGTTGCGCCATGATCCACGTATCGCGCTTGGCTTTGCCGGGGGGCGTGCCGCCGGCCCAATGCCACTGCAGCCAGCGCCCGGAATTGACCAGCGAGCCGTCGTCCTCGGCGAAGCAGGTTGAAGGCAGCTGGTAGACCTCCGTCTGGATCTGCGACGGATCGACATCGTTGTACGGCCCATGGTTCTCCCAGAACCGCCCGGTCTCCGTGTCCAACGGATCCATGATGACGAGGAATTTGAGCTTCGAGAGGGACTCGATCACCTTCTTCTTGTTCGGAGCCGCCTGCAGCGGGTTAAAGCCCTGGCAGAAATAGCCGTTCACCTTGCCTTGGTGCATCAGCTCGAAAGCACGCAGCAGATCGTAGCCCGGCAGGTCGAGCTTCGGCAGGTAGTCATAGGCGAAGTCGTTCTCCGGCGTCGCCGCGCTTCCCCACATCGACTTCTGGAAGCTGACAAAGAACTTCTTGTAATTCTGCCAGTAGCTCAACTGGTTCGGCCGCAACGGCTTGAAGCCGCGCGTCGACATATAAGCCGCCAAATCCGGCTCCTTCTGCGTCGGCAGTGTGAGGTAGCCGGGCAGCAGGTTCGACATCAGCCCGAGGTCTGTCAGCCCCTGGATGTTGGAGTGGCCGCGAAGCGCATTCATGCCGCCGCCGCGTATGCCGATATTACCGAGAACAAGCTGCAGCATCGCCATGGCGCGGATGTTCTGCGATCCCTTCGAGTGCTGGGTCCAGCCGAGCGCGTACATCGACGTCATCGCCTTGGTGGGCGAAGAGGTTTCCGCGACCATCGCGGCTACCTTCAGGAAGCGGTCCTTGGGCGTGCCGCAGATGCGCTCGACCATTTCAGGCGTGTAGACCGCGACATGCTTCTTGAGCAGATTCCAGACGCAGCGGGGATTCGCCAGTGTCTCGTCGACAACCGCAAAGCCATCCGGACCTATGTCGTAATCCCAACTGGACTTGTCATAGTCCCGCTTCGCCTCGTCATAGCCGGAGAAGAGGCCGTCCTGATATGTGAAGCCCTGCTTGACGACATAGGCCGCGTTGGTGAAGGCCTTCACATAGTCCCATTGCACCTTGTCTTTCTGGATGCAGTAGTTGATCAGGCCGAGCAGGAAGGCGATGTCCGTTCCCTGGCGGATCGGCGCGTAAAGATCCGACACCGAAGCCGAGCGCGTGAAGCGCGGGTCGATGACAATAAGCTTGGCGCCGCGGTTGGCCTTCGCTTCCGTGACCCATTTGAAGCCGCACGGATGCGCTTCCGCGGCATTGCCGCCCATGATTACAACAAGATCCGTATTCCTGATGTCCGTCCAGGAATTGGTCATCGCGCCGCGGCCGAATGTTGGGGCGAGACTCGCCACCGTGGGGCCGTGTCAGACACGCGCCTGGTTGTCGAACACCAGCATTCCCGCGCTGCGCACCACCTTGTAGGTCGCGAACGCGGTTTCATTGGTCGATGCCGAGGCGGCTAGGAAGCCGGTGGTGATCCACCGGTTGACCGTCACGCCGTCATTGTTCCTTGCGACGAAGTTCTTGTCGCGATCGTCCTTCATCAAGCGGGCGATGCGGCCGAGGGCGTCTTCCCAGCTTATCGGCTCGAACTTGTCGGACCCGGGCTTACGGACCATCGGATGCTGCAGGCGGGTCGGAGATTTCACGAAGCCGAGCAGAGCCGACCCCTTGGGGCACAAGGTGCCGCGATTGGTCGGGTGGTCGGTATCGCCCTCGATATGGGTGATGTCGGCCTTCTCGCCCTTTCTAAGATCGCCTTTCGAATACAGGATTATGCCGCAGGCTACCGAACAGTACGGGCAGGTGTTGCGCGTCTCGGTCGTGTTGGCGAGCTTGAAGGACCGTATCGCTGCCGCATGCGCGGCCTCGATGTCGGCGAAGCCGAAAGCCCCCAACGTCGTGCCGGCGAGACCCGCGCCAGCCGTCTGCAGGAACGCGCGCCGTGATAGCTCAACATTCATCTGGATTTCCTCCCGAATTCGATGCCCATAGAGGCATCCAGAACCAAGAGATACGGACGCCATTTTGAGCCGAATTGGCGCAATGTCAAACTGCTGAGGGATCTAGGGCACAGATCGGAGTCGGCAAATGGTTCGCGCAGGAAAATGCTATTGACGCTTTTCGGAATGTGACACTACAGTATGGCGTGGTGTTGGAAACGGCTCCCGCGTTGCGGGGCGATATCACCGAGGCACCTCCGCGTCTGACCAGCCTTGCTCATGGCGGCGGTTGCGGTTGCAAGCTGGCGCCCTCCGTTCTGCAGCAGCTTCTCGCCGAGAAGACGGAACCCAGCCTCTTTCGGCAACTCCTTGTCGGCACCGAAACTGGAGATGATGCTGCCGTCTGGCAGATCGACGACACAACCTGCGTGATTGCAACCACCGACTTCTTCATGCCGATGGTGGATAACCCGTATGACTTCGGGCGGATCGCAGCGGCCAACGCGCTCTCCGACGTCTACGCGATGGGCGGGCGACCAATCATGGCACTGGCCATCCTAGGAATGCCTATCGAGAAGCTGCCGACACACATGGTGCGGGAAATCCTGAAGGGCGGCCGCGACATTTGCGCCACAGCCGGAATACCGGTCGCTGGTGGCCATTCGATAGACTCACTTGAACCCATCTACGGGCTTGCCGTGATCGGCACCTGCCGGCCTGCGGAGATCCGGCGTAATTCGGGAGCCAGGCCGGGAGATGCGTTGATCCTCACCAAGGGACTCGGCGTCGGAATCTATTCCGCAGCCATCAAGAAGAAGGCGTTGTCGCCCGCCGGCTATGAAGAATTGATTGCTTCGACGACCCTTCTCAACCGGATAGGGTCGGATCTCTCCAAGGACCCAAACGTGCATGCGATGACCGATGTGACTGGCTTTGGTCTGCTCGGACACGCCCTGGAGATGGCGCGCGGCTCCGCCTGCGCACTGGTGATCCGCGACCATGACGTTCCCGTCTTTGCGCAGGCAACCTCGCTTGCGGAACAAAGCTTTGTTACTGGCGCATCGCGGCGTAATTGGGCGAGTTATAGCGATGCGGTGCGACTGCATGAAGGCATGCAGGAGTGGCGACTCGATCTACTTACCGACCCGCAGACTTCGGGTGGGCTGCTGATTGCCTGCGAGCCTGGTAGCGCCGGCGCCCTGGTCGAGACAATCGTTGCCAGTGGCTATCCTTCGGCGAGTATGATCGGATGTGTCGAACCCGGCCGACCTGCCGTGGCAATCGAGGAATGACCGTCGCTTCCGATCGGTGGCTGTCATGGCTATCGCATACTCTTGCGCGAGACTTCACGACCCCGCCGGCGGTGCTGGGCGCGGAACCATACGGAACAATGCGGGAAGCTTTGCAATTCTGGCCCATGAAAAAGCCAACAAAATCAATAGTTCTCCCGCATCCTCCCGGCCCACCATTCAGTCCTTGGACAGTAACACGAGGAGCGTCCTCTTCTAACCAAGGGCAGGCATCCGCAGGCACTGACTCTGGCGGCATCATTCACTTTGTTTGCTCGTGCCTTGAGTTGCGCAAATAAGTAGCCTGCCGCGTGATTTTATTTCGACTGCCGGGTGCGCAATCCTTGCATCAGTTCGATCCACTAGCTCCTGATATTCTCTGGTCCATGCGGCGTTTGGCTGAAAGCCGGGCTGCCCGCTTTACAAGAGAGTGCGAGGTGATCAGCGCGATTACTTGCACATCGATAATGGCCCCGGCGCTGGCGCGTCCAAGCCAGCGACCTCCACCCGTTGTCCCGATCCTGGGACCGCCCATTGTCGAAACTCTCCTCAGCCCGCCGAATAGCCGTGCCTGGCGAAGAACCGGTCCAACTCGCGCTTCTGCGGGGCCTCGCCGGTAAAAATCTCCACGTATTCGGGAATGCGCTTCATGCGGACCGCGAGACCTTCCTTGGTCTGCATCGAGATGTAGCCGATCTGCACGAGGTAGATGGTGCGCGCTCGAACGTCCGCCGAGCTTTCCGTGTAGCCGAAGCGGACGAACATTCGGCTCACTGCGTCGAGACGCGTCTGGTCGGCTTTGTGCACCTCTGCCAGAATGTCGGGAGATTGAAGCGCCCAGCTTCTGACTGCGAATTCGAACTGGGAATCGAACAAGGACTTGTCGAGCCAGCAGTCGAACACGTTCAGCATCGCTTCGCCGACCGTCTCGGCATAGGCCTCGGCCTGCTTGACGAGGTTGCCGGTGTTCTTGTCCCGCCAACGGGTCACCAGGGCAGCCAACAGCTCTTCTCGATCCTTGAAGAACCAATAGAAGCTGGTGCGCGACAGGCCCAGCTTCTTTGCCAAGGGTGAAATTCTCACCGAGCCAACGCCGGATTCGAGAAGCAGGTCGTAGGCGGCTCCAAGCCACCCCTCCGGCGATCCGCGCCATCCGCTGTCGTTCGAGATTTGCTCCATGGTCGACCTGCCTAACAAAATATCGGGGTGAAAACCAGCGAAATGTACATCTATGTCGATTTTATTGACGTCTAAGAGTCAAAACTTGACATTGATGTACATTCTGAAATAGCGTTCGCGCTTACCGTCCCAGTCCGGAGTCCGCCAGATGTCGAACGATCCTCTTCTGCAGCCGTACAAGCTCAAGCATTTGACCCTGCGCAATCGCATCATCGTGACGTCGCATGAGCCGGCTTATCCGGAGGACGGGATGCCGAAGCAGCGCTATCTCGCCTACACGCTGGAAAGGGCGAGGGGCGGTGTGGCGATGACGATGACAGCCGGGTCTGCGGCAGTCTCGAAGGACAGCCCCCCGGTTTTCAACAACCTGCTCGCCTACAAGGACGAGATCGTGCCGTGGATCAGGCAAATGACCGATGCGGTGCATGAAGAGGGTGCGGCCATCATGATCCAGCTGACCCATCTTGGGCGGCGCACACGCTGGGACAAAGGCGATTGGCTCCCCGTTGTGGCTCCGTCGCATCATCGTGAAGCCTCGCACCGGGCGTTTCCCAAGAAGATTGAAGACTGGGATATCGAACGCATCATCAAGGATTTCGCGGACGCCGCGGAACGAATGAAGGCAGGCGGGATGGATGGCGTCGAGCTCGAGGCTTACGGCCACTTGCTCGACCAGTTCGTCTCGCCTCTCACGAACGAACTTGACGGTCCTTATGGCGGTTCGCTCGATAACCGCATGCGCTTCTGCATGGATGTCCTGAAGGCGATCCGGTCACGGGTGGGCGAAGACTTCATCCTGGGCGTGCGCTATACCGCCGATGAATGCCTCCCCGGGGGCACCGGCAGGTCGGAAGGCATCGAGATCTCCAAGCGCCTCAAGGAAAGCGGACTTATCGACTACCTCAACGTGATCCGCGGCCACATCGACACCGATGCGGGCCTGACGGACGTCATTCCGATTCAGGGAATGGCAAACTCGCCGCACCTCGACTTCGCGGGTGAGATTCGTGCCGCGACCAACTTCCCAACCTTCCATGCGGCGAAAATACCGGATGTCGCGACTGCCCGCCACGCGATTGCGTCGGGCAAGGTGGACATGATCGGCATGACGCGCGCTCACATGACCGACCCACACATCGTGCGCAAGATCATCGAAAAGCGCGAAGACGAGATCAGGCCCTGCGTCGGCGCCAACTATTGCCTTGACCGCATCTATCAGGGCGGAGCGGCATACTGCATTCACAACGCCGCGACGGGCCGCGAACTGACCATGCCGCATATCGTCGCCAAGGCCGAGACCCGCAAGAAGGTCGTCGTCGTCGGTGCAGGCCCGGCCGGCCTGGAGGCCGCCCGCGTGGCGGGCGAGCGGGGACACGAGGTCGTGGTCTTCGAGGCCGCCAGCGATCCGGGAGGGCAAATCCGCCTGACGGCGCAGAGCCCGCGCCGCAAGGAAATGATGAGCATCATCGATTGGCGCATGGCGCAGTGCGAAAAATACGGGGTGACCATCAAGTTCAATAGCTGGGCGGAAGCCGAAACCATCGAAGCTGAAAATCCGGACGTCGTCATCATTGCCACGGGCGGGGTGGCGCACACAGACGTCCTTTCCAAGGGCAACGAGTTCGTGGTGTCTTCATGGGACATCATCTCTGGGGACGTGAAGCCGGGAACCAATGTCCTCATCTACGACGACGCGGGCGACCACGCCGCGCTCCAGGCAGCCGAATTCCTCGCAGGCGCCGGCGCGAAGGTCGAGATCATGACGCCGGACCGGTCCTTCTCGCCGGAGGTCATGGCTATGAACCTGGTGCCCTACATGAGGTCGCTTCAAAAACTCGATGTGACCTTCACTGTTACCTATCGGCTCGAGTCTGTCGAAAAGAACGGCAACCAGCTCATCGCACATGTCGGCAGCGACTACGGCGGCGTCTCCAAACAGCGCGTCGTGGATCAGGTCGTCGTCAATCACGGCACCATTCCGCTCGACGACATCTATTTCGAACTGAAACCGAAGTCGACCAATCACGGCGAGGTTTCGCATGATGCGCTGATCGCCGGACAACCGCAGTCGGTGGTGCGGAATCCACAGGGCCGATACCAGCTCTTCCGCATCGGCGATGCCGTTTCAGCGCGCAACACCCACGCTGCGATCTACGACGCATTGCGCCTGGCGAAAGATATCTGACGGCCCGGAGCGGCTCCGCAGCCACTCATTGTAACAAAGGTCCGGCCATCAGAAGTGAAGCACTGCAATATCTTGTAGACGCTGCGTTCGTGGCATTCGAACAGTTTCTCGCACGACACGCGCTCCCGCAGATCGATCTTGCAGCTCTTATCACAAGCCCCCTTGGCCTGACATTTGCGATGGATCAAAGCTCGATCACTCTTCGACCGATAGATCGATAACGGCCAGTCGGTCATGAACCCGTGGCAGCGTCGATGCGTTGTGCTTCAGCCGGGATCGGTTTGGAACCAGCGAAGGAGTCGGAAATGGCCGGGCATCCCCGCACCAATCGCCTGTCCGCACAGGAGTTGCGCGACATCGACGCCTACTGGCGTGCCGCCAACTACCTGACCATCGGGCAGATCTACCTGCTCGACAATCCGCTGCTTCGCGAGCCGCTTCGGCTGGAGCACGTCAAGCCCAGGCTGCTCGGCCATTGGGGAACCTCGCCGGGCCTGAGCTTCATCTACGCGCATCTCAACCGCGTAATCAGACAGCGCGACGCCAACGTCATCTACATCTGCGGTCCGGGCCATGGCGGGCCTGCCATGGTCGCGAACAGCTACCTCGAAGGCACCTACAGCGAGATCAATCCGGATATTTCTCTGGATGAGGCCGGAATGAAAAAGCTCTTCCGGCAGTTTTCCTTTCCGGGCGGCATCCCGAGCCATGCCGCGCCCGACGTGCCCGGCTCGATCCATGAAGGCGGCGAGCTCGGCTACTCGCTCTCGCATGCTTATGGCGCAGCGTTCGACAATCCGGATCTTGTCGTCGCCTGCGTCGTTGGCGACGGCGAGGCGGAAACCGGGCCGCTGGCAACGTCCTGGCACTCCAACAAATTCCTCAACCCGGCACATGACGGCGCGGTGCTGCCGATCCTCCATCTCAACGGCTACAAGATCGCCAACCCCACCATTCTCGCCCGCATTCCGGTAGAAGAATTGCGCGCGCTGTTTGTCGGCTATGGCTACGAGCCACTGTTCGTCGAGGGTGATGACCCGGCCTTGATGCATGAGCAGATGGCCATCGTGCTCGACGATGCTCTGGACCGCATCCGGGCGATCCGGCAGGCGGCGCGCAGCGGAGCAGGGACCGCGCAGCCCCGTCCGAAATGGCCGATGATCGTGCTGCGAAGCCCAAAGGGCTGGACCGGTCCCAAGGAGGTCGACGGGCTGAAGACCGAGGGCTTCTGGCGCGCCCATCAGGTTCCGCTCTCCGGTCTCGCCGAAAAGCCGGCGCATCTGAAGATGCTCGAGGAATGGCTGTGGAGCTACCGGCCCGAGGAACTGTTCGATGCCGCCGGCGCTCCCGTGTCCACGATCCGCGCTACCGCGCCGCAGGGCGCCATGCGCATGAGCGCCAATCCGCATGCCAACGGAGGCCTGCTGCGCCGATCTCTCGAACTGCCCGTCCTGCATGAGCACGCCGTCCCGGTTCAGCAGCCTGGTGGCGTGAAAGCGGAGGCGACCCGAGTGATGGGCCGTTTCCTGCGTGACGTCATGGCGTTGAATCAAAGCACCAGGAACTTCCGCATCGTAGGCCCC
The DNA here is from genome assembly GCF_003863365.1 of Mesorhizobium tamadayense. Lineage (GTDB taxonomy): Bacteria > Pseudomonadota > Alphaproteobacteria > Rhizobiales > Rhizobiaceae > Mesorhizobium > Mesorhizobium tamadayense. The sequence goes on along the minus strand of NZ_RQXT01000069.1, from coordinate 14,077 downwards.
GACGAGACGGCTTCGAACCGGCTGCAGGATGTCTTCGAGGTGACGGAGCGCGCCTGGATGGAAAAGATCCTGCCCGAGGATGTGCATCTCGGCCGGGAAGGCAGGGTTCTGGAGATTCTATCCGAGCATACCTGCCAGGGCTGGCTGGAAGGCTATCTGCTCACTGGCCGGCATGGCTTGTTCTCCTGCTACGAGGCCTTCACGCACATAGTCGATTCCATGTTCAACCAGCATGCGAAATGGCTGGACGCCTGCCGCGAGCTGCCGTGGCGACGGCCGATTGCGTCGCTGAACTATTTGTTGTCCAGCCACGTCTGGCAGCAGGAGCACAACGGCTTCAGCCATCAGGATCCAGGCTTCATCGACGTGGCTCTGAACAAGAAGGCGGACGTCGTGCGGGTCTATCTGCCGGCGGATGCCAACAGCCTGCTTTGCGTGACCGCCCATGTGCTGCAGACATGGAACCGCATCAACGTGATCGTCGCCGGCAAAGCCAATTCCTGGCAGTGGCTGTCCATCGACGAGGCGAAAGTCCACTGCAACGCCGGCATCGGCATATGGGACTGGGCGTCGACGGATGGCGGGACCGAGCCGGATGTGGTCATGGCCTGCGCCGGCGACGTGCCGACGCTTGAGACGCTGGCCGCCGTTCAAATCCTGAAACGCCACATTCCCGACCTCAAGGTCCGACTGGTCAACATCGTCGATCTGATGACCCTGCAGCCAAAGGAACACCATCCGCACGGCCTGTCGGATCGCGAGTTCGACGCGCTTTTCACCACGGATAAGCCCGTCATCTTCGCGTATCATGGCTATCCATGGACCATCCACCGCCTGACCTACCGGCGGACCAACCACGACAATATCCATGTGCGCGGCTACAATGAGGAGGGGACGACGACGACGCCCTTCGACATGACCGTGCTCAACGGCCTTGACCGCTATCACCTCGTGCTCGGTGTGCTCGACCGCATCCCCGAGCCGGCCGGCGCGCATGTCCGGCTGAAGCAGGCCATGGAAGGCAAGCTGATCGAGCACCGGACTTATATCCGCGAACATGGGCAGGACATGCCTGAGATCCTCGACTGGAAGTGGGAGCAGTAGCGGATGCCGAGGCTGTGCATCGAGTGGGTCACCACTGTCTTCGGCCGGCAGGCGCGGGATAGAAAATGAAGGATACGATCCTCGTTCTAAATGGAGGCTCCTCAAGCCTGAAGTTCGCTGCGTTTCAGGAGCGCGCGGAACTTCACCTGTTGGCGCGCGGCAGCGTTTCGTCGATCGGGCACCATACGCGATTGCACATAGCGCCTGCGGCTTTGTCGCCTGAGATGGACAGGAGCTTGGGCGATGAGCCGATCGATATCGCCAAGGCATTCGAAGCCGTGGCCTCCTTCCTCGCCGACCACGGTCTTTTGCGCCAGATCGCCAAGGTCGGGCACCGCATCGTCCATGGCGGGCAAGAATTCACCCGCGCGACGCTGCTCGACAAACGTACGCTCTATGCCTTGCATGGGCTTGAGCCGCTCGCGCCGATCCATCAGGCGATCAACCTGGAAATCGTCGGCCTTGCCAGCCGGCTTTTGCCCGAGGCCGAGCAGGTCGGCTGCTTCGATACGGCCTTCCACACGGCGCGGCCGGAGCTTGCCAAGATCTATGGCTTGCCTCGCGCGATGTCGGAACAAGGCATCGTGTCCTATGGCTTCCACGGGCTGTCCTACAGCCATATCGCGGCGAAGCTTCGTGACCGTTATGGCGCCGTCGCCGGTGGCCGAACGATTGTCGCCCATCTTGGCAGCGGCGCGAGCCTGTGCGCGATGAGGGCAGGGGCCAGCCTCGCCACCACGATGGGTTTTTCGACGCTCGACGGCCTCGTCATGAGCACACGTTGCGGCGCCATCGATCCTGGCGTGCTTCTGCATCTTTTGCAGGATCGCAAGCTGTCACCCGACGAGTTGTCCACCTTGCTCTATGAGCGATCCGGCCTGCTCGGCGTATCCGGCATTTCCGGGGATATGCAGACCCTGCTTGCGTCGAAAGACCCTGCGGCGGCCCAAGCCATCGATCTCTTCGTCTATCGCATCGGGCGGGAGATCGGATCGCTCACTGCTGCGCTTGGAGGCCTCGACACGCTCGTGTTCACCGCGGGCATCGGCGAGCATGCGCCTCAAATCCGGCAAAGGATCTGCGAGGCCGCTGCCTGGCTCGGGGTCGCGCTCGATGACGACCTGAATCGCGACGGCGAAGAACTGGTCAGCACCCCGGATTCCCGCGTGGAGGTTCTTGTCATTCCGGCCGACGAGGAACGTGCGGTGGCCACGGAGTTGCTCAACTTCGAAGCCGTCTGATTTGCTCCGTGTACGCGGATTGGCCCGAATGGCTCATTCCCCCATCGCCTGAAGCGCATCCCGCTTGAGGATTTCAATGCTGCGCAGGCTGAGCAGGCGGATGACGCCTTTCTCCTTCAGGCGGGTGAAGACGCGCGACAGTTCAGGCTCCAGATCGAAAGCCGACGCTCAACAGCGGAACTTGACTCACCGGCGATGCCACCGGAAAGGCTGCCGCGCCTCCGGTGATCCATGCGCTAAGTTGGGTTCTCCAAACGTCTTGTGTCGCGCCATTCCTCGTACTCCCCGAGGGCATCATCATGCAGCGGATAATAGCGCTGCAACGGCGCGCCCTGCATGAGCTTCTCTCGCGAGAACTCTTCCCAGTCGTGATGCTTCTTCGCCTCTTCGATGACCTTCGGGGCCATTGCGACGGGAACCACCACCACCCCGTCATCGTCGGCGACGATGATGTCGCCGGGGATCACCGTGACACCGCCGCAGGCAATCGGAACGTTGACGGCGTTTGGATAGATGCTGGTCTGCACATGATAATTTGGCGTCCAGCCGCGAAGCCATAAGGGTAGATCGAGCTTTTCGACATTGGGCCTGTCGCGCATGCATCCATCGATGACGATACCCGCGCCGCCTCTGCCTTTGAAATACGTCGACATCATATCGCCGAAGACGCCCGAGCTCATGTCGCCGCGCGCGTCGACCACGACCACATCGCCCTCCTGCGCGTGGTAGAGCACGTGCCGGTGCAGTTGCGTCTCTGGATCGGCATATTCTCCCTCGGTGAAAAGGTCCGGTCGCTGCGGCATGAACTGCAGCGTCAGCGCCGGCCCGACGATCGACTTCCCGTGGTTCTGCGCCACGGGACCGACCATGTGCGGATTGCGGAAGCCCATGTGGCCAAGCGTGCCGGCGACCGTCGCGGCGCCGATGCCCCTTAGCGAGTCGATCAAGTCTTTGGGCGGCCGCATGATGTCGGGAGTATGCGTCATGATGGACTCCGGTTGAAATTGAACTACCAGTTGGTGACAGAACCATCGCGGCGCTTGAGGTGAGGCGCTTCCCAGAAACGCAAGCTCTGCGCCCGGATCGCCTCCTCATTGACCTCGACGCCGAGCCCCGGCAGGTCGCTGACCGGATAATCGGCGCCGTCGAGCCGTGGTTGCACCGGGAAGAAATCGGAATTGTCGAAGCCCAGCTTCATTTCGGGCGCCCTGGTCTCGAGCCACGCAAAGTTCGGCACCGCGGCGGCGAGATGCATGGTCGCGGCCGTGCATATCGGGCCAAGGGGATTGTGCGGCATCAGGTCCACATAGTGCGCCTCGCTCCAGCCGGCGACCTTCATCGCCTCGGTGAGCCCGCCGACATTGCAGACATCGAGCCGGTTGAACTGATGGATGCCGCACTCGATATAGGGCAGGAACTGCCACTTGCTGGCAAATTCCTCGCCGATGGCAAAGGGGATGTCGGTCATCGTGCGCAGGGATTCATAGGCCTCCGGCGTCTCGTCGCGTATCGGCTCCTCGAGGAAATCAAGCACGCCGCGACCGAGCTTGTTGCAGAAGCTCGCCGCCTCCGCCACCGACAGCCGATGATGATAGTCGATGCCGAGGACGACGTCGTCGCCCAGTGCCTCGCGCGCCTTGTTCAGCATGCGCGCGGTAGCGCCTATCGACTCGCGCGGCTCGAAGATGTCCCTGCTGTTTTGCCCGGCGGGGAAGAAGCGGATCGCCTGCCATCCCTGCGCGCGCAGCTCGCCGGCTCGTTCGATGGCAACATCGCCCTCGGCCTCGTCTCCGGTCGAGGCGAAGGTGGGGATGCGGTCGCGCTGCTTGCCGCCCAGCAGCTCGTAAACCGGCACCCCCAGCGCCTGGCCTTTGATGTCGTGAAGGGCGATGTCGATGGCGGAAATCGCCGCCTGCAGAACGCGCCCGCCTTCGAAGTACTGGCTGCGATAAACCTCCTGCCAGATCCGGCCTATCTGCATCGGGTCGCGGCCGATGAGAAACTCGCGATAGTGCTCGAGCGCGCCGGCCACGGCTCTTTCGCGACCGCTCAAGCCGCTCTCGCCCCAGCCGAAGATGCCCTGGTCGGTCTCGACCTTGACGAGCATCTGGTTACGCGTTCCCACCCACACTGGATAAGGCTTGATCGCGGTGATCTTAAGCTTCGTAGTCATTCACGCCCACGTTCCACATGCATTCGCCCTGTCTCAGTTGGCCTCGAGGGCCGTCTCCGTTTCGCCGTCGAACAGGTGCATGCGCTCCTGGTCGAATTCGAGCCAAATCCGCTCGTCAGGTGTGACGGCGATGTTGGGGGACACGCTGATGTTGACGATGGCGCCGGAGAGGAACGCTTGCACGAAGGTGACGTCTCCGGTTGGTTCCACCGTATAGGCCTTCGCCGGAATGGCACCGGGGACGGCGCTCTTGTGCAGCTTGATCGTCGAATGTCGCGCACCGAGCACGACCTTCTTGCTGGTCGCTCTCTGGACCTTGCGCGCATTGCGTTGCGACAGATCGAGGCTCCAGCCTTCCGCGCTCGTCAGAACGGCACCGCCGTTTGCCGTCGATGCCTCTAGCGGGATAAGGCTCATCGCCGGGCTGCCTACGAAGCTCGCGACGAACATGTTGGCGGGATGGGCGAAAACTTGCGCCGGCGAATCGTATTGCTGCAGATAGCCGCCATTCATCACAGCCATCCTGTCCGCCATGGTCACGGCCTCGAGCTGGTCGTGCGTCACATAGATGATCGTCGCCTTCAGGTCTTGATGGAACCGCTTGATTTCGGACCGCATCTGCACGCGCAGCTTTGCGTCGAGATTGGAGAGCGGTTCATCCATGAGGAATACCGCCGGATCCCGGACGAGGGCGCGGCCCAGCGCCACGCGCTGCTGTTGCCCGCCCGAAAGCTCGCGCGGCTTGCGCTCGAGCAGCTGCGTCATGTCGAGCACTCGCGCCGCTTCCCTGACCTTCCTGTCGATCTCGTCCTTGGGCAGCTTGCGCATCTGCAGCGGGAAGGCGAGGTTCATATAGACCGACTTTTGCGGATAGAGCGCGTAGTTCTGGAACACCATTGCGATGTCCCGGTCCTTGGGGTCGAGGTCGTTGACCACCCGGTCGCCGATGACGATGTCACCCGATGTGATCGGGATCAGCCCCGCGACGAGATTGAGCGTGGTTGTCTTGCCGCAGCCTGAAGGGCCGACGAGCGCAACGAACTCGCCGTCATTGACCGTCAGCGAAACCTCGTTGACGGCTTTGAAGCCGCGATAGGTCTTGACGAGATCTTTGAGGACCACGTGGGCCATCGGCAACTCCTTAATGCTTGACCGCGCCTTCTGTCAGGGCGCGTACGAAGTATCGTTGCAGGACGAGGAAGAGGACCACGACGGGCACGCTCATCATAAAGCTGGCCGCCATCAGGCCCGGAAAGTCCGTCGTATTTTCCGAGAAGAAGCGCTGGATGCCGACCGGAAGCGTCAACTGCTCGTTCTTGGAGAGGAAGGTATAGGCGTAGATGTATTCGTTCCACGCGCCGATGAAGGAATAGATCGCCGTGGCGATGATTCCCGGGGCCGAGAGCGGCATCACGATCAGCATGAAGGCCTGGAACCGCGTCGCCCCGTCGATGCGCGCCGCCTGCTCGAGCTGCACCGGGATGTTGTCGTAGAAGCCCTTGAGCAGCCAGATTGCCAGCGGCAGGCCGAAGGTGAGGTAGGTGAGAATAAGCGACCCATGCGTGTTCACCAGCCCGATCGCGCGCATCAGGATGAAGAGCGGCACGAGAAAGATCACCGCCGGGAACATGTTGCGAAGCAACACGGCGAAGAACAGGAAGTTCCGGCCCGGGAAGGTGAAGCGCGAGAACGCGTAGGCCGCGGGGACCGCCACGATCACCGAAAGGACGGTGGTGGCGGTCGATACGAAAAGGCTGTTCCAGAAGAAGCGGAGGAAGTCCTGGCCGACGCTGTTCTGCGGATCGAGTAGCTTCTGGTAGCTGGCAAGCGTAGGCTGGTCGGGCCACCACTGCGGCGGGAATTGCATCGCCGCGAAGCCGGACTTGATCGAGGTGATCAGCATCCAGATCATCGGCAACGCGGTGTAGAGCAGCATGAACGCCAGGAAGATGCGCCCGCCCCATCGCCATCCGTCGATGCGCATGCGGCGATGGGTCTGGCCTCGCGGGGCTGTCTCGGCAATCGTGCTCATGCGCTCCCATCTTTCCGCTCGTTGCCGCTTAGCGCGCGGACGTAGAAGTAGCCGAGCGTCATCAGGATGAGGAACAGAAGCACCGAATAGGCCGATGCCACCCCCCAGCGCTGCCGGCCGAAGGCGAGCTCATAAATGTGGGTGATCCAGATATGCGATGCGTTCGATGGCCCGCCGCCGGTCATGATCCAGGGGATGATGAAGGAATTGAAGTTGGCCACCGCCAGCAGCAGGATCGTCACGGTCGAGACGTTTCTCAAGTGCGGGAAAGTGACGTGCCAGAAGCGCTGCCATGCATTGGCCCCGTCGACTTTTGCGGCGCGCAGCAACTGGTCGGGGACGGTCTGCAGGCCGGCCATCATCATGATCATGGCAAACGGAAACTCGCGCCAGATATTGACGACGATCAGGGAGGGCAGCACCGTACTGACGCTGTCGATGAAATTCGGCGGCCGGTCGGCCAATCCGAGGCCAACCAGCACCGCGCCGATGATCCCAAAGTCCGAATGGTAGATCCACTTCCAGATATAGGACGCGGCGACCGCGCTGATGACCCAGGGAATGATCAGGATAGCGCGCAGGACACCACGACCGGTAAAGTCGCGATGGAGGGCCAGCGCGGTGGCAAACCCCAGGACAAAGGAGAAGAAGGTGGATGCCAGCGTCCAGATAAGAGTGTTCCAGGTGACCATCCAGAACACCTCACTGGTGAGGATGGCCGTGTAGTTGTCGACGCCGATGAAGTTCTTGTCCCGGAGCTGCAGGCCAGGCGGCGTGTTGAAGAACGACAGCTCGATCGTGTAGTAGATCGGATAGGCGATCACGATCAGCATCACGATGATCGCAGGGAGCACGTACGCGTAGTCAGCGCGATGCTCCCAGATCTTCCGCAGCACGCCCGACCAACCGGGTTGCAATCTTGCGCGAGCCTCGGTCTTGCCGGTCACGATCGTCACTTTTGGCGTGCCCTTGCTCTTCGGAACGAACCGGCTGCACTCTCGGCGCAGCCGGAGAGATCGCAGGTCAGGCTTGGCTAGAGCAGTTCATCGTTTCACGGAAACGCCAACTGCTCTAAATATTTGTTTTTACGCAATTCCGAACAGAAAGCCGTTACCCACTTTTCCTGGAATTGCTCTAGAGTCCGCCGCCCATCAGGTCCTTTACCTTCTTGGCCGCGTCGTCCGCTGCCTGGTCGACGGTCATCGCTCCGGTCAGGGCATTCTGCAGCATGTCCGGGACGATGATGTTCATGATCTCGGGAGACTGCGGCAGCGCTGGGAACGGGATGCCGTATGGCAGCATCGAGGTGGTGACATCGAGGAACTTGATGTTGTCCAGACGCTCCTTCATCCATTTGGTCTTGAAGCCGTTGAGGTTGCCGGGGTTCGAGCCGGCGTAGGCCATCTTCAGCGACCATTCGGGGCTCGTCCACATGCAGATGATGGCCTTTGCCGCCGGCTCGTCCACCTTGCCGCCCTCGACATATTCGGGCTTCAGGATGTGAATGTTCGAGCCGCCGAACACCACTGCGCGCTTGCCGTCTGGGCCAGTCGGAATCAGGCCGTAGCGCATGTTGTCGATGACCGTCTGCGCCTTGTCCTTGTCGGTGCCCGTCGCCTTCTTCTGCAGGTCGAGCATGACGTTGTAGTCGGACGGGTGCGAGATCATCATGCCGAGCTGGCCGGCCAGGAACAGGGGCTGGTTGTCGGCCTGCTGGTTCGTGAGTGCCGAAACCGGGACCGACTTGTCCCGAACATACATGTCGTACGAGGCTTGCAGCGCCGCCTTGCTCTGCGGGCTGTCGAGCTCGATCTTCTTATAGGTCGGGTTCGCCGTGGCTTCGTCGAAGACGCCGCCGCCATAGGCCCACAGCTGCGGCATGAAGCGGTAGGGCGTGTTGCCGGCATTCTTGCGAGCCACGAGACCGTAGCCGGCAATGCCAAGCTTGTCGTGGATTTGCTTGGAATACTTGACGACGTCGTCCCAGGTTGCCGGAGCCTTGTCCGGATCGAGGCCCGCCCGCTTGAAGATGTCGGCGTTCCAGATGAACGCCATCGTCTCGTTGTTGGTTGGAATGCCGTAGGTTACTCCCTCCCAGGTCACAGCCTTCATGGCGCCGGGCCAGAAATCCTCGGTCGAATACCCCACATCCTCGGGCTTGAGCGGCTGCAGATAGCCCTTTGAGGCGAACTCGGTACCACCCAGGATTTGCAGGCGGACCGCCATCGGCGCGGCATTGCCCAGGAGCGCCGTGCGGAACTTGTCGAGAAGGTCGTTATAGGTGAGGGCTTGTTCCTCGAGCTGGATGTTCGGATAGGTCTTGCGGAAGGTTTCAAAGAAATCCTTGTAGTACTGGCGCAGGAGGTCGGGGTCGCCCTCGAACACTCCCTGATACCAGAAAGTCAGTCGCCCCTTGTAGTCGAGCGGGGTGACCTTGGCGCAATCGGCCGCCGTGTCAAAATCCTGTGTGCCCGCGATGGAGCGCACATATTCCGGCGACCACTTGCTCAGGTCGACCGGCGGCGCACCCAGCGCCGATGCGGACATCAACGATGCCATTAAAGCAGTGGACACAGTGCCGCGCAGGACGGCACCGCCGAGTGTGATCCTCGTCATACATATCCTCCAGGTTTCTCTCCCACGCCGCTCCGCGTCGAGGCAAGCGGTCCTTGCTCTTCGACCGCGGGACATCTGTGTATCCCGTCAGTCGCACCGTACGTTTTCAGATCGTGAATTGTCTGTCAACGCGCTGGATCGTACATTGTTTATAGAAACTTTGCGTGATAATCGGACAAGGTGTGTATCAATCCAGGGGAGCCGGCCTTGGCCGAACCAAGCGATTTTAAAGCCAAGCCACCTGCGGGGATCGACCCCATAGGGGCCTCCAACGAGGGCGCCTCGCTTTATGAACTGATCAGGGAAGACATCATCGAGGGGCGGCTCGCCGCCAACGAACGGCTCGTGGTCACCGATCTCGCCCGGCGTCACGGCACCTCGACCAACCCCGTGCGCGAGGCCCTGCAGCTGTTGCGCGGCGAGGGCTTTGTCACCTTTGCCCCCAACCGCGGGGCGCGCGTCCGACCCATAGATCAGGAATTTGTCCGCGATATCTACGAGATCGGCGTTCTGATCGAGCCGGCTCTGACGCGATGGTTTGTGAACATGGCTACAGGCGAGGACATCGCCGAACTCGAACGTATCCAAGGGCTGATTGAAGAGAACAACTTTGCCGACGCCTTCAGGCACAGTGAGCTAGATACCGCCTTCCACACCGTGATGTACCAGCGGCACTATAATCGCCATGCCGCCGAGCTTTGGTGGAAGCATCGCGAAGTGCTGCGAGCCGTGAGCCGGCGTTTCGATTTCACCCTCGCGCGACGTGCCGCGATCCTTCGCGAGCACCGCGAGCTCATCGCGCTCGTAAAGGCAGGAGACGCCGACAAGGCGGCCGAACTCGTTGCCCGCCATGTCGAGGGCTCCGGCCGGCACATCCTCGAACACATGCGTGCGCGCAACGCCGCGCGGGCCGGATAGAATATCCGGTCCAGAACACCGTTAGCCCGGCCATTTCAGAGAGAGGCAGTTGAGATGAAAATCACGAGCATTCGGCCGTGGCTGATCAAGTCCGATGCTTCTTATTGGGGAGAGTTCCTCTTCGTCGAAGTGATGACCGACGAGAGGGTTAGCGGTTGGGGAGAGATCACCACCACGACAAAGCTGGCCAACCGCGCCCTCTGCACGATCCTGCGGCAGATCGGTGCCGCCGTGGCAGGCGAGGATCCGGCGCGTATCGAATATCTCTGGCACAAGATCTTCCGCAGCTTCACCTACATGGGCAGCCGCGGCGCTGCCGTCGAATGCGTGAGCGCCATCGACATAGCCCTGTGGGACATTCGTGGCAAAGTCCTCGGCAAGCCGATCTACGAGTTGCTGGGCGGACCGGTGCGCGAGGAAATCGCCCTCTACACCCACCCCAACCAGGCCAAATTCACCAGCAAGGAGGCTGTGGTCCGCGAAATTCGGGACATTGTCGAGTCCGGACACACCGCGCTCAAGTTCGATCCGTTCCCCCACCAGGGCCGCACCGCCGATGGCCTGTCGCGCGAACAGCGGGACGGCTACCTCGATGGCAGCATGACCCGCAGGGACGAGCGCGAAGCGGCCGAGCTCACGGCTCTGATCCGCGAAACGGCGGGCCCTGATGTCGACATCCTCATCGATGCGCATGGCCGCTTCGACGTTCCCACCGCCATTCGCCTATGTCGGAGCCTCGAGGAAGCTGGCCAGATCGACTGGTTCGAGGAGCCTTGCCCGCCAGAGAGCCTTAACGCCCTCAAGCAGGTGCGTGAGAAGGTCAGTGCCGCTATCTCGTGGGGCGAGCGCGGGCACACGAAGTGGGATTTCGTGCCGGTGCTCGAGAACAAGCTCGCCGACTACATCATGCCGGACGTCACCTGGACCGGCGGCATTACCGAACTCAAGAAGATTTCCGCCCTGTGCGAAGCCTACTACGTCCCGGTCTCGCCGCATGACGCCGCGGGACCCATCAACGTGGTTGCGGGAGCGCAGGTGATGATGACCGTTCCCAACTTCTACAAACTCGAAACGTCGGCGTGGAATCTGGGTAAATACGATCACCTTATCGACACGCCACTCGACGTTTCGAACGGCAGCCTCAAGCTGACGTCCAAGCCCGGTCTCGGCATCGAGATGGACCGCGAGTACCTGCAAGCCCATGAGATTGAGCTGAGCTAGCAACGCTTTCATGCCGGCACGCGTGCGGGCAATAAGCCCCGCCGACCAGAACGAGGATAAGTCATGCCAAAGATGGGTGGAGCCGACGAGGCCCTCAATCGGGTGAACACGAACTCCAAGCCGTCCGACCTTCGCATCACCGATATGCGGGTGGCGGAAATCGTCGGCGCGCCGTTCACCTCCGCGCTGCTCAAGATCGACACCAACCAGGGCATCGTCGGACTTGGCGAGGTGCGCGACGGCGCCAGCGCCACCTACGCGCTGATGCTGAAGAGCCGTTTGCTTGGCGAGAACCCTTGCGACATCGATCGCCTGTTTCGCCGGATCAAGCAGTTCGGCGGGCACGGCCGGCAAGGCGGCGGCGTCTCGGGGGTCGAGATCGCGTTGTGGGACCTCGCCGGCAAGGCCTATGGCGTCCCCATCTACCAGATGCTCGGCGGCCGGTTTCGGGAGAAAGTGCGCGTCTACTGCGACACCGACGCCGAGAAACCGAGCGGCACAGAAACCGGAAAGCGCCTCAAGGAGCGCATGAACCGCGGTTTCACCTTCCTCAAGATGGACCTAGGCTTAATGCAGATCGCCCATGTCCCGGGCGCCGTGGTCGCGCCCGCCGGCGTGCTCGAAGGGTTTTACGCCAATCCACGCGGCCGTGGCGGCGCGATCGAGGAGCGTAAGGCTCGCAATCTCGCCTACGATGCGCAGAATGTGCAGCACCCGTTCACAGGTCTGCATTTCACCGAAAAGGGTATCGACCTGCTCGAGCAGTATATCCACGAGGTTCGCGAGGTCATCGGATACGAGGTCCCTTTAGCCATCGACCATGTCGGCCACATCTCGCTGCAGGACGGCATCCGCCTCTCGCGCCGCATCGAGAAATACGTCCCTGCCTGGCTCGAGGACGTAATTCCGTGGCAGTACACCGAGCAATACCGACAGCTGCAGCAAGCGACCTCGGTGCCGATCTGCACCGGCGAAGACATTTACCTCAAGGAGGGCTCCGAGCCTCTGCTCAAGAGCGGCGGCCTCTCTGTTATCCACCCGGACCTGCTCACCAGCGGCGGCATCCTCGAGACCAAGAAGATCGGCGACATGGCGCAGGACCACGGCGTCGCCATGGCCATCCATATGGCCGAAAGCCCAATCGCCGCGATGGCCGCGGCACATGTCGCGACCGCGACCGAAAACTTCATGGCGCTCGAATACCACTCCGCCGATGTCGACTGGTGGGACGATATCGTCACCGGCATTCCCAAGCCGCTCGTCAAGGACGGCTTTATCACTGTTCCGGACAAGCCGGGCCTGGGGATCGACGACGTCGTCGACGAGGTAATCTCGCAGCATCTGCAGGCGGGTGTCGCCCGGATCTGGCAGCCGACGGATCGCTGGGACAACGAGTATTCCTGGGATCGCACCTGGAGCTGAGGCGAAGGGAACCGAAGATGAAGATCGCGGACCTGCGCTGTGCCGTCATCGGCAAGCACCCGATCGTCCGCATCGTGACCGACGAGGGCCTCTACGGTCTTGGCGAAGTCGAGTTCACCAAGACCTACCTCAAGCCCTGGGTACTGCATTTCCGTGAGGCGCTGATCGGCGAGGATCCGACCGACGTCGAGCGGGTGATGCTGAAGATCCGCCAACGCGGCTCCTTCAAGCCCTATGGCGCGGCGGTGAGCGCTATCGAGCATGCGCTGTGGGACATTGCCGGCAAGGCCGCAGGCGTGCCGGCTTATAAGCTGCTCGGCGGCAAGGTGCGCGACAAGGTGCGCGTCTATAACGGCTCGATCCGCCGGAAGCGCACGGGCGACCGGCCGGAGGATTACGCCGCCGACGTCAAATGGATGATGGAGCAGCCGCAGAACTTCTTCATGATCAAGCAAGGAATCTCGTTCCATTCCAACATGAAGGACACCGTCGAGGGCTTCCATTACGGCGTGACGCAGAAGAAGGCCGGCTATCACGGCGCCATGGATCAGGGCGTGATCAGCGAGCGCGGTTTCAATCACATGCTCGACTGCGTGATCGCGATGAAGGAAGTGCTGGGCGACAAGGTCGGCCTGGCGCTCGACTGCGGCCCGGGCTGGATGCTGCCCGATGCGATCAAGTTCGCGCGCGCGGTCGAGAAGTACAATTTGATGTGGCTCGAGGACATGCTGACCGGCGACTATGTGCCGTGGGTCAATCCGCAGGCCTATCGGGAGCTGACCACCTCCACCTCTACGCCAATCCATACCGGCGAGCAGATCTACCTGCGTCACAATTTCAAGGAGCTGATCGAGACGCAGGCGGTGCGCGTCATCGGCCCCGATCCTGCTGACATTGGCGGCATTGCCGAGCTTAAGTGGGTCGCCGAGCACGCTTACATGCACTCGATCCTGATGGCGCCGCACGGCGTCGCGAACGGGCTGCTCGGCCTCGGCGCGCTGATCAATGTCTGCGCCACCTTGCCCGCCAACTACATCGCCTTCGAATATCCGAGCGCCTCCGATCCCTGGTGGGAGGACATCGTGATCGGCCTGCCATCGCAGATCGTGAAGGACAGCATGGTGGACCTGCTGGGAGTCGCCTGGGCTGGGTCTCGACATCGACGCCGAAGCGGCCAGGAAGTATCTCAGGGAAGAGGATGCGGGCTTCTTCGATTGAGCCACCCATCTTTCGCCACCCTCACGCGCAGCCCCTGCCAGCGACACGTGCTCGGTGATCGAATGAACGGGCCAGATGCGACGTTGTCTTCCGTGTAAAAACTACTGTAAAATCAAAAATTTAGCTGATGTA
>NZ_RQXT01000068.1 GCF_003863365.1 Mesorhizobium tamadayense | reverse complement strand
GTGCGGATGTAGCGCCCCTTCCTTCGCCCCGTTCACGGGAGAAGGTGGCCCGAAGGGCCGGATGAGGGGCAGCGCCAAGTTCCGCCAGTGTAGCGCCGCCCCTCATCTGCCTGCCGGCATCTTCTCCCCGTAGAACGGGGAGAAGGACGCTAACCTCAAAACCGCTCCAGCCTCGCCCTTACCTTCGCCAGGAACGCCGCACGGCTCTTCGGCGTCGAGGAATCCATCAGATAGTGCGCCAGGAAGAACGTCCTGCAGCGTGTGGCGCATAACGCCCGCATGCCGCGCAGGATGGTCTTGCGGCCGGGCTGGCCGACGACGACGCTCCACCAGGTCGGCGCGCCGCAGGTGGTGATGACGCCGACCTTGGTCACATGCCTCATCAGCGACGTGATCCGACCCTTGCCCGCCGGCAGCTTGAAGGCGACATCGGTCGCCCACACGCGGTCGAACCAGCCCTTCAGCATGGCCGGCAGGCCGTACCACCAGGTCGGATAGATGAAGAGGATCGCCTCGGCCCATTGCAGATGCTCGAAATGCGGCCTGAGCGCCGGGTCCTCAGGCGCGCGGTCGTTGTAGGAGCGCCGTTCCTCGCAGCTCATCACGGGATTGAAATTCTCGGCATAGAGGTCGACCAGCCGAACGTCCCAGCCTCTGCCCTTCAGCACCTCGACGGCGGTGTCGCGGATCGAGGCGCAATAGCTCTCGGGCACCGGATGGCAATAAACCACCAGCACGCGCATCAGAATTGGTCCATGCTGGCGGCCACCCTCGCCACGAAGGCCTTGCGCGTCTCGTCGGTCGAAAGGTTCATCGAATAATGCGCAAGATAGGAGACGGAGGCGCCGGGCCTGATGGTGGCTCGCAGCATGCGCTTCACAATCTTGCGCGGCGGATCGCCCATCAGCATGGCGCGAAAACGGCTGCCGCCATAGGTGGTGACGGCCGCAAGCTTGCGGATGTTGTGCAGCGTCGGCTGCACCTTACCGTCGATCAGCTTGAACGACACGCCGGGCAGGAAGACGCGATCGAAGAACCCTTTCAGGATCGCCGGATAGCCGTAGTTCCAGACCGGAAACGACAGTACCAGCGCTTCGGCTTTGCGCAGTCTTTCAACGTAGCCGGCAACCGCATCCTCCGGCCCGCGCTGGTCGTGATAGCCGAGCCGCTCGGCGCGCGTCATCCGCGGATCGAAATCCTCGGCGTAGAGATCGCAGTCGTCGATCGCGTGGCCCGCCGCGGAGAGCCGCTCGACGATCGTCCGGTGCAACTCGGCATTGAAGCTGGTCTCCACCGGATGAGCGAAAAGCACGAGGACGTTCATCACCCCGCCTTTTGCAGCCCCTTGAACAGGAAGGACTTGCCCGAGCGATAGTCGTATCCTGGATTCTCCCAGGCGATCATCTTGCCGGGATTGAGCAGGCCTTGCGGGTCGGTCTCGCGCTTGAAGGCAAGCTGCACCTCGTCGGTCTGCTTCATGCCGCCCTCTTCCAGCGTGTAACGATGCGGATTGAAGATCCAGCAGCCATTGTCCTCGTGGATGCGGATGATCTCGTCGAGTCGCTCCTCCGTGGTGAAGCGCACCAATGGCAGCCCGGCGGCACCGATGGCGCCGTCGAAACGGATGAATTCGAGATGCGCGGGCACCTCGTCGCCGAAGCGGTCGACCATCGCCTTGACATGGGCGAGATGATCCGGCGACGGGTAGCGCGCCTGCAGATAGGTGATCGTCGGATCGACCCGGATGGCGCGCAGCGTCGTGTGGTTCCAGGTCAGCTCGTAGGCCGGCGGCAAGCCCTTGAGGTCGGCCTCCCTGTCGGCCCGGAAGACGATCTCGCCCTTGCCGCTGCGGACGAAGGCGAGAAAAGCATCCATGGCATGCGGCGCGATCATGCACACCACGATGCTCTGCTCGCGCCGGAAGAATTTCTGGTGCCGCTTGAAATAGTCGTAGGGGATAGGCGCCGCGATCGGCGTGATCAGCTTCGCCAGTATGCCGTCCTGGACGGCGAGGTCGTTGCCGAAGCCGGCCGCGTCCATGAAATCGTCGAAACCGACGATGACGTCGATCCAGTCGTAGGAGGCGGTCAGCGGCATCTCGACCTCGGTGATGATGCCGTTGGTGCCATAGGCGTGCATGACCTTGAGCACATCCTCGCCGGTCAGTTCCATTACGCGCGGCTCGGCCTCCATGGTCACGGTCCTGAGCCGGATGACATTGCCGAGGTCGCGCAACCCGCCCCAGCGGATCGAGCCGACACCGCCCGAGCCGCCGGCGACGAAGCCGCCGATCGAGGCCGTGTTGTAGGTGGACGGCGACATGCGCAATTCCTGCGCGGAATGCGCCCGCGTGGCGCGATCGATGTCGGCCAGAACGGCTCCCGGCCCGGTCACCACGCGCCCCGGCGCGATCGCCTTGACCTCGTTCATCTCGGCGAGGTTCAGCACCACGCCGCCCGACAACGGCATTGCTTGCCCGTAATTGCCGGTGCCGCTGCCGCGCGGCGTCACCGGGACACCGTGCCGGTGGCAGGCGGCTAAAACGCGGATCACCTCGCCCTCGTTCTTCGGCGTGACGATCAGGTCGCCGGTGACATGGTCGAGCTGCTGCTTGAGCAATGGACTGTACCAGTAGAAGTCGCGGCTCTTCTGCTGGACGATGGCCGGATGGTCGTCGATCTTCAGCCCTTCGAGATCGCGCTTCAGCGCTGCGATATCCATCATCCCACCATCAATTCGTCGAGTTCGGCATAGTCGGGCAGCCGGCGCTCGATCGCCCGGCCGTCACGCACCACGATGCGATCCGATTCGGGCCGCGACAGCAATTCGGTCCAGCTCCGTCCTTTGAAGACGATGAAGTCCGCGCTGCCGCCGGACGCGAGCGTGCCGGCGCCGTCGAGCCGCATCACCTCGGCCGGCGTCGCCGCTACCGCTTTCGGCCAGTCGCCGACCGGGTGGTCGAAATGCAGGATGCGTGTCGCCATGCGGTAGACTTCGAGCATGTCGAGATCGCCATAGGCGTAGAACGGGTCGCGCGTGTTGTCGGAGGCGACCGCAACCTTGATGCCGCGCGCCTTCATCTCGTGAACCAGCGTCACGCCGCGCCAGCGCGGCGTTGTGTTGTTGTTGCGCCTGTCCTGCAGATAGAGATTGCACATCGGCAGCGACACCACCGCGAGCCCCGCCTTCGCCACCTTGTCCAGCGTGTCGAGCACCTCGAGGTCCGGCTGGCGCGAGAGCGAGCAGCAATGGCCGACCAGGATGTTGCCGTCAAAACCGCTCCACAGCGAAGCCTCGGCGATCTTCTTCAAGGAGATCGCCGCGACATCGTCGGTCTCGTCGGCGTGGAAATCGAGATCGAGCCCATGCTTGATCGCCTGCGCGAACACCTGGTCGAGCAACTCCTCGAGATCAGGCACCATATAGGTGACGACGCCGAGCACGCCCTTGGCCGCGGCGACGCGCTTCGCCAGCCGCTCGAACCAGGCCTTGTCGCGCACGCCCTCGATGCCGAGCAGGCAGGCAGCCTGCAGGTCGATGCGCCCGCGCCAAGTCTCGCGCATCGCCTCGAACACCGGCCACGATATCTCCTCCTGAGGCGCGACGCTGTCGAGATGCGTCCGCAGGGCTCTCGTGCCGTGCGCGTAGGCGCAGCGCAGCGAGAAATCCATGCGCCGCGCCACGTCCTCCGCGCTCCAGCGCGCGGCCCGGTCGTTGCCGGTTGCGTTGAGCGCGCCCATGAAGGTCCCGTCGGGATTGGGTTTGCGCGGCCAGATATGGCCCTTGTCGATATGAGTGTGGCAGTCGACGAAGCACGGCAGCACGATGCGGCCGCCGAGATCGATGGCGTCGGCCGGGGCCTTCGATTTGCCGTGCGCGGTAACGGCGGTGATCTTGCCGTCGGCCACCATCATGTCGGCAAGCGCGAAGCCGTCGCTGTCGAAGGCTGCGGAAAGGCCAGGCGTCAGCGAAGCATGCAGCCGGACGTCGGCGAGCCGGTATGACGCTGTGTCCGGAATCAACTGCCGCTCCCTTGGGTGACGAGACAAACCACCCTACCGCTCCTGCTTCAGCGCGCTCTCGTGCCAGCGGCGCAGGATGAGATGCGACACCAGCGACAGCACGAGGAAGATCAGTATGCCGGTGAGCGAGATCAGGATCAGCGCCGCGAACAGCCTCGGCGCGTTGAGCCGGTAGCCGGCCTCGATGATGCGCGACGCAAGCCCGGACGATTGCCCCTGCGCGCCGGCGACGAATTCCGCCACCACCGCGCCGATCAGCGACAGGCCGCCGGCGATCTTCAGCCCGCCGAGAAAATAAGGCATCGCCGCCGGCAGGCGCAGATAGCGCAATTGCTGCCAGCGGGTCGCGCCATTGAGCTTGAACAGGTCGCGCAGGTTGCGGTCGACCGAATTCAGCCCAAGCGTGGTGTTGGACAGGATCGGGAAGAAGGCGACGATCCAGGCGCAGAGCAGAAGCTTGGTCGTCTGGTTGTTGATGTAGATGTTGATCAGCGGGAAGATGGCAACGATCGGCGTCACCTGCAGCACGATGGCGAAGGGGAAGAACGACATCTCCACCCATTTCGACTGCGCGAACAGCACCGCCAGCCCGACGCCGCCGATGACGGCAAGCAACAGGCTGAGGAATGTGATCCTCAGTGTCACCAGCAGCGACGAGAACAACAGCCCCGCATCGTCATGCAGGGTCTGCAGCACCACACCCGGTCGCGGCAGGATGTATTGCGGGATCTCGTTCCAGATGCAGATGCGGTCCCACAGCCAGATCGCCAGGATCATGATCGCCAGCGGCAGCACCCATTTGCCGATCCGTTCGAGCCGCTCCTGGCGCACGCGGCGCGCCTCTTCGGGGTCGAGCTTCAAGACATTGTCTTCAGTGGCCGTCATGATGGGATCCGGCGGTTGAGTTGATGGCATTCACCAGCACGTCGGACGCCTGGCGGCAGAGCGCTGCATAGTCGGGAGAGGTTCGGAACGCCTCGTCGCGCGGATAGGGCGCATCGACGGCAAGCTCGCCATGGACGCGCCCCGGCCGCGCCGCCATGACAACGACACGGCTGGACAGGAACACGCTCTCGAAGACGCTGTGGGTGACGAAGACGACAGTGAAGCGCTCGTCCTGCCAAAGCTCCAAAAGGTCGTTGTTGAGCTTGAAACGGGTGATTTCGTCGAGCGCGGCGAAGGGTTCGTCCATCAAAAGAATGCGCGGCTTCGTCACCATGGCCCGCGCGATCGAGACGCGCATCTTCATGCCGCCGGAAAGCTCGCGCGGCACGGCGTTCTCGAAACCGGTGAGATGGACGCGCGACAGCATCTTCATCACGGCAGGCCCGGCCCCTGCGCGCGACACGCCTTTCAGCCTGAGCGGCAGCCAGACATTGTCGAAGACGCTCGCCCAAGGCAACAGCGTCGGCTCCTGGAAGACGAAGCCGATATTCGAACGGTCGATCGAACCGCGCCAGTCGAGTTGGCCGGAGGTCGGCGTCGACAGGCCGGCGATCAGCCTGAGCGCCGTCGACTTGCCGCAGCCCGACGGGCCGAGCAGGCTGAGGAAATCGCCTTCCCGGATCGCCAGGTCGACCTTGCTCAGCGCCGTCACGCCGTTGGAAAAGACCTTGCCGACATTGCGCAGCGAAAGCAGCATCGGGTTCTCTCCCGATGCCGTTACCTGCGCCACTTTCTCCTGGATCATCTCAGGCAGGCCGCCTTACTTCTTCAGCTCCCGCCCAACCCCCTTGTTGATAAAGGCGAGCGTGTAGGCCTTCTTGATGTCGATGCCCGGCTGCGCCACCTTGGCCTTGACCATCTTGTCGTAGAAGCTCTGGATGCGCGCGTCGGTCATGGCGCCGATGCCGAGCTTTTCCGTATCGCCGGAATCGACAATGCCGAACTTCTTCAATTGCTCGATCGAGAAGGCGATCTGCTCATCCGTCATGTCCGGATTGTCCTTCTTGATCATCTCGTTGGCGGCTTTGTTGTCGCCGTAGAGATAATTGTACCAACCCTTGGCCGAGCCATCGACGAAGCACTGCACCACCTCAGGCCGCTTGTCGATCGTGTCCTGCATCACTTCGATGGTTGTCGCGTAAGTATCCCAGCCATTGTCGGCCAGCAGGAACTGGTTCGGCACGAAGCCGCCCTGCTTCTGCACGGCGAAGGGTTCCGACGTCACATAGCCCTGCTGGATCGATTTCTTGTTGGCGATGAAGGGCGCCGGGTTGAAGGTGTAGGGCACGCGCTTGGCAGCGTCGAAACCGAGGTCGGTCACCATCCACTGGAAGAAGGTCTGCGCGCCCTCGTCGCCGAGGATGTACTGGTCGGCATTCTTCAGGTTCTCCCAGTTGTCGAGCCCCTGCCCCGGCTGGGACATGATGACCTGCGGGTCCTTCTGGAAGTCGGCAGCTACGACGCGCATCGGGATGCCCTGCTGCACGGCGTCGAAGGCCGAGAGCAGGTTGCCGCCCATGTAGAAATCGATCTTGCCGGCCAGCAGCATCGGCCGGCCGCTGACCTGCGGGCCGCCCTGCATGATGGTCACGTCGAGGCCGCAGGCGGCGTAGGTGCCGTCGGCGATCGCCTGGTAGTAGCCGCCATGTTCCGGCTCGGCCAGCCAGTTGGTGCCGAAGGTGACTTTCTCGTTGGCCGCGGCGGCCAGCGTGCTGGCCGCCAGCAGCGCGATCGCGCCCGCCAGGATCTTTTCTTTTCCGTGCATAAACATCACCCTCTGTTGGCTCCGGCGCGCTGCGCGCTGGGCTCGACACCATTTGTTCAAGAAGCAAGACACATGCCACCGCCTGGGCCGCCTGCTTGCGCGGCAGTCATTGCCGAGACCGGACGGGTCATGCTGTACGGAAGGCATCGTGCCTATTTTTTGGACGGCTGTCCATAATCGCCCAGGTGGCATGCACCGCATCTTGTAGGTTTCGTGAATCCGGCCTTAGTCTGCCTGCGGACAGGAGAATGCCATGCTTAAATACCTCGCCCCCCAATCGATCAAGTCGCCCTTTGCCCGCTATAGCCATGGCGTCGAAATCCCGGTGGGAAAGCGCCTTGTCCTGTGCTCGGGCCAATTGGGCATCGGTCCGGACGATGTCGTCCCAGAAGATGCTGGCGCGCAAACGGAGCTTTGCTTCAAGAACATCGCCGCGATTCTCAGCGAAGCCGGGCTGACGCTGAACGACGTTGTGCGCATCAACGCCTTCGTCACCGATCGCGCGCATTTGCAATCCTACATGGACGTGCGCAACCGCCTGTTTTCCGATCCTGCGCCGGCCTCGACTCTGATGATCGTCTCCGGCTTCGCGCGCCCGGAATTCAAGGTCGAGGTGGAGGTTCTGGCAGCAGGCTAGCTGTTGCCCGGAATGGCCAGGCGCTTTAGACCTCCAGGCCGAACAGCAGACGATCGGGAGACGAAAGTGACGACAAGACGTGTGTGGTGGGGCGACTACCGGACGACCGAATACGCCTCGATCGACGCGGAAGCGACCATCGCTGTGCTGCCGGTGGCGGCGATCGAGCAGCATGGTCCGCATCTGCCGGTCTCGACCGACACCTCGATCATGATGGGCATGCTGGAGACGGTGATCGCGCGCCTGCCCGACGACCTCGACATCCGCATCCTGCCGGTGCAGGCGGTCGGCAAGTCGAACGAGCATCTGCATGCGCCCGGCACGCTCACCTTGCCGGCCACGACTCTTGTGGAGGCCTGGACCGAGCTTGGCCTCTCAGTCGCCCGCGCCGGGGTCAGGAAGCTGATCGTCGTCAACTCGCATGGCGGCAATGAGGAGATCATGGGCATCATTACGCGCGAACTGCGCGTGCGTGCAAAAATGCTGGCGGTGAAAACGAGCTGGCAGCGCTTCGGCCGGCCGGCCGGCATGTACACCGAGCTTGAGGACCGTCACGGCATCCATGGCGGCGATGTCGAGACCTCGCTGATGCTGCACTTCCGGCCCGACCTCGTCGACATGGGCAAAGCCGACAATTTCGTCTCCAATGTCGGCCGCGCCGAAAAGGAATTCGCCCTGCTGCGCCACACCGGAACGCATGCCTTCGCCTGGATCGCCAGCGACCTCAACCCCAACGGCGTGGTCGGCGACGCCAGCCTCGCCACGGCCGAGAAAGGCCGGCTGACGGCGGAGTTCCAGGCCGACGGCTTCATCAAGCTGGTTAGGGATGTGCGCAAGGCGAAGCTTGCCGACTGGCTGCCTTAGGCCGAACCGGCTTAAGCCTGAATATCCAGCTCGAAGGGCGCGCCCTCGAAAGCTTCGGCGCCGCGCCCGATCGCCTCGATCGCGGCGATCATGCGGCCGTCGCGTCCGAGCAAGGTGTCGGCCACGGCAATCAGCCGGGGATTGGGCGTCGCTGACGGCGAGAGAAAGCGCAGCGTCTTGGCCAGTTCCGCCTCGTCGCGTTTGGGCGCCAGCGCCGCCGCGATGATATAGGCCGAGGCGGTCGAGCGGCTGATGCCGGCATAGCAGTGCACGACCATCGGCTTCGCCCTGTCCCAGCGATAGGCGAAGTCGAGGAGCGCGCGCACATGCTCCTCCCCCGGCATGGTCATACCCTCCTGCGCGACGGCGATATCATGCATGACCAGATGCAGATGGTTCTCCGCCAGGATCGAAGCCGGACGGGTCACTTCGGTGCCCGCCGCAAGCAGCGACAGCAGCCGTTGGGCGCCAGTCCTCGCCACCGTCTCTTCCACCTTCGCCAGCGAACAGACATGAATCATGATGCGCTCTCCTTCGGCGCATCGTTGCGCCGCGAGGCCCAGACCGCAAGCGCGCTTTCGAGGCGCTGCCATTCCTCCTCGCTGCCCGGCAGGCCGGCCCGGAGGACCCGAGGCCGCTCGGCAAAATGACGAAGCAGGATGCCGAGCCCGCCAAGCGCGGAAAACAGCGGTTGGGCGTTGGGCAAAGACAAATAGCTGAACAAACTGGTGCCGCCGGCGACCGGAACATCGAATCGACCAAACAGCGCGTCGAGGTGCTTGGCATCTCCTGCCAGCCTTTGTCGCATCTCGCCCTGCCACTTGGTGTCTGCCAGTGCGCGGATGCCGTATTCCAGCGCCGGCCCGGCAACAGCCCACGGTCCGAGCTGCGCCTCCAACCGCTCGACAGTCAACGGGTCCGCCAGCGCGAAGCCGAGCCTCACACCGGCAAGGCCGAAGAACTTGCCGAAGGAGCGCAGCACCACGATACCGCCTTCGCCGACATAGCCGGCCAGGCTTTGCTCGATCGGGCCGACATCCATGAAAGCCTCGTCGACGACCAGCAAGCCGCCCTTGGCGCGAAGCCACACGGCGAGGTCGAGCAATCGGTCCCTTTCGATCACTCGTCCATCCGGATTGTTCGGGTTGACCAGCACTGCAAGGTCGGCGTCCGCCAAGGCGTCGAAATCGTGCACCTCTGCGACCGCATGGCCCGCGATCGCGGCGGCCCTGGCGTGCTCGACATAGGTCGGGCCGAGCACCAGCGCCTTGCCGGGCTTCACCAGCGAGGCGACGCGCGGCAGGAGGATCTGCGTGCCGGGCGCCGCCACGACATGGGAGGCTGACGGCGCGCCGTAGGCGTTGGCCGCAATTTCGGCCAATTCGCGCAGCCGTCGTGCTTCCGGCAATCGTGACAGGGCGGTGGCGGGCAGATCGAAAAGCGGATAGGAGTGCGGATTGATACCTGTCGAGAGGTCGACGAAAGGCCGTGGCGCGTGGGGGAAGAGCGCGCTCGCCCGGCCAAGGGATCCGCCGTGATCCACTGCAGCAATCGCTCCATCAAGAAGCTTCATGTCGATCCTGATCGCTTTCCTGTCACTCGCCGCTGAACTTGCCCTTGGTTATCCGGACTGGCTGTTCCGCGCTATCGGCCATCCAGTCACCTGGATCGGCAGCCTGATATCCTTTCTCGATCGCAGGCTCAACCGCGCTACCGATTCCGACGAATTGCGTCGCCGTCGCGGCGTCCAGGCGCTGCTGGTCATCCTGCTGGTGCCGGCCGCCATCGGCCTGACGCTGCATGTCCTGCTCTGGTTGATCTTCCCGTCCGGCCTGGTCATTGCGGCAATCCTCGGCTCCTCGCTGCTGTCGCAGACGAGCCTCGCCGAGCATGTCGAACAGGTGGCCGATGCGCTGGAGACAGGCGGCCTGACGCTTGGTCGCATCGCCGTTTCGCGCATCGTCGGCCGCGATCCGGAAAAACTCGACAAGGCGGGCGTCGCCCGCGCCGCGATCGAAAGCCTGGCCGAGAATTTCTCCGACGGCATCGTCGCGCCCGCCATCTGGACCGGCATCGGCGGTCTGGCCGGGGGTGCAGCCTACAAGGCCGCCAACACCGCTGATTCGATGATCGGCCACCGCACGCCGCAATATGAGGCTTTCGGCCGCGCCGCGGCCCGGTTCGACGACCTGATCAACCTGCCGGCCTCGCGGCTCACCGGCCTGCTAATCGTGCTGGCGGCCTTCCTGGTCAAGGACGCCGATCCCCGCAACGCCTGGCAAGTGATGCGGCGCGACGCGAAGAAACACCGCTCCCCCAATGCCGGCTGGCCGGAAGCCGCCATGGCCGGCGCGCTGGGACTGTCCCTGGCCGGGCCGCGCAGTTATGGCGGCGAGATGGTCGAGGATGCCTTCATGGGCGAAGGCGGCCGGCGCGAAGCCGAAAGCACCGACATCAGGCAGGCGCTGAAACTCTACCGGACCGCCGACTGGTTGCTGATCGCCTTGTTCGCAATCCTGTCGGCGGCAGCTATCTACCTGACAATCTTGATCAGCGGCTAGAATTCTATTCCCTGCTGTGCCTTAACGCCCGCCGAGAAATGGTGCTTGGTCAGCCCCATTTCGGTGACGAGATCGGCCGCCTCGACCAGCAACGGCTTGGCGTTGCGGCCGGTGACGACGACATGAAGGTCCTCGCGGCGCGCCTTGAGCGCCGCGACCACTTTTTCGAGGTCGAGATAGTCGTAGCGCAGCGCGATATTGAGCTCGTCGAGCACCACGAGGCTGATCGAGGGATCGGCCATCAGCTCGAGCGCCCTGGCCCAGGCAGCCTCCGCGGCGGCGACGTCGCGCTTCAGATCCTGAGTCTCCCAGGTGAACCCCTCGCCCATCGCATGCCAGACCACGCGGTCGCCGAAGGCGGCGAACGCGTCCTTCTCGCCGGTGTGCCATTTGCCCTTGATGAACTGGACGACGCCGACACGCTTGCCGTAGCCGAGCATCCTGAGCGCTAGGCCGAAGGCAGCAGTGGTCTTGCCCTTGCCCGGTCCCGTGTTGACGATGAGCAGTCCCTTCTCGATCGTCTTGCCGGCCACCTCGGCATCCTGCACCGCCTTGCGCTTGGCCATCTTGGCGCGATGGCGCTCCGCGTCCCTGTCATAGATGGTCTTGTCGTCGATCTCGGCCATGTCACTTCACCTTGAGCGGCAGCCCCGCCACCATCATCAGCACATTGTCGGCAACGGCCGCGACGTGCTGATTAAGCCGGCCGGCGGCGTCGCGGAAACGGCGCGCCAGCGCATTGTCCGGCACGATGCCCAAGCCGACTTCGTTCGACACCACGAACCAAGGCCCACGTGGGCGCGACAGCGCATCCGAGAGCCGCCGGCACTCGGCCTCGATGTCATGCTCCGCCAGCATATGGTTGGTCAGCCACAATGTCAGGCAGTCGATCAATACCGGCTGATGATTCGGCAAGGCCTCGATCGCGCCGACCAGGTCGAGCGGTGCGTCCACGGTGACCCAGCCTTCGCCGCGGCGAGAGCGATGCAGCGCGATGCGCTCGCGCATCTCGTCGTCATAGGCTTGCGCGGTGGCGATATAAGCCCAGGGCGACGGGCTTGCCGTCGCCAGGATCTCGGCATGCGCGCTCTTGCCGGAGCGCGCACCGCCGATGATGAAGGTCAGACGACCCCCGGCGCGATCAGGCAAAGCTGTCGCGCAGGCTGGTCGCCGTGCCGGTGAAGCGGCCGCGCACCACGCCGATCACGGCACCGAGCACAAGCCAGAACACCAGGTCGGTGAGCGTCACCGCCACGACGAACCGATGATGCAGCCCTTCCGGAATTGCAGTCTCGAAGCTGTCGGGCTGCGGCGCGCCGACGATGTGCGGCGCAACGATCAGCACGACCGCCAGGATGGCCAACGGCAGCGATTTGCGGAAGGCGATCAATCCGAGGCCGATCGCGGTCGCGGCCACCGTCGAGATCCACCAGATCTGGCGCGGCAGGAGCTCGGCCGCCGGCATGGCCGGCAGTTCGGGCGGCAGGCCAAGGCCGGGCGCCAGCGTGAATACCGCAAAACCGGCAAGGCCCCAGAACACGCCCTGGCGCCAGTTGCCGATGCCGCCGGCAAACTCCGAGACCGCGACCAGGATCAGCGCGAAGCCTATGCCGGTGACGATATTGGCGACGACGTTGAAGCCGAAGCGCTCGAAGCCGTCGGCCGGCGCCCAGCCTTCGTCCTCGGCCGGAGCAGCCGCCTCTGCCGGCGCCGGAGCAGCCGAGCTCATCGCGTTGTCCGCCGGAGCAGCCGAGCTCGTCGCATTGTTGTTGGTGCCGGCGGCGGCGAGGTCATGATGATGGCCGCCCCCCGCTTTTTCATAGACTTCCGCCTTGAGGATCAGCGGCACGGTCGCATAGGCCTGCATGCAGGCGAGCGCTATGCCCGCCACAAGCCCCGCGATCGCCGCGACGAACACGACGTTGCGAAACAGATTCATGATGTCAGGCCTTTGTCAGTGGCAGGGAAAAGCCATCGAGTGGCGATAGTCGTGGGCAGCGTTGTGGACCGCGTCGATATGCGAGAAGCCGACAAAGCCGACGACGAAAATGCCGAGCAGCGCGGCCATCGCCAGCTGCATCAAGCGCGACTGCGAGGAGACGGAGGCGCCGAGGGAGACGGAAGCAGTATTCATGTCTTGTCCTTTCGCCCTCCACCCGAGGGCATAGAAGTCAACTTTGCCGTCGCCGGCAGGTCTCCTGGCTCGCGGATCCGCGCCCTTCCCCACCTTCCCGAGGAAAAATCCTCAGTGGTTTATGGAGAGGACTACCGCACACAGTTGCGGGGGCAGCCACGGCTTTGGGCAGGAAATCCACCCTCACCGCATTCCCTCTTGGCTCCAAACGGAACCGACGACGTCATGCGACTATAGGCAGAATCGCCGCAGGCGGCAAACCAAATTCCGCCACGCCGGATCGCGATTGCGCCATGGCCGGCGCGTTAGGAGGCGGCGATCCTTTCGGCGACAAGTTGTTGCAACCGCCACAGATGGGCGTCGTGGATGCCGCGCGCTTCAAGGTTTTTAACCGTATTGTAGAGATAGTCTGCACCCGAGCCCCAATGGCCGCACGAAGTCGCCAGCCTTTCGACCACCTCGTCCTCGCTTAGCGGGCCGGCATAGGTCGTGCCTTTGCGGTTGATGACGAAGGCGAGCGCCTTCAACCGCCCTTTGTCGGTTGAAAGCTGCAGCAGGCGCGGCCGGTAGCTGGTCGGCTTCAGCGTCATCTCGCGCCGGAAAAGCTTGTCCAGCGCTTGCCGGCGCTCGCTGCCGTTCAGCCGGAAGGCGACGCCCTTGCATTGCCCGCCGCGATCCAGCGCCATCATCAAACCCGGGATCTCTTTTGTGCCGCGCCAGCGCGTCATGTTCATGCAGAAGGACCGGTGCCAGCCGCGCGCGACCGCCACCCGTTCCTCGACATGCTCGATCTCAGGCTTCCAGATCAGCGAGCCGTAACCGAACAGCCAGAGCGGCTCAGTAGCGGGGAGTTCGGCTTCCAGGGCGTCCAGCATCGCATCGTAGTCGGCGTCATCCAGATGCGCCGCATTGGGATCGGGCCCGCTGTCTTCGACCACGCGAAAGCAACGAGATACCAGTTCCTCGGTAAGCGACATCGTTCTTGCAGGCATGCTTTGCGACCCTGGCCCGCCGGCGAAGGCACCGGCATCGGGAAGCGACCTTAAGGGCGGTGCGGGAACGCCACAATGGCCGCGTAATTGACAACGGCCCTGCCCGGTGGCGGCTGTCTGCAGCCAGGGAGAAGCCGATGCAGCCGGGTCCAAGCGAGCGCCATCTCTACAACGGCCTGACACGCCTCGAGCCGACATTGCCTGCAACGGCCTATCGGGAAGCCGACGCTTACCGGCTCGATCTCGAAGCGATCTGGTACCGGAGCTGGCTGATGATCTGCCGCGAAGCCGACCTCGTCGAACCCCTCGCCTTTCGAACATTCCGCATCGGGTCGCAGGAGATTGTCGTGCTGCGCGACGAGACCGGGAGCTTGCGCGCCTTCCACAACACCTGCCGGCATCGCGGCGCGCAGCTTTGCCAGGAAAGCGCGGGGCGGCTGAAAGCAAGGCTGCTCACCTGCCCCTACCACGCCTGGTGCTATTCGCTGCGCGGCGACCTCGTGCGCGTGCCGTCGAAGTCGCTGCCCGAAGGCTTCGACAAGGCCGACTATCCGCTCTACCGCGTGGCCCTGTCGGTGTGGCGCGGCTTCGTCTTCTTCAACCTCGCCCAGGATCCCAGCGGAGAGGCGGAAAGCTCCTTCGATCCTGCATCGGGTGACCTTGCCAACTGGCCGCTGGAGACGCTCGTCACCGGGCACAGGCTCAGCAAGGTGATGAACTGGAAGATTTTCTGGGAGAACTTCAACGAGTGCCTGAACTGCCCGGGCGTGCACAAGGACCTGTCGCGGCTGGTGCCGATCAATGGCCGTGGCCTGATGGCGAGGCATGACGATCCGGAATGGGCGCGCCATGCGGATAACGACGCGCCGGAGTTTTGCGGCGGGCTGCGCGCCGGCGCCGAAACCTGGTCGCGCGACGGGCACGTCCATGGTCCGGTCTTTGCCGGCCTGACGGCGGCCGAGCGCGCCGCTGGCCAGACCTACGCCACCGCGCTGCCTTCGATGTTCATCGTCGGCCATGTCGACTATGTCCGCACAGTGCGGCTCGGCCCCGAGCAGACCGAGTTGACCGCCGAATGGCTGTTTACTCCGGAAGCGCTCGTGCAAACCGACATCGACAACATCGTCGCCTTCGGCACCCAGGTGCTGGAGGAGGATGCCGCGATCTGCGAGATCAACCAGAAGGGCCTGCGCTCGATCCGCCATGAAGCCGGCGTGCTGATGCCCGAGGAATATGATTTGCGCCGCTTCCACGAATGGGTGCGCGAACGCCATGCGGCGTTCCAAGCGTAGAGCATGATCCCAAACCGAAGGTCAGCGATCAAAACGACTTCGGCAGATAGCGCCAGGTGAAGAAGCCGCAGAAGGCGGCCAGTATGCCGAGCGTGACGAAGACCGAGCCGAGGCCGAAGAAAGTGAGCACCACCGAATAGACCAGCGGCGGCGTCAGCTCGGAAAAGTCGAGATAGGTGCGGTAGACTGCCGCCATCTGCGCCCTCTCATGAGAGCGCACCGACCGCATGAAGGCGGTCGAGCCCAGCGCCTCGAGCGCGATGGTGAAGAAGGCGCCGCAAAGCAGGAAGACGGCGGTGAGCAGCGGCGCGGCCTCACCGACGCCGCCGGCCGCAAAAAGCATCGCCGCCATGCCGAAATAGGCGAAGGTCATGGTCCGCCGGCCGCCGAAGCGCTTTCCCGCCTTGCCCCAGAAGATCGCCATGAACAAGAGCGCATTGCCGGCCGAAACCAATAGCCCGCCGGCAAGCTTGCCCTCGCCGGTGATCACCATGAACAGCGGGCCATAGACGAAAAAGGTCGTCCAGAAGCAGGAGCGGCCGAAGGCGATCAGCCAGGCGAGGCGCAGTCGCGGCTGCCCGACGAAGCGGCCGATATTGGCAAGCGGATTGGCCGGCCGGCTCTTGCCGGGACGGATCGACGGGTTGTCGCCGAGCCGGTAGGTCCAGAACAGCACGAGCAGCGCCAGCGCGAAGACCACGACCGCGCCATGCGCGGCATAGATCCCGAAGCGGGTATAGAGGAAAATGCCGAGCGTCGGCCCGCCGGTCCAGGCAAACATCGACCACGCCATGCGCAGCGATTCCGCCTGCATGAAGTCGGTCTTACGGATATGGTCCATGATGTAGAGGTTGAGCGTGATCGAGAGCGCGCTGGCGCCCATGACACGGCAGAGCATGCCTATGAGTTGTCCCCACAGCGTGTGGGTGACGAAGAACACCGAGCCGACCGCCAGCATCAGGCAGCCCGCGGTGTAGACCCAGCGCCTGGCGAAGCGGCGGATCAGCATCGGCATGAACAGCGTGACCGACAGGCCGAGCAGCGACACAATGGTATAGAGAATCGAGACGATCTGCTCGTTGTGCAGGATTTCGTAGGCCTGGATCGGGATCACGCTGGAGATCGTGGCGCGGGCAAAGGATTCGACCGCATAGAGCGACGCGAAGGTGCACGCATCGGCCGGCCGGAGAGCCGGAAGCCAGATCGGGTGGCGCACATGGGTGGACATCGGCCCTCCGAAAAGTGAATCGCCCGCCAAATCTGGCCGGACCAGTGGCCGGCCGGTAGCAGGAAACCGACTCCGGGAAGTCGAAAAGCGAAGCCGGTCAAAGGCTTTCCGCCACTGGCCTAAAGCGGCTTGCCATGCCGCCTATGCGCGGCTTGGCCGTCGCACCTCTCCGTTGTTCGCCTGAACCGTGATAGTCGTTTGCCACGACTGAATCGGATTGCGAGATCATGAGCCTTCAAACGACGAGCGAAGCCGTTCAGGACGCGCCGAAACGCGGCCGCATCGTCGCCATAGACATCCTGCGCGGCATCGCGCTGATCGCGATGGCGAGCTACCATTTCACCTGGGATCTCGAAAACTTCGGCTACACAACACCGGGCCTGACCGCCTTCGGTTGGTGGAAGCTCTATGCGCGCTGCATCGCCTCGACCTTCCTGTTCCTGGTCGGCGTCAGCCTGTTCCTCGCGCATGGCCGCCAGATCCGCTGGCCGGGCTTCTGGAAGCGTTTTGCCATGGTCGCCGCGGCGGCGATCGCCATCTCGGCCATCACCTACATCGCCACGCCGGACGGCTTTATCTTTTTCGGCATCCTGCATGAGATAGCGCTGGCGAGCCTGCTCGGCCTCGCTTTCCTCAGGCTGCCGGCGCTGCTGACCGCAATCGCCGCGGCAGCCGTGATTGCGGCGCCCTACTATCTGCGGTCGGAATTCTTCGACCATCCCGCGCTGTGGTGGGTCGGGCTGTCGGCGACCAACCCGCGCTCCAACGACTATGTGCCGCTGTTTCCATGGTTCGGCGCGGTGCTCGCAGGCATCGCGGCGGTCAAGCTCGCTTCGGCCTCCGGGTTTCTCGCCCGGCTCGGCACTTGGATGCCTGGCGGCTGGTCGAAGCCGCTCACCTTCATCGGCCGGCACAGCCTCGCCTTCTACCTCATCCATCAGCCGGTGCTTTTCGGCTCGGTCTGGCTACTTTCGCAGGTCATGCCCGCCGCGCCGCAAGACAAGGACGCCGGTTTCCTGAAAGCCTGCCAGGCATCCTGCGAGCAGCAGGACACGGCCTTCTGTTCCAGCTATTGTGGCTGCATGCTGGATACGCTCAAGGCCGAAGGGTCTCTCGACAAGCTCTACGGCAACGACCAGTCCAGCATATGGAAATCGCATCTTGCCGATCTCGCCGGCACCTGCACCGCGGAGACGCAAAGCAAGATGGAGGGAGGACAGCAATGACCGGCACCCAGCCAAAGCATGGGATAATCCCCTGGCCGCCCGTGATCTATGTCGTGGCGATCGCACTCAGCGTCGTGCTCGGTATGTTCTACCCGCTGCCCTGGATCGGCGACATCTTCGGCGACATCCTGGTCGGCGCCGGCTGGGTGGCGCTGTTTGGCGTCGCAGCGCTCTGGGTCACGGCGATCCGCACCATGGTGCGCGCCAGGACGACGCTCAATCCGAATGCCGAGCCAGACCATCTGGTGACGTCTGGGCCCTTCGGCATCACCCGCAATCCGATGTATCTCGCCAACACGCTGCTTTTGATCGGCGTCGCCTTCATCACCGGCATAGCGTGGTTCCTGCTGTTTGCCTTCCTCGCCGCCTTCGCGACGCAGAAAATGGCGATCGAGAAGGAGGAAAAGATGCTGGCAGCGAAGTTCGGCAAGAAATACCGCGACTATGCCAAGCGCGTGCGGCGCTGGATTTGAGCATTGCCGCCTAGACGATGCCGGCGGTTTCTCCGGGACTGCTTTCGAAATCGAAGAGTCTTTGGGTCGCAAGCGCAGCGGCGCCCCGCGCCCAGGAATCGTCCGCCCAGTCAGGGGTGATCGGCGGCGGCCCCAAGAGCGCATAACGCTTCAACGCATCGCGCATGGGCCCGAACAGATAGTCGCCGAAGGTGACAGCTTCACCCCCTCCGACTATCACTTCCGGATCGACGATATTGCAGAAGCCGCCCAGGAATCGCCCAATCCCCTCGCCTGCTTCCTGCAATAGATCGAGCGCCGCCCGGTCGCCTGCCTGGGCCGCGCTCAGCATGTCGTGGCGCGTCACCTCGCCGGAGAGCCGTCGAGCCTCTTTCCAGCGCCTCACCAGCGCCGGTTCCGAGAAAAAGGTCTGCAGGCAGCCCCGCCTGCCGCATTCGCATAGCGGCCCATCCGGATCGTAAGTGGAGTGGCCCAGCTTGCCAGCGGCTCCATTCGCGCCGTGATGGACAGAGCCATCGATCACGACCGCACAGCTGATGCCGGCGCCGATCGCCAGCGCCCCAACGGTGCGATGATACCGGCCAAGGCCGAACAGTTGCTGCGCAAGCGCGAAAGCATTGGTGTCGTCGTCCGCCCAGACCGGCACGTTCACGAGCTCCGCCAGCATCGCCGCTATCGGCACGTCGGTCCAGTTGAAGCGATGGCTTAGCCGGCAGACCCCATTGTCGATGATCCCCGGCACCGCAATGCCGATCCCGCTGAGCTGAGCGCCCACTGGCGCCTGGCGATCCGCAAGCAGCTGCCGGATCGCCGCCGCGCAAGCTTCGGCCGTGCTTCGCGGCGATTGATCAGGCAGCGCGACCCGCCTGGAGACGAGCGGTGTCGTGGCGAGATCGGTCAGCACGCAATCAACCGCACCGACCATGAGCTTCAGTCCGACGACCAGGCGGCCGGCATAGTTGATGTCGACCGGAATGGGACGCCGCCCAGGCGCCCCGAGGCTGGCCTTTCCCTCGACCAGGATGTCCTCGTTCAACAGGTCGGCAACGACGAATGTCACAGCGGCGGGACTGAGGCCCGTGATCTGGGCGATCTCCGCCCTGCTGATCGCTCCTTGCCTTCGAAGCAGGTTCAGGATCAGCCGCCGGTTGATCGCGCGCGACGTCTGCTGGTCACCTTTCAGCTTCATTTCCGCCTCATAATTAATTTTGTAAATTAAGTATTGACCGGTCCGACATCCATACGCTACCGTTTTGCTCGGTTCAATTGGAATCCGGCTGTTCTCAGGGAGGAGATAAAAGCCATGCCAACCGACTTTGCCGCGCTGCCTACAACAAGGCGTCGTTTCCTCAAGGGCACGGGCGCGGCACTCGCCGCCTCGACCACCGGAGGTCTTTGCCTCCCGGCAGTGGCGCAGCCGCAGGAAATCGCCATTATTTCCAACCTCAGCAATGTAGAACAACGGCAGATCCTGCAACGGCTGGCCAGCGAGTATGAGGCAAAGTCCGGCGCCAAGATCGTCATCAACAACATGGATCATGAGGCGCACAAGACGGCAATCCGCAGCTACCTCGTCGTCGGTGCTCCCGATATCTGTTTCTGGTTCTCGGGAAACCGCATGAAGGCCTTTGTCACGAAGGGTCTGTTCGACGATATCTCCGATCTGTTCGCCAAGGAGAACTACAAGAGCGTTCTCGGCGCCACGACAAGCGCAGTCACCGTCGACGGCAAGCAGTACGGCCTGCCAATGGGTGGTCTTCTGTGGGGCCTGTTCTACCGCAAGGACGTGTTCGCGGAACACAACTGGACGCCGCCGAAGACCTGGACCGACTTCCTTGCCTTGGGTGAGGCGGCGAAGTCCGCGAATATGATCCCGATCAGCGTGGGCACCAAGGAACTTTGGCCGGCGGGCGGCTGGTTCGACCACATGAACCTGCGCATCAACGGTCTCGACAAGCACATCGCGCTGATGGACGGGAAGGTCCAGTACACGGACCCGATGCTGACGCCGGTATTCGACAAATGGAACGACCTCATCAAGGCGGGATTCTTCTCGCCGAACCACAGTTCCTTCGGCTGGGAGCAGGCAGGTGCGGCGCTGGCGCAAAAGAAGGCGGCCATGATGGATCTGGGCGGCTTCGTCAGATCCGCCTTCCCGGAGGCCGACCTGCCCCAACTGGCCTACGCACCGTTTCCGGAGATCGTTCCCGGTGTCGCCCGGTATGAGGATTTCTCGGTCAATTCCATCCACGTGCCGGCGAATGCGAAAAACAAGCAGGGAGCGCGCGACTTCCTCGCCTACTTCTACAGGCCGGAAAATTTGGGCGCCTTCCTCGCCGCCGAGGGGGCCATCCCGCCTCGCAACGACTGCCCGCCAAGCAAGGACCCGCTGGTCAACGCTGCAGTCGAGGAACTGAAGAAGGTGGTCGGAACCTCGCAATATTACGACCGCGACACCGACCCGGATATGGCCCAGGAGGGCATGACGGGGCTTCAGGAATTCATGGTCAAGCCCGACCGCCGCGACCAGATACTCGAGCGGCTCGAAAAAACCCGCAAAAGAATCTTCGGCTGATCCTCCCGACCTGACGGGTGTCGCCCGCCGGGCGGCTCCCGTCTCCTTTCGGATTAATTGCTATGTCTCGCTTCTGGCGCAGAAATCGTCATTGGTTGACGCCGGTCCTCTTCCTGCTGCCGGGCCTCATCCTGTTCGGCTCGGTTATCCTTGCCGCGTCCGTCGAGACCATTTGGATTTCGTTGCACGCCTGGGACGGCATCGGCCAAAAGACCTGGGTCGGCCTCGCCAACTACCTCGAACTCGCCGATGACCCGCAGTTCTACGTCTCGCTCAAGAACAATGTCATCTGGCTGCTGATCTTCATGCTGGCGCCGCCGGTCGGGCTGGCACTTGCCTTGATCGTGAACCAGCAGATACGCGGCATGCGCATTCTGAAGTCGCTGTTCTTCATCCCTCTGGTGCTCGCGACAGTCACCGTCGGCGTCGTGTTCGGCTGGGTCTACGATCCCAACTTCGGCCTGCTGCAGCTTTTCTTCGGCGTGTTCGGCAGCACCGCGCCGGCGCTGCTCTCAGACGAGAATTTCGTGACGTTCGCCGTAGCCGCGGCCGGACTGTGGCCTCAGATCGCCTTCTGCATGGTTTTGTTCCTGGCCGGTCTCAACAATCTCAACGACGATCTGATCGCCGCCGGACGAGTCGACGGCGCGCGCGGCTGGCGCATGCTGCGCCACGTGGTCCTGCCGCAACTATCACAGGTCGGCTTCATCGCCATCGCGGTCACGGTGATCGGCGCTCTTCGTTCCTTCGACATGGTCGCAGTGATGACCAATGGCGGCCCTTACGGCTCCTCGACGGTGCTCGCCTACCAGATGTACGAGGAGTCGATCTTTTCCTACCGCTTCGGTTACGGCGCCGCGATCGCCACGGTGCTGTTCGTGATCATGATCGCCTTCATTGCCTGGTACCTGCATGGCCTCGTCAAGGCCGAGCGGAGCAATGCCTGATGTACCCGCGCCCGATTCCCGAAAACGCCAGGCTCCAGCGAGCTCTCTATGTCGGCGGCGTAAGCCTGGTCGTGCTCTTGTGGCTGCTGCCGCTGCTGGCCGTCATGCTGACGTCGATCCGCTCCAACGAGGAGTTGATGGCCGGCAACTATTGGGGCTGGCCGCAGAAATTCAGCATGGTCGAGAACTACACGGCGGTTTTCGAGCAGACTGCCATGCTGCGCTTTTTCCTCAACAGCCTGCTGATCACGATCCCCTCGGTCGTCGGCGTCCTCGCCCTGTCGACACTGACCGGCTTTGTATTGTCCCGCTATCCGTTCCGCGGCTCCAACCTCATCTTCGCGCTCTTTGTCGGCGGCAATTTCCTGCCGGCCCAGATCATGATGATCCCGGTCCGCGACCTGATGGTGAGGCTCGGCCTCTACGACACCGTCTACGCGCTGATCATTTTCCACATCGCCTTCCAGACGGGATTCGCCACGCTTTTCATGCGCAATTTCATCGCCGCGCTGCCGGGCGAGCTGTTCCAGGCGGCGCGTGCCGAAGGCGCCTCGCCGTTCCAGATACTGCGCCATGTGGTGGTTCCCCTGGTGCGGCCGGCCTTGGCTGCGCTGGCAATACTTACGTTCACCTTCGTCTGGAACGACTATTTCTGGGCGATCGTGCTTACCCAGAGCGACGCGGTCAAACCCGTCACCGCCGGCTTGAACAATCTGCGCGGCGAATGGACATCGGCCTGGAACATCGTTTCGGCGGCCACGATCTTTGTCGCGCTGCCGCCGGTCGTGATGTTCTTCCTGATGCAGAAGCATTTCGTCGCCGGCCTCACCATGGGGGCGGTGAAGGGATGACCGGCCGCCAACTCTCACGCACGCAGCAACGACGAAAAAGGGCGCCTCGAAATGAGCAGCGTGGAATTGCGAAAGGTCGACAAGCACTATGTAGGCTACCATGCGCTGCAGGTGATCGACCTCAAGATCGAGAAGGGCGAATTCGTCGTCATGGTCGGCCCTTCCGGCTGCGGAAAGTCGACATTGCTGCGGACCATCGCCGGGATCGAGACCATCAGTTCGGGCCAGATTCTCATCAACGGGCGCGACGTGACCAGGGAAGAGCCGGGAGACCGGGGTATCGCCATGGTGTTCCAGTCCTATGCGCTCTACCCGCATATGACGGTGGCCGAGAACATGGGCTTCGGCTTGCGCATGGCCAATCGGCCGAAGGCCGAGATCGACGCAGCCGTCAGACGCGCGGCGCAAATACTTCGCCTCGAGGAACAGCTCACCAAGCGTCCAAAGCAGTTGTCGGGAGGGCAGCGCCAACGGGTCGCGATCGGCCGCGCCATCACGCGCTCGCCGGAGGTGTTCCTGTTCGACGAGCCGCTGTCGAACCTCGACGCCGCCCTGCGCACCCAGATGCGGGTGGAGCTTTCGAGCCTCCACGCGCAACTGGGCTCCACCATGATCTACGTCACCCACGACCAGGTCGAAGCGATGACCATGGCCGACCGGATCGTGGTTCTGAACAAAGGGCGGATCGAGCAGGTCGGCTCCCCGCTCGAGCTCTACGCCAACCCTGCAAACATCTTCGTCGCCGGCTTTCTCGGGGCGCCACGTATGAACTTCATCGAGGCGACGGTGGCAGCCGTGGATGCCTCCGGCGTCTCGGTGATGGCCGCCGGCCTGCCAACCCTCACCTTCGGTGGTGTCGAGGCGAGCGGTCTTTCGGCTGGCGATGCGGTGACCGTCGGCATCCGACCCGAGAACCTGCGTGTCGTCGACAAGACGGGCGCCGATATGCCTGCCTTCCCCGGCCAGGTGCGGCTTGTCGAGCAGTTGGGGCGCGAGACCATTCTCTACCTCGATGCCTCGCCGCTGCAGGCGACCAACTCCGACAGCGGCACGGGCAATTTCACGCTTCAGCTCAACAAGGTCTCCACTCTGCGCACCGGCGCAGTGTTGGAGGTGGGCTTCGAAATCGGCGAGGCCTACCTCTTCGGACCCGATGGCCGGACGCTCACGCCAAGAAAAGGCATCGCCTGAACCCCTCGAAATTCGAAAGTCGCATCCGCATGCAACGCAAGAAGCCCGCCCCGCTGTCTGTATGGCGGCCGCTCAACCTCGACCGCTTTCTCCTCGGAGCGCCTCACTACCCCGAACATGTCGACGAAGGCTGTTGGCGGCGCGATGCCGAGCGCATGGCCGCCGCCGGCGTCAACACCGTACGGATGGGAGAGTTTGCCTGGCACATTTTCGAACCGCGCGAGGGCAGGTTCGAGTTCGATCTGTTCGATCGAGCGATCGATGTCCTCGGCCATGCAGGGATCGACACGATCATGTGCACGCCAACGGCGACGCCTCCCCGCTGGCTCACCTCCAACTATCCCGAGGTGCTGCGCGTCGACGTGAACGGACGGCAATCGAGCCACGGGTCCCGCCAGCACGCCGACACCACCAATCCCGTCTTCCGCGCCCACAGCCGCCGCATCACCCGCGCGATGGCCGAGCATTATCGGGCCAACCCGCGCGTGATCGGCTGGCAGACCGACAACGAGCTCAACACCACTGTGTCGGAATCGTTTGCGCCGTCGACAAGGATCGAATTCCAGAAATATCTACAGAGCACATACGGCACCATCGAGGCACTGAACTTCGCCTGGGGCGGCCATTTCTGGGCGACGGCCTACGACGATTTCTCCCAGGTCGAGCTGCCAAGGCCCCAGATGCCGTCGTTTCCGAGCCCCGGTCACGTCCAGGATTATCATCGTTTCCTGGCAGCCGCGACCGCAGCCTTTCAGCACGATCAGGTCGAGATCTTGCAGGAAACAAATGCCGAATGGTTCATCTTCCACAATCTCGGCAACCTCGCGGACATAGACTTCCGCGGCCAGTTTGGACAGGACCTCGATTTCATCGGCTTCGACATCTACCCGATGCTCTATGATGAAATGCGCCGGACCGGGGGACACGCGGCAACGCAGGCCCTGCATCTCGATATCTGCCGGTCCTATTCCGGCAACTTCATCGTGCCGGAGCAAGCCTCGGGTTTCGGCAGCCAGCCCGGCTTTTCGACGATGACGCCGGAACCCGGCGAGATGCGCCGGATGGCCATGACGTCGGTGGCGCGCGGCGCCGACGGCGTCATGTTCTTCCGTTGGCGTCCCGCGCATTTCGGCGCCGAAATCTACTGGATGGGCATCATCGATCACGACGACGTTCCGCGCCGCCGCTATGACGAGGCGAGCCGCTTCTTCCATGAAATAGGCGCCATCAAGGACCAGATCCTGGGAACGACTGTGCGCATGGACCTCGGCATCGCAGGCGCGGACTTCGACAATCAGGAAGCCCACAAGACGTATCCCATTGGCCTTCCCAGCCCGCTTGAAGACGCGACCCTGCTTCACCGCCACTGCTACCACAGCGGCATTGCGTGTGGCTTCATTCATCCCGAAGACGATCTTTCGCGGCTCAAGGCGCTCTATGTCCCGCATTGGCTGATGTGGAAGGATCAATGGAACGAGGCCATCGAAACCTTCGTCCGCAACGGCGGCACACTGATCCTGTCGGCGCTGAGCGGGACGCGAGACGAGAACAACCACATCATCCGCGAGCGGGCTCCCGGCAACGCCCTGGCGGCGTTGAGCGGCGTCAAAGTGAGCGAGTTCGGCCGCGTCGTCCCCGAAGGCGGCACCGGTCTGTTCCCTCTGTTCCGTCCGCCTGCGATGGGGTCTTATGCACCTTCGCCGCTGCCGGCTTCGTCCGCCGAACGCAAATATCTCTTCACCCTTGGCAATCAGGAGTTCCAGGCCGCGCATCTCTACGAGTTGCTGGAGGTAGCGCCGGATACTGAGGTGCTGGGTGTCTGGTCAAACCGCTTCGCCACCGGCTCTCCGGCGATCACCGCCCGTCAGGTAGGCCGGGGCCGGGTCGTCTATGTCGGAACCTATCTCACGCCGCAGTTGGCCGCGAAACTTTTCAACGTGGTGCTGGCCAAGGCCGGCATCGCGCCCTTGCTGCCGGAACTGCCGGCTGGAGTGGAGGTGTCGGTCCGAGAAGCCGACGATCGCCAGTTGATGTTCGTTCTGAACACCACGGAAATTCCCGTGACCGTGCCGAACATCCCCGCGGGCATCGACCTGCTGACGGGCGCGCCGGCTGCCGGAACTTTGGACCTCGAAGCCTATGGCTGTGCCGTGGTTTCCCTCAACGTGCGATAAGAACGGATAACCCAAGGCCGATCACGGTGAGCGCCGTTCAGGTGTTTACACCCAGTTCGGCCAGCCGCTCCACGCAGGACTCCTCGGCCTGGTCGAGCTCGGCAAGCGTCTCCTCTAGATCGCGCCGCTTCTGGCGCAGATCCTCGCGCTTTTCCTCGATGCGCTTGATCATCAGCTTGAGCTGGCCGACCTCGCCGGGCGGCTCCTTGTACATTTGGATGATCTCGCGGATCTCGGCGATCGAGAAGCCGAGCCGCTTGCCGCGCATGATCTGACGGATGAGATGCCGGTCGGACGGGCGAAACAGGCGTGTGCGGCCGCGCCGGATCGGCTGCACCAGTCCCTCGTCCTCGTAGAACCGCAGCGTCCGCGTCGACACGCCGAACTCGCGCGTCAGCTCGGTGATCGTGTAATATTCCCGCATTCTCGCTCCCACGCCCAAACGCCCAGGCATCGCCAAGCAGGAGCGCCGCCCTTCCTCCGATCAAACCCCGTCTTGTGCCGGAATCGGCATATGACCCCGAGGCAACGTCGCACGGCATTTACGTAAAAGTCAATTGTAACATTCTCTTAGGGAATGCCAAACCACCAGGTCGCCAACCCGAGGAAGGCGAAGAAGCCGACGACATCGGTGACGGTGGTGACGAAGACGGCCGACGCCACGGCTGGATCGATCTTGAGGCGGTCGAGCAGCAGCGGAATGAGGATGCCTGCGAGCGCCGCCGCGAACATGTTGATGATCATTGCCGCCGCGATGATGCCGCCCAAATTGCGGTCATGGAACCAGATCCCGGCGACCATGCCGATCAGCACCGCGAACACGATGCCGTTGATGAAGCCCACCCCCACCTCACGACGGACGATGCGGGCAGCGTTGTAGATATCGAGGTCCTTCGTCGCCAGCGCCCGCACGGTGACGGTCATGGTCTGCGACCCGGCATTGCCGCCCATGCCGGCGACGATCGGCATCAGCACCGCCAGCGCCACGATATGCTCGATGGTGCGGTCGAACAGGCCGATCACCGAGGCCGCGAGGAATGCCGTCACGAGATTGACAAGCAGCCATGGAACGCGCGAGCGCGAGGTTGCCAGCACGGTGTCGGACAGCTCTTCGTCGCCGACGCCGCCCATGCGCATAAGGTCTTCCTCAGCCTCCTGCTGGATGACATCGACGACGTCGTCGATGGTCAAAACGCCGACCAGCCGTTCGTTCTCGTCGACCACGGCGGCCGAGAGCAGGTCGTACTGTTCGAACTCCCGCGCCGCCTCTTCCTGGTCCATGGTGGCGGGGATGGCGTGCCGCGTCTCGTGCATCACCTCCTCGACCTTCACCGCCCGCGTGGTGCGCAGGATCTGGTCGAGATCGATGGCGCCGAGCAGCTTGAAGCTCGGGTCGATCACGAAGATCTGGCTGAAGCGGTCGGGAAGGTTCTTGTCCTCGCGCATGTAGTCGATGGTCTGGCCGATCGTCCAAAACGGCGGCACGGCGACGAACTCGGTCTGCATGCGCCGGCCGGCCGTCTCTTCCGGATAGTCGAGCGCTCGCCGCAGCCGGATGCGCTCGGTGAACGGCAGTTGCGAGAGGATCTCGTCCTGGTCCTCCTGGTCGAGATCTTCCAGGATGTAGACCGCATCGTCGGAATCGAGCGCCTGCACCGCCTGCGCGATCTGCTCGTTGGGCAGGTTGTCGACGATGTCGAGGCGGATCGCCTCGTCGACCTCGGTCAGCGCGGAGAAGTCGAAATCGGAACCGAGCAGCTCGACCAGGGCCCGGCGCTGCTCGGGATGCAGCGCTTCCAGCAGGTCGCCTAGCTCCGACTGGTGCAGGTCGTCGACTTCGCGTTTTAAGGTGAGCGTGTCGCGGTCGGCGATTGCCGCGCCGATCTGCGCCAGGAAGGCAGAACGGACGGCGCCGTCCTCGCCATAGATGTTGGCGCCGTCTTCCTCGACGGTCCAGGCGCCGGTCGTCTGTGTGTCCTGGCCTTCCACCAGCGCCTCCCGCCAACAGCAATCCGGAAAGGGTGTGAATCAGGTCTAGAACATGAGCCCGAAAAGTGGAAACCGCATTTCGGGAAAATCCGATGCTTATGCGGCAGATAGGGCCGCGACACGATTCGTCTTGGGAAAACGTCGCCCTAGCGCGCGGAATATCAAGCGAAATGTGCCTGTGACGCCTCCAATGCAAGCGGATCGCGCGGCGTTTGCTCCTTCAGCCGGCGCGACAGCGCATGTCGCTGCGGAAAGAGCGCCCCTTTGCGGTTGAGGCAGAATTGTCATGATGCAGGTCC
Source organism: Mesorhizobium tamadayense (assembly GCF_003863365.1). Taxonomy (GTDB): domain Bacteria; phylum Pseudomonadota; class Alphaproteobacteria; order Rhizobiales; family Rhizobiaceae; genus Mesorhizobium; species Mesorhizobium tamadayense. Next base: position 2,717 of record NZ_RQXT01000068.1, on the reverse strand, counting down.
ACAGCGACCGGCAACTGCAAGATCGAAAGGACGAACGGCAGGCCTTGAACCTCAAGTCCCGGAAAACGAACGAAGCAGTTGGCGAGCGACGCGTTCGCGTTGTCGTGGCCGAGCGCAATCCGCTCGTCGTGTCGGCGCTCCGCGAGATGCTCGAATGCGACGGGCGTTTCGAGCTCTTGAGTTCCGTGCAGAGCGGCAAGCAGTTCCTGGAACTGGCGGCGAGCACCAGGTTCGACGTCGCCGTCATCGGCTGGAAGCTCGCCGACATGGACGGCGCCGACGTGCTGGCGGAAGTCCAGAGCCGCCAGCTCGACCTGCGCATCACCGTCTTTTCCAACGACCACGACATCGGCATCCTGAAGCAGTGCGTGCGGCTCGGAGCCCAGGGTTACTGCTTCCAGTTCGACGACCCGCCGATCATTTTCGAGACCATCCTGGCAGTCGCGCATGGGCGCATCTGCATCCCTTACATCGACATCAACAAGGTCAATGACACGCCGCTGTCGCAGCTCACCGTGCGCGAGCGCGAGCTGCTTGCAGTGCTATCCGATGGTTGGACCAATCTCCAGATCGCGACGCGGACGGGGATCTCGGAGAACACGGTGAAGTACCACCTCAAGAATCTCTACGACAAGCTCGACGTGCGCAACCGCGCCATGGCTGTCGCGCTCTATGCGAACGAGAAGCGCCGCACTCCCAAATCGCCTTTCGGGTAGGGCGACCGGGTAGGTCCGCCCTACCCGCGCGCGGCGACAACTTACCCGGCAAGGTGTTGTTGCGGCGCGCCGCGCGAACGACACTCCCCCGACAATCCCGACGATCGGAGGAGTTCGCGCATGGCTGGGTTCACTCATCTTTTCATCCCAGGACCCACCAACATTCCCGAAGAGGTCCGGCAGGCCATGAACCTGCCGATGGAAGACATGCGCGCCGCCTCCTTTCCCAATCTCACGCTGCCGCTGTTTGAGGACATCAAACGAGTCTTCAAGAACGAGACCGGCCGCGTCTTCATCTACCCCTCGTCCGGCACGGGCGCCTGGGAAGCGGCGATGACCAACGTGCTCAGCCCCGGCGACCGGGTGCTGATGTCGCGCTTCGGCCAGTTCTCGCATCTGTGGGTCGACATGGCCGAGCGCCTCGGCTTCGACGTCGACGTCATCGACTGCGAATGGGGAACCGGCGTCCCGCTCGACCTCTATGCGGAGAAGCTGCGGGCGGACAAGGCGCACCGCATCAAGGCGGTCTTCTGCACGCAGAACGAGACCGCGACCGGCGTCACCAGCGACGTCGCCGGCTGCCGCGCCGTGCTCGACGCCGCGAACCACCCTGCCCTTCTCTTCGTCGACGGCGTGTCGTCGATCGGCTCGATCGACTTCCGCCAGGAGGAATGGCGCGTCGATTGCGCGGTCAGCGGCTCGCAGAAAGGCTTCATGCTGCCCGCCGGCCTCGGTTTCCTGTCGGTCAGCAAGAAGGCGCTGGCCGCGTCGCGGGTTGCGACCCACCGGCACTGCTTCTTCTCCTTCGAGGACATGATCCGCGCCAACGACGCCGGCTACTTCCCTTACACGCCCGCCACGCAGTTGCTGCGCGGCCTGCGCGCCTCGCTCGACCTGATCGCCGAGGAAGGGCTGGAGAACATTTTTGCCCGCCACCACCGCCTGGCCGAGGGCGTGCGCAAGGCGGTCGACGCCTGGGGGCTGAAGCTCTGCGCCAAGGCGCCGCAATGGCACTCCGATACGGTGAGCGCCATCCTGGTGCCCGAAGGCATCGACAGCGCCGATGTCGTCAAGCGCGCCTATCGCACCTACCAGACGTCGCTCGGCGGCGGCCTCAACAAGGTGTTCGGCAAGGTCTTCCGCATCGGCCATCTCGGCTGGCTGAACGAGGTGATGGTCTGCGCTTCGCTGTCGGCGGCCGAAATGGCGCTGCTCGACTGCGGCGTGCGCCTGGCACCGGGCTCCGGCGTGGCGGCCGCGATCGAGCATTTCCGGCGCACCGCCGCGATGCCGGTCGCCGAGGCGGCGTGAGGAGCAGACGATGAGCCACACCATCAATCACCTCAAGAAACTGCGGCTCCAGCGCAGCGAGCTGGCGGTTCCGGGCTCGAGCCCCGAAATGATCGACAAGGCCGCCAACAGCGCCGCCGACTTCGTCTTCCTCGACATCGAGGACGCGGTGGCGCCGCCCGACAAGGAGCGCGCCCGCAAGAACATTATTCAAGCGCTGAATGACATCGACTGGCGCGCCAAGGGCAAGACCGTCTCGGTGCGCATCAACGGCCTCGATACCCATTACATGTACCGCGACGTCGTCGACGTCATGGAACAGGCGGGCGACCGGCTCGACACCATCCTGGTGCCGAAGGTCGGCGTGCCGGCCGACCTCTATATGGTCGAGGCGATGGTCAACCAGATCGAGATGGCCAAGGGTTTCAAGACCCGCGTCGGCCTCGAAGCGCTGATCGAGACCGCGCTCGGCATGGCCAATGTCGAGGCGATCGCCGCCACGCCCGGCCGGCTTGAGGCGATGCATTTCGGCGTCGCCGACTATGCAGCGAGCAACAAGGCGCGCACCGTCAACATCGGCGGCTTCAACCCCGACTATCCCGGCGACCAGTGGCACTTCGCCCTGTCGCGGATGACGGTCGCCTGCCGAGCTTATGGGCTGCGCGCCATCGACGGACCGTTCGGCGATTTCTCCGACCCGGAAGGCTACAA
>NZ_RQXT01000067.1 GCF_003863365.1 Mesorhizobium tamadayense | reverse complement strand
CCCGCAAGGGGGGGAGATTGGCAGCTTCAGCGCCGGCACGCTCAAACCGTCGGCGGGTTCAGCCGGGCGAAGCCCTCCTGACGCCGATAGGGAAAGTAAGGATACGGCGCGGTCACTGCGCTCGCCTCATCGAGCGCCTTCATCTGCTGCGGCGTCAGTCTCCAGCCGACGGCGCCGAGGTTCTGACGCAGCTGCTCCTCGTTGCGCGCGCCGATGATCACGGACGACACGGTCGGCCGCTGCAAGAGCCAGTTGATGGCGACCTGCGGCACGGTCTTGCCGGTTTCGGCGGCAACGGCCTCGAGCGCGTCGACCACATGATAGAGATGCTCGTCCTCGACCGGCGGGCCGAAGCTCGCGGTGTCGTGCAGCCGGCTGTTTTGCGGCGGCGGTTGGCCGCGGTGGATCTTGCCTGTCAGCCGGCCCCAGCCGAGCGGGCTCCACACCAGGGCGCCGACGCCCTGGTCGAGGCCGAGCGGCATCAGTTCCCATTCATAGTCGCGACCGACCAGCGAGTAGTAGACCTGATGCGCGACATAGCGCGGGTAGCCACGCTTGTCGGCCAAGCCGAGCGATTTCATCACCTGCCAGCCGGAGAAGTTGGAGACGCCGACGTAGCGCAGCTTGCCCGAGCGCACGAGGTCGTCCAGCGTCGACAGAACCTCCTCGATAGGCGTGCCGGCGTCGAAGGCATGGAGCTGCAAGAGGTCGATATAGTCGGTGCCGAGGCGCTTCAGCGCCGCGTCGACAGACAGGATCAACCGTGAGCGCGAGGAGCCATAATCGGCGGGTCCGTCGCCCATCGGCAGCGAGGTCTTGGTCGAGATCAGCACCGCGTCGCGGCGACCCTTGATCGCCTGGCCAAGCACCTCCTCCGACGCGCCGTTCGAATAGACGTCGGCCGTGTCGAAGAGATTGACGCCGGCTTCCAGGCAGATGTCGAGCAGCCGACGCGCTTCGCTTGCGTCGCTGTTGCCCCAGGCGCCGAACAGCGGCCCGGAGCCGCCGAAGGTTCCGGCGCCGAAGGAAAGCGCCGGCACTTTGAGGCCAGAGGCGCCAAGACGTCGATATTCCATGATTTTCTCCTGTGATGTCGAAAGGATCTGGTTCGTCGAGCTCGCTACGAACGTGCGGATACCGGCTGGCCGAGCGCCGGGCCGCGATCAAGGCGAAGCGCCAGCGCGGCCACGGCGAGCGCGGAGAGCGGCAGCAGGGCGGCGATCCACGCAACGGCGCCGAGGCCGGGTCCATGGGCGATGACGACGCCGCCCAGCCAGGCGCCGGCGGCATTGCCGAGGTTGAAGGCGGCGATGTTGAAGGACGAGGCGAGGCTCTGGCCGGCGCCCTCGGCCTTCTCCAGCACCCACATCTGCAGCGGCGCGACGGTGGCGAAGGCAGCGGCGCCAAGCAGGCCGATGGAGACGACGGCCCCCACCTGGCCGCGCAGGGCGAAGGTCATCGCGCCCAGCACCAGCGCCAGCACGACGAGGCTGCCGAGCACGGACGGAACCAGCCAGCGGTCGGCGGCCTTGCCGCCGATGAGATTGCCGACGATGAGGCCGCCGCCGAAGACGAGCAGGATCGGCGACACCGCCGCTTCAGGAAAGCTGCTGATCCTGGTCAGGATGGGAGCGATATAGGTGAAGACGGCGAAGACACCGGCATAGCCGAGCACGGTGGTGGCAAAGCCGAGCAGGACGGGCGGGCGGCCGAGGACGGCGAGATCGGTGCGGAGGTCACTTTTTTCGGGCGCCGCCTTGGCGCGCGGCACCAGGAAAAAGATGACAGTGAAGGCGACGACTCCAACCAGCGTCACCGCCCAGAAGGTCGCCCGCCAGCCGAAGGCCTGGCCGAGCCAGGTGCCGAAGGGAACGCCGAGGATGTTGGCAATGGTCAGGCCGGTGAACATCAGCGCGATCGCCGAGGCCTTCCTGTTGGGCGCCACCAGCCCGGTCGCTACGACCGAGCCGACGCCGAAGAAGGTGCCGTGGGCGAAGGCGGTGAGCACGCGGGCGCCCATCAGCGTCCAGTAATCCGGCGCCAGCGCGCAGGCGAGATTGCCGGCTGTGAAGATCGCCATCAGCGCCAGAAGCACGGTCTTGCGCGGCCAGCGGCCGGTGGCAATCGTCAGCAGCGGCGCGCCGACGACGACGCCCAGCGCATAGCCGGAAATCAGCTGGCCGGCGGCCGAAATGGAGACGCCGAGATCGGCGCTGACATCGAGCAGCAGGCCCATGATGACGAATTCGGTGACGCCGATGCCGAAGGCACCGGCGGCGAGGGCGTAGAGAGCAAGTGGCATGGCGATGGTCCGGTTGGTCGTGGAAGGACGCCCAGTCCCGCGCCCCGGACCGGAAGATCGTGATCCGCCAAGCTGTGAACCAGCCTTGCACCAGGCATATTTTCTGTGAAATAGATTCACGAATGGCGAGACCCGACATCAACCGCTCCGGCGAGATCGAGGTGTTCGTCCGCGTCGTCGAGGCGGGCAGTTTTTCTGCCGCGGCGCGGGCGCTGCGCATGACGCCGTCGGCAGTCAGCAAGCTGATCGCGCGGATGGAGGCACGGCTTGGTGCCCGCCTTGTCAGTCGTTCGACGCGCCGCTTGCTGCTCACCCCGGAAGGCGCCGCCTTCTACGACAGCGGCGTGCGCATCCTGGCCGATATGGCGGCGGCCGAGCGCGATGCGGCGGCGGGCGCGGCGCCGCGCGGCCGCCTGCGCGTCAACAGCTATGTGCCGTTCGGGCAACACCGGCTGATCCCGCTTCTGTCGCGTTTCCTCTTACGCTATCCCGAGATTTCGGTCGACGTGGTGCTGACCGACCATGTCATCGACCTGATGGAGGAGCGTGCCGATGTCGCCATCCGCGCCGGGCCGCTCAGCGAATCGCGGCTGGTGGCGCGCAAGCTCGGACAAAGCCCGGTGGTGGTCGTGGCGGCGCCGGCCTATCTCGCGGCGCATGGCACGCCGCGGACATCGGCCGATCTCGACCGCCACAACCGGATGGGCTTCTGCTTTGCCAGGCATATCGACGGTTGGCCTTTCCTCGACACTGCCGGCCAGCCCGTCATCGTGCCGATCGAGGGAAATGCGCTGGTCAGCGACGGCGAGGCGATGCGGTTGATGGCGGTCGCCGGAGCGGGGATCGCGCGGCTGGCGCGCTGGCATGTCGAGCCAGACATAGCGGCAGGCCGGCTTGTGCCGCTGCTGGAAGAGTTCAATCCCGGCGATGAGGAACCGACGCACGCCGTCTATGTCGGGCAGGGCAAGCACCTGCCGGCCAGGGTGCGTGCTTTTCTGGATTTCCTGGTCGAGACGGTGCGACTCTGACGTGGACGCGAAAAATGCCGCGCGCCCGAAGGACGCGCGGCTGCTCAGCCAATATGGGTGAAGACTAGGCCTTGGGCACGAAAGGCGCTGGGTGCCGGCCGGCGCCTTGCCGCTCCAGCATCCAGCCGGGATATTCGGAAGGCAGCGCGCTGAACTCGTCGAGCCTGGCGAGATCGTCGGCGTCGAGCTTCACGGCCGTCGCGGCGAGGTTCTGCTCGAGCTGGTCCATGCGGCCGGCGCCGATGATGACGCTCATCACGAAGGGCTTGGCCAGCACATAGCCCAGCGCCACCGTGGCGACGCTGACATCATGCTTCCTTGCGATCTCGCGCATGACGGCGACCGCCGCCCAGGCGCGGTCCTCGTCGACCGGCGGGAAGTTGAAGCTGGCGCGGCGGCCCTCGCCATTGCCCGGCGCGCCCGGGCCGTATTTGCCGGAAAGCAGCCCGCCGGCCATCGGCGACCACACCATGAGACCAAGCTTTTCCTCGTTGAGCAGCGGCACGATCTCGCGCTCGAGATCGCGGCCGGCGATCGAGTAGTAGGACTGCACCGTCTCGAAGCGGGCGTAGTCCTTGCCCTCGGCGATGCCGAGCGCCTTGGCGATGCGCCAGGCTTGCCAATTGGAAACGCCGACATAGCGGACCTTGCCGCTGGAAACGAGGTCGTCGAGTGCCCGCAGCGTCTCGTCGATCGGCGTCACCGTGTCGGTGCCGTGCAATTGGTAGAGGTCGATATGGTCGAGCTGCAGCCGCTCCAGGCTGCCGTCGATCGAATCCATGATATGGCCGCGCGAGGAGCCGCGCTGGTTGGGACCTTCGCCCATAGCGCCGTGCACCTTGGTGGCGATGACCACGTCAGAGCGCTTGACGCCCAGGTCCTTGAGCGACTGGCCGAGCAGCCGCTCCGACTGGCCGAAGGAGGAGACGTCCGCGGTGTCGAAGAAATTGACGCCGGCGGCGATCGAGCGGCCGACGATCTCGTTCACGCCTTTCTGGTCGAGGCTGGCGATGAGGCCCCATTGGGCGTTCTCGGCGGCGGCGCCGAAGGTCATGGTGCCGAGGCAGAGTTCGGAGACGAACATGCCGGTGTTGCCGAGTTGGTGGTGGCAAATAGGAACGGTACGTTCCGTTTCAAATGCTGGAGCAGTCGCGAGAACAAACTGGCGTTATGGTCGCCCAGCCGAAACGGGATTCTCGGAAGCGACACAGGCGATACCGCCGGATCAGATTTCCCAAGGGTTGAGAACGGTAACGCCGGTGCCTTCGAAGTCGGCGACGTTTCGCGTGACCAGGATAAGGTCGTGGACGAGGGCGGTCGCAGCAATAAGCGTATCTGCGCTCCCTCGCGTGCGGCCCGCAGTGATTCGGCCCCAAACCAGCGCGACCTCCTCGGTGATCGCAAGGATGCGGTCGGCATTGTCTCGTCGCAGTTCCCGCAGCCATAGGTCGAGGCGCGTTGCCTTTCCGGAATCGACCTTGCGCAATTCGACGATCCCCCGTTCGATCTCGCCGAGGGTGATAACGCTGAGGTTAACGGAGGCCGGGTCGACCGATGCCAACCATGCCGTCGGCTTCGGCAGCCGTCGTTCCACATCCGAAACGACGTTTGTGTCGAGCAGATACATCAGAGATCGATGTCACGAAGCATAGTGTCCGGGCGGCGGTTTACCTCTTCGGCGAACGAATCATCCCAGACTGGGCCTGTCAAAAGATACTCGGCAAGGGTCTTCGTCTTGCCGGATAAGCGATCATAGTCCTCGGCAGCCAGCACGACTGCCGCGGGCTTGCCGCGTAGGGTGATGGTCTGCGGTCCCTTTTCACGAGCCTGCTGAACCAGCTTCGAGAGATTGTTCTTTGCGTCCTGCAGATGCCAGTTCATGGGAATCTTCCTAGCTAGCTTGGCTAGATATACGCCAGACCGGCCTGACCATCAATGTTGCGTGCTTGTCGCGATGCTCAGAGGCCAGCTCAATTTACCCGACCAGCCGCGCCAGGATCGCGAAGGCCGTCATGCCGAAGGCGACGGCGGCGAGCGGCAGCAGGATCTCGACGAGCGCTGTCCTGGCGGTCATGCGGTTGCCTTGCCCGATATCGAATTCGCCGGCGAGCCAATCCTCGAAATCGCCGGCGGTCGTGCGGCTGTGGAGGTGATGCCGATGCCAGACATGTCCGGCGATCGCCGGCAAGCCCACCGAGATGACGAGGAAGCCGGTCATGACGACAAGAAGATAATCGGCATAGCTGCCGCCGCCGAAGCCCGCCCAGGCGGAAAGGGCATACCACGCCGCAAGCGCGGCCATCGCCAGATAGACATGCGGGTGCAGCCTGTCGAAGACGTAGCGGTTATGGGAGCGGCTGTGGGGAACGTGGTCCCGATTCATGATGCCCTCCTTCGACATTGCGAGGGAACGGCCATCGACATTGCGAGGGAACGGCCATGACGGTCGCTTCAGCTTCTTTGCCGCAGGTAGGGAACGGTCCCGATATCGCAATGCGGTGCTATGACGCGGCCGGCTTGGGCCTCTCGCCGAAGACAGCCGAGCCGACCCTGACGCCGGTCGCGCCGAAGGCGATCGCGGTCTCGTAATCGCCGGACATGCCCATCGAGAGTTTTTCGACGCCGGCCTCGCGGGCGATCTTTTCCAGAAGCGCGAAATGCGGGCCGGGATTCTCGTCGGCCGGCGGAATGCACATAAGGCCTTCGATGGCGAGGCCGTGCACCTCGCGGCAACGCTTGACGAAGGCGACCGCCTCGCGCGGCTCGATACCGGCCTTCTGCGGCTCGGAGCCGGTGTTGACCTGGACATAGAGTTTTGGCGAACGGCCTTGCCTGGCGATCTCCTTGGCAAGCTCGGCGGCGATCTTCTCGCGGTCGACCGTCTCGATGACGTCGAAAAACGCCACCGCTTCCTTGGCCTTGTTGGATTGCAGAGGGCCGATCAGATGCAATTCGATGTCGGGAAACGCCTCCCTCAGCGCCGGCCATTTACCTTGGGCTTCCTGGACGCGGTTCTCGCCGAAAACGCGCTGGCCGGCTTCCAGAACGGGCCGGATCTCGTCCGCCGAAAAGGTTTTGGACACCGCGACCAGCGTGACGGCGCCGGGCTCGCGCCTTGCCTCGCGCTCGGCGTTTGCGATCCTCGCCTTGACCGCGTGAAGCTGTTCGGCGGCACTCGTCATGCCCATATCCTGTCTATGGTTTCAGCGCCAACGCCGGATCGCCACTGTTGACGGGTCCGGCAATCCATGGTGAACACCGCGACGACATTTCCTCGGCTGCCGGCCCAGTCCGGCGCCGTGTACCGCTTTTAAGTGAAAAACATCCGATGGCAACCGAACGTTACAATCCGCGCACGTCAGAGCCCAAATGGCAGAAGGCCTGGGCCGAAAAGAAGCTTTTCGAAGCCCAGAACGACGACCCGAAGCCGAAATACTACGTGCTCGAGATGTTCCCTTATCCGTCGGGGAAGATCCATATCGGCCACACCCGCAATTACACGATGGGCGATGTGGTGGCGCGCTACAAGCGCGCCAAGGGCTTCAACGTGCTGCACCCGATGGGCTGGGACGCCTTCGGCATGCCGGCAGAGAACGCCGCGATGCAGAACAAGGTCCACCCCAAGGATTGGACCTATGAGAACATCGCCGTCATGCGCGAGCAGCTCAAGATGATGGGCCTGTCGCTGGACTGGGCGCGCGAGTTCGCCACCTGCGACGTCGACTATTACCACCGCCAGCAGATGCTGTTCCTCGATTTCGTCGAGAAGGGGCTGGTGACGCGCAAATCCTCCAAGGTCAACTGGGACCCGGAGGACATGACGGTGCTCGCCAACGAGCAGGTCATCGACGGCCGTGGTTGGCGCTCGGGCGCGCTGGTCGAGCAGCGCGAGCTGACGCAGTGGTTCTTCAAGATCACCGATTATGCGCAGGACCTGCTGGAGTCGCTCGACCGCCTCGACGAATGGCCGGAAAAGGTCAAGCTGATGCAGCACAACTGGATCGGCCGCTCGGAAGGGCTGCTGATCCGCTGGCCGCTGGCCGCGCCAAGTTCTGGCAAGACTGGCGGCGATATGCACGAGCTGGAAGTTTACACGACCAGGCCGGACACCATCTTCGGCGCCTCCTTCATGGCGGTCGCGGCAGACCATCCGCTGGCGAAGAAGGCCGCCGAGAGCAATCCGGCGCTGGCTAAGTTCGTCGACGAGGTCCGTCACATGGGCACGTCGGTGGCCGCACTTGAGACGGCCGAGAAGAAGGGTTTCGACACCGGCATCCGTGTTGTCCATCCCTTCGAAGAGACCTGGACGCTGCCGGTTTATGTCGCCAATTTCGTGCTGATGGACTACGGCACCGGCGCGATCTTCGGCTGCCCGTCGGGCGACCAGCGCGATCTCGATTTCGCCAACAAATACGGCCTGCCGGTGATCCCGGTGGTGATGCCGGAAGGTGAAAATCAAGGAAGCTTCCAGATCATCGAGGAGGCTTATGTCGGTGACGGCGTGATGATCAACTCGCGCTTCCTCGACGGCATGAAGCCGGAGCGGGCGTTCGACGAGGTGGCGAAGCTTCTGGAGCAAAAGACGATCGGCGGCCGGCCGATGGCGGAGCGCAAGGTGAATTTCCGCCTGCGCGACTGGGGCATCTCGCGCCAGCGTTACTGGGGCTGCCCGATCCCGATGATCCACTGCGAGGCCTGCGGCGTCGTGCCGGTGCCGAAGGCGGATCTGCCGGTCAGGCTGCCCGACGACATCGAGTTCGACCGTCCGGGCAATCCGCTCGACCGCCACCCGACATGGCGGCATGTGAAGTGTCCGCAATGCGGCCGGGATGCTCGGCGCGAGACCGACACCATGGACACCTTTGTCGATTCGTCCTGGTATTTCGCGCGCTTCACCGCGCCGTGGGCCAACGAGCCGACCGAGCCGAAGGCGGCGAACGAATGGCTGGCGGTCGACCAGTATATCGGCGGCATCGAGCACGCGATCCTGCATCTGCTCTATTCGCGCTTCTTCACCCGCGCCATGCGCGAGACCGGCCATCTCAATCTCGCCGAGCCGTTCAAGGGCTTGTTCACGCAAGGCATGGTGGTGCACGAGACCTACCGTGTCGGCGGCCCGTCGACCAATGGGCGCTGGCTGTCACCGGGCGAGGTCAGGATCGAGGATGTCGGCGGCAAGCGCCGCGCAATCGAAATCGCGACCGGCGAGGAGGCGACGATCGGCGCGCTCGAGAAGATGTCGAAGTCGAAGAAGAACACGGTGAGCCCGGAAGAGATCACCGACGGCTACGGCGCCGACACCGCACGCTGGTTCATGCTGTCGGACTCGCCGCCCGAGCGCGACGTCGAATGGACCGACGAGGGTGCTGCCGGCGCGCATCGCTTCGTGCAGCGCGTGTGGCGCCTGGTGCAGATCGCGGCCGAGCAACTCCCCGGCGTGAAGCCGGCCGCGGCGAGCGAAGGTGAGGCGGGCGCCGTCTCCAAGGCCGCGCACAAGATCCTGAAGGCAATCGGCGAGGACATCGAGAAGCTCGGCTTCAACCGGGCGATCGCCCGCATCTACGAGCTTGCCAACGTGCTGACCGGGCCGCTCAACGACGTCGCCGAAGGCAAGGCCGATGCGGCGCTGAAGGGCGCCTGCCGCGAGGCCATGGAGATCCTGGTGCATGTGATCGCGCCGGTGATGCCGCATCTGGCCGAGGAATGCTGGGAGACGCTGGGCGGCACCGACATGGTCGCCGAACGGCCGTGGCCGGTCTACGATCCGGCCTTGGTCGTCGACAACGAGATCGTGCTGCCGGTGCAGGTCAACGGCAAGAAGCGCGGGGATTTGACAATTGCCCGCGACGCGGATCAAGGTGCCGTCGAAAAAGCGGTGCTGGCTCTCGACTTCGTGCAAAAAGCGCTCGAAGGTAAGGCCCCGCGCAAGGTCATCATCGTCCCGCAGAGGATCGTCAATGTCGTTGCCTGACCCGGAAAAGTCACAGGCGGCGCGTTTGCTGCGCCGCGCGGCTCTCTGCGGCCTTGTCGCCTCGCTGGCGCTGGTCTCGGCCTGCACGGTGCGGCCGCTCTATTCCAACCAGCCGCTGACAGCGGGGTCGCAGGTCGGCGCCGCTGCTGAACTGGCATCGATCTCGATCAAGCCGGTCGGCACGCGCTACGCCCAGCAGGTGCGCAACAATCTGATCTTCGCTTTCGGCCAGGGCTCGGGCGAGCCGGCCTCGCCGGCCTACACGCTCGACCTCGGCGTCACCGAGTTGGTCGAGTCGGCGGCCATCGTCCAGGTGCAGACCGAAGAGGACGAGCCGACGGCGGGCACCGTGACGCTTACCGCCAACTATGTGCTCCGAGATACCGCGACAGGCGCGGTGGTCGCGGTCGGCAAGCGTTCGATCCCCTCGTCCTTCGACCGGCCGCGCCAGGAGTTTGCGGCCTATCGGGCGCAGATCGACGCCGAGAACCGCGCCGCCCGCGAGCTTGCCGATCTGCTCAGGCTGGCGATCGCCCAGGACTTGGCCAAGTACGGCAAGAAAGCCTGAGGTGTGTTGATATTCAGGTGAGGCCGGCCTGCGAACGGAGGTTCCCTCTGCTTCCGGCCTTCGCGGGCCGAAGCACTCATGAGTCGCTGAGTCGCCGCACAGTTAAGGCTACGGCCGGCACAGGCCGGTGCTCACGTACGTCAAGTACGCTCCGCTCCGGGTCTCGGAACCCGTCATTTTCGGCTCGGCCTGAACTGAATCTCAACACACCTTCGCGCACCGCTTGTATCCACAGAAAAAGGCCGGTTGCCCGGCCTTTTTTGTTTCTGACAAGAGACGGGATCAGCTGATCTTCTGGCCGGTCTTGGCCCAGTCGGCGAGGAAGGCGGCGAGGCCCTTGTCGGTCAGCGGATGGTTGACCAGCGCCTTCAGCGTCGCCGGCGGCGCGGTCACGACATCGGCGCCGATCAAGGCCGCCTGCTTGACGTGGTTCACCGTCCGCACCGAAGCCGTCAGGATCTCGGTCTTGAAGTCGTAATTGTCGTAGATGGTGCGGATTTCCGAGATCACCTCCATGCCGTCCGAGCCGGTGTCGTCGATGCGGCCGACGAAGGGCGAGATGAAGGAGGCGCCGGCCTTGGCGGCAAGCAGCGCCTGGTTGGCCGAGAAGCAGAGCGTGACGTTGACCATGCGGTTCATCTCGGTGCGGATCGTCCTGCAGGCCTTCAGCCCATCCAGCGTCAGCGGCACCTTGATGCAGACATTCGGCGCGATCTTGGCCAGCACCTCGGCCTCGGCCATCATGTCCTTGAACTCGGTCGCCACGACCTCGGCCGAGACCGGGCCTTGGACGATATCGCAGATTTGCTTGGTGACCTCGGAAATCTTGCCGCCCGATTTCAGGATCAGCGACGGATTGGTGGTGACGCCATCGAGTAGCCCCAGATCGTTGAGTTCCTTGATCTCCTTGATGTCGGCGGTGTCGACAAAAAACTTCATGGCGGTCTCCTTGGGAATTTCCTGGTGCCGACTGGCACGTTCGAGGGGTCACTCTTTGATCTAGAGCAAAGTCGGGGCAAGGTCACGCTTGATGATCGAAGATTCGCCCTTTGTCGCGGCCGCTCCGGTGCTGGTGCCGATGCCGGCCGAACGGCCCTACACCTATGCCGTGCCGCCCGGCATGCGCGTGGTGCCGGGCTCGATCGTGCGCGTGCCGCTCGGGCCTCGGCAGGTCGCAGGCATCGTGTGGGACGGCGTCGTCGAAACCGTCGATCCGAGGAAGCTTCGGCCGATCGAGGAGGTCTTCGACTGTCCGCCGATCGACAAGGCGATGCGCCGCTTCGTCGACTGGATCGCGCAATACACGCTGTCGGCGCCCGGCATGGTGGCGCGCATGTTGTTGAGGGCGCCGGAGGCCTTCGACCCGGAGCCCTGGATCGAAGGGCTGCAGCGCACGCTTGCCGAGCCTGACCGCATGACCGACGCGCGGCGGCGGGTGTTGGAAACCGCCGAGGGCGGACTTGCCTGGACGCGCTCCGGCCTCGCCCATGCGGCTGGCGTCTCCTCGACCGTCATCGACGGCTTAAGGGCGCAATGCGTGTTCGAGACGGTGATGATCCCGCCAAGGCCGGTGGTCGCGGCGCCCGATTCCGGCCATGCCGTGCCGGAATTGATGCCGGACCAGAAGGCCGCGGCCGACAAGCTTCGCAGCGCTGTCGCCGCGGAAGCCTTCAACGTCACCCTGCTCGACGGCGTCACCGGATCGGGCAAGACGGAAGTCTATTTCGAGGCGGTGGCGGCGGCGCTCGACAAGGGCAAGCAGGTGCTGATCCTGCTGCCGGAAATCGCGCTTACTCATGCCTTCCTCGAGCGCTTCCAGGACCGGTTCGGCGCCAAACCGGCGGAGTGGCATTCGGACCTGCCGCCCAGGATGCGCGAACGCGTCTGGCGGCAGGTGGCGGAGGGTGGAGTGCGCGTCGTTGCCGGGGCTCGCTCGGCGCTGTTCCTGCCGTTCAAGGAACTAGGCCTGATCGTCGTCGACGAGGAGCATGACCCGGCCTACAAGCAGGAGGACCGCGTCTTCTACAATGCGCGCGACATGGCGGTGGTGCGCGGACATATCGGGGCCTTCCCCGTCGTGCTCGCTTCGGCGACGCCGTCGGTCGAGAGCCGGGTCAACGCCGGCCAGGGCCGCTACAGCAGGGCCGTGCTGTCGTCGCGCTTCGCCGAGGCGGCGCTGCCTGACCTGAAATCGATCGACATGCGGCGCGCGCCGCCGGCGCGCGGCCGCTTCCTGTCGCCGATCCTGTTGGAGCAGATGCAGCGGACGCTGGAGAGACAAGAGCAGTCGCTGCTCTTCCTCAACCGGCGCGGCTATGCGCCGCTGACGCTCTGCCGCGTCTGCGGCCACCGCTTCGGCTGCCCGGTCTGCTCGGCCTGGCTGGTCGAGCATCGGTTTCGCGGCCAGCTCGTCTGTCATCATTGCGGTCACAACGAGCGGCGGCCGGAGGCCTGCCCCGAATGCGGCACCCTTGATCACCTGGTGGCGTGCGGGCCGGGTGTCGAGCGCATCGCCGAGGAGGTGGTGGCGCATTTCCCGGAGGCGCGCACCATCGTGCTGTCGTCCGATCTTCTGGGCGGTGTGCGAAGATTGCGGCTCGAGCTGGAGGCCGTCGCCAACGGCGAGGCCGACATCGTCATCGGCACGCAGCTCGTCGCCAAGGGCCACAATTTTCCCGGCATGACGCTGGTCGGCGTGGTCGACGCCGATCTCGGTCTCGCCAATGGCGACCCGCGCGCCGCCGAACGCACCTTCCAACTGCTCAGCCAGGTGACGGGCCGCGCCGGCCGCACCGGCAAGAAGAGCCTCGGCCTGCTGCAGACCTACCAGCCGGACCATCCGGTGATGCGGGCGATCGTCTCCGGCGATTCGGAAGCCTTTTACGAGCGCGAGATCGCCGAGCGCGAGCGGGCGGCTTTGCCACCGTTCGGTCGGCTCGCCGGCATCATCGTGAGTGCCACGACGCGGGCAGAAGCAGAAAGCCATGCGCGAGGATTGAGACGGACGGCACCACAAGCCTCCGATCTCTTCGTGCTCGGACCGGCCGAGGCGCCGCTGTCGCTGATCGGCGGCCGCCACCGTTTTCGCCTGCTGGTGCAGGGCGAGCGGCGCGCCGACATGCAGGGTTTTATACGCGCCATGCTGGCGGACGGGCCGAAACTGAGGGGTTCGGTGCGGGTGCAGGTCGACATCGACCCGCAGAGCTTTCTGTGAGGGAACTCAGCCGTTCTGTCTGTTGGTGGTTTCCGGTTTGAGCTGTTGCGGAAGCTCGTCTGGATACAAACGACGTGCGTCCTCGATCGATATCAGTATAGCTACTGGTCGTCCGCGCTTAGTGATCGTTGTCGGGCTGCCCGCGCCAGCTTCACGGATCAAGGCGCACAGCTGGTCTCGCGCTTTGCCGCTTGCCGTGGTTCTCATTTAGTGCTCCTCGCTATCGTTCTCCAAAATGTATCATGAAACGCCCGGAAAAAGAGATACGGCTTTGAAAACCTTAGGCCTGCTTGGCGGCATGAGCTGGGAATCTACGGCGATCTACTATCGCCTGCTCAACGAGATCGTACGCGAGCGGCGCGGCGGCCTGCATTCGGCCAAGCTGCTCCTATGGTCGTTCGATTTCGCCGAAATCGCCGAGCGCCAGCATGCGGGCGACTGGGAAGGTGCCTCTGCCATTCTCGTGGAAGCGGCGCGCGGGCTTGAGGCGGCCGGCGCGCAAGGCCTGGTGATCTGCACCAACACCATGCACAAGCTGGCCGACGATGTGCAGGAGGCTGTATCGATCCCGCTCATCCACATTGCCGACGCCACGGGGCGCGCCGTCGTCCATGCAGGTGTGAAGCGCCCGGCGCTGCTGGCGACGCGCTTCACCATGGAACAGGATTTCTACAAAGGGCGGCTTGCCGACAAATACGGCCTGCAGCCGGTGGTGCCGGACCAGGCCGGCCGCGACATGGTGCACCGGATTATCTATGACGAGCTCTGCCGGGGCATCGTCGAGGATGGCTCGAAGGCCGCCTTTGGCGCCGAGGTTGGCCGCATGCGGCGCGACGAGATGGTGGATAGCGTCATCATGGGCTGCACCGAGATCACCATGCTGATCGGTCAAGGCGATTTCGACATTCCGGTGTTCGACACCACGCGCATCCATGCCGAGGCCGCGATCGACTTCGCGCTGTCTTGATTGGGCGCTGTCCTGATCGGGCGCCCTCCTGATTGGACGCTCTCTTGATGCGCTCTTTCTAAAGTGCCGGCGGCCATCTGGCGTCCGGATTTTCCTCGGCTAGAATGCCGGCAATTTCAGAACAAGAATTTACGAGGGGAAAGATGGAATTCGCGTTTCCGTGGCCCGCGAGCCAGGGCGAGTGGCTGGCATGGTCGAGCGCTGTCGTGACCTTGCTTATCGGCCTCATTCTGTTCCTGGCGCCGAACCTCGGCTTCCGCATCCTGCGCCTGCAGGTCAAGCCGGAGAAGGCCGCGGCGATCGCCGAGGGGCGTGGCCGCATGTCGGGCTTCTATCTCGGCGTCAGCCTGTGCTGCATCCTGCTCGCGCAGCCACTGCTCTACATGGCGCTCGGCTTCTCCTGGCTGTTCACCGCTTTCGGCCGGCTGCTGTCGATGATGTCGGACGGCGCGAACACACCCTTCAACTGGGCTTCGATCGTGGTCGAGCTGGTGCTGGCGGCCCTGCCGCTGGCCTTCGCCTTCGGCTTCGTGCCGTGAATTCGTGACTAATCCGGCGCTTAGGGTTGGCCTTCGCCACCTGATGCGACAAAAGTGCCTGAAAACCATGCCGGACGATGCATTGCGGTCTCAAAAGGCCTGTGCTAGACGGCAATCGACTTTCGGCCGGGGATAGCGGAAGCCGCGCCTCCGTGCTTGGAAAATTGCAGTAAGGTCAAAGATTTAGCCAGAGTTTTTGCTCGCGCCAACAATCTGCGGCCTGTCAGACAAGAGAAAAGACGGTCCGTGGCCCAATCGTCATCGCCAATCTCAGCTGTCGCAGAACGCTATGCGGGTTCGCTGTTCGAACTCGCGCTGCAGGCGAATTCAGTCGCCAAGGTCGAGGCCGACCTCAACAGTTTTGCAGCGATGCTCGAAGGCAGCGAAGATCTCTTGCGCCTCATCAAGAGCCCGGTATTTTCCAGTGAAGACCAGGCCAAGGCTGTCGCGGCGATCGCCGACAAGGCAGGGATCACGGGCCTCACCGGCAATTTCCTGCGCGTCGTCGCCGGCAACCGCCGCCTGTTCGCCGTGCCCGGCATGATCACGGCATTCCGCCGGATCGCCGCCGATCACCGTGGCGAGACTGCCGCCGAGGTGACCTCGGCGCACGAACTGACGGCTGCCCAGCAAACCGAACTGAAAGCGGCGCTGAAAAGTGTCTCCGGCAAGGATGTGGCAATCACGGTGACCGTCGATCCGTCGCTGCTCGGCGGGCTGGTGGTCAAGATCGGTTCGCGCCAGATCGATACGTCGCTCAAAACCAAACTCAATTCGCTCAAGCTTGCACTGAAAGAGGTCGGCTGATGGACATCCGCGCCGCGGAAATTTCCGCAATTCTGAAAGACCAGATCAAGAATTTCGGCCGGGAGGCCGAGGTCTCCGAAGTCGGTCAGGTTCTGTCCGTTGGTGACGGCATCGCCCGCGTCTACGGCCTCGACAATGTCCAGGCCGGCGAGATGGTCGAATTCCCGGGCGGCATCCGCGGCATGGCGCTCAACCTTGAAGCCGACAATGTCGGCGTCGTCATCTTCGGCAATGATCGCGACATCAAGGAAGGCGACACCGTCAAGCGGACCGGCGCCATCGTCGACACGCCGGTCGGCATGGGCCTGCTCGGCCGCGTCGTCGACGCGCTCGGCAACCCGATCGACGGCAAGGGCCCGATCAAGGCGACCGAACGCAAGCGCGTCGACGTCAAGGCGCCCGGCATCATCCCGCGCAAGTCGGTGAATGAGCCGATGTCGACTGGCCTCAAGGCCATCGACGCACTGATCCCGGTCGGCCGCGGCCAGCGCGAGCTGGTCATCGGTGACCGCCAGACCGGCAAGACCGCGATCATCCTCGACACGATGCTCAACCAGAAATCGGTGCACGACAACGGACCGGAGAAGGAAAAGCTCTACTGCGTCTATGTCGCCGTCGGCCAGAAGCGCTCGACCGTCGCGCAGTTCGCCAAGGTGCTGGAAGAGCGCGGCGCGCTCGACTATTCGATCATCATCGCCGCCACCGCTTCCGATCCGGCGCCTATGCAGTTCCTAGCGCCGTTCACCGCATGCACGATGGGCGAATATTTCCGCGACAACGGCATGCATGCGCTGATCAGCTATGATGATCTGTCGAAGCAGGCCGTCGCCTATCGCCAGATGTCGCTCTTGCTGCGCCGCCCGCCGGGCCGCGAAGCCTATCCGGGCGACGTCTTCTACCTGCATTCGCGCCTTCTGGAGCGCGCGGCCAAGCTCAATGACGACAATGGCGGCGGTTCGCTGACCGCGCTGCCGATCATCGAGACCCAGGCCAACGACGTGTCGGCCTACATCCCGACCAACGTTATTTCGATCACCGACGGCCAGATCTTCCTCGAAACCAATCTGTTCTTCCAGGGCGTCCGCCCGGCGGTCAACGTCGGCCTGTCGGTGTCGCGCGTCGGCTCCTCGGCGCAGATCAAGGCGATGAAGCAGGTCGCCGGCTCGATCAAGGGCGAGCTCGCGCAGTACCGCGAGATGGCGGCCTTCGCGCAGTTCGGTTCGGACCTCGACGCGGCAACCCAGCGCCTGCTCAACCGCGGATCACGCCTGACGGAGCTCCTGAAGCAGCCGCAGTTCTCGCCGCTGAAGGTCGAGGAGCAGGTTGCGGTGATCTTCGCCGGCGTCAACGGCTACCTCGACAAGCTGGCGCTCAACCAGGTCGGCAAATTCGAGCACGGCCTGCTGTCGCACATGCGCTCGGCTGGCAAGGACGTGCTCGACGGCATTCGCAAGGAAAAGGCGCTGTCGGACGATCTGCGTGCCAAGCTGAAGGCCGAGATCGACGCCTTCGCCAAGACCTTTGCTTGAACGAAGCCGGACGGGATCGGTTTGAAGCATGGCTTCGTTAAAAGACCTTCGTAACCGTATCGCCTCGGTCAAGGCGACGCAGAAGATCACCAAGGCGATGCAGATGGTCGCGGCGGCGAAGCTGCGCCGCGCGCAGGAAGCGGCCGAAGCGGCGCGTCCCTATTCCGAGCGGATGGGCGCGGTGCTGGCCAACATCACGCAGGCGATCGGCGGTGGCGGCGATGCCCCGGCGCTGATGACCGGCACCGGCAGGGACGACGTGCATCTGCTGGTCGTCTGCACCGCCGAGCGCGGCCTGTGCGGCGGCTTCAACTCGCAGATCGCCCGTCTCGCCCGCGACCACATCCGCAAACTTCTGGCCGACGGCAAGAAGGTCAAGATCATCTGTGTCGGCAAGAAGGGATTCGACATCCTGCGCCGCGATTACGGATCGCTGATTCTCGAACGCGTCGACTTGCGCGAGGTGAAGACGTTGGGCTTTGCCAATGCCGACGCCATTGCCAGAAAGGTCATCCACCTCTTCAACGAGGGCGGTTTCGACATCTGCACGCTGTTCTATTCGCAATTCAAGTCGGTGATCAGCCAAGTCCCGACGGCACAACAGATCATCCCGGCGGGCGTGGCTTCCGCTGCCGCAGAGGCGACTGCCGGCGGCAATGCGGTCTATGAATACGAGCCGGAGCCTGGTGAAATCCTCTCCGACCTCATTCCGCGCAACATCTCCGTGCAGCTCTTCCGCGCGCTGCTCGAAAATGCAGCAGGCGAGATGGGCGCCAAGATGAGCGCCATGGACAATGCGACGCGCAACGCCGGGGACATGATCAACAAGCTGTCGATCACCTACAACCGCCAGCGGCAGGCGCAGATCACCAAGGAATTGATCGAAATCATTTCGGGCGCCGAGGCGCTCTAGACGCGGTCCCCAGAAGGTCGCCGACCTTCGAGCGGATCGCGTGGGAAACAAAGAGACGAAAAGGGTAAAGACGATGGCGAAAGCAGCGACCCCCCAGAAGGCGGCCCCGAAGACCGCCGCCAAGGCGGCACCGGCAAAGGCTCCGGCAGCAGCGGCGAAGGCCGCTCCGGCCAAGAAGGCGGGGGCACCCGTCAAGGCCGCCGCAGCCAAGGCGCCGACTGCTGCCGTCAAGAGAGTGGGCGCGGCCGGCAAGGTTCGCCAGGTCATCGGCGCCGTTGTCGACGTGCAGTTCGGCGATCATTTGCCGGCGATCCTGAACGCGCTGGAGACGATCAACGTCGGCAACCGCCTGGTGCTCGAGGTCGCCCAGCATCTCGGCGAGAACACCGTGCGCTGCATCGCCATGGACTCCACCGAAGGTCTGGTCCGCGGCCAGGAGGTCTTTGACACCGGCGCGCCGATCACCGTGCCGGTCGGCCCCGGCATGCTCGGCCGCATCATCAACGTCATCGGCGAGCCGGTCGACGAGGAAGGCCCGGTCGACGGCATCGAGATGCGCGCCATCCACCAGCCGGCGCCGACATATGTCGAGCAGTCGACGGAAGCGCAGATCCTGGTCACCGGCATCAAGGTGCTCGACCTGCTCGCGCCTTATGCCCGCGGCGGCAAGATCGGCCTGTTCGGCGGCGCCGGCGTCGGCAAGACCGTGCTGATCCAGGAGTTGATCAACAATGTCGCCAAGGCCCATGGCGGCTTCTCGGTGTTCGCCGGCGTCGGCGAGCGCACCCGCGAAGGCAACGATCTCTATCACGAGTTCATCGAGTCGGGCGTCAACAAGAAGGGCGGCGGCCAAGGCTCCAAGGCCGCGCTGGTCTATGGCCAGATGAACGAGCCGCCGGGCGCGCGCGCCCGCGTCGGCCTGACCGGCCTGACAGTCGCCGAATATTTCCGCGACCAAGGCCAGGACGTGCTGTTCTTCGTCGACAACATCTTCCGCTTCACCCAGGCGGGTTCGGAAGTGTCGGCGCTGCTCGGCCGTATTCCTTCGGCCGTGGGCTACCAGCCGACGCTGGCCACGGACATGGGCGCGCTGCAGGAACGCATCACGACGACGACCAAGGGCTCGATCACCTCGGTGCAGGCCATCTACGTTCCGGCCGACGACTTGACCGACCCGGCGCCGGCGACCTCGTTCGCCCACCTCGACGCCACCACCGTGCTCAACCGCGCGATCTCGGAAAAGGGCATCTACCCGGCCGTCGATCCGCTCGATTCGACCTCGCGCATGCTCGACCCGATGGTCGTTGGGGAGGAGCACTACCAGGTGGCGCGCCAGGTGCAGTCGATCCTGCAGCGCTACAAGTCGCTGCAGGACATCATCGCCATCCTGGGCATGGACGAGCTGTCGGAAGAGGACAAGCAGACGGTGGCCCGCGCTCGCAAGATCGAGCGCTTCCTGTCGCAGCCGTTCTTCGTCGCCGAAGTGTTCACCGGCGCGCCGGGCAAGCTGGTCGACCTCGCCGATACCATCAAGGGCTTCAAGGGGCTCTGCAACGGCGACTACGACCACCTGCCGGAGGCGGCCTTCTACATGGTCGGCGGCATCGAGGAAGCGGTCGAGAAGGCGCAGCGCCTGGCGGCCGAAGCGGCGTAAAGAAGCGAATAGCGAATAGGGAGTAGCGATAGGGAAATACGAGGTGGCGAGTTTGTTCTTACTGCTCGCTACTCGCTATTCCCTACTCGCTAATTTTGATCATGGCTGAAGCTTTCAAGTTCGAACTGGTCTCGCCGGAGCGGCTGCTCGTTTCCGAGCAGGTCGAGTCCGTCGTCATCCCGGGCGCCGAAGGCGAGATGACCGTGATGGCGCAGCACGCGCCGGTCATGACCACGATCAAGCCGGGCGTCGTCACGTTGAAGACCGTCGGCGGCAAGGAAGAACGCTACGTCGTGTTCGGCGGCTTTGCCGACATCCTGCCTTCCGGCTGCACGCTGCTTGCCGAATCGGCGGTGGCCGTCGGCGACATCGACCGCGCCGACCTCGCCCGCCGCATCCAGGAAGCCAGGGAAGACGCCGCCGACGCCAAGGACGACGAAACCCGCAGCAAGGCCGAGCAGTTCCTCAGCCAGCTCACCACGCTGGAAGCCGCGCTGCTGTCCGCCTGACGGCCGCTCCTGGTCAGAAGGGCGCTGGCCGGCAAATAGGCGCGCGCATTATCGGCTGTCTATGCCGAGCGCGGCGAATGCCAGCACCGGACCCTCCCGCCGCAAGTGGACGAGATGCACGGCCACGAGTTCGATCAACGTCTGGCGTTCGGCATGATCCTTGGCGAAGCCGGCCAGCTCAAACACCGCCGTCACCGTTTCATTCGCCGGCGGTTGCTGGCCCAAAAGCGTGGTCAACGCCGCATCGAGCGGATCGGTGAAATGGCCCTCGGGCAGGGTCTTCCCCCGCGCCGCGCAGGCAGCAATCCAGGCGGCCACCACCAGTGTCAGATGGACCAGCTCGGTGCCGGCTTCCAGGCACTCCAGGGCTGACGCAATGATGCGCTGCGGCAGCTTCTGGCTGCCGTCATTGGCGATCTGCGCCGCACGGTGGGCGAGCGCCGTGTTCGAAAACCGTTCGCCGAGCTCGGCCGTGTAGGCGGTCGTGTCGAGCCCGGCGTCCTGCGGCAGAGTCGGGATGGCCTCGGCCCACAACGCATCGACGAATTGCCGGATCGCCGGATCGGCAAACGCGCGATCGACGGTGGCGTGGCCGCTGAGCAGGCCGAGATAGGCGATGCCCGAATGGGCGCCGTTGAGCAGCCTCAGCTTCATGTCCTCGAATGGCCGCACGTCCTCGACCATGGTGACGCCGAATCTTTCCCAGGCCGGCCGCCCGGTCGGGAAACGATCCTCGATCACCCATTGGCGGAAGGGCTCGGTCATGACCGGCCAGGCATCATCGAGGCCGAGTTCGTTGGCAATGCGGGCGCGGTCGGCATCGGTGGTCGCCGGCACGATGCGGTCGACCATGCTCGACGGGAAGGCCACTTCGTGGGCTATGTGATGCGCAAGGTCGGCATCGCCCTGTCGGGCGAGATCGGCATCGCCCTGCCGGGCGAGCCGTACATCCCGTAGCTTCGCGAATTCGACCAGCAGCCGGTGCAGCGTGGCGCCGTTGGCCGGCAGGTTGTCGCAGCAGAGCACGGTGAAGGGCGGCGTGCCGGCGGCGCGGCGGCGCGCTAGGGCCTCGGCCAGGAAACCTTGCGCCGTCTTTGGCGACCCGGGGTTCGCCAGATCGTGGACAATATCGGGATGGGCCTCGTCCAGTGTGCCGTCGGCGGCTCGAAGATATGCTTTTTCGGTGATGGTCAGCGTGACGATGCGGATGCGCGGGGCGGTCAGCGCGGCGAGCACCGCGCTGGGATCTTCCGGCGCCACCAGCAACGACAGGATCGAGCCGACGACCTGCAGCTGCTCGCCGGCGCTGTCCCTGACTGCCAGCGCGTAGAGCCCGTCCTGCGGCGACAGCGCGTCGCGCGTGTCGGGGCTGCGCAGCGAGACGCCGACGATGCCCCAGTCCGCCTCGCCGTCCGCCAGGCAGGCGTCGACATAGGCCGCCTGGTGAGCGCGGTGGAAGGCGCCGACGCCGAGATGGACGATGCCGGGCGCGACAGTGCCGCGGTCGTAGCGCGGCGTGGCAATTGCGTCCGGCAGTTTCGCGATCGTGGCGTTCGAAAGGCGGCTGGTCATGGCGTTTGAAGGTCTCCGATCGGCGCATCCTGCCGCTCGCCGGGCACGGATGGCGGCAGCGGCGTAGCACCCGCCGCTGCCTCATACAATGGCCGCAGCTTATGCAAAAGTCATCATACAACTGGATAATTTTTGTATGTTGACATTATCTCAAGCCGATCTACCAATAAGCCAGCCTGGGAGGAGATAAGTGGCTGGACTGACCGATCCGGACCTGCTGTTCGCGCCGGAAACGCGAACGCTGGCTCGCGCCCTTTACGCAGGGGTGAAGGACCTGCCGATCGTCAGTCCGCACGGTCACACGGACCCGCGCTGGTATGCGCTCAACGAGCCGTTTCCCGATCCGGCGCAATTGCTGATCGTGCCGGACCATTACATTTTCCGCATGCTGTTCAGCCAGGGCGTACGGCTGGAAGAGCTTGGCGTGCCGACGCTCGAGTGGGCGCCGGTCGAGACCGACGGCAGAACGATCTGGCGACGCTTCGCCGAGCATTATTATCTCTTCCGCAGCACGCCGACCAGGCTCTGGCTCGACCATGTGCTGGAGCATCTGTTCGGCATCGATGAGCCGCTCGATGCGAGCACGGCCGATCGCCACTACGACATGATCGCGGCGCTGCTCAGCCGAGACGACTATCGCCCGCGGGCACTGTTCGAGCGCTTCAACATCGAGGTGATCGCCACCACCGAAGGGGCACTCGACGACCTCAAATGGCACCGGATGATCCGTGACAGCGGCTGGCATGGACGCGTCGTCACCGCCTACCGGCCAGACGCTGTGGTCGATCCCGACTTCGAAGGGTTCTTGGCCAATCTCGACCGGTTGGGCGAGATCACCGGCTGCGACACCGGCAGTTGGGCCGGCTATCTCGAAGCGCATCGCCGGCGCCGCGCGTATTTCAAGGAATTCGGCGCGACCTCGTCCGATCACGGCCATCCGACCGCCGAAACCGCCAATCTTTCCGGCGCTGCGGCGGAAGAGCTGTTCAACCGCATCCGCCGCGGCTCGGAGGACGAGCGCGAGCGAAAACTGTTCCGCGCCCAGATGCTGACCGAGATGGCCAAGATGAGCCTGGACGATCGCCTAGTGCTGCAGATCCATCCTGGATCATGGCGCAATCATTCGCCGGCTATTTTCCAGAAGTTCGGCCGCGACAAAGGCTTCGATATCCCGACCAGGACCGACTATGTGGCGGCGCTGAAGCCGCTGCTCGACTGCGTCGGGCTGGAGCGTGACCTGACAGTCATCCTGTTCACGCTCGACGAGACGAGTTACGCGCGCGAGCTGGCGCCGCTCGCCGGCGTCTATCCGGCGCTCAGGCTCGGGCCGGCCTGGTGGTTCCACGACAGCCCGGAAGGCATGCGCCGCTTCCGCGAGATGACCACCGAGACGGCTGGCTTCTACAACACCGTCGGCTTCAACGACGACACGCGCGCCTTTCCGTCGATCCCCGCGCGCCACGACGTCGCGCGCCGCGTCGATTGCGCGTTCCTGGCGCGGCTGGTGGCCGAACATCGGTTGCGCGAGGAAGAAGCGCATGAGCTGGCGGGCGAGCTTGCCTATACGCTTGCCAAGAGGGCGTACCGGCTCTGAGCCGCGCCTCATGATCTAAAAAGGGAGGAAGTCATGTTGCATTTTTCGAAATTGCTGGCCGCCACGTTTGCCTTCGGCTCGCTGCTGATCGGCACTGCCAATGCCGAAACCGTTTTGCGCTCGGCCGACACCCACCCCGACGGTTATCCGACGGTGGAGGCGGTGAAATACATGGGCGTGCTGATCAAGAAGCGAACCAATGGCCGCTATTCGATCGAGGTGTATCATTCGGCGCAGCTCGGTGAGGAGAAGGACACGATCGAGCAGACGCAGACCGGCGTCATCGACCTCAACCGCGTCTCGATGGGACCGTTCAACGGCATCGTGCCGGAAACCGCGGTGCCGTCGCTGCCCTATATGTTCCGCTCCGTCGAACAGATGCGCCATGTCATGGACGGGCCGGTCGGCGATCAGATCCTGAAGGCGTTCGAGGCGCATGACCTTGTCGGCCTCGCCTTCTACGATTCCGGCGCGCGCTCCTTCTACAACACCAAGAAGGACATCGCCTCGATCGCCGATCTCAAGGGCATGAAATTCCGCGTCATCCAGTCGGACGTGTTCGTCGATATGGTCAACGCGCTTGGCGCCAACGCCACGCCGATGGCCTATGGCGAGGTCTATTCGGCGCTCGAAACCGGCGTCATCGACGGCGCCGAGAACAACTGGCCGAGCTTCGAGTCCGCCAAGCACTACGAGGTCGCCAAGCACTATACGCTCGACCAGCACCAGATCGTGCCGGAAGTGCTGGTGATGTCGAAGGCGAGCTGGGACAAGCTGTCGCCTGAAGATCAGGCGATCGTCAGGCAGGCGGCCAAGGACAGCGTCGTCAAGATGCGCGAATTGTGGGACGCGCAGGAGAAGAAGTCGCGCGAAATCGTCGAGAAGGCCGGCGTCAAGGTCAGCGAGATCGACAAGCAGCCGCTGATCGACGCGATGAAGCCGGTCTATGACAAATATCTGTCGACGCCCGAGCTGAAGGATCTCGCCGCACGCATCCAGGCGACCAAGTAAAGCTGGTTGCGGGTGGGCCGTGCCCCGCTTCCTTTTGACAGGCTGGCTATCGGAGGATCAGATGGCGATGGGAATGACAAGGAGCGGGGCGCCGCCACGGATCAGCGCCGTCCTTTCGAGGATCTGCGACGGCGCGCTTTATCTGGCCGGCTTTGGGCTGGTGACGATGACCGTGCTCGTTGCCTATCAGGTGTTCTTCCGCTTCGTGCTCAATTCGTCGCCGAGCTGGACCGAGACCAGCGCCATCATGCTGATGAACTGGTTCATCTTCCTGGGTGCCGCGGTCGGCGTGCGCGAAAACTACCATATGGGTTTCGACGTGCTGCTCTATGTCCTGCCGAAAGGCAGCAAGGGCGTGCTGCGCACGCTTTCCGACCTGATCGTGCTTGGCTTCGGCTTCGGTATGGTCTGGTACGGCTGCAAGCTGGTCGGCCTGACCTGGCACACCATCATTCCGGCACTCGAATTGCCCGGTGGCTTCGATTACCTGCCGCTGGTTTGCGGCGGCGTGCTGATCTGCCTGTTCTCGGCGGAACGCATCGCGCTGCGCTGGTCGGGCGTGGACATCGACAAGGATATCAATCTCGAAGACGTGCCGGAGATGCCGGTGGTCCAGGAGGCCTAGATGGAACTCTGGATCCTGTTCGGCGTCTTCACGCTGTTGATGTTTGCCGGCACACCGATCGCGTTCTGCCTGGGCGCGGCTTCCTTCGCCACGGTGCTTTATCTCGGCCTGCCGCCATTGGTGGTGTTCCAGCAGATGAAATCGGGGATGAGCGCGTTCTCGCTGATGGCGATCCCGTTCTTCATCTATGCCGGCGACTTGATGGTGCGCGGCGGCATCGCGCAGCGCATCGTTGCCTTTGCCGGCTCACTGGTCGGTCATGTCAGGGGCGGGCTCGGCCAGGTCAACATCATCGCCGGCACGCTGTTCGGCGGCATTTCCGGTTCGGCGGTGGCGGAGGCCGCGGCGGTCGGCGGATTGATGATCCCGCAGATGAAGGAACGCGGCTACGGCGCCGACTACGCCGTCAACGTCACCTCGATGGCGGCGCTGATCGCGCTGCTTTTGCCGCCGTCGCAGAACATGATCATCTATTCAATCGCCGGTGGCGGCAAGATCTCGATCGCCGACCTGTTCACCGCCGGTATCCTGCCGGGCCTTTTGTTCGCGGCGTCGCTGATGGTCACGGCCTATTTCGTCGCCCGCAGCCGCGGCTATCCGATCGAGCAGTTCCCCGGCTTCTCGCGCGTCGGCCAATTGGCGCTCATCGCCATTCCCGGACTGCTGCTCGTCGGTATCATCTTCGGCGGCGTCCGCTCGGGCATTTTCACGGCGACGGAAAGCTCCTGCATCGCCATTCTCTATGCCTTGCTGGTCACCGTCTTCGTCTATCGCTCGATGGGCTGGAGCGATTTCGTCCACGCCACCAAGGGCGCCGTGCGCACCACCTCGATGGTGCTCTTGATCATCGGCACGGCGGCCTCGTTCAGCTGGCTGATGGCCTATCTCAAAGTGCCGGTGCTGCTGATTGCCGGCATGAACGCCATCTCCACCGATCCGCTGGTCGTGCTCCTGCTGCTCAACGTCCTGATGTTGCTTCTCGGCACCTTCATGGATATGGGGCCGATGATCATCATCTGCACGCCGATCTTCCTGCCGCTGGTCACGCATTATGGTGTCGACCCCGTGCATTTCGGCGTCATCACCATCCTCAATCTCGGCATCGGGCTGAACACGCCGCCTGTCGGCACCGTGCAGTTCGTCGCCTGCGCGGTGGGCAAGATCACGGTGTGGGAGGCGATGCGCTCGATCTGGCCGTTCTACGGCGCAGGTATCGTGGTCCTAGGGCTGGTGACTTATATTCCGGCGATCTCGCTCTGGTTGCCGAGCGTGTTCAAATAGGGGGCGACATGGCATCGAATACCGCAACCGACCTCAGGGTCGAGAGAAAACCCAAACTGTCGGAAACCGTCGTCGCGGCGATCCGCAAGCAGCTTCTGGCGGGCGAGATTCCCCCCGGGCACAAGCTGCCGACCGAGGGCCAGCTGACCGAGACTTTCGGCGTCAGCCGCACCGTCATTCGCGAGGCGCTGGCCAAGCTTGCCGCGGACGGCCTTGTCGAGCCGCGCCAGGGCGCCGGCGTCTTCGTCACCGAGCACATCTCCACCACCCTCGGCGTGCTCGCAGCCGACATGGGCGCCAAGGATTCGATCGCGCTCAACGTGCTCGAGGTGCGGCTGGCGATCGAGATCGAATCGGCAGGCCTTGCCGCCATCCGCCGCAACGCGGCGCAGGAGGCGGCGATCCAGGAGGCCTTCTTCGAGTTCGAGCGGCTCCTGCTCGACAGCCAGCCGACCGGCCCGGCCGATCTCGCCTTCCACCGGGCGATCGCCAGCGCCACCAACAACCCGTTCTATGTCGAGATGCTGGACGTGCTCGGCCGCCGTGCGATTCCCTGCGACGTCACCTCGCCCTGGTCGACCGAGCTCGTCCAGTCCGACGAATACCAGCGCGGCCTGCAACGTGAGCACCTGGTGATCCTCAACGCGATCTCGGCGGGCGACGCCAATGCCGCCCGCGAGGCGATGCGGGCGCATCTCACCGCCAGCCAACAGCGCTACCGCGAGCGCCTGCAGGCAAGGCAGGCCTATTACGCAAAGTCGGTGGCGGCCGCATCGACCGGATGATCATTCGAGCAAGGGCAGAAATGGACCAGAAATACACCAAATTTTCTTCGCGCTTCGCCATCGACCCCATTGCTGCGGCAGCGATGGGAACCGGCGAGCTGCGGCACAATTTCCACCTCGAAGCTCTGTTCCAGCCCGGCCTCGTCAGCCTCACCTACACGCATTACGACCGCATGATCGTCGGCGGCGCCATGCCGGTCGATGCCGCCCTGCCGCTGGAAGCGATCAAGCCGACAGGTACCAAGGCGTTCCTCGACCGCCGCGAGCTGATCGCCGTCAATATCGGCGGCGCCGGCACCGTGACGGCCGACGGCCTGCCCCATGAGATGGCGGCGCGCGACATGGTCTATCTCGGCATGGGCACGCAGCAGGTGTCGTTCGCCTCGGCCGATCCAGACAAGCCGGCCAAGTTCTATCTGCTTAGCGCGCCGGCGCATCAGACCTATCCGAGCCAGCTGATCCGCATCGGCGACGCTAGGCGGCTCGACCTCGGCAGCCAGGCGACCAGCAATGAGCGCTCGATCTTCCAGTTCATCCACGCCGACGGCGTGAAGACCTGCCAGCTCGTCGTCGGCATGACGCAGCTCGCGCCGGGCTCGGTGTGGAACACCATGCCTTGCCATGTGCATGACCGGCGCATGGAGGCCTATCTCTATTTCGACCTGGCCGACGGCGCGCGGGTCTTCCATTTCATGGGCGAGCCGGACGAGACGCGCCACATCGTCATGCGCAACGAGGAGGCGGTGCTGTCGCCGGGCTGGTCGATCCATTCCGGCGCCGGCACCTCCAGCTACGCCTTCATCTGGGCCATGGCCGGCGACAATATCGACTATACCGACGTCGACCTGGTGACGATGGATCAGCTCAGATGAGCGACCTTTCCGTCTTCAGCCTTGCCGGCAAACGCATTCTTGTCACCGGCGCCAACACCGGCATCGGCCAGGGCATCGCCGTGTCGGTCGCGCGCGCCGGCGGCGCCGTCATCGGCGTCGGCCGTTCGGCGATGGACGACACGGCGGAAAAAGTCGCGGCCGTGGGGGGACGGTTCGAAGCGGTGGCCGCCGATCTCGGCGATCCCGCCAAGGCCGTCGCCATGCTCGACCGCGTCTGGGGCGAAAGCGGACCGCTCGACGGCCTGGTCAACAATGCCGGCATCATTCGGCGCGCCGACGCCGTCGACCTGACCGAGGCCGATTGGGACGACGTGATGGACATCAATTTGAAGACGGTTTTTCGCCTGTGCCAGAGTTTTTCCAGGCGCGTGCTGGCGGAGCCCGGGCGGCGCGGCAAGATCGTCAACATCGCCTCGGTGCTGAGCTTCCAGGGCGGCATCCGCGTCGCTTCCTACACGGCCTCGAAGCACGGCGTGCTCGGCCTCACGCGGCTGCTTGCGTGCGAATGGGCGTCGAAGGGCATCAACGTCAACGGCATCGCGCCGGGCTATATCGAGACCAACAACACCGAAGCCTTGCGCGCCGATCCCGACCGCAGCGCCGCCATCCTCGGGCGCATTCCCGCGGCGCGCTGGGGCAGGCCCGACGATATCGGTGACGCGGCGGTGTTCCTGCTCGCGCCGGCATCGGACTACATGCATGGCGCGGTGATGCCGGTCGACGGCGGCTGGCTGGCGCGGTGATATTTCCGGAAGCTCGCGATGACCGTTTTCTTTTCCCATGTGGGCGACAAGGTCTGGGAGCCGACGCCGGACGGCAACCGGCGGCGCGTGCTGGTGCACACGGACGAGCTGATGATGGTCGAGTTCGCCTTCGACAAGGGCGGCGTCGGCGCGCTGCATTCGCATCCGCATGTGCAGGCAAGCTATGTCGCCGAGGGCCGCTTCGAAGTCACCATCGACGGCCGGTCGGAAATCCTCGAAGCAGGCAGCAGCTTCATCGTGCCGTCCAATCTGGTGCACGGCGTCAAGGCGCTGGAAGCGGGACGGCTGGTCGACAGCTTTGCGCCCCATCGAGCCGACTTTCTCTAGCAACAATTCGTTGCCCAAAGGAAAACCCGCGCCGTGAGGCGCGGGTTTGTTGCCTGGGCGCCCGTGGCGCCGCCGCGGTACTCAAAACATCGCCGCAGGACTGTGACGGTGCCGCAACATGATGAAGATAGGTTTAACGAAGAAGACTGGAACTCTGCCGGCATATCGGCCAAAGAGACGGCGAGCCGCAGGTCGTCGTTCGGTCACGGATGGCGGCTTTGGCAGCGGATGAACCAAGCCGGCCGGAGAGAAAGTCGGAAATGGACGTCGTACGAAAATCAGAACAGTTTTTGCGCGAGGCCGCCAGGCGACCGATCAGAGAGATCCGGCGCTTGGCACTGGATATGAAGCGGCTGTGGCGGCTTTGGGTAAAGGCGGACACGGCGCGCTACAACAAGATATTCATCGCCGGCTGCGCGCGCAGCGGAACGACGCTGACACAGCGTCTGATGGGATGCTTCGAAGACACTTTCGTCCATCGAGCCGAAGCGAAATATACCCAGCTGGATATGCTGGACCGCCCGGAAGCCAACCTTGTCGTCAAGCGCGCCGAGCGCAGTCATGCGCATCTGGCGAGATTGCCTGCCGCGATTGGCCTGATCTATTGCGTCCGCCATCCTTTCGATGTGCTCACCAGCTCGCATCCGGAAAGCAGGGCGGAGCGCCGGTTCCATGTCACGTCCGAACGCTGGGTGGCGGAATACGAGGCCTTGCTGCGGCTGAGAAAGGCGCAGCCGAACCGCGCGATCGTCTATGTGCGCTATGAGGACATGATCGCTCGGCCGGACGAGGTTCAGGAGCGGATCGCGCGAGCATTCGACCTCAGGCCGCTTATCCGCTTCAGCGAGGATGCCGGCAATCCGATACGGGCAACCTCGCTTAAGAAGTGGGAACGGAACGAGGAATACCGCGCCTATATCACAGGCCTGCTGCCGGCGTTCCTCGCCCGGCTGAGAGGCTTCTGTGACGAATTCGGCTACGACATGCCGGAGTGGGCAAGCGCATGACGTCGACGTTCGGTCTTTCCGCCGAACGGCACGGCCCGCTGATCACGCCCGACATGCTCCCGGGCGACGAGGGGGCCAGCATAAACGGCCCATCGCTGGTCAGGATGCCGGCCTGGGCGGCCGGCCGGCTCGGAACGTATCACTTCTATTTCGCGCATCACAACGGCACCTACATCCGCCTTGCCTATTCGGATAGGCTGCAAGGCCCTTGGCGGATCCACCCGGGTGGGGTGCTTTCGCTTGGCGAATGTCCTTTTCTCAGGAACCACATCGCCTCTCCCGACGTGCATGTCGACCAGCAGACCAGGCGCATCGTCATGTATTTTCACGGCCCGGAGCTGCGTGGCCGCGAGCAGACGACCTTTGCGGCGACGTCGGTCGACGGCCTTCATTTCAACCCCAGCCCCCGGGCGCTCGGGCCGTTCTATGCGCGGATCTTTCGCCACGACGGCTGGTGGTATGGGCTTTTCGGCACAGGCAATATCAGGCTACGCCGTTCGATCGACGGTCTTTCCGGTTTCGAGGAAGGGCCGATCGTGCTGGCGGGCTCGCGCTGGGTTCGGCCAAGGCATGTGGCCGTGCAGAAAATCGGAGGCTCGCTGATCGTCTATTACACATGCAAGGGCGACGCGCCCGAGCGCGTGATTTACGGCAGCATCGACCTTTCCAGGGACTGGCGGCGCTGGGTCGTGCGCGGCAGAACCGAATTGCTGAGGCCAGGCACCGACTATGAGGGCGCCGGCCTGCCGGTTCGCCGCAGCCGGGCGGGCGTGGCAAGAAGCAAGGAGAACGGGCTGCGCGATCCCGCGATTTTCGAGGAGGATGGACGGACCTGGCTGCTCTACGCCATCGCCGGCGAAAGCGGCATCGCGCTGGCCGAAATCCGGCCCGGCAAGCCCAGGGCTGGGGGCTTGCGAGGATCGATTGCGGACCTATGGCGCCGGCTCGGGGCCTAACGCGCCCTCACTTGGCGAGCTCGGGCTCAGCGTTGTTGCAGCGCCAACCGTATCCCGAGGGCGCAATAGATGCCGCCGACCACCTTGCCCTGCCATTTCAGCACGGCCGGGTTGCGGCGCAGGAAGGAGCCTAGA
>NZ_RQXT01000066.1 GCF_003863365.1 Mesorhizobium tamadayense | reverse complement strand
TCGCAGAAGGCCGCCGCCCAAAGTCATAGCCACCGCGGCCTTGGCCGTATGGATACGACGTTCATCGCTCCGAAGCCGCTTCACGCACAAAGCGCGCAGGACAAGAGCGGCATCGGCGTAAGTGATCCGTTTCTCGCCGCCGGAAATCAGTATGTTGCGGCCTCCAGGCCGAGTTCGACGGGATCGGGGACCGTCGCCGCGAAAATAACTCCGCCGTTTCGTGGGCGATGCTTGGCCGAGCTTTTCGACTTTCTGAGAAACCGTCTCCTTGAGGCGTTCGGCGCTAGGTTTCAGGCTTTCTTCGGCTCTTAATTCGCGCGTCGATAGCCGCTACGTCCGGTGTCGCCTCCGCTTCGTTTCCAGATCCGCCACTCGACGCCGCTTTAGCGCGTTTCGGTTTCGGCAGGCTAACTTTGCGATTCACGGTGCGAACTGCGGACTCCTTTGTTGCCGGCGCCGGTTTCACGGTCGCAGCGACAGTCGGCATCACCGCAGCGCCGTCGAATGGTGATGACATTCCCTTTTCGAAATCAGCCATTCCGGTAGTCGGGGCACCGACATCTTCGGCGGGCTGGCCTGCCCGGTTGTAATCGTCGGTCAAAGCCGAAACCGGCTGTACCGGGAGATATTCGATCGGTGGCACATCCGGCATGTGAGTCTGCGAAAAGGCTTCAGCGGACTTGAATGGCTGTGTCTCGAAAAATCGCAGCTTGCCGCCGAAGATCGGGCGCTGGCCTTCAACAAGCAGTATCATCTTTCTCTCCGGCATCTGCCGGATTTCCTGAGGCATCATCAGGTCACGCTCGCGAATCTGTTCGACCTTCGTCCGCCTTGGCAGGCCGAAGAGCTCGATCGTGCGGGATTCCGACTGGTAGCGGATGGTCCGCTTGCCGAGCGCACGGGATGCATAGTCGGCGGTCGCCTGATCATTCGCGCCTAGAATAAGCTGATAACCACAATTGCCGAGCAGCAGGCCATGCCGGGAGGTGTCGCCGTAAATCTCGTCGAGATTCTTCAAGTCCTGGATGATGATGGCGAGCTTAATGTTATATCCTGCCACATAGGGCAGCTTGGTCATGATTTCGTCCATCTTCTTCAACTGCCGCAACATGGATCATCTGCGCGAGCACAAGAAGGAGAGCTTGAGGGCATTGGCCGCCTGAAACGCGGCCGCAATGTCCGCCGCTCCGCCAACACGGGGGCTGCGCGGCGGACAGCCAACGTCATCGCTGATTGCCACGCCATTTTGCAGAACTTGACGCACACAACTTCTTGGAAGCGGACGTTCACCGATACGGGAACAAAAACCCGCTGCGGCCGCTCGGCCGCAAAACCGCAAAGGTCCGGATGCCTGATGAGCGGCGGCGCAGCCTCAGTTCCAAGTGTGGAGGCAGGCCTTCCAAGATCCATCGCCTTGGCGTCGGAAGATTGTGACGATAGTTCCCTCATAGCGCTGCGATTTGCCGCCTTCGCCTGAAGCGTTGGCCGACCATTTCCCTGTCGCATAGGCAATGTCGCCCACAGCCTGCGCATCGATCATCTCGATGCGATGATCCTTAACTCCAGACGAGATCAATCCATTCCAGAAGTCTTTGATTGCGGTCGTTCCCCTGACGACTGCGTGAGTCGATGGCAACACGACCGCGTCCGGCGCATAAAGTGTAGCTACTGCGTCAGCATTGCCGCTGTTGAAGGCTAAGTTCCAGCGATCATTTGCCCGCTGAAGTTCGTCGCGGATATTCTCAGTCGATTGTGTCATGGCGTCCTCCTTGTTTATCGCCTTCTCAATCAATTCGCGGCCCGAAGCCCCTCATTCGTTGTTGCGAGCGTCTGTGCAGCTTGCAGGTCAGGCAACGTCAGGCCCTCAGTAAACCCGGAATAAATCAGTGCGAGCTGCTCGCGCGCGCCAGGCGCGGGAAAGTCGGCTCGGACGAGGCTCAGCGCAGCACGCAATTCCCAGAAACGTGCGCCCTGAGCCCGGGCCGTCGCCAGTGCGTCCAAGAGGCGATCCCTCGAACATCCGGCTTTGTCCTCTCCAAGTTGCAGCAGTACCTCCCCTTGTAGACGCAGTATCTCGGCCGCAAACCAACGCTCTTTGGTGCGCTCAATCCCTGCTTGCGCTGCTTCGAGCAGAAGGAGTGCGGCACCGTGATCGCCGGCTCTGATCTCGATTTGCGCCTGAAGGGCGATGAAATAGGGAACCATGAATTCTGCGCCGGTCGCGCGCCACTCAGTAAGACCTCGTTGGAGTTCGAGACGACCACGACCGACATCACCCGCCTCGGCGATTGTCCAGGCGTTCAAAATTGTGGCACCAGCCAGCCAGAAGCGGAATCCGGCTTCGCTGGCGATGCGGGTCAATTCTACGCACCGCTCCTGGACGCTTTCGTGATCGCCAAGGATCTGGCGGATAACCCCGCCAAAGAACAGTGGCAAGGCGAGGCTGTTGCGATGACCCACACGATGCGCTTCAGCAACTGCTTCTTCATTGGCTACCAAAGCCTGATCGGGAAAACCAAGTGGCAGCAATGTGCGGGCTAGATAATCCAGGCACACGACGCGGGGATCGAAGGCGTAAACAAACGCCGGGGATCTGTGCTCTCGAGGGTCGTACAGGGCAAGCGCCTTCTCCAGATGCACCCGGGCGCGGGAGAACTCGCCGGCAGGCAAAGCGCTGACGCCGGCGGCGCGATGAGCAAAGAAAGAGAGCCCGCTATCGTCGTTGGTTTCCGCCAATTCAAGCAGGCGGTCCGCCGCGCTACGTGCTTGCGCCAATTCGGCAGCATAGAGGTGGTAAAGGCATAGGCCGTAAAGCACCGGAAAGAGCTGACGCGTCTCGCCCAACTCCTCACAAAGGTCTCGCGCACGACTATAGGCGTCTGCTGTTGGAGGCGCGGCGAAACCATGCGCGGCAACATGGGCGCTGCCGAGCGCCAACTGGATTGAAAGTTCCCGGCGCGAACGCTCTTCGGACGGGGGCATCGCCGCAAGCCCGCCCAGGGCGTTGTCGAATCGGGCGAGCGCCTCCGTTAGGACCGAGCGTGAAAGCGCTCGGCGACCGGCGAGTTCATTGTACTCGACAGCCTTTTCCAAAAGGCCCGCCTGACCAAAGTGGTAAGCAAGCAGTTCGGGCTCTGTGGCTACGATCTCGGGAAAGCGCTCCTCAAGAATTAAGGCGATCCGAGTATGCAGCTGCTGACGGCGGCTGTGCAGCAGGCTGCTGTACGCCGCATCCTGCACAAGCGCGTGCTTGAAGGCATAGCTTGCTTGACGGTCACTGCCACGGCGGAAAACAAGCCCCGACGTGACTAGCTGGCTCGTTGCGCGTTCAAGTTCTAATTCAGGAAGCCCAGTGGCTGCGGCAAGCAGCTCGTGCGTGAACTCGCGTCCGATCACCGCCCCGACCTGCGCCGCGTCCCTGATCGAATCGAGCCGATCGAGGCGAGCCATCAGGGAGTCGTGCAGCGTGGCGGGAACCGCAAGCGGAGGTAGTGGGCCAGCCAGAACAAATTCTCCATCGCGCACTTGAAGCAGGCCGGATTCGAGGACAACCTTGGTCAGTTCTTCCACAAACAGCGGAACGCCCTCGGTCTTGGACAGCACCTGGTCAAGTACCGTGGCCGGCAGCTGTTTGCCCCCTGTCATCGCCGCAATAATAGAGGCCGCCTGCGCGCGGCTGAGCCGATTGAGCGTCAAAAATGTCGCGTGCGAGAGACCACTCCAACGGACTGCGCCTTCCGGTCGCGAAGTTGCAATCAGCAGTACAGGCAATTGCTGAATCCGACCTGCAATTTGGTCGAATAGCTCGGCCGATGTTGGATCTAGAAAATGCGCGTCCTCAAGCAGCATCAGCACTGGTTGGCTGCGGGCAAGAGCCTCTAGTTGCTCGATCAGCACCTCGAATGTGCGCGTCTTCTGTTTTTGCGCCATAAGGTCGACCTTGGGATAGCGCCCCTCAGTCGGGATGGACAGCAATGCCGCGATCAGCGGTATCGCTTCGTTTGGGTACTTGGTCGAACCGGCGAGGAGTTGCTCAAGCAAGTCAAGCTGACGCCCGGGCGGGTCGGTCCGCCTTATGTTCCCGGCTCGGAGTAACTGATCCGTGACAGGATAGAAGGCGGTTTCTACGTGATAGGGCGAGCAGTAGTACCGCAGTCGCGTATGTGCCTCGTCCTTCAAGTGCTCCCGCAGCTCTTGCAGAATACGGGACTTGCCGATGCCAGCCTCGCCGAACAGCTCGACTACCTGTCCTTCTCCGGACGCCGCGAGCCGCCACCGGTCGAGCAGCAAGGCGATGTCATGTTCGCGCCCGGTAAGCGGCGCGGACTCGTCCGCATGAAGTGCTTCGAACCGACTCTCGACGCGGCCTTCTCCAATCACTTTGAATGCGCTGACGGGCGTGTCGAACCCCGCTAGCTTCTGCGGCTGAATCCTGGTCACCTCGAACAGGTTTCCGATGAGTCGATACGTAAGCTCAGAGATGACTACCGTTCCGGGCTCGGCCACGGCCTGAAGCCGCGCGGCAAGGTTGGGAGTCTCTCCCACGACCGCGTTCTCCTGCGCTGACCCGACGCCAATCAGGTCACCAACGACCACCACCCCGGTCGCGATTCCGACACGAACTGAGAGTTGCTGACCGCCCTTGACGGACAGACCGTTGACGGCGCTCACCACCGCAAGCGCCGCCCGGACGGCGCGTTCGGCTTCGTCTTCGTGTGCCTGCGGCCAACCGAAATAGGCCAACGCACCGTCGCCCATGAGCTTCGCGACGTGCCCTTCGAAGCGAAGGACTTCGCCAGCCGTGGTATTCTGGAACTGCCTTAGCACGTCGCGCATCTCTTCGGGGTCAAGCCGCGTCGCAAGCGCGGTAGAACCGACGAGATCCACAAACATGACCGTCAGTTGCCGCCGTTCCGCCTCCCGGGTGCGTCCAGGTTCGTCCAACCGCTCAACCGAAGCCGAAATCCGGATTGGTGACGCCGAAGCCGGCTTCGCAGACACTACCTCCGGCTGGCCTTCCATCGCGGCAATCGCCTCAAGGATTCGCTTGCGGTGGCCAAGCGGGCCAACCCCAATTTCTTTCAGGTCTTCGGCGGTGAGGCGGGGCAGGATTTCGGCATCAATTGCGTTGTCGTCGAAAACCGAAGCATATTGCTCCAGGCCCAAGCTCTTGAGCCAAACGGCAATATTCATTTGGCCCCTCCCGGCCATCGATCCCTCCTTCGGCGGGGAATGAGTTTACCATAACGGCATTGCGATAACACGCTCCGTCGTGCATCCACGACGCTGCGGCGACGTGCTGGAGCCCTCTTGGGAGGGCGGAGGAGGACCGAAAGATCCGGAGGGGAAATAGGTATCGTTTGGAATGCCTGTGGAGGTCTGCAACACCGGGCTCGGCCATGGCCTGCCGCAGCGGCACAGGCTGCGGACATCGCCAAGCGGGTCGGGCCGCATACGCTGCGTCACAGCTCGCCACTCACCTTCTCGAAGACGGCACCGACATCCGGGTGATCCAGTTGGGCACGCCAAGCTCGACAACACCGACTTCTACACCAAGGTCGCGACCCGCACGGTGCGCACCGTCACGAGCCCGCTCGACAAGCTTGGCCTCATCAAACCGGAAGAGATCTCACCCGACGGCTGAGCCGTGCGCGCCTCGATCGAGGTTGCCGACATCTTCCGCATTGCCGGGCCCGCCTACCGGGCCGCCCATGCAGGGCATCTGACACTGCAGCAGCTCAAGGTCATGTCGGCGATCGAGCAATGTCGCACCGCGGCCCTCGGCGGGCATGTCGAAGCCTGCGAGGACTGCGGCGAGTGGCGCATCGCCTACAATTCCTGCCGCAGCCGGCATTTTTCCAAATGCTACCGCGAACTCTACGCCCACGCGCCGCAGCAGGAACGACTGGACAGAAAGTACCCCACCCCGGCATAAGCGTCGCCGGTTTTGCCATTTTCACGTCCGGTTCGGCCAGGCAGTTTGCGAGTCTGAACGCCGCGCCGCGCAAGCACAAATCCGGCTGACTCGACACAGGGCTTGGCAGAGAACGTTTAGAAGCTCCCGCTTTTGATTGCGGAGGCTTGCCTTGCCCCTGGTAGGCACGCCTTGTCGGGGTGCGAAGCTCAGGACGTCAATCTTGTGCTA
This sequence comes from Mesorhizobium tamadayense, assembly GCF_003863365.1. Lineage (GTDB taxonomy): Bacteria > Pseudomonadota > Alphaproteobacteria > Rhizobiales > Rhizobiaceae > Mesorhizobium > Mesorhizobium tamadayense. Next base: position 25,020 of record NZ_RQXT01000066.1, on the reverse strand, counting down.
TCCCGCAACCTTGAAATGGCCCACTCTCTGGTCCCGCAGCTGCGCCTTGGCTTTCCGGACGATAAGCGAAGGTCCGCTCCCGAAAAGTGTCGGGAGTATCTGGAAATTGGCGCACCCGCGACCCCGAGCGCGGTCGCCGGTAATGGTGTCGCTCGACAGTAGCGAAGCCGCACTCGATCGCGCTCCCGATAGCGCCGTAGCGAGCTAGCGGCTGTGCGGTGGTCATCGACAGTTCACCGGTAAGGTCGGACTACTGACACTCAGATTCAACGGAACCATCGATCACCGACGACATGATGAACCTGCGCGCGCTCGTGGAGAAGACTCCGGATTCCGACCTCTTGCGCAAGATGATTGGCTTTGCCGCCGAGCGGCTGATAGAGCTGGAGTTTGGCACCGCCACCGGCGCCGCTTATGTCAGTTTCGTTCAGCTGGCAACCAAAGGCAGCAATGTGCTGACGTTAGTCGACTCCTGATCGGCAAACGCTCCAGCGATGTTTCTGACGTACCACCAGGCAAAGCTGGAAGTTCGCAACGGAGAGGCGTTGTGGACGGGTGAAGGATCTTCAGGATGCCGAAGCCGAACTCGTCATGGCCATGACGCGCGACGGCCAAAGCGTACGCGACATCGCCGCTGCACTTGGTTTATTTGAAAGCAATTCAGCCGTCGACCGGCAAGTCTTGAATTGCAGGTGTCCCACTGTCCCGCTCGCTAGACAGTGGGACAGTGGGACAGCCGCGCCTCGATGCTGCGGGCTATAAAGGAGCGACGGGTTTCTGCGACCTCGCAACGATGACGATGCCGACCAAGGATACGAGGAACAGTCTTGAATGACGATGGTGCCGGCTGGCGCGACCCCTCCCGGTTCTACTCCGCATCCTTGTTGCCGGCTCCATGGAAGAAGGATTGGATTTCCTCCATGTCGACGCTGCCATCTCCGTTCTCGTCGACGGCGTTGAAGATCCGTCCGATGAAATCCTGAACCTCGGTCTGCGAAAGCGCGCCATCGCCGTCGGCGTCGACTATGGCAAACATTATTCGCATCTTTGCGCCATGCATCATCTTGGCTCCCATACCGCCGTGGCCTCCCGTCATCCGCCGCCCTTCAGGCGGGCCCATTCTGTAGTCCCGATGCCACCGGTCGCGACCACGCCGCTCGGCATGGGGACCCGGATCCTCCTGCATTCTCTCCATCATCATCTCATCCATCATCTGGCGCATCATTTTACGCATAGAGTCTTGGGTTTGTCCGGTCTCTTCGGGCGGCTGTTCGGGACCATGATCCTGTGCCTTTACCGCGGGTACAGGTGTTCCGCTCGACTCGGCCAGCGCGGGCGAGCCCAACATGATCAACACAGCGGCAACTGCCGCGGTTTTGCTCGGAAGGGTCATCGTGTTCTCCTGTGGGTGAATGGCATCGCCGATCATGTCGGCATCCAAGCAAACCCGCAGCTGACCGCCTGGTTCCTGCCGTTTCGCTGATGATCCTCGCTGACGAGAATGAGCAACTAGCGCCAGACGCGGACTTCGACAGCGCCCCGAACAGCAAACGGCAGGACGCCAAGCTCGACCGCGACAAGGACGGCATACCATGTGAGAGTCTGTGTTGATGGGGAGTACGCACAACACTGCTCAGCTTGGCGTCAATGGGGCCGGAAGCGGATTGTCAGCTTTCAGAATGACTGGGCAAGAAAGCCGACCCTTGCGTCCAGCGTAGTGCGGATCGCTGTGCGCTAGAAGCGTCCTTTCCGACCACCGGGGCTAATGAACGACCTTCTGGCCTTAGCGGGGCAGGCCTCTCGTCAGGGCGCTGCGTTAGGTGTACCATTTTAGCCATGTTGGGTCCGGGGCCGATGATGATCGTCCCTCCATTGAACCGGAAATTGCTGGCTATCCTTGCAGCGGATATGGTCGGCTATTCAAAGGCGATGGAGATTGACGAAGCTGGTACCATCGGACGCCTGAGAGCTATCCGGGCCGATGTAACCGATACGGCGATCGCTCTGCACCACGGTCGAATTGTCAAGCTGTTAGGGGATGGTGCACTTGTCGTGTTCGACAGCGTGGTCGATGCGGTGATCTGCGCAGCGGAAATTCAAAAAGCTGTAGCCGCGCGCAATGCAGGAATGCCGGAGCCTCAGCGCATTGTCTTCCGTATCGGGATCAATCTGGGCGATGTGGCGCTGGTGGACGATGATGTCTATGGCGATGGCGTCAATGTCGCCGCGCGGTTGCAGCAACTCGCTGAGCCGGGCGGCGTGCTCATATCGGGCACGGCCTTTGACCATCTGCAGGGCAAGCTTGATTGGTCCCTCGATTTCGCTGGCGAGCAACAAGTCAAGAATATCAGCCGTCCGGTGCGAATGTACCGGCTAAGGCTCGATGGCAAGCGGCCGCGCTGGACCTTACGCAAGGCGATACCGCGCTGGACCAGGACGGCTGCGGCGGCCATCGTGCTATTTGCTCTGCTGGGCGGCGGCGGGACATGGTGGTTCTTTCAGCCTGCGCCACTGGGGGCCAAGCCGTCGATCGCGGTGCTGCCCTTCAATAATTATGGCGGCGACGAGGCCACCGGGCGTTTGGCCGATGGCCTCACCGAGGACATCATCACCGATCTCGCGCAGTTTCCCGAACTCGACGTCGTGGCACGCAATTCGACGCAAGCGTACAAAGGCAAGTCGCTGGATGTGCGCCAGGTCGCGAGTGCGCTCGACGTCGGCTATGTGCTGGAAGGCTCGATCCAGCGCCTGGCCGGTCGGCTGCGGATCACCGCGCAGTTGATCGATGCAAAAACCGGCAACCATCTGTGGTCGGAGCGATGGGATCGGCCTGCTGAAGACGTATTCGCCGTTCAAACCGAGATCGCCGAGCAGGTCACCAACCGTCTCGGCAACGGCGTGGGGCTGATTCAGGGAGCGGGGCGGGCTGCAGCGAAGCGTAAACGGCCGGACAACTTGACTGTCTATGATTACTATCTGCTCGGAACCGAAAGGATTGAAAAGATTACCGTAGCGGATGAGGAGGAGGCCATCACGTTGCTCAACCTCGCTGTCGAGCTGGACCCGGGGTTCGCCCGCGCCTGGGTGGAACTTTATCATGCTCATAACATATTGGCTGGCTTCGGTATCAATCCCGAGAGCGAGATCAAGGCGGCTGCCGATGTGGCCGAACGCGCGGTGCGGCTCGATCCGAGCGACGCCGAGGCGCACGCCGTTTTTGGCATGAGCCTCAAAGACAAGGGCGACAACGCCCGCGCCAAAGTCGAGCTGGACACGGCCCTCCGCCTCGCTCCGGGTTCGGCCGAAATCCTGACATTCTATTCCGGCTTTGCGGCAGGCTTCGACGAACCCGAACGCGGCGCTCAGTTGGTCGACCAAGTTATACGGCTCGACCCGAATTACCCGATGTGGGCAACTGGTTTCTACTCCACTGCCTATTTTATGGCTGGCCACTATGAGGACGCCTTGAAGATGCTGGAGCGCAAGACACCCGATAACTACGGCAAATGGGGTTGGGTGGTCCGTAGCAGCTCCTTTGCGGCTCTGGGTCGAATCGATGAGGCGAATGCTTCGGTCAGGGAAACCCTCAAACGGTATCCGGACCTGACCGTCGAGGGCATGGTCAATGATTTCAGCTTGAGCAAGACGGAGCGCGGTCGTTTCATCGAGACAATGCCGCTCGCCGGCTTCCCGCTTTGCGCCAAGCCCGAGGCGCTGGCAGAGCTCGCCAAACCAGTGCGACTACCGGAATGCGAGACGAGGGAGGCGCAGCCTCTCGGGCAGCCATAGAACAAGCTCGGCGGAAAAGGGAGACGTGAGCCGCTGATCGCCCCGGTATGTTGCGTTCACCGATGGAGCCCACCGCCGTTTGCGGAGCGGACATTACGGTCGGCGTGAGCATTGTCGTGACCTGCGCAACCGCGACCTCTAGCATGGTCATGGGCAATGTCCGGTCTCGTGCGGAGGTAAAGTTGACCTCAACGGCCGACATGAGGGCGCAAAGCGGCCATTCGTGTCCTGGCCAATTGAGCCTTTTTTTGGATCAGAGCGACCTTCGACGGATGTTGACGCTCCTAAGTCGGTGCTCGCCGCCCCACCCCCGGCTTGGGCTCGCCTTCTAGTCCATCGAAGCTGTAAGAAGCACGGGACGGGAGTGCGTTAGGTCCTTCATTCCTGTTGCGTCGAATAGTTGGGCAAGCGGATCGCCTACGTTATGGCACCGTGAAACAAATTGCATAACAACCAATACAAAAAGATCAACCATTTCAATATTCTAAGCATGAAGTCGAAAGACGCTCTCTCTGCCAACTGCAACGTAGTGGGTCACGCCCGAATACGCTCGAACTCAAGAACAAATATGAGTTCGTCCTGTCGGGGGGATCGGCGGTAACGAACCTGCGACTCCAACCCCCGATGGAGTCCCCTGCCCGACCATCTGCCGCTTGGCTCGATATCGAAGATATGAGCTGATTAGACCCCCTCCTGCTCTGCAGCGCGGTAGACTCCGTAGCCAACTTTGATGAGCAGGCCCTCGTTGCACATTCGGGATAGATAGCAGCGGGGAATGCCGATATTCGTGGGATCGTGGGTTCGCACGACCCCTCGTTCTTGGGCGAGCGTGACTGACCGCTGCCTCAGAGATAGTTTTGGGCCGCCGGCCAATCGGTTGCGCTCCGCGCGCTCGCGATCAGGCTTGCGGATCATCACGGTGGGCTGCGGCGCAGATTTGAAAGGGATCGGCAGCTCATAGTTCGCAGTTTCGTTCGGCCCGGGAGCCAACTTACACGCTTAACGCGTTGTTATTTTTAGATGTTTCTGATATTGGAAGCCGGCTTCCCCACTTTCCCTCCCCGCTTTCGTTTCCCGATCGAAATCTCCCTTCCATTTGCTGGATCATTCCGCCGTGCTCCGCGTTGATGGAAATCCCAACAAGGAGCATCACGATGAGCGGCGACCGGCACCAAAGAATTCAGCAGCGAGCTTACGAGATTTGGGAACGCGAAGGCGGCGTGCACGGCGACCCAGAAAGGCATTGGCATCAAGCTGAAGCCGAAATTGACGGCGAAGACCCATTGCAGAATGGCCAGGCCGCCACTGAACCAAGTGCCGTTGGAGCGACAGTGTTATCCGGCAAGGCAAAGAAGCCGCGGCGCAGCGAGATCGCCAGCTCAGACGTTTTGACGGTGGAATCATTGGCGATGCGCACCGGGATAACGCCCGAGCAAGCCCAAGACCTTATCGACAGGCTTGGGAACGACCGCGCAGCGATCGAAGAGGCTGCACGGAGCCTAGCCGTGGGGCAACCGGATTTCAGTAAGTAGCAAGCAGAGGCTAGTTTCTAGTATCTCTGACTGCCATGTACGCATCAAGCGGTCGATCGATGTCGGTCACCTTGAGCGCCACGATCTCCGACACCCGCAACCCGGCCCCGTAGGCCGTGCCGAGGGCGGCCTTGTACTTCGGACCCGGTGCGGCTTCGAGCAACCGCGCCACCTCCTCAACGCTCAAAACCAGCGGCAGCTTGCGCGGCTGGCGGACGACGGTGAGACGGCGGGAAAGATCGGGCCGGTCGAGCGTTACGGTGAAGAAGAAGCGCAGTGCCGAGACCGCGCTGTTGATGCCCGGCGGCCGCATGCCGGCCTGGGTCTGGTGCAACTGGAAACGGCGAAGATCCTCAGCCGTCGCGGTATCAGGCGATCGCCCGATAAAGGCTGCGAATGCCTTCACGCAATGGATATAGTTACGGCGCGTATCCTCGGTGAAACCGCGCAGGGACATGTCTTCGATCATGCGCTCGCGAAGCGGGCTGCCGGATGGGTGCGAAGGGACGGTCATCGGATGCTCCTCTCAAGCTGAAGGTTGACACTTCATGCTCGGAGGCCGATGGCCGTCCGTCACCCCTGATCGATCACAACCTCACCGGCGATGCCGACAAACCGCACACCTCGAAATCCGCGCCCTCCCGCGCGAGCGGGTTCGTATCGTGGCGCTTTGCCAATCCGCAGCGTCTCGCCCGATAGATATTCCTGCGCGACCTGACGCTTAAACTCGATGCTGTGTGTGCGATATCTTGCCATGGTTCTCTCTTCGAAAACCCGACAAGACTGGTCAATCCCTCAAGCCGATCTGTCCACCCTCAGGGGCGCACTCCAAAACAGGGTCCTCATTCCATGAAAAATCACAATTGAAAACATTCGAGACAGTGCCGCGTGAAACTCCGGCGACTCTCCCCGCGTCGGCTAAGGCGACGGTCCCGGCAGTGTCTGAACCGGACTGCCGATATTGCGGCTAAACTGCCTTCAAGGCTGCCGTCGCCCCGGGCCAAATCCATTGCCCTAAAAAAATGGGGTATCCGGGAATAAACCGCCGGCTGCCTTGGTCTTCCATGCATACGCTGCTGGTTGACGCTGAAGGAACACCACACTGCAAGCCCCTATATTGACGAGCACGAGGGCATCGGCCAATCCATTCCCGAGCTTCCTTGAGAGCAATGGGTTTTCCGTCTGTGGCAGGCTGGCTCCGCGCCTGTTCACCGTGAGATGGTGCGCCGAGCAGGCTCGAGAAGGCCTGGCGCCGCATCCAGATCCTCTTAGTGAACACGGTAATGCCTGTAGCCGAAGAACGCATCCGTGTGGATGCATCGTTGCGGCCCGGTGTGTGATTGACATCGATGAGACATTTACCTTCACATTCACCGCAGCTGGCGACCCGGCATATTCCTGCCGGGTTCGCTCGCAAGGAACCCTCCTCGCCTCATGTGCATTCAAGGCGCGGCGCATATGACGGTGCACCCATGCTGAGCAGCAATGCGCAGGCCGACCGCTTCGGCGAAGTGGTCATGCCTCATCTGGCCGACGCACTTTCACTTGCCCGTTGGCTGACCGGCAATGCCACCGACGCCGAAGATGTCGTGCAGGACGCCTGCATAAAAGCACATGCCAGCATCGCCAGCTATGCCGGCGGCAATGCACGAGCGTGGCTGCTCACCATCGTTCGCAACTCCTGTTATACTTGGCTGGCCCGCAATCGCCCGCGCAGTATCGTCTCGGTGGGCGACCTCGGCGATCTCGCCGAGATGAGCGCCGCTCATGCAGCCGATGTACTTGAAAGAGGAAGCCCGGAGGCGAGCCTGATCGCCAAGGCCGACCTCGCGGCCTTGGAAGCGGCGATCGCCGCCCTGCCGCAACCGTTTCGCGAGACACTCGTGCTGCGCGACATCAATGGCCTTGCCTACCGTGATATCGCGGCCATGCTGGGCGTGCCGATCGGCACCGTGATGTCGCGGCTGGCGCGGGCACGCGGCCTGCTGATCTTTGACCTTGGGAGGGCGCAATGAACGCGCACAATGACGGGTTGCCCGAGGACGCCGCAGGCATGAACCTGATGCTGCACGCGCTGATCGATGGCGAGCTTGACGCCGCCGCGGCGATGGCGGTCGAGCGGCGCATCGCCGCCGATCCCGGTCTGGCGGCCGAACATGCCCGCATCGTTGCCTTGCAAGGGGTTGTGAGTTCACTGCCGAAGCCGCAAGTCAGCGACGCCTTGAGCGCGCGCATCGCAGCCATGGCCGCAGCTGGCAATGCGGAGGTGCTACGGCCCAGAGCGCCAACGGCACAGGCGAAGACCAGTCGAAGGGGATGGGCGGCGCGCAGCTTTGGCTCATTCGATTGGCGTGCCATGGCGGCTTCAATCATGATCAGCGCGGTGCTGGCTAGTGGCGCGACCCAATGGGCGATGCAGCGAGCACCCGACAGTTTTGCCGCGGGCGTCGCCAACGGCCATCGTCGCGGCCTGCTGGCGACGAGCCCGGTTGATGTCGTCTCGTCGGACCGGCATACGGTAAAGCCTTGGCTCGACGGAAGGCTCGGGCTTTCGCCGCCCGCGCCAGACATGGCGAAAGACGGATTTGCGCTCATCGGCGGCAGAGTCGAGGTCATCGGCGGCCGGCCAGTGCCTGCGCTGGTGTATCGCCACCGTGAGCACCTGATCACTCTTGTCGCCGAGCCGCAAAATGCCGGTGCGGTAACCGAGCCAGTCGATCTTTCCGAGGGCGGCTTCTCGCTGGTGCAATGGAGCGATGGCGCATTCTCTTATTGGGCGATTTCCGACATGGAGCGGCCCGAACTAGACGATTTCGCGGCGCGCTTCCGCGCCGCCGCCGTGACCGGCTGATATCTGCCTTCAAAGATAGCCATCCAACGCGCCGCGATCGCTGCGCGCCAAGCTGACGGGCCCTGCCGGCCTAATCGTGCCGGCTTCGGACGCGACGCGCAAGCTGGCGGTTAATCTGTCAGCTTAACCTAATTCCAAATCCAAGTGCGGCAGGCCTCCTGAGCGCGCTCGCCAGTTCATTTCATCCATTCCATCGCCCGCGTGTTCGGGTCGCATAGTCCGGGCCCCGCCAACCGCAGGATTTCTGTAGTCCAAAAAATTTTCGTGGCAGCTCGGGAATAAAGCGAAGCCCCGCCGGGTCTTGCTTTGTAGCGGGGCCATTTTCCCAAGGCACGCATTTAACAAACAAAACAAGGAAACATCGAAATGAATAAGTTTGCATTCGGCGCATTCGCCATGCTGCTCGCAACCAACACTGCATTTGCAGGCAGTGACTACTACGGCTCCAACAACGCCAACCAGCCGGTCGCGACTGTCGACCACGCGTTCACCGCTTCGATCCGACCGTCCGGCACTCCGCGCCAGAATGGCGTCGACAGCCAGGCGATGACCGGACCCAGCCAAACGGTGCTCGACACTGTCGCCAGGCACAACCGCGACGGCATATGGGGCCGCTGATCGCGGTCCGGCAATCAACCCCCGAAAACATCTCAATTTTCGAAATCAGGAATTATCGACATGAAAAAGATCGCTCTTACCGCTGCCGCCATCCTCGTTGCGACGAGCAGCGCTTTCGCTGGCAGCGACCATTATGGCTCCAACAACGCCAACCAGCCGGTGGCCAATGTCGACAATTCTTACACAGCTTCGATCCGGAAGCCGGCCATGGCACAGCACAAGCTCAAGCTGACCACGAAGTCTGACGCCGACGAACCCGGGCAGGGCATCTGGGGTAATTGAGGTCCGCATTCAGGACGGGGGGTCGGGGTTGGCCCTCCTCCCTGGAAATCACCGCTTCCCACAGGAGATCACCATGTTCAACATGACACGCCGCACACTGCTTGGGTCCGCTGCCGCCGCTGCCGCCTTCGGCCTTGCCGGAAAGCTGGAATTCACCCGTCCCGCCTTCGCCGAAATGCCGGTCGAGCCGCTGATTGGCTTCTACAAATACAAGGTGGGCTCGCTCGAGGTCACCGCAGTCTATGACGGCATCTGGCGCAAGCCCCACGACCCGGCCTTCATCGAGGACGTATCGGTCGACGACACCAAGGCGGCGCTCGCCAAGGCGGGGCTGACCACCGACTTCATGCCGATCCCGCTCACCGTCGTGGTGCTCAAGATGAACGGCCGCACCATCATGATGGATGCCGGCTCCGGCGTCGGCCAGTGGCAGGCCAACGCCACGCATCTGCCGGCCAACATGAAGGCCGCCGGCATCGACTACAAGGCTATCGACACCATCATGATCTCGCATTTCCACCCCGACCATGTTTGGGGCTTGATGGACAAGGGCACCAACGCGCCGGTGTTCCCGAACGCCGAGCTCGTCGTCAACGCCACCGAATACAATTGGTGGACCGATCCCAGCCGGCTCGCCAAGCTGCCCGAAGGCCGCAAGCCGGCTGGCAAGCGAATCGCCGAAAACTTCCCGAAATGGAAGAACTGGAAGCTGGTCGAGGACGGCGCCGAAGTGGTGCGCGGCATCCGCATCATGGCGGCGCCCGGCCACACGCCCGGCCACTCCGTCTACCATGTCGACGCCGGCTCTGAGCAGTTCCTGGTCTCGGCCGACACCATGTACGTGCCGGCGCTGCTTGCGCCGCATCCGGAGTGGCAGGGTGCTTACGACCAGGACGGGCCGATGGCCATCGCCACGCGGCACAAGATCATCGATCAGGTGATCGCCGACAATGTCCGCATCTGCGGCTCGCACTTCCCGTTCCCCGGCACCGGCAGTTTCGTCAAGGACGGCAATGCCTACGCCTTCACCCCAACCCAGATCTGAATCGAATTCTGAGAAGAAAGCGACAACGCCAATGAAACACTTAACTTTCGCGATGCTCGGCGCCATTGCGGTGCTGACCGCGGTCCCGATCGCCATCGCCGTGCCGGCCTATGCCGTGGACGACATCGAAGGCGCCGACGCGCCGGACCTGACCGCCGTGAAGGCCAAGATTGACGCCAAGGACTATCACGGCGCGCTGGCCGACCTGCGCGACCTCGCGCAGGACATCCAGCAGGCCGACGTCTACAACCTGCTCGGCTTCACGCTGCGCAAGACCGGCGACTACCAGACCTCGCTTACCTACTACACCAAGGCGCTGGAGCTTAAGCCCGACCACAAAGCTGCCCATGAATATCTTGGCGAGCTCTACGTCGAGACCGGCGACATGGCCAAGGCCGAGGAACAGCTCGCCTCGCTGCAAAAGCTCTGCCCCGCGGGCTGCGAGGAGCGCGCGGACCTGCAAAAGGCCATCGACACCAAAGTGACAAAGTAAACCAGGCAGGCGCTGCACAGCGCCTGCCGCTTCCTTCCTTGCTGGAGCCAATCGTGACAACGACACAAATCGCTTCGAAATTACACCTTGGCGACTGGACCCTGCTTTCGGGTCGCCTGCTGCTCTCACTTCTCTTCGTACACGAAGGCCTTGAGCTGGCGAGCCACTTCGGCATTGCCGCAAAGGCCATGGCCGCGCTCGGCGTCAGCTCGCCGCTCCTCATCGCCACCATAACGCTGCAGTTGGGAGCCGGTCTGTTGGTCGGCCTCGGCTTGCTGACGCGTCTGGGCGCGGTCTCGCTCGGACTGTTCTGTCTTGCAACCGCCGCCCTGTTCCACACCAATTTCGCCAGCCAGAACGAATTGCTGCATTTCGAAAAGGATCTCGCCATAGCCGGCGGCATGTTCGCCCTCACCACAGCCGGCGCCGGTTCGATTTCCCTCGATAGAGCGCTGACTGGCTTGGTGAGGCGTCGGCAACGGGACAGAAAGACGGTTGGCGCGCTCGTAGCGGCGGGTCGCCCGTTGTCGTCGAGCGATATCAAGCTCCCATTCTGAAATCGGCCAATACGCCGGGTCTCCTATTAACCCGCCCGCCCGACGGCGCCCCACAAGCTACGTCGGAGGGACACCTGATGGCGCAAGCCGCCCGCGGCGTGTCGTTCATCGACGTCCGCTTATCGGCGCGGATAGGACCGCCCCTACCGACCGCAATTGAGGCGCATTGCAGTCGTTCGCAACGTGGATGCTGGAGATCGCCGATCGGCTCCGCAGTCACACCTTCTTTGCGAAGGCCCACACCATCAGCGGATATTCCTCGTCGTTGCTCAGATCCCGCCATACGCCATAGGGCCGCACCGGCCCGCCAATATGCGCCCTGGCGCAGGCCTTGTTGCCCCATCCCTGCACCTGGATGTTCTCCTCGGCGAAGCCGCCTTCGACCATCAATTGCTTGAGCCCCGCGGGCGTCCAGCGGTTATAGTCGTGCGGCCGCGCATGCACGCGAAACAGGAAAGGTGTGGCCACCATTGCCCAGCCGCCGGGCTTGGTCATGGCGTGGATATTGGCGGCGGCCGCCAGTGGCCGCCGCACGTGCTCCAGCACCTGATCGGCAATCACGATGGAATATTGCTCTTCGGTGCGGTCGCGGCAGATGTCGAAATCGGGAAAATCGACCGAGCGGTAGTTTGGGCACATTGCCCGCCAATAGCGGTTCCAACCGGGCGAGATCTCGATTACGTCGCGCGACTTACGGTTGGCCGCTTCTAGAAAAGCCGTGAAGGCTTCAATCTGGCGAATACGCAGCCAGTTGCGCGAGTCATAACCGATCAGCCGCTTCACCGCCTGCTTGCCACGGTGTTTTAGCGCGCCGGCAAGGCTCGTCGTCATTTCGACCTCCTCCGCAGCCCGCCGCCAAAAACGCTTCTACATCGAAAAGCGTACAAAACCATGATGCGAGGGAAGGAGGGAGCCGGCGCCGGTGCGCCGTCTCCCTCCCTAAGAGGCTCAGAGATTAATAGTCGCCGTTGTAGTAGCGATCGTCGCAGGGCGCGGTATAGATGCGGCCATAGCGGTCCTGATAGCGGCAGAGCTGCTCGCCGCGACGCTGCGGGGTAGTGGCGCTGCCGACCACGGCGCCGAGAAGCGCGCCGCTGGCCGCGCCGATCACCGTGCTCTTGGTATTGCCGCCGATCGCCTGGCCGACGAGCGCGCCGCCCGCGCCGCCGATGAGCGCGCCGGTGGTGGCCCGCTGCTGGCCCTCAGTTTGTGTCTCGCATCCGGCAAGCGCTGCGGTCATCAGCACCGCCACGAAAACTTTCTTGATAATCATCTCCAGAACTCCTTCGAAGCCCCAAAGATCAACTGAAACAGGGGCGTACCTGGCCGGAGTGGACTCGCATTGCGGCGGAACGGCGGCGCGCCTTCTCACGAACTGAGTCATGGTTTCCCGGCTGTTGAAGAGCATGGTCGCCAAAATGGAAAGACGGCGCGGACCAAACGTTCCGGCCTTTGGAGCAAAGCATCAAAGGTGGCATGGATGCCCAGCCTGCGGGGAGAGCGACGGGCGTTCTTCGACTGGCAGTGGCTATGCCGCTGAAGGATCAACCACGAAGTCATAACTCACGGTCGCGCTGATCAGTTCCTTATTCGGCTGGCTCGGCAGGCCTTCTAGCAAGCGCACGATCGATATGGTTGATCTGCTCGCGCACGGCCGGCAGATTGGTAATCCGCGTCGGACGAGTGATGCACTTCATGGCGGGCCGGTCGGGACAGACAAAATATTCGCCGGCGAATGATGTTCACAAGGAATCTCTGCTTTAGAAAAAGCTTAATTGCTGTATGTCAGTGTCCGCATACGGCTGGCGGGGGCCAGCCGAAGTTTGCGTTGGGGTTAGCGGCGTTGTCTCGCAACGCCGAAGGGCTGGGTAAAATGGAACTAGCGTTCACCGATGGCGAGTGCCAAGGCTGCGGCGGCACCGGCACGATGTTCGAATGCCCGAGGTGGCGAAGCTCTAACGGCCATTGCTGCCCGGCGGGGACGCATCAGCACAGATGTCCTGGGGTGAGCGTCCGCTGTATGGAGTGCGACGGGACGGGCGAGGCCATGCTGCGGCGCGCCAAGGGACACGCGAAGCTCACAGCTAGCTCAGCCGCCGCGGTAACTGTCTTGCAGCCTTCAGACGCACCTGGATAGTGGTGAGTGCGTCTTTGTCGGTCATCGCGTGCTCGGGCGAAGCCGGCTCCGGAATGCGTTCGCCGTCCTCTAGAAGCCCCTCCACATGAAAGGCAAGCGCCTGCTCGGCGAGCCGACGCACTTCGGCAATTGTCAGGCCGGCCGTGACGACACCGGGGAAGTCGGGAAAAGATACCCCGAAGTCGCTGTCGTTATCTTTGTAGATCACCCCGACGTATCGGCGCATGCCTTCACCTATTGGTCAAAGTCTAACGCTTGGTACCCGACAGGAAAGACCAATTCCGACCCCGTCGGACACCTTCCTTCAACGACGTCATACGGCAGGTCCTGAGCCAAAGGGGGCACAGTCCGGTTGCGAGGCAGCTGCCGCGAACAAGCGGAGGGATAGGTGGGACTCGCTCGTCAGTGGCGCTGCGGCAGGTGAGCCAAGGCGTCGCGCGAGCCATAGTCTCAAGAGGCGTGATCTGTGGTATAGAGGCCGGTGAGGGCACGCCGGGAGCGCCGGTCCCTACCTGCCTCGGGCGTGCGGCTTGCCTGTCGCGAACCTTCACTGAGGCTTACATGGAGCGGAAGCTCTCTGCCATCCTTGCCATCGATGTCGTCGGGTACTCGGCGCTCATGGAGGCGGATGAGGCCGGCACCTTCGACCGGCTGAAACGTGGCCGCAAAGAGCTGTTCGAGCCGGAGATCGCGACGCGACACGGGCGAATCTTCAAGTTAATGGGCGACGGCCTGCTGGCGGAGTTCGGCAGCGTCGTGGATGCGGTCGAATGCGCGGTCACGCTTCAGCGCGGCATGGCAGAGCGTAACGCGAGCGTCGCCGAAGACCAGCGCTTCGAAGTCCGGATCGGAATCAACCTTGGAGAAGTGATCGTCGAAGGGGACGATCGCTATGGCGAGGGCGTGAACGTGGCGTCGCGCCTCCAACAACTCGCCGAGCCCGGTGGCATCTGCGTTTCAGAGAAGGTGTCCAAGGAGGTCAGGCAGAAGTTGGCGTTTGCGTTCGAGCCCATGGGCGAGCAGCGGGTGAAGAATATAGCCGAGCCGATATACTGCTATCGTGTGAACCTGCAGCTTCCGAGAGCCGCTCCGGTCGGCCGACTGGTATCGCTGGAATTGCCCGACAGGCCCTCGATCGCGGTCTTGCCTTTTACCAACATGAGCAACGATCCGGAGCAGGAAACCTTTGTCGACGGCTTGACCGAAGACCTGATCACCGATCTCTCTCGCTGCGCCGGCCTCTTCGTCATCGCTCGCAACTCGACCTTTGCTTACAAGGGGCGGCCGGTCGATGTGCGTTTGGCCGCGCGTGATCTTGGGGTGCGCTATGTGGTTGAAGGCAGCGCCCGGCGCGCCGCCGGGCGCGTGCGCATCAATGCGCAGCTGATCGACGCGGTCGGCGGCGATCATATCTGGGCCGAGCGCTACGACAGCAGCCTCGAGGATATCTTTGCAGTGCAGGACGAAGTCACGGCCAAGATCGTCGAAGCCCTTGTCGGCCGATTGGCCGGACAGCCGGCGCGCAAACGGCCGACGAGTCTCGAAGCCTATGACCTCTGCGTCCGAGCCCGCGGCGTCAGTTTTCAGACCGGGTTAGGCGCGCGGGAAGCGCGCATGCTCCTGGAAAAGGCGATCGGACTCGATCCCGACTATGCCGAAGCACATAGCTTGCTGGCCCTCAATCTTTGGCTCGGCTGGCTGTTCTGGAACGAGCCGAAGGAAACCAACAAGCCTCGCGCGCTCGCGGAAGCGCAGCGGGCAGTGGCGCTCGACCCTAACGATGCCGGGAACCGCTGGGGGCTGGGCATCATACTTGGTCACGAACGGCGTTTCGCAGAATCGGATGCTGAGTTCGAGGCGACCTTCAAGCTCGATCCCAATCATGCCGATGCCTGGGCGATGCGCTCGGATCTCATCACCTTAAGGGGCGACGCGGTCAAGGGCGTCGAATTCGTGAAGCGGGCGTTGCGGCTCAATCCGCACCCTCCGGGGTGGTACTATTGGATGGCGGGCCAAGCCTATTATGCGCTCGGCGACTATCAATCTGCGGTCGATGCCTTACGCAAGCCGGAAACCTACCGCACCACGTCGCGGCGCATGCTAGCGGCAGCCCTCGCGCAGCTCGGGCGCCTTGATGAAGCCCGTCAAGAGGCGGAATTCTTCCTGATGAGCGATCCTCATTTCAGCATCAGGCACTGGGCAACATCGCAGCCATTCGACGACGAGGAAGTGCTCCAGCGCTTCGTCGAAGGCTACCGCAAGGCTGGCCTTCCCGACTAAAGAGCGCACCGCTTTGGAACGCTGGCTTGCTCTCGTCAGGACATAGGCTCGTCTTTTGGCTATGAGGGCGATGCCCGTGGGTTCAATCGGTCAACGTCCGTCGATGGCGCAACTCGCGCCTGGGCCGCCAACGAGCCATGGCCACCTGCTGCGCAAAACCGTGCGCAGCGTTCCGTACGCCACCTCTATCGACCTAATCAATCATTTCTGCGACCGCACCGCCTGCTGCACATTGGCTATGCCCACAGCGTAACGGGTCGCACACAATTCGGTCGCCACACAGCTTTCCAGGCTGCTCCGCTCGCGGCGCCGAGCCGTCAACTGACCTGAATACGGCGGGTCACCTGTCCGTTGCTCTCCCAATAGGTGTGTTTCTTGGCAATCCACGGATCGCTCATTGCCGGCTGAATGTTGCCGCTCTTATCGATCGCGCGCGAGGTGACGGTGTGCTCCCCGGTGGAAGGCTTGGGCCAGTCCAGAGACCACATCTTCCAGGCAAACTCCGCCTCTTCGGTGCCGTCCACGGTCGCCTGCATCCACGGCCCATCGTCGATCTTCACCTCGACCCGGTCGATCGGCGCACCCCAGGCGGCTCCAACGATCCGATAATCGCTGCCGATATGAGTCACCCGAGCCGGCGCCGATTTGAGGCGCGCCCGTCCCACGGACGTTTCTACCCACACGGTCTCGCCGTTATGGTCTTCCTCGCGGAGCGTGACGTAGTCGCGTCCCATGAACCGGTTCTCGAAGCGCTGGTCGCGCACCTCGATGCGCTTGAGCCATTTCGCGTTTGCGACCCCGTACCAGCCGGGCGCTATCAGCCGAACCGGGAAGCCGTTATCGGGCGGCAAGGTAGTTCCGTTCATCTCGTAGCAAAGGATGTTTTTTGGATCCATGGCGTCGGCGAGCGACATGCTGCGCGCGAAGTTCTGCTTGAACGTAACGTCATCGGCCCGCTTGATCTCGCCTTCGTCGGCGGCCCAGAAGACGACCTCGATGCCGCTGTCGAGGACGCCGGCCTCCTTCAGGATCGGGGCAAGTGGCGTGCCCGCCCAGCGCGCATTACCGATGCCGCCGTTGAAAAACGGGAGGCCGGTATTGCCCGAACATTCGACCGTGAAGGTGACTTCCTGGCGCAGCCTGGCCTTGATGTCGGCGAGCGTCAGCGCCATCGGCTTTTTGACCAGGCCGCCGATTTCGAGCTTCCACGCGCTTTCGTCGATGACCGGCCTGTTGAAATGCGCGATTGAAAAGAACTTGTCGTTTGGCGTTACCCAGGAATCGAGGTCTTCCCAGACGAGCTGGTTTTTGATGACCTCTGGCACCGGGTTCGGCGGCAACTGATCGGTCCATTTGACAACTTCCTCGCCGGACCGCGTCGGAAAAGAGTAGGCCCGCGAGGCATGGAAAGCGGCGATTGCAGCAAGAGCCGCGCTTCCTTGAATAAGTTCTCTGCGTTGAAGATGAGGCATGCTGTTTTCCCTCCCAGTTGATCCGGAACGGGCTGCAGCGTCCTTTTGAGCCGCAGCCTGGTCACGGACAGGCGCATAATGAATGACGGCCCCATCCGGATGTCCGGACAGGTCAGGCAATCAGCGAGGCATCTCAAGCATGTGAAGCATTGGACGAAACTCTACTCGGGTTTCGTCGTTGGGAGAGTGCGCCTTTGAAGTTGAAGTGTCCACAACTTGGACGGGATAGTGACTTTGACTTTGCCTATTCGTGCTGGTCTCCCGGTTCCGCCGAAAGCCGGAGCTTCTCGGATCGCTATCGAGCGGGATGGCAACTTCCGGACTATTGGTCTGGAGTGGGACCGGCTGCCGAAGTCGAAAGTCCGACCCGCTGCCCCCTCAGCATCTTGACGAAAATTGGTGCGCCTGTTTGAGACACTGGGGCAATCGGGACATTTGCTCCGTGCGGAGATGAGCAAGCGGTGGGCAAGCTGTGAAGCGCGTTTTTCGATGGCTTGCCGCGGTGACCATGGCGTCCGGTGTGACCGGTTGCACAAGCATTTCCTACTACGCGCAGTCGTTGGAGGGTCACGTGCAGATCATGGCGGCGCGCGAAAATGTTGGAAAACTGATCGATGATCCTTCGACGCCTGAGGCATTGCGCACCAAGTTGACGTCGGCGGGCAGCATACGACAGTTTGCGTCAGATGAACTGGCACTGCCCGAAAACAATAGCTACCGCAGCTATGTCGACATCGGTCGGGACGCTGTGACCTGGGCCGTTTTTGCCGCGCCGCAATTCTCCCTGATGCCACGAACATGGTGCTTTCCGGTTTTCGGATGCGTTCCGTACCAGGGTTACTTTGCTCGGAAATCTGCGACTGAAAGCGCTGTCGAACTTCATAGACAGGGGCTCGACGTCTATGTCACAGGCGTCACTGCATATTCCACACTGGGCTGGTCCAGTGACCCGCTGCTAAGCACCATGCTCCGTCAGGATGACACGTATCTCGCAAGCCTCATTTTTCATGAGCTGGCGCATCAGCGCATCTATGTCGATGACGACTCAGCATTCAATGAGGCCTTCGCAGTTGCTGTCGAAACCACCGGTGTAAGGAAATGGCTCCGCGCAGTTGGCGATCACGCCGGATTGCGCCGCTACGAAGCCGATCGCAAGCGCAGCGCCGATTTTCTCGGACTGGTGTCGAAAACCCGGGACGAGTTAAGGCAGGTCTATGAAAGCTTCCGTACCTCGGAGCAGATGGCGGCTGCCAAGACAGCCGCGATCGACAAGCTGCGGATGCGCTACCGGCAAATGCGCGACAAGCGCTGGGCCGGATACCGGGGATACGACGCCTGGTTCGATGCCCGGATCAACAACGCACAGCTCGCCGCGACTGCTGTCTACGGCGAACAGGTTCCGGCGTTTCTTCGGTTGTTCGACTTGTGCTCCAGCGATTATCCAAGGTTCTACGCTTCTGTTCGACGGATTGCGAATATGCAGAAACCTTCCCGTGCCGAAGCGCTCAAGGCTGTCGCTACGTGTGATTGACTTCAACAAGCAGGGAGCCCGGTCTCTGGAATGCTCCGATGGGGCCGTCAGCGGACCGGCAGCTGCTAGCGTCGAAAAAGCGATAGCAGACATACAACCAAGTAGAGCGAAGTCTCTGAACGGACGCCAATGACAGCCACGGGTCGAGCCATCGCGCAAAGGACACTTTGAGGGTAGCGCCATGAAAGTTGCCTCTTGGGGCGAGTGCGACCACCAGGGCCGTATTCGTGGCGCTGTCAGGCAAACGTTGCCTAGGCGCGCTGCTGACCCTTGTCTGCCCCTGCCGTTGGGAAGCCTACCGCAAGCCCGCGACCCAACGTCCGAACATCGCAGAAGGGTTTCGCTAGTGCCGCTCAGACGCTTTTGGAGTATGCTACAGAACCTTGCGCTCCGAGTATTGCGGAGAAAGAGCCATGGACGTCGGTGCCTGGCTGCGCGACCAAAAACTGGGACAGTACGAGGAAGCGTTCCGCCAAAACGATATCGATGACGAAGTCCTCAGAGATCTTTCCGCCGAGGATCTGATTGGGCTCGGCGTCGCTTCACTAGGGCACCGCCGCAAACTGCTTGCTGCCATCGCCGCGCTGCGCGAGACCGATTGGCAAACGACCAGCCCAGCCAGGAATGCATCTATCGCACCCAGACCTATGTCACTCCCGGAGGCGGAGCGCCGCCAGCTCACTGTGATGTTTGCCGACCTGGTTGGCTCGACTGCGCTTTCATCACGACTCGATCCAGAGGAAATGGGCGAACTGCTGCGCGGCTATCAAGGCGCGGTGGCGGGTGCGATTGCGCGGTTCGAAGGTCATATTGCCAAGTACATGGGCGATGGCATGCTCGCCTACTTCGGCTATCCGCGCGCTCACGAGGATGAGGCCGAACGGGCGGTGCGGGCGGGGCTTGCAGCCGTCGAGGCAGTACGGGGTCTGCAACCAGTGCACGGCGCGACGCTTCAAGCCCGCGTCGGGATCGCCACAGGTCTGGTGGTTGTCGGTGAACTGATTGGTGAAGGTGCGGCGCGTGAGGAGACGGTAGTCGGCGACACGCCCAATCTCGCAGCGCGTCTGCAAAGTCTGGCCGAGCCCGGAACTGTGGTTGTTGGAGCCCGCACCCGGCAGTTGATCGGTGGCTTGTTCGATCTCGCCGAACTCGGCCTCCACCCGCTAAGGGGTTTTCCTGCTTCCGTACGCGCTTGGCGTGTGCTTGGGGAAAGCGCTGCGGAAAGCCGTTTCGAAGCCATGCGCGGGGCGGGCCTCACCCCGCTAATTGGCCGTGAGCATGAGATCGAGCTCCTGCTCAAGCACTGGGAAGCAGTCAAAGAGGGCGAAGGCCAGGTTGTGCTGCTAGCCGGCGAGCCTGGCATCGGCAAGTCACGCCTCGTTCGTGCCCTGCGCCGGCGGCTAGAAAGCGAACCACATACGACTGTAAATCACTACTGCTCGCCGTACCATCAGGCCAGCCCGCTTCATCCGGTGATCGGTCTTCTGGAGCGGGCGGCTGGGTTCGCAGCAGACGACTCTCCCGGAGTGAGACTGGATAAACTCGAGACGCTGCTAGCGCTTTCGACCGAAGATGTCGCCGGCGTGGTCCCGCTGCTCGCGGCGCTGCTGTCGCTTCCAGCAGACGACCGCTATCCGCCGTTGGAGCTGAGCCCGCATCGGCAGAAGGAGCGGACGCTGGAGGCATTGGTCGATCAGCTCATTGGGCTCGCGGCGCGCCAGCCCGTCCTGGCCGTCTACGAGGACGTTCATTGGGCAGATCCGACCTCGATGGAGCTGCTGGATCTTGTGATTGACCGCGTGCAGGGCTCGCCGGTGATGGTGCTCATCACATTCCGCCCTGAGTTCCTGCAACCGTGGATGCACTATCCTCATGTCACCGCACTGACGCTTAGTCGTTTGAGCCGACGGCAAGGCGCAGCGATGGTCGAGCGCGTGACTGGCGGCAGGGCGTTGCCTACCGAAGTGCTCAACCAGATCGTCGCAAAAACCGACGGCGTGCCGCTTTTTGTGGAAGAGCTGACGCGGGCCGTGATCGAGACCAACCTATTAAAGGACGAGGGCGATCACTACGCTCTCGCCAGTCCCCTGTCGGCCATAGCGATCCCCACTACGCTTCAGGAGTCGTTATTGGCCCGGCTCGACCGACTTGCCCCCGCCAGAGAGGTGGCGCAGGTGGCGGCCGCAATCGGACGAGAATTCTCGCACGAGTTGCTCGCGGCTGCCGTGCCGCTGCCGACCAGCGAGGTGGAGCGAGCATTGGACGACCTCATTGCGTCGGGATTGGTGTTCCGCCACGGGATTTCGCCGCAGGCGACCTACAGTTTTAAGCATGCGCTCGTGCGCGACGCTGCCTACGCGACCCTTGTGCGCTCGAAACGACAGCGGTTGCATGCGGGAATCGCCAATGCAATCGAGCAGCGATTCCCAGAAACGGTCCAATCGCAACCCGAACTTCTAGCCCAGCACTACACCGAGGCGGGGCTGCCAGAACCAGCGATCAACTATTGGCTCAGAGCCGGGCAAGCGGAGATTGCTCGCTCCGCAACAGAGGAAGCGATTACCCATCTGACAAGAGGGCTGGAGCTGCTTGAAGCGCTATCCGATGATGCCACTCGATGGCGGCAGGAACTCGAATTGCAAGTCGCCCTTGGCGTCGCGTTGATGACTGCGAAGGGCTGGGCAGCGCCGGAAGTCGGGCGGGCCAACGCACGAGCGCGCGAATTATGCGAGCGGCTCGGTGACACAAATCGGCTATTCCCTGTCCTCTACGGGGACTGGGTGTTCCACGTCGTGCGGGCGGAGCTGGAGGCGGGCCGGAAGGCAGGAGAGGAACTGCTGCGTCGTGCGCGGGAACAACAGGATTTGGCCGCTGAGGTCGTCGGCAACCGCATCGTCGGAACCGATGCCTTCCTTCGCGGCGAGGTCACAATTGCCCGTGAAAATCTCGAGCGATCGCTCGCCCTTTACGATCCACAGCGAGATCGCTCTCTCGCGTTCCTGTTCGCGCAGGACCCTCGGGTGGCGGGGCTGTCTGTCCTGTCCTGGGCTCTGTTAGCTCTCGGCCATCCCGAGCAGGCCCAAGCCAGGAGCAACGAGGCGTTGGCGGACGCTCGGGAACTATCCCACCGCAATACGCTGGGTTACGCGCTGCTTTACGGCTGCATCCTGTCCCAACTACGCGGCGACTGGCGAGAAGCCCGGGAACGGGCGGATTCACTGATCACGCTCGCCAGAGCACAAGGGTCTCCGCACTTCCTCGGGGTAGGTATGGTCGTTCGAGGCTGGACGCTTGGAGAGACGGGCGAATTGCAGGCGGCCATTGCGCAGATTCGGGAAGGCATAGCGTCCTGGCAGATGACTGGCGCCGGTTTCCTGGTTCCATTCTTTCTAAGCTTGCTCGCGCACGTCGAAACTCAGGCCGGCGGGGCGAAGAAGGGCCTGGACTTGCTCACCGATGGGCTAGGCCGGGTGCGTGAAACTGGCGAGCGGTGGTTCGAGGCGGAGCTGCATCGGCTAACAGGCGAACTGATGCTGCAATTGCCCACTGTTGATCGGGCCAAGGTCGAGGCACGGTTCAGGCACGCAGCCGCAATAGCGCGACGGCAACGCGCTGACTTGTGGGAGTTGCGGGCGATAACCAGCTTAGCCCGACTGTGGATCGAGGAGAATCGGGGCGGTGAAGCTCATGTTCTGCTCGCGGCACTCTACAGCAAGTTTACCGAAGGATTCGCCACATCGGACCTGCAATTGGCGCAACGGGTACTTTGCGACGCCGGCGATTGCACTGATGGCCGACCGATTTGATACGAAATTGGGCTTCGTCGCGCCCAGAACTCAAGGCTGGCGGACCTGCGAGAGCCTAGCGGCCAAGGTCGGAAAATGTGAAGGGTTACGGATGCCGGCCTTCTGTGAGAGGCGGCGTGCGCTGGGGCCGGCGGCCGTAACCCTTCACAAGAGCTGACATGAGCGGTTGAAGAGATCGGTCGTCACCTAGGCTCCGAACCGAACATTGGAGGTCTTCAATTTGAGGCACGTGCGCCTCTCTGCTGTTCCGACCGAATCGGTTCCACCGACCACTGACTGACCACATTTCGCGAATGGCTCTCTTCAAAGCTCGGTCAGCAATGCCTTGGCCTCCCTCAGAATGGGCGTATCGAAACCTTCAGTGAACCACCCGTAGGTCGATCCGAGGAGATTGCGGGCTGCATCGCCCTTGCCCTGGTTGCACCAGAGCCGGGCGAGACTGACCGCCGCGCGCAATTCCAAGAGCTTTGTTTCCTGCCCCTCGGCGATGTTCAGGGCATTGCGGTAGAATACCTCAGCCGCGTCGGAATGCACCTGCCGCAGCAGTAGCTGGCCTTTGTGCCTGTTCAGTTCCGCCGCCAGCCAAAGCTCACTGGTCCTTTCAGCAAATTGCAAGGCCTCGTCCAGTACGGTCGAGCCCTCTTCTATTTGCCCGGCGATCTCACATGCCATGGCTAGGAGGGCGAGACAGTAAGGCATCCACACTCCCGCTCCGGTGGCGCGGTAAGCGGTCAAACCCTGGCGGAGGAGCAACATCCCCTCCGTTACATCGCCTTTCTTGACGGTGCTCCAGCCGTGAAAGATGGTTCCCAGCGCATGCCAATAGGGGAAACCCTGCTCAGCCGCCACCGCAAGCAACTCGTCTATCCGTTTATCCAAGGCTTGAATATCTCCGACTAGCAACAGCGGCATAGCGCCGAGAATTAAGCTCGTGGCTAAAGTCGGCGGATGCGCCAGCCCCCGAGCCTCAACGACCGCTGCGTTGCTTCGCGCCAACCCCTGGTCGGGCAACCCGAGGCAGAAAAGAACTTTCCCTAGATACGATTGCGAGACGACTGCAGGGTGAAGTGCGGCTTGTTGGATAAGCAAGCAGTGGGCGACTGGATCATAAAGCGCCAATCCCGCCTCAAGATGCGATCGAGATGCCGCGAATTTGCCGCGATACAGCAGGGTTCTACCAGCGGACAGGTGGCCCAGAACGAGGCCGGCGGGGTCATTGCGCTCCCGACTTAGACGCAGCAAATCCTCGTCAAAGCGGTGGGCCAGGTCGAGTTCGCCGCGGAATGCGTGATAGCGAGACTGCCCGAAGGGAACCCGCAGGAACTCCGAAGGGGAACCCAGTCGGTCCCACAGTTCTCGTGCACGTGCATAGGCATGCCCGGTTTCCGGCGCGGCAGAGCCTTTGGTGGTTGTTAAGACCGCACCGAGAGCACTGTAAAATTCGAGCTCTTGTCGCTGTCGTTCGTTGTTGTCCGGAAGCAGCGCGAGCTGATCCAGCGCCTTTTGGAATTGCGCGGCCGCTTCCGCCATCGCTGACCGAGCGGCGGAGCTATGACCGGCCCTCGCCCAATATTGGACGGATTGTTCAACGAGCCCGGCTTCGGCATAATGGTGCGCGAATATTTCAGGCGGGCTGTCCGTCAGCTCCGGGGAATGGGCCTCGAGCGATTGGGCGATTTGCGCGTGCAACTGCTGGCGCCTGCCGCGCAGCAGCGTGCTGTATGCAGCGTCCTGAACCAGCGCGTGTTTGAAGAGGTAGGTGGCTAGCGGCGGCACGCCCCGGCGGAACACGAGACCGGCGCCGACGAGCTGATCCAATGCGGCGTTCAGATCGGCCTTGTTCCGCTGTGCGACTGCTGCCAGCAATTCGTAGGAGAACTCCCGGCCAACAGCGGCGCCAACCTGTGCGACCTCCTTAGCGGCCGAGCCTAGCCGATCGAGCCGCGCCATCAGCGAGGCATGCAGCGTGGCTGGCACGTTTAACGCGGTCCCAGCAGCTCGTGAGAGCACGATGCCGGCGTTGCCGCCTTCCAGCACCGCTTTGGTCAGCTCCTCGACCAACAGCGGCACCCCATCGGTGCGTTCGATGATCTCCGCGACAACATCGCTCGGCAGGTCTCCGGTGCCGACGACCCGCTGGACCAGCGCGGCGCCCTCACGACGATCGAGCCGATTGAGGGCAAGCATCGTGACGTGCGCCTGCCCGATCCACGGCGATTGAAACTCGGGACGGAAAGTCACGAGAAGCAACACGGGCAGGCGCGGCACCCGCTCAATTACCAGGTCGAGCAGCTCGCGCGAGCTTGGGTCGATCCAATGCACATCCTCGAACAGCATCAGCACCGGAGCTTGTCGCGCCAGGTCCTCGAGTTGCTTAAGCAGTGCCTCGAAGGTCTTCTCCTTCTTACGCTGAGGCGTCAGCTGGACGGGCGCGAAGCGTCCCTCGGTCGGCAACGAGAGCAGCTCGGCCAGCAGCGCTCCGTCCTCCGACGAGGTCGGGGCGAGCAGTGCCGCCAACTTCTCCAGCTTCCTCTCAGGCGTATCGTCGCGCTCGAACCCAGCGGCGCGTCCAAGCTGCGCTATAGTGGGATGGAGCGCGCTGTCCTGGTGGTGCGGGGAGCAGAAAT
>NZ_RQXT01000065.1 GCF_003863365.1 Mesorhizobium tamadayense | reverse complement strand
ACCCAAGCTCAACGTCACCGTCTGGTTTGACGATAAGGTCGGCCTCGAGCATTGTGGCTTGCGGGCGCAGCGATGGTGTGTGGAAGACCAAGCTGGCCGACTTGCGACCCTTGCCCGGGGTCTACGAACTCGATCCGGAGCGCGAACGGAAAGAGGCGATCGATTTGTTCCGGCACAGGCCGAACAGCGGTCCGTACAGGCTACGGAGAGGCCTAAGCAAGCGATCGGTAGTTCTGCGCTGGAGACGGCGCCGCGCCGAGCGGCGGCGAAGAACGCGCACTGGCGGGGCTGTTTTCCGCTAAACGCTTGTGTGCCAACTTTGAAATTAAGTAATCCATCTGTCGAATCGAAATTTCAGTTGTCGTTACTGCTGCAATCTAATTGTCTGGCTCTCTGATAAGCACATGTAGTACTTGCGGTAAGTGCGATGAAAACTTGGGCAATATTGAGAAATATTCACTTTTTCCTGATGAAAGTCGTGTAATCTATCTTATGGAACTGTAATTATTCCGATAAAAAAATCAGTTTGCAACCGGCAATACCCATTGTTTAGGCGCGGCACTTGGGGCCTAACTGGCGACCCGCCAAAATACAGGTATTTCAACTCGAGAAAATCATCGAGCCGTATTTGGAGCCTTCCCGTCCGAACCCCGATTGCTTGATGCCCGAAGGTGCCACTTCAGTCGAGATCAGACCGGTGTTGATGCCCACCATACCGTACTCCAAGGCCTCTGCGACGGCCCAGACACGGCTCATGTCCTTGCCATAGAAAATTGGCCGCGAGCCCGAATTGAAGCGTATCGACCGAAATTTCTTCGATGAGCGCTCTCTCTGCCCGCCGACGACCAATCCAGATGGCGATCGGGTCGCCGCCCGGGGATTCTTAGGCAGGAGGCCGAGCTCCCCGACCTGGCTTTCAGCGACTTCCCCTACAGGGAGCGCGCTGGCGAGTTGGCGCGGCATGCCCGCATAGGAATCGGCAAGCGCAGGGTGGCGCGGGCTCCCGCCTTCATCCAATCGGTTGTCGCCGGGACAGATAAGACCCGGGCCCATCCGCCTTCGACATGGAAGGGTCCATGCACGCATCGAGGCTCGCTTAACGAGCCATCAGGACCGGCAGCCCAGGGTCCTCAATCATGGACTTGGTCACGCCGCCGAATATCCGCTCCCGCAGGCGGGAATGGCCGTAGGCTCCCATAACCATGAGCTCGGCGCCAGTATCGATGGCGTGTCGGCGAA
Organism: Mesorhizobium tamadayense; assembly: GCF_003863365.1. GTDB lineage: Bacteria > Pseudomonadota > Alphaproteobacteria > Rhizobiales > Rhizobiaceae > Mesorhizobium > Mesorhizobium tamadayense. The sequence goes on along the minus strand of NZ_RQXT01000065.1, from coordinate 30,041 downwards.
GAACATCGGCGATCGAATGGTTTGAGCTTGGCAGGCGGTCCACTGCGACCTTCACGCCATGCCGGGAGAGATAGGTCGCCACATCCGCCCCGGGTTCAGCGCCGTGGTGTCGTTCGTCCTCGATCGGGTCGATGATGACGATACGCACCTCATCGGCCCCTGACAGGATGTCGAGGGACTCTCGCACGGCGCGCGATGCTTCCAGGCTGGCGTCCCACGCGACAAGGACGCGTTTCGGTTTCAACGTCGCGCGCGCCGCCTTGGGGACCAGCAAGATAGGCCTTCCAGACGAGAACAGTCCGCCTGCAATGACCTTTTCCTTGAGCATGTGGCTTGCGAGCATTTCCGGCCCGACAACGGTCAGATCGGCGTAGCGGACATGCCGACCGATGACTTCGTCCGCCCAGGATTGCTCCGGGTACTCGCTGCTGAGGTCAGCCGATACGAGGCTTTCCAACAACATTTTGGAGACCGCCGAGCTGCGCCTCTCCAGCATTTCCATCTCGGCTTCGCGTTCTGCGAGCCACGCCGGCGAGACGACCGCTGCGTATTCTCCGCCCGAAGGAGGCGCAGCGACGACCACAACAAGCACGGAAAGATGTGCATTGATTTCTTCGCAGAGAACGGCGGCGAGCCTCACATCGCCATCTCCGTGATCCGGCCCTGTAACGGTGAGCAAAGTCTTGAATGGCATGGCGACGACTCCTCGTTCGAGAAAGGTTCACAGAGGATGTAGCCGTAGCGAACCGGTCGGAATCCTTCCTTGCCCTGGATCAAAACTGATCCCTTCGCACGATTGATCTCGGTCAACGCGCGCGCGCGCCGCACGCTTTAGCCTGACATTTATCGCTGGAGGCGGGTCAATGAGGTTCTTGACGACGATGGGTCTTTTGGCGCTGGCGCTGAACGCCGCGGCGGCACAGGGTGAGCAATGGACAGCAGGAATATCTGAATTCCTGCGCGGTCTGTCACGGCGTGGACGGCAAGGGCGACGGCCCTTTGGCCGACGCGTTGCGGAAGCGTCCCTCGGATCTGACGACACTCACGAGACGCAATGGCGGCGAGTTTCCCTATTGGCGGGTCTTCGCGACGATCGACGGCCGTGGCCTCGTGCCGGAGCACGGCGAGCGCGAGAAGCCGGTCTGGGGCAATCAGTTCCTGCCCGAAGATGTGAAGCGCTATGGCCCTTATGGTGGGGAGGCCGTCACCACGGAACGCATCCACAACCTCGCCGGTTACGTCCAGACGCTTCAGCACCAGTAGGACTTGTAAGGCTTCAGTCGGCGAGACCGAACGATGATGCAATCAAGACCAAGGGCGCAGGCTATGATCGCTGAGAACCAGGATGTCGTGGTCGGGATGTTGAAGCATCCAGCCGCCTATGGCGAGGCTGGCCCCGTCGAGACGATCGAGACCCACATTTCCCGGATATTCCTTGTCGGGAGCCGCGCTTTCAAGCTGAAGCGGGGGGTCAAGTTGCCCTACGTCGATTTTTCGACACCAGAGCTGCGGCTCGCCGCGTGCGAAAGGGAGGTGGAATTGAACTCCCGGACGGCGCCGGGCCTTTACCTCGGTGTCCGCCGCATCGCGCGCGAAGGAGGCCGGCTTGCCCTGGATGGGCCAGGAGAACTGGTCGACGCTGTCATCGAAATGGTTCGCTTCGATCAGTCGAAGCTTCTCGATCGTATGGCCGCCGCGGGCAAGCTGACTCCCGCGCTGATGACAGACGTCGCGCGTATGATCGCGCGGTACCACCGCAGCGCTGAAGAAATCCACGCCGGCAGCGGGTCGGCGAATATCGGCGGCGTGCTCGATATCAATTCGGCCGGATTTGCAACAAGCCACGTCTTTGATGAAAGGGAGATCAAGACATTCAACGACGCGTTCCGCACCACCCTCACCCGCCATGCCACCTTGCTTGATCGGCGCGAAGCAACGGGCCGAGTTCGCCGCTGCCACGGCGACCTGCATCTGCGCAACATCTGCCTCTTCGAGGGCGAGCCGCGGCTGTTCGATTGCATCGAATTCAACGACCAGATCGCCACCGTCGATGTGCTCTACGACCTGGCGTTCCTGTTGATGGACCTATGGCATCGCGGCTTCCCGCAATTCGCCAATCTGGTCATGAATCGGTATCTCGACGACGCCGACGACGAAGATGGCTTCATCCTGCTGCCATTCTTCATGGCGGTGAGGGCTGCGGTGCGCGCGCATGTCACGGCAACGCAGGTCGAGGAAGGCAGCTCAGATTCCGCAAAGCTGATTGCCGAAGCGCGGTCCTACTTCGAGCTCGCCCGAGCCCTGCTCACCGAGACGCCACCTTGGCTCGTCGCGATCGGCGGTCTGAGCGGCTCGGGCAAGACGACGGTCGCCGAAGCGCTCGCTGCCCATATCGGCGCGCCACCCGGCGCCCGGATGGTCGAGAGCGACCGCATCCGCAAGGCCATGCATGGCGTGGCAGCCGAAATGAGGCTGCCGGACAAGGCCTACCGACCCGGCGTATCGGAACGCGTCTATCGCCAGATCGCCTGGCGCACGGAGTTGATTCTTGGCGAAGGCGGCTCCGTCGTCGCCGACGCTGTTTTCGACAACCCGGACGATCGCGACAGGATCGAGCGCGCCGCGAGCGAGACAATTGTTCCGTTTGCAGGATTTTGGCTGGCGGCCGATCCGTCGGTGCTTTGGCGTCGGGTCAGCGAACGCAAGGGCAGTCCCTCGGACGCCACGGTCGACATCCTGTCGCGGCAATTGCAACGCGATGCCGGTCCGTTGACCTGGCGCAAGATCGAGGCGGACCGCGGGGTAGCCGAAATTACCGCCGAGATGGTGGCCCTGGTTGAGGGCACCTCTTCATCCGTAGTCAGCCTCAGGAAAACGGGATCATAGAGCTGACCGGCGCTTAGCTGACCTCCAGCGTCGCCACCGACAGGCCGGGCTCGCCGGGGTGATACCCGATCGAGAAGCCGAACTCCCGGCACATTGTGAGCATCTTGCGATTTTCGTTGAGGATTATGCCCTCGATGCGGCTGATGTGTTCAGCCCTCGCATAGTCTATGACCTGTTTCAGCAGGCCCCATCCCAGGCCATGCCCCTGCAGATCCGATCGAACGAGCAGCGCATATTCGCCGGTCCTGTGATCCGGATCGCAGGAAAGTCGTCCGATTCCGGCTAGCACTCCCGTGTCCTTTTCAATTACGACGAAGGCGATGTCGCGATCATAGTCGAGCTGCGTGAGCCGCTTCAGCATCTGGTCCGGGAAGTTCCTGCGCGGCGAGAGGAAACGCAGCCGCAGATCGTCGGGAGAGATCTTCGCCAGGAACGCGGGATAAAGCGCGACGTCCGCCGGCATGATTGGCCGGACGTGGAAAGACATACCGTCCGATACAAGATCGCGGCCCCACCCTGACGGATAGGGCCTTATGGCAAGGGCCGGGTTCGGCGCCGGTTCATCCACCCGTCGCGGATCGATTTCGATGCGGGCGTCCAGCGCAATCACACCCTCGCCGTCTGCCAGCAACGGGTTGATGTCGAGCGAAACCAGGCAAGGGAAGTCGACGATCATTTGCGACAGGCCGTTCAGCGCGGCGATGATCAAGGCTCGATTGGCTGGCTTCTGGTCGCGATAGCCGGCAAGCAGGCGGCCTATTCGCGTTGCGTCGATCACGTCTCCGGCCAGCACGTCGTCGAGCGGCGGAAGCGCGATCGCGGTGTCGTTAAGAACCTCGACCGCCGTGCCGCCGGCGCCAAACAGAATGATCGGGCCGAACATCGGGTCCAGGTTCATGCCCAGAATGAGCTCCTGCGCATGTTTGCGCACGATCATGGCCTGCACGGCGTAGCCGTCTACCTTCGTCTCCGGCGCCTGCGAGCGCAGGCGGGCCTCGATCAACCGCGCGGCTTCCCCAGCCTCCTCGGCAGTCGCAATGTCGAGAACCACACCGCCGACGTCCGACTTGTGTGAAACCACCTTCGACAACAACTTGACGACCACCCTCTCGGAGCTTTCGAGAAGCTCACCGGCCGCCTGCGCCACTTCCGGGAAAGATCCGGCGACAATGGTTCGCGGCACGGGGATGCCGTAGGCGGCGATCGCGGCTTTCGCTTCCGGCTCCGTCAGCATGCGCCGCCCTTCGCCTGCCGCCTGCCGGAAGATGGCATCTACCGACGCCTTGCCGTCGGCTTGGTCTTCCTTCCAGCTCGATGGCGTGCGCAGCAGCGCCCGCTGCGCACGCGACCATTCGCTGAGATAGGACGCCGCGATCGCCGCGTCTTCAGGCGTGTCGAAGCTCGCAATGCCGGCTTCTGTCAGCGTATCCCGGCCCTGCCGCGCGGTATGCTCGCCAAGCCAGCACGCCAGCAGTGGTTTTCCTCCGATCTCGCCCTCCTCGCCTAGCTCGGCCACCTTTCTGGCAGCGTCGGGCGATGAGCCGAGCCCGGTCGGGCAGTTCATGACGAGAATGACGTCCGTTCCGGGATCCGCCGCCAAGGCTTCGAGCGCCGCCCCGTAGCGCTCCGGCGCCGCGTCACCGACGATGTCGATCGGGTTTGCATGCGACCAAGTCGGCGGCAGCATGCGGTTCAGCCTCTCGATCGTGGACGGCAAAAGCGCGGCCAGTTCGCCTCCGCGGCCGATCAGCTTGTCGACCGCAAGAACGCCGGCGCCGCCGCCATTGGTGACGATGCCGACCCGCGCCCGCTCGAGCGGAGAATAGCGCGCGATCGTCTCGGCCGCGTCGAACAGCTCGGCGAGGTCATTCACACGCAGCACCCCTGCCCTGCGCAAGGCGGCGTCGACCACCCTGTCCGCGCCTGAGAGCGCGCCGGTATGGGTCGCCGCTGCCCTCGCCGCCTGTTCATGCCGGCCGGGCTTGATGGCGATGACCGGCTTGAGGCGCGCCGCCGCCCGCGCGGCTGACATGAACTTGCGTGGATCAGGTATCGTTTCGAGATACATCACGATAGCGCGCGTATGAAAATCGCCCGCCAGCATGTCGAGGCAGTCGCCGACATCGACGTCGGCCATGTCGCCAAGCGAGGTGATCCGGGAAAAGCCGACATTGTTTTCGGCCGCCCAATCGATCAGCGACGTGGCAATCGCGCCGGACTGCGAAATCAGAGCGATGTTCCCAGGCCTGGCCGCCATGTGGGCGAAACTGGCGTTCAGCTTTGCTGGAGGGATCATCAGCCCGACCGTGTTTGGCCCGATGATCCGCATGAGCGAGGGTTTGGCAGCATCGAGCATCGCCTGGCGCAAACCGTTCTCGTGATTGAGCCCGGCGGTGATGACGACGGCAGCCCGTGTCCCGTTGTCGGCCAGTTCGCGCACGATGCCGGGAACAGTGTCGGGTGGGGTCACGATCACGGCCAGATCGGGAATACCCGGAAGGTCGGCCACCTTCGCATAGCAGCGGCGACCAGCCACTTGTGAATGCTTGGGATTGAGTGGCCAGATCTCCCCCTCGAAGCCGCCGCTCACGATGTTGTCGAAGACAACGCGGCCGACCGAGCCAACGCGCTCGGTCGCGCCGATGACAGCGACGGATTTCGGTGAGACGGCATATTCCAGATTGCGGATTGTCATCTCAAAAGCTCCTTGTCGCCATTTTCACCAAAGGCGTTCGGCATTCATTGCGCTGGATCAAAGCTCTGCCCGACCTGTCGCAGTTAGCTGACGGACGCCACTCGCAATCTCTCGCTTCTGGCGCGGGTCCGTCAAAGGAGAATCCGATGAGCTACTATCTCAGCAAACGCCTCGATATGCCGTTCGCCGCGGCGATCGAGCACGTCACCAAGAAGCTTGCCGGCAAGGGCTTTGGCATCCTGACAAGGATCGATGTCCAGCACACGATGAAGGTCAAGCTGGGCGTGGACTTCAAGCCATACATGATCCTTGGCGCCTGCAATCCGCATTTCGCATGGCGCGCGCTGCAGGCCGAGGACAAGATCGGCGCCATGCTGCCTTGCAACGTGATCGTGACGGAATTTGCGCCCGACAAGGTCGAGGTCGCAGCTATCGATCCGGCCGCCGCAATGGGAGCTATCGCCAACCCGCAGCTTACCGCCATTGCCAAGGACGTGCGGCTGTTGCTGCAGGAAATGATCAGCGAACTTTGACGACTGCCGCCATGAACGAGCCTGTACTGCGGCGTGCGCTGCTGATCATCGCCATTCTCGGTCTGGCGCTTGGGCTGGGCGCGTGGCGAAGCGGTATCGACTTCGTCTCGCCTGATGCGATCTGGACAGCGGCAACCCTGCCCGTCGTTGTGACGCTCGCCATTTCGATCCTTCGGGATTTCTGGATCGGCCGGATCGGCGTCGATGCGATCGCTCTGGTCTCGATGTCGGCGGCATTGCTGCTGGGACAGTCTCTTGCGGCCATAGTGGTCGCGATCATGTATGCCGGTGGCACGGTGCTGGAAGATTTTGCGCGCGGCAGAGCGGAACGGAACCTCAGAGCTCTGACTGACCGTGCGCCGCGTGTGGCGCATCGAAAGATCAGGAGCGGCACCGAGACCGTTCCGGTCGACCAGGTGACAGTCGGCGACGAGCTTTTGGTGCGCGCCGGCGAATTGCTGCCCGTCGACGGCATCCTGATCGACGCTTCGGCCCTGCTTGATGAATCGACCGTGACCGGAGAGCCCCTGCCGGAGCGGCGAAGCGCCGGCGACACATTGCGCAGCGGCACCGTCAATGCCGGCGAGACCTTTGTCTTGCGAGCCTCGGCTGTCGCCGACAAGAGCACCTAAGCTGCTATCGTGCGCATGGTCGCTGCCGCGCAAACCGCCAAGGCGCCGTTCATTCGCATTGCCGATCGCTTCGCCCTGCTGCTCCTTCCGGTCACGCTGCTGGTCGCCGGCGTCGCCTGGCATGTTTCGGGCGATCCAATCCGTGCCCTTGCCGTTTTGGTGGTCGCGACGCCTTGCCCGCTGATCCTCGCGGCGCCCGTTGCATTCATCGGCGGCGTATCACGCGCTGCCCGCGCCGGCATCCTGATGAAGGGCAGCACCGCGCTGGAGGCGCTCGCTCAGATACGCACCGCGATCTTCGACAAGACCGGCACCTTGACGCTCGGCGGCGCCGAACTGATCGAGATCGACGTCGCCCCGGGCCAGGAAGCAGAGGAATTGCTGCGGCTGCTGGCTTCCCTGGAACAGGCTTCGCATCATGTCCTTGCGGATTCGGTTGTCCGCATCGCTCGCCACGGAAACCTGGCGCTGTCCCAACCTCATGATGTCCGCGAATATCGAGGAGAAGGCCTGAGGGCTAAGGTAGACGGGGTTTCGGTGGCGGCAGGGTCGAGGCCGCTCGTCCTCGGGAATGGGCCACTGCCTAAATGGGCGGAAAATGGAGAGGAACGGCACCGCAACGCGCAAGTGCTCAGGGTGTTTCTGGCCCTTGATGGCGAGCTTGCCGGCGTTTTCACTTTCGGAGATGCGGTACGAGAGGATGCTTACGACACCCTCTGCGGCGTGCGTTCGGCCGGTGTGGCCCGAATAGTCATGCTCACCGGCGATGACGGCGCAGCGGCGGAGAAGATTTCTGCTTCGCTCAATCTCGATGCCGTGATCGCAGACGCCACGCCGGCAGACAAGGTGGCAACGGTCGAAACCGAGAAGACCATGGCGCCAACGATGATGGTGGGAGACGGCATCAACGACGCCCCTGCTCTTGCCGCGGCTACGGTAGGCATTGCGATGGGAGCTCGTGGCGGGACGGCATCGTCGGAGGCGGCGGATGTCGTTGTACTAGCCGACAGGCTGCAGCCTGTTGCGGAAGCATTGCGGATCGCCAGGCGCACGCGCGGGATCGCCCTGCAGAGCATCGTCGTAGGCCTGGCGCTCTCAGGTGCCGCCATGATCTCAGCAGCCATGGGGCACATAACGCCGGTGGCGGGTGCATTGCTTCAAGAGGGCATAGACGTCGCCGTTATTCTCAACGCACTGCGTGCGCTTGGCGACGGGCGTCGCGAACACAATCGACCCAGGAGAACTGAAAGGTCATGACGCAGGATAATCTGGTGGTTTGCACCAAATGCGGCGTGGTCAATCGCCTGCCGTTCAACCGAAACGGCGCCGAGGCGCAATGCGGAAAGTGCGGCGCTCTGCTGTTTTCAGGGCTCCCGCAGGATGTCGACGCGGTGAACTTCGAACGTCAGATCGGTCGCAGCAGTCTGCCCGTCCTCATCGAGGTCTGGGCTCCATGGTGCGGCCCCTGCAAGATGATGGCGCCGGCCTATGAAGCCGCCGCCAAGGCGCTTGAGCCTCAAGTGCGGCTGATCAAGCTGAATTCCGACAAGGAGCAGGCCATCGCAGCGAGGTTGGGCATTCGCGGCATCCCCACCTTGATCCTGTTTCACCACCAGCGGGAGATCGCGCGCGCATCTCGGGGGCGAAGAGCGCCAGCCAGATCGTCAGCTGGGTTCGCGGCCACATGCCGACAGGCACCACCTGAGTCTCCCGCCCGTTTGACCCTGATCAAGGCCACATCCAATCGCCGCGGTAGGAATGGCCTCGAAGGAGTTTGCCATGACCACTTTGCACGACCTCACCCCGAAATTCAGGAACATCCGCCTGCTTTTGGCTCGCGAAAAAGGTCATCCGGAAGGCGACCGCGAAGAAGGCTATGATGTGCTGGCGCCGCTCACTCACGAAGGACAGCTCGAAGCAGAGGAATGGAAATCGCACCGGGCGGTCTGTCGTGTCCGGCGCTTCCACACCGGTGAAGACGACCTTATCGGCCGCTTGCGTCGCAAGCCGGGCGGCCAATGGTATTTCGACTATGCCGAGGGCGACCGCGACGACGAGGTCGGCTTTCACCTCGGTGAGGAGCGTTTCGTCACCGGCGAGTATGTCTCCATAAAGCGCAACGGGGCCATGCACACGTATCAGGTGGCCCGCGTCGAGCAGCCATAGCACCTCTCTCGAACCGGCAGGAGCGAGCCATGTCATGCCGCATACTTGTTGTTGTCGGCCATCCCGACCCGTCTCCCGATCGGCTCTGCCGGGTCCTGGCTTCCGCATATACGGAAAGCGCGGAACGCGCCGGCGATATCGTGCGCAAGATCGATCTGGCCTTGCTGGAGTTTCCAATGCTTCGGACGGCGCAGGAGTTCGAGCACGGGACGGTCCCCGACAGTCTGAAGGAAGCGGCCGAGGCAGTCGTCTGGGCGCAGCATTTCGTCTTTGTCTTCCCGCTTTGGCTGGGAACCATGCCGGCCATGCTCAAGGCATTCCTTGAGCAGCTCATGCGTCCGGGCATCGCGTTCACCTATCCGGACAAAGGCCAAGGTTTCCCCAAATCCTTGCTGCGCGGCCGCTCCGCGCGGCTGGTCGTGACGATGGGAATGCCAGCAGTCGTCTATCGGCTCTGGTTCCTCGGCCACGGCATCGCCGGCATGCGGCGAAGCATCCTCCGCTTCGCCGGCATCAAGCCGGTGCGCGAGACCTTGTTCGGCATGGTCGCGAATGCCGGCGACGCGAAACGGGCGAGCTGGATCAAGTCGATGCGAAGGCTGGGCGGGCGCGCGATCTAATCCGCGGGACCGTCATAGTGTCAGAACAGCGGCTCCGCTCAATCTGCCCATGCGCAAATCGCCCAGCGCCTGATTGGCCTGCTCGAGCGGATATGTCTTCGTATGCGTGCACACCTGTGCGCGCTGCGCTATCGGGAAGAATTCCTCCGCGTCACGGCGGGTAAGGTTCGCGACGGAAACCAACTCCCTTTCTTCCCAGAGAAGCTCGTAGGGCATCGACGGAATGTCGCTCATGTGGATGCCGCCGCACACTACGCGGCCGCCTTTGCGTACAGCCCGCAACGCCGCCGGCACCAGTGCGCCGACCGACGCGAAAATGATCGCGGCATCGAGCTCGACGCCTGGCAGTTCATCCGAGCTGCCTGCCCAGCGAACTCCTAACGAGCGCGCAAATTCCTGCGCCTGACTGTCTCCCGGGCGCGTGAAGGCAAAGAGCTCACGTCCCTGCCAGATCGCCACCTGGGTGATGATATGCGCGGCGGCGCCGAAGCCATAGATGCCCAGCCGCCGGCCGTCGCCAGCCTTCTTGAGGCAGCGCCAGCCGACAAGCCCCGCGCATAAGAGCGGTGCCAGCGATACCGGGTCAGCCGTGGCATCGAGTTCGAAAGCGAAATGCTCGTCGGCAACGACATGGCTGGCGAAGCCGCCATCGCGCGTATAGCCAGTGAAGAGAGGCTGGTCGCAAAGATTCTCGGCGCCGGAGATGCAATAGGGGCAGTGTCCGCATGTGTGTCCGAGCCAAGGGACACCCACCCTCTGCCCAAGCCGGGACCGCGACACGCCCTCGCCAACCAGATCGACGATACCGACGATTTCGTGGCCCGGCACGAGCGGCAGCTTTGGCTGCGGCAGATCACCCTCCACGACATGCAGATCGGTGCGGCAGACTGCGCATGCCTCCACCTTGAGCCTGATTTCGCCCGGTCCTGGCATAGGGTCGGGACGATCGACGAGGCTCAAAGACGTACCGGGTTTTTCCAGCACCATTGCCTTCATCACGCTTCCCCGGTTTCTAGAAAAAAGACGGGAACAGATGCGCTTCCACTCGGCTACGCGAGTGGAAAAACGCGCTGGACTGGCACCCGTTCCTATCGCGAGTGCCTGATCTTCACCGGCTGAGGTCGGGCATGGCGAACGAAGCCATGGCTTGCCGAAGCGTGCTTGCGAATCCCGCTAGTTATTTTCAAAATAGAGTCCCGCACCGGCAAGGTAGGCAAGGCCAAGCATTCCGGCCCAGATGGCGATGATATCGGACGTCATGGTCAGATTCCTTTGTCGGGTTCTGACCAGACAATTGCAGAGCCAATTCATGTGGACATTGATCGCGGTCAATCGCATTGGGCGAGCGGTTCCGCTCGGCGGGGCATGGTCGATCGTGTGATATCGAACTGATCCCGATCGACGTCGTACTAAGTAGTTTCCCGTAGGGACATAACCGAATTTCGGCATTGGGGGATTTGCGCGATTGCTGTCGTCACAAGTTCACCGGGACCACAGCCATGCACGCTCAAGCTTCCGCCAAGATCGAACTGTCGTCATACCTGCCGCAACAGCGTTCCTCGCCTGTCTTCGAGGGAGCGACGGTGCAACCGGTCAGCTTTTTCACGGCTGGCGCTGAGATCTACGCCCAGGGCGAAAAGGCGGGCGCCATCTATCAGGTCGAATTCGGCGCGGTCCGCATCTACCGCCTGCTTGCGGACGGTCGCAGACAGATAAGCGCGTTCCACCTGGCGGGAGAAACATTCGGCTTCGAAGCCGACGCCACCCACCACTTCTTCGCTGAAGCGATCAGCGCAACCGGTGTACGGGCTTTTCGCACTCCGGCGGGAACGGACATGTCCCGCCAGCTCCTGCCGCTCGCGCTGAGAGGCCTGACGCGGGCGCAGGAACATCTTCTGGTCCTTGGCCGTCAGAACGCAATCGAGCGGGTTGCGGCATTCCTGGTCGAGATGTCGGAGCGTCAGGGCGGCTTGCGGCAGCTGGAATTGCCGATGTCGCGGAACGACATTGGCGACTATCTCGGCCTCACCATCGAAACCGTGTCGCGGGTCTTCACCCGCCTGAGGGAGAAAGGCGTCATCCGCCTGCTCAGCTTGCGCAGCATTGAAATCCTCAAGCGGGACACGCTGCTGGCGATGGGGGAATGAGGCTATTCGGGCCAATCGCCCACGCATCAATCCTGAAAGGGACGACAATGAAAACAACGCTTACAACTCACACTGGATTCCGCTTCGAAGTGCGCCGCGCTCGCCCCGAGGATGAGCCGACCGTGGCCGAGTTCTTCACCCATGTGACATCGGAGGATCTGCGCTTCCGCTTCCTCGGAGCCGTGAGGGAAGTCTCGCATGAGCGGCTGGTGGCGATGACCCGCTCCGACGATCCGCACGTCCATAATTTTCTCGCCTTCTCGACCGACGGAATGCTGATCGCGGTGGCGACGCTTGCCGCCGATCCGGCCGACCGGCGCGGCGAAGTGGCGATCTGCATTCGACAGGACCGCAAGCATCTCGGCGTCGGCTGGGAGTTTCTCGGCTATATCGCGCGATATGCCGAGCAGCACGGTATCGAGACGATCGAGTCGATCGAGAGCCGCGAAAATCGCGCTGCGATCGAGGTTGAGCGCGACATGGGCTTCACCGTCGCAACGGACCGCGATGACCCGACGCTCGTCTTGGTTCAGCGCAAGCTCGGCGCCAAGTTGCCGGGCTAGGTCCTGTCGCCTGTCCCGGGCAAATCAGATCCTTTCGAGGTTGAAGAGCTCCGTGGCCACCGCCCGTTCCTCGTTGGCCGGAATGGTAAGCACGTCGACGCGGGAATTCGCGGCGCTGACCATCTCCTCACCTGTGCGGTTCAAACTGCTGTCAATAACGACGCCCCGGCTTCAACAATGCAATGCGCTCAGGCCTCCACCTGACTGTGTCACGGACGACCGCCCATCGACAAGTGAAGCCTCCTGTCGCTGACGCCTGCGATTCACTTTCTTGTTTGCGCTGAGGCAAATTCCATCCCTCAGGGCCAGGATAGAAGACCCGCACAGGCACATTGCACGGGTTCCAATGAGGTATGTCATGGCAGTTCCGCGAACGCGGCCAAGCGCCTATCCGGCGATTCTCTCCTACGGCTTCCGACCCTTCTTTCTGCTGGGCTCGCTGCAAGCCGCTACCGCGATCCTTTTGTGGCTGCCCCTCTATTACGGCAAGCTCGAAACCTTCAGCACATTCCTGCCCGTGGACTGGCATGTTCACGAATTGCTTTTCGGCTATCTGCCGGCAGTCGTGACGGGCTTCCTGCTGACTGCAATTCCGAACTGGACCGGACGACTTCCCGTTCAGGATTTTCGACTGCTGGTACTCGTGCTGCTCTGGGTCGCGGGCCGGGTCGCCGTGTTCCTTTCGGCGGAAACGGGATGGCTCCTGGGCGCGGCCATAGACTGTTCCTTTCTTCTCGCGGTGGTGGCTGCCGCTGCGACGGAGATCGTTGCCGGGCGAAACTGGCGGAACCTCAAGGTGCTGCTGCCCGTCGCGACCCTTTTTGCGGCAAACGTCATGTTTCACGCCGAAGCGCATTACCAGGGCGTCTCCGACATGAGCCGGCGCCTCGGTCTCGGAGCGGTTGTCGTCCTCGTCATGATCATCGGCGGGCGCATAGTTCCGAGCTTCACCCGCAATTGGCTGGTTCGCGAGAAGCCCGGCCGGCTCTCGGCATCATTCGGCAGGTTCGATATCGGAACGATCGCGCTGTCCGCTGTCGGGCTCACTGCGTGGAGTTTCTTCCCCGACACCATTACAACCGGCGTGTTGCTGATCGCCGCCGCGGCCTTCAACGCCGTTCGGCTCGCCCGCTGGGCCGGCGACCGGACGCTGTCCGACCCTTTGGTTCTGATCCTGCATGTTGCATTCGCCTTCGTGCCGCTTGGCCTGCTGCTTGCCGGACTGGCCGCCTTAGCTCCAGCGAACATTCCCGTCGTTGCCGGCATTCATGCCTTTGCGGTGGGAGCGATTGCCTGCATGACGCTTGCCGTCATGACACGGGCCACCCTCGGCCATACAGGCCGTGAGTTGAAGGCAAGTGCCGGAACATGCGCGGTTTTCGTTGCGATCCTTATTGCTGCCGTTCTGCGCGTGGCCGCAGCAATCGCGCCCGCCGAGGCAATTCTCCTCCACATGTCGGCGGCGTTCTGGATTGCAGCTTTCGCCGGCTATGCTTTGCTGTTTGGCGGGCTTCTCATGCGCCCCCGCCTGCGCGCACGCGCCGTCAGTCCCTCTTGAAGAACGGCCCAGCTTGAAGAGCAGGGGCGGAGGCCTAGCCATCATTCGATCTTCGCCACTCCGAGCCGTTCATTTCGTCGGGCGATTTGCGCAAGCGCAAATCGCCAAGTCGTTCGACGATCTAGAAGGACGCAACGGCTGATGCCGTGGTGAAACAAAGAAAGGAACTCTCTAACGAAACTGCCCCTGATTGCCGCGGCGATCGCCCAAAAGTGCACAGCGGTTTTGGGGTAACGACATGCACAAAAACAACAAAGAATAAGGAACATGATGACTTCGAAGCCGGTCTTGCTTGACAGGGTTCGCCCTGTTGCCGAACAGCCCCTGGTTCGCCCTGGCGTCGACCGGGCCTCGATAGGAGCACTGGTTCGCAAATTCTATTCCAGGGTCAGAAAGGATGAGCGTCTCGGCCCCATCTTCGTCCGCGAAATCACTGGCGATTGGGAGCCTCATCTGGAGAAGATGACGGACTTCTGGTCCTCCGTCATATTGAAAACCGGCGACTATCATGGCCGGCCGGTGCCGGCTCACCTGAAGCTCAGGGACGTCACCGAAGCCGACTTCGAGATCTGGTTGGCTCTCTTCCGCGAGACGGCCGCTGAGCTGTTCGCGCCTGAAACCGCGGCGGTGTTTGTCGAGCGGGCGGAACGGATAGCAGCGAGCCTCAAGCTCGCCATGTTCTTTCGCCTTGGTCCCGCCGCGAGCTCGGGCGCCGAATAGGTTGCGCTGGCAAGCGCCAGCAACGCGCAAAGGTTTGAGATTTGGTGCCGGGCATGCCGGCGTCGGGCTTGATTTTACGCAAGGACTGCGACCGGCCGAGCTCCTAATATTTTCGAGTGATCCTCAATCTTTGCGTCGGTACAATCGTCATCAGCCTGACGGTCCTGATCCACACTTTCGGCCTTATCGCGATCACTCGCGTGATGGCGCATCTCGTGGCACTCTTTCGCATGCATGGCCGGCGCAGCCGGGTCATCGCCATGATCAGCGTAGTGATGGGTCTCTTCGCGGTCATGACGGCGGAGGTCTGGCTATGGGCCGGGATATACAGGCTGTTTGGCGTCCTGAACGACTTCGAGACGGCACTCTATTTTTCGACCATCACCTTTTCGACGGTGAGCTATGGAGATGTGGTGCCAGCCCATGGCTGGCGCGTCCTGGCTGCTCTGGAAGGTATCAACGGGTTTCTGCTGATCGGCTGGTCGACCGCCTATCTGATCGCCGCCGGCACCCGTGTCGGCCCTTTCAGGGTCGGCGAGCACTTCTGATCCGGCCTTGAGCCTCGCTCAAACCGCTATCGAGTGTCTGCCGGTTCCATTGCTGAGATACTTGTCGAACTTCGCCGCGACCGTCCTGACGAGTGGACGGCTTTCCGCCGGCACGACGAAGTTTTCACCTTCCAGTCGAAGAAGCTGGCCAGCGCCGCTGATGGCCAGGCGGCTCGCCTCGCAAAGCAGCGTTTGACCGACAGCTCCAAAGCGTTCGACAAGCTCGACCCCGGAGAAAAGGAAGTTGCACATCAGGCGCTCGATCACCCAGGCCCGCGCCTGATCATCGACGCTGAGCTCAATACCGCGTGCTGTCGCCAGTTGGCCGGAGTTCACGGCCTTCTCGTACTCGCCGGTCGCAACGATGTTTTGTGAATAGCCCTGCCGATACCGGCTGATCGCGGAGGGGCCAAGACCAATGAGGGTCTCACACTGGTCCTCGGTATAGCCCTGGAAATTGCGGCGGATCTTGCCGGCGCGCGCGGCAACCGCAAGCGCATCCTCCGGCTTTGCGAAATGGTCCAGTCCCAGCGCCTCGTAGCCGGCGTCGACAATCAATCGCGCGGCAAGCTGCGACTGCGCCAGACGTGCGGCGGAATCGGGCAGCCAGGCTTCATCGATCATCGTCTGGTGCTTCTTGAACCACGGCACATGCGCGTAGCCGAACAAGGCCAGCCTGTCCGGCGCCAGCGTCAGCGCCTGGATAACTGTCGCCGCGACGCTCTCGCAAGTCTGGTGTGGGAGGCCATAGAGCAGGTCCAGGTTGACGGAGAGAACGCCCCGCGCACGCACCGCATCGACGATGCTCTTGGTCAGGGCGAAACTCTGCTCGCGATTGATCGCCTTCTGCACCTTGGGATCGAAGTCCTGGACGCCCAGGCTCGCCCTCGTCATGCCGATCGCGGCGAAGGCATCAAGCCGGCCCTCGTCCATATCGCTCGGGTCGATCTCGACGCTGAGGCCGGCATCATCGAGAAAGTCGAACCTGTCCCGCAAGGCTCTTCCGAGCTCCAGGATATCGTCGGGCTTCAGCATCGTCGGGGAGCCGCCGCCGAAATGGACGGCACGGACCCTGCCCCGACCGCTCACAAGCCCGCCGACAGTTTCGATCTCCCTGTGCAGCGCGCGCAGAAAGGTCGCCACTGGCGCATAGTGCCGTGTCTGCTTGGTATGGCAGGCGCAGAACCAGCACAGCCTGTCGCAATAGGGGATGTGCAGATACAGCGACATCTCGTCATCGCCTTCCAGCGCATCCATCCAGCCGCGAACGACGACCGGGCCGACGCCTGGATGAAAATGTGGTGCCGTCGGATAGCTCGTATAGCCCGGCACGTTCTCGGCGACGCCCGCAGTTGGGGTTGGGCGCATGGCATCGATGGCGGCGGCGGAAGTGCTCATGCCGGGCAAGCTGCCTGAACGGCACCGGCAAAACCTTGATTTCAATCAAGGCCGCGCGAAGCAAAGCGACGCAAATTGCGTCCCTATTTGATCACGGACGTAGCAACGGTCGCAAGCTCGAGGCCGACGCGGATGCCTCCCAAACAAAGCAGCACGCGTTTGATCTGAATCAAGGTCGGGGGACGCAAATCCCGAAATGGTGCCGCGAGCGGTCTTTTTCCGCCGGAATTTTTGAGACGAGATCGGGGACTTGCGATGAGATTTGGCACGGAGATCGTCCTTTTAAGCCTGTTTGCTTTTGCCGCTCTCGTGGCTGCAGGCTTCGGCGCGGATGAACCTTTTCGCCAGCACATGTGGGTTTTGTTTTTCGCCGTGGCTGGTTTCACGGCGATCCTGTTGCGCAATACGGAATTCAAACCGGCAACTCCGGTTGATCCCACAGCTTACATGGATGGGCCGATCCGCTACGGGGCCATCGCAACGGTATTCTGGGGCGTCGTCGGCATGCTGGTTGGGGTGGTCATAGCGCTGCAGCTCGCCTATCCGGACCTCAACATCCAACCCTGGTTCAATTTCGGCCGCCTGCGCCCGCTACACACGTCCGGTGTCGTGTTTGCGTTCGGGGGCAATGCGCTTCTATGCACCTCGCTTTACGTCGTGCAGCGCACCTGCCGCGCCCGTCTGTTCGGCGGCAATCTCGCCTGGTTCGTCTTCTGGGGCTACCAGCTCTTCATCGTCATGGCAGCGACCGGCTATCTGCTGGGCATCACCGAGAGCCGCGAATACGCCGAGCCCGAATGGTATGTCGATCTCTGGCTGACGGTCGTCTGGGTCGCATATCTCCTGCTCTTCCTTGGCACGATCCTGAAACGCAAGGAACCGCATATCTACGTCGCGAACTGGTTCTACCTGTCCTTCATCGTGACCATCGCAATGCTGCACGTCGTCAACAATCTGTCGATGCCGGCCTCGTTCCTGGGATCGAAGAGCTATTCGGCTTTCTCCGGCGTCCAGGATGCTCTGACGCAATGGTGGTACGGCCACAACGCCGTCGGTTTCTTCCTCACGGCCGGCTTCCTCGGCATGATGTACTACTTCGTGCCGAAGCAGGTGAACCGCCCGGTCTACTCCTACCGCCTGTCGATCATCCACTTCTGGGCACTGATCTTCCTCTACATCTGGGCAGGCCCGCATCATCTTCATTACACCGCCCTGCCCGATTGGGCGCAGACGCTGGGTATGGTGTTCTCGATCATGCTGTGGATGCCCTCATGGGGCGGCATGATCAATGGCCTGATGACGCTCTCAGGCGCCTGGGACAAGATCCGCACCGATCCGATCGTCCGCATGATGGTCGCGGCAATCGCCTTCTACGGCATGTCGACCTTCGAAGGTCCGATGATGTCGATCAAGACGGTCAACTCGCTCTCGCACTATACGGACTGGACAATCGGCCACGTCCATTCGGGCGCGCTCGGCTGGGTCGGCCTGATCACCTTCGGCGCGATCTATTACATGGTGCCGAAGCTCTGGAACCGCCAACGGCTCTATTCGATGCGGCTCGTCACCTGGCACTTCTGGCTGGCAACGCTCGGCATCGTTGTCTATGCCGCGGTCATGTGGGTTTCGGGCATCATGCAGGGGCTCATGTGGCGCGAGTACGACGAGCAGGGATTCCTCGTCTATTCCTTCGCCGAGACCGTCGCCGCCATGCATCCCTACTATGTCATGCGCGCCGCGGGCGGCGCCATGTACCTGACCGGCATGCTGATCATGGCCTGGAACGTCGCCATGACAATTCTCGGCTACCAGCGCGAAGAACAGCCCTTGCCGGGTTCCGTGCCCGCCCTCCAGCCCGCCCAATAAGGAGCCAGACATGGGTCTGATAGATAAACACGCGCTGATCGAGAGGAACGCCACGCTGCTCCTCGTCGGGTCCCTGCTGGTCGTGACGGTCGGCGGCATCGTCGAGATCGCACCGCTCTTCTATCTCGACAACACCATCGAGAAGGTCGAAGGCATGCGCCCCTACTCGCCCCTCGAGCTCGTCGGACGCAACATCTACGTGCGCGAGGGATGCTACCTCTGCCACAGCCAGATGATCAGGCCCTTCCGCGACGAGGTGGAGCGCTACGGCCATTACAGCCTTGCGGCCGAGTCTATGTACGACCATCCGTTCCAATGGGGCTCCAAGCGCACCGGACCGGACCTCGCGCGCGTCGGCGACCGCTACTCCAACAGCTGGCACGTCCAGCATCTCACCGACCCGCGTTCCGTCGTGCCGGAATCCATCATGCCGAGCTACGCCTTCCTGAAGGACAAGCCGATCGAGGTGAAGGACTTCTCGACGCACCTCGTCGCAAACCGGCGTGTCGGCGTCCCCTACTCCGATGACATGATCGCCGAGGCCAACGCGGATCTGATGGCGCAGGCCGATCCCGATGCCGACACGTCCGGCCTGGAAGGCCGCTATCCGAAAGCCAAGCTCGGCGACTTCGACGGCAACCCACAGCAGGTCACCGAGATGGATGCCCTGGTCGCTTATCTGCAAATGCTCGGCACGCTGGCCGATTTCAAGAATTACGACGAAGCCGCCGGCTATCGCTGAGGAGAACAGTCGATGGACTACAACCTGATGCGCGAGTTCGCGGACAGCTGGGGCCTGCTTGCCATGGCCCTGTTCTTCGTCGCTTGCATAGCCTTCGCGCTCCGCCCAGGTGGCAAGACGCATGCCGACCAGGCCGCACGGATTCCTCTCAAGGACGACTGATCATGAGCAGCGAGCATATCGACGAAATCTCGGGCATCACGACGACCGGCCACGAATGGGACGGGATCAAGGAGCTCAACAATCCCCTGCCGCGCTGGTGGGTGATCACTTTTTACGTCACCATAGCATGGGCGCTGGCCTACACGATTGCCTATCCCGCCTGGCCGATGCTGAGTTCAGCCACCAAGGGCGTTCTGGGCTATTCCAGCCGCGATGATGTCAAGAACGAGCTGGCGGCGGCGGAAGCCGCCAAAGGCAAATATGTCGCCGCCATCGAGCAGAAGACCGTATCCGAGATTGCTGCCGACGACGCGTTGCGTGAATTCGCGGTCGCAGCCGGCGGTGCCGCATTCAAGGTCAATTGCGTGCAGTGCCATGGCTCTGGCGCCCAAGGCTCCAAGGGCTTTCCAAACCTCAACGACGACGATTGGCTGTGGGGTGGCAAGGCCGAGCAGATCCAGCAGACGATCATGCAGGGTGTTCGCTTTGCCTCCGACCCGGACACTCGGCAGTCGGAGATGCCTGCCTTCGGCAAGATCATCACGCTCGAACAGATCAAGCAGGTCAGCGCATTTGTGGCCAGCCTTTCAGGTCCGGTGCAGGACGCGAGCTTGGTCGAGCCCGGCGCCAAGGTCTTCGCTGAAAACTGCGTCGCCTGTCATGGCGAAAAGGCAAAGGGCAACAGGGAGTTCGGCGCGCCCGATCTGACCGACGCGATCTGGCTCTATGGATCTGGCGAGACCGCCATCGCCGCCCAGGTCCGTACGCCGAGACATGGCGTGATGCCGGCATGGGCGGGACGGCTCGGCGATACCAAGGTCAAGGAACTCGCGGTGTATGTGCATTCGCTTGGCGGTGGAGAATAGGAAGCGGGGCTTATTCTCGGCCCTCGGCCGTTCAAGCGAAGAGGCCCGGCAGACGCCGGGCCTCGACTTGCTTTTTGATCCCTCAATTTGACCTGCATCAACGCGACGCGACGTGAGCGATTGCAAGACTTGCCGGACAGGAGCGGCAGCATTTCGCCGCCATTGGAGAACGTCGTGCTGGATCAGACGCAGGTAGAACGGCTCGAGGCCGAGGCGGTCAACTCCGCCAAGACACGACAGCCCCTCTATGCCGCTCGCAAGAAGATCTTCCCGAAACGCGCCTCCGGCCGTTTCCGCCAGTTCAAGTGGCTGGTCATGGCGATCACGCTCGGCATCTACTACCTGACGCCCTGGTTGCGCTGGAACCGCGGGGCCTTCGCTCCCGACCAGGCCGTTCTCATCGATCTGGCGAACCGGCGTTTCTATTTCTTCTTCATCGAGATCTGGCCGCAGGAGTTCTACTACGTCGCAGGCCTGCTCATGATGGCGGGCGTCGGTCTTTTCTTGGTCACATCGACGGTTGGGCGAGCCTGGTGCGGCTATACCTGCCCGCAGACCGTCTGGGTGGACCTGTTCCTTGTCGTGGAGCGCGCGATCGAAGGCGACCGCAATGCCCGGATGAAGCTGGACGCGGCTCCCGGGACCGCCCGCAAACTCTTCCTGCGTGTATCCAAGCATGCCATCTGGCTCATTATCGCGGTCGCCACGGGCGGCGCCTGGATTTTTTACTTCGCCGATGCGCCGAAGCTGCTCGGCGAGGTCATCACCGGCACGGCGGCGCCCGTAGCCTATGTCACGATCGCCGTGCTCACCAGCACCACCTATGTGCTCGGCGGACTGATGCGCGAGCAGGTCTGCACCTATATGTGCCCGTGGCCGCGCATCCAGGCCGCCATGCTCGACGAAAATTCGTTGACCGTCACTTATAACGACTGGCGCGGCGAACCGCGTTCACGGCATGCCAAGAAGACGCTGGCCGCCGGACAATCGGTCGGCGATTGCGTCGATTGCAATGCTTGCGTCGCCGTATGCCCGATGGGCATCGACATCCGCGACGGCCAGCAGCTGGAGTGCATCACCTGCGCGCTGTGCATCGACGCTTGCGACGGGATCATGGACAAACTCGGCCGCGAGCGCGGCCTGATCTCCTACGCAACGCTGGCGGACTACAACGCCAACATGGCGCTGGCGACCGCCGGCGGCACCAGCCCGGTCAATCCGGTGCTCGTACGAACGGCGACCGGCAGCTTCGTCGATGGCTTGGCACATTTCCATCTGGGCAAGATCTTCCGGCTGCGCACCTACATTTATCTCGGCGCATGGACGGCGATCGGCCTGGTGCTCGTCTATTCGCTGCTGACGCGCGAGCGGCTTGAGCTGAACGTTTTACATGACAGAAATCCGCAGTTCGTGACGCTCTCGGACGGCGCGATCCGCAACGGCTACACCGTCAAGCTGCTCAACATGATACCCCAGCCGAGAACGATCGAGGTCACTCTGCTAGGCCTTGACGGCGGCGAGATGAGCATCGTCGGCATCGACCAGCCGCCAAGCCGCACTTTCTCCATTCCCGTCGAACCCGACAGGCTGAAGATGCTGAAGGTCTTCGTTCGTCAACCGGCGGACCAAATCAAGGAGCCGGTGCAAAGTTTCGAATTTCGCATCGAGGACGAGGCGGGTTCCGAAGCCGCCGAATACACCGCCAGTTTCAACGCGCCGGAGATCGGCAAATGACCACCGACACGCGGAAGCCGCGCGAGTTCACCGGCAGGCACATGCTGATCTCCATCCTCGCCTTCTTCGCGGTGGTGATCGGGGTCAACGTCACGATGGCCACGCTCGCCCGAAAGAGCTGGACTGGCCTCGTCGTCGAGAACACCTATGTTGCCAGCCAGCAGTTCAACGAGGAAGCCAGGAAAGGAAGGGCGCAGGCGGCGCTCGGCTGGACGGGCAGGCTGACGATAGCCACCGGGGAAGTTCGCTACGGCCTTTTCGATGCCCTGGGAAAGCCGGTGCCGCTGCACGGCGTCAAGGTGCTGTTCCGGCACCCCGCCTACGAAGCCGCGGACAAAGCCGTGGCGCTTGCCGCGTCGTCCGGGGGCACTTCCGGGGACACCGAAGAATTTGCCGCCCGGCACACGCCAAGGGACGGCGTCTGGATCATCGAGATCGACGCCGACGCCGGCCTGGCTTCGCCGTTCCGCGACGTTCGTCGCGTCATGATCTCGAACGGGGTCCTGCAATGAGCTGCTGCGCGCCCGGAGCCGAAATGGCGTTGGAAGTCGCCGACGCGGCATCGGCTTTGCCCTCCAGCGACGAAATCAAGCTGGCCAGCCGCTCCTTGGGCGGAGACATTCACCAGACGGATTTGTCGGTGGCGGCTGTCCATTGCGGGGGCTGCATCCAGACGATCGAGGCGGCGCTCGCCAAGCTCGAAAACGTCGAAACGGCCCGCGTCAATCTCTCGACGAAACGCGTATCTGTCCGCTGGCATGGAGACGAAGTCCCACCTTTCTTCCCCACGCTTTCACGGCTGGGTTATCAGGCACACCTGTTTGACCCGGAAATCCATGAGAAGGACAAGACCCTCTCGGAGCTGATCCGCGCCGTCGCCGTCGCGGGCTTCGCGGCGGGCAACATCATGCTGCTGTCGGTGTCGGTCTGGTCCGGCGCCGAAGGCGCGACGCGGGATCTGTTTCACTGGATATCCGCGCTCATCGCCATCCCGGCGCTCGCCTTCGCCGGCGGCATCTACTTCCGCTCCGCGGCAAACGCGCTTCGCCATGGCCGGATGAACATGGATGTGCCGATCGCGGTGGGTGTGTCGCTTGCCTACGCAATGAGCCTCTATGAAACCATCAATCACGGCGAGCACGCCTATTTCGACGCCTCGGTATCGCTGCTCTTCTTCCTGCTGATAGGCCGCACGCTGGATCACGTGATGCGGGAGCGGGCGCGAACGGCCGTAAACGGCCTTTCGAGGCTTGCGGCACGGGGTTCGGTCGTGCTGCGGGACGACGGTACGCGCGAATACGTGCCCGTCGCCGAGCTTGGCCCGGAAATGCGCATGCTGATCGCCGCCGGAGAGCGAATTCCTGTCGACGGCGAAGTGATCAGCGGGAATTCCGACCTCGATTGCTCGATCGTCTCCGGCGAGAGCGCGCCTAAGGCCGTGACTGCCGGTGCACGCGTCCAGGCCGGCACGCTCAACCTCACAGGTCCGCTGAGGATGCAGGCGACGGCGGCCGCCAAGGACTCCTTCCTGGCGGAGATGGTTCGCCTGATGGAGGCCGCCGAAGGCGGCCGCTCGCAGTATCGGCGCATTGCCGATCGGGTATCGGCGCTCTACGCGCCCGTTGTCCATCTGGCCGCCCTTATGACGTTCCTCGGCTGGATGGCCGCGTCCGGCGATTGGCACCGGGCTCTCACCATCGCAATCGCCGTGCTCATCATCACATGCCCTTGCGCGCTCGGCCTCGCCGTGCCGATCGTCCAGGTCGTGGCGGCCCGGCGCCTGTTCGAGGCCGGCGTGATGGTCAAGGACGGCTCGGCTCTGGAGCGTCTCGCCGCGATCGACACCGCCGTGTTCGACAAGACCGGAACACTGACCTTGGGGCAGCCAAGGCTTGTCAATGCATCCGAGATCGATCCGACGATGCTTGCAATCGGGGCCGACATGGCGAGCCATTCCCGCCACCCGTATTCAAAGGCCATTGCCAGCTATGCCGGATATTCCGGTCAGCCCGGCATCGAAGCCGTCAGCGAGCATCCGGGTTTCGGCATCGAGGCCGTCGTGGAAGGGAACACCTGGCGGCTCGGACGGCGCGGATGGGCCGGGCGGAAGGCTCGCGCCGGCGGCGAAGGCAAGCTTGGCGGCTATGGCGGCACGGTGCTTTCCAAGAACGGCAGCATCGTCGCATGCTTCGCCTTCGAGGACGCGCCTCGATCGGATGCCAAGACGGCCATCGGGCAGCTGATGGACGCCGGCGTCTCGGTCGATATGTTGTCCGGCGATACCGCGAGGGCCTGCAGCGAGGTCGCCGACACATTGGGAATCGAGAATTTCGTGCCGGCCTTGCTGCCCTCCGGAAAGGTCGAGTGGATCGAGTCGCTGACGCGTGCGGGACGCAAAGTGCTGATGGTGGGCGACGGTCTCAACGACACACCGGCCCTGCGAGCCGCGCATGTCTCGATCGCCCCTGCAACAGCGGCCGATATTGGCCGCAAGGCCGCGGACTTCGTCTTCCTGCACGAGAGCCTGCTCGCAGTTCCCCTTGCCGTCGATATCTCGCGGAAGGCCGGCCGGCTCATTCGCCAGAACATCGTCATCGCGATCGTCTACAACGCCTTTGCCGTGCCGATCGCCATTCTTGGGCATGTGACGCCACTCCTCGCGGCGATCGCCATGTCCGCTTCCTCGCTGATTGTGATCGCCAATGCGATGCGGCTTCACGCAACGCCGAAAAAACTCGCCGAAAGAGTTCCAACCAGGCGCAGCCGAACCGATGTCGCGGAAGTGGCCCGTCCATGACCACGCTCGTCTATCTCATTCCAGTGGCCCTGTTCTTGGGAGCGCTCGGCCTATCGGGCTTCCTGTGGGCTCTGCGCAGCGGCCAATACGAGGATCTCGATGGAGCCGCAGAGCGGATACTGATCGAGCCCGATGACAGACCCAACGAAGCCTTGTAGCCAAAATGACGTGGCTTTAGGCGCCATAGCTTCAAAGGACGTCAGCGGCAGCCGGGCCGACGAGGCGAGAATGGAAGTGAGTTCTGTTGCCGGCTTCAGGATCGGGAGCGCGGCGCCTTGTCGCCGGTCAAGAATCATCGCAGCAGTTGTTTGGCGGGCCGGCGGATGAGTGTTAAGTCAGCGACCGGTTGCTGTTCTCAATCCGGAGACTGCTCGTGAGCAAGAAGGGGCAAGCTTCGCCCGAAATCATTACCAAGGCGGCTGCGTCGGCCGGCAGTCCACCGGAGCAGGACAATTTGCCGGAACAGGAGCTCCTTGCGGCGATGTTCGAGCAGGCTCCGGGTTTCATGACCTTGCTCAGCGAGCCCGGCCACGTCTTTCAATTGACCAATGCCGCCTACCAGAGCCTGATCGGTCAACGGCAGGTTATCGGCAAATCGGTTCGAGAGGCTTTGCCGGAGCTTGAGGGCCAGGGATTCTTCGAATTGCTCGATCGGGTCAGCGAAACCGGCGAGCCTTATGTCGGCCGCAATGCCAAGATCGTCCTGCGCAACGCTGAAACCGGCATTGCGGAGGAACGCATTCTGGACTTCGTTTATCAGCCCATCAGGGGCAAGGATGGCCGGATCACCGCAATCTTTGTTCAAGGAACCGACGTCAGCGACCTATCGTTCGCCAACGCCTCGCTCCAGTTGCGTGAGGACCACTTGCGCTCGATCCTGGCAACCGTTCCCGATGCAATGATCGTCATCGACGAAAGCGGCCTTATCCAATCCTTCAGTACGGCGGCCGAGACTTTGTTCGGCTACAAGGCCAGCGAAGTCATCGGTCAAAATGTCAAGCTGCTCATGCCCTTGCCGTACCGGGACGAGCACGACGCCTATATGCAGCGTTACCTGACAACCGGGGAGCGGCGCATCATCGGGATAGGCCGTGCGGTAACAGGGATGCGAAAGGACGGATCGACCTTTCCGATGGAACTCGCGGTCGGCGAGATGCATCCGGGAACGGGCCGCTTCTTCACCGGCTTCTGCCGCGACCTGACGGAACGCCACAGAACGGAAGCCAGGATGCAGGAGCAGCAGCAGGAGTTGCTTCACATGGCACGGTTCACCGCGCTCGGCGAAATGGCCTCGACATTGGCGCATGAGATCAACCAGCCGCTGACGGCGATCACGAACTATCTGAAAGGCAGCCGCCGTCTCCTCGAGAAGAGCAAGGACGAGAATGCGGTCATGTTGCAGGAGGCTGTCGACAAGGCCGCCGAACAGGCCTTGCGCGCCGGCGACGTCATCCGTCGTCTCAGGGACTTCGTCGCCAGGGGCGAAAGCGAGCGCCAGGTCGAACGTCTGCCAGCGCTCATCGAGGACGCCTCATCGCTCGCCTTGGTCGGCGCCAGGGAAGCGGACGTGCGCGTCACTTACGATCTCGATCCGGCGGCGGAGCTTGTTCTGACCGACAGAATCCAGATTGAGCAGGTGCTGCTGAACCTGATGAGGAACGCCGTGGAGGCCATGCACGGCGCGCCCCGCCGGGAATTGCGTGTCGTTACCGAAGCACGGCACGATGGTATGATGGAAGTTGGTGTCATCGATACCGGCCCGGGATTGGCGCCAGAGGTTTCGGCCCAGCTCTTCCAGCCTTTCGTCACCACCAAGAAGCACGGAATGGGTGTCGGCCTGTCCATTTGTCGCACTATCGTCGAGTCCCACGGCGGTCATATCTGGGCAGAGTCGCCAACTGGCGGTGGGACCGCGTTTCGGTTCACCCTGCGCGCTGTGGAAAAGGAAGAGGTTGCCGGTGGCCAATGATGTCGTTCATGTCGTCGACGACGACGTCGACGTTCGCAAGTCGCTGGGCTTTCTTCTCGCGACGGCTGACTTTGCGGTGCGCCTCCATGAATCGGCAACCGCGTTCCTGGCGACAGAACCGAAGGAGATCGACGGCTGTATCGTCACCGACGTGCGCATGCCCGGCATCGACGGCATCGAGTTCCTTAGGCAATTGAAGGCCCGCGGTCTCAGAGCGCCGGTGATCGTGATGACGGGGCACGCCGATGTTGCGCTGGCTGTCCAGGCGATGAAGGAAGGCGCCGCCGATTTCATCGAAAAGCCCTTCGACGATCAGGTGCTCATCGATGCAATCCGCTCAGCCCTGAGCAGCCGCAATAAAGCGACAGCCACACACCCGCAATCGAGCGATATCCGAAAGAATCTTGACACATTGTCAGAGCGAGAGCGCCAGGTGCTTGATGGCCTCGTCTCGGGGCTGCCGAACAAGACGATTGCCTATGATCTCGGGATCAGCCCACGCACGGTCGAAATCCATCGCGCAAACGTCATGAGCAAAATGGGCGCTGGCAGCCTTTCGCATCTGGTCCGCATGGCGTTGATCGCTGACCCCAAGCATTAAGCCAGGTTTCGGAACGAAGCCGCCCCCTCTTTTCGGATATCCCAGTCACGCCAGTGTGTAGGCCGGATATCGACACGCACGCCGGTGACGGCATGTCGCCACCCCTCCCGGTCCTTTTCGCAGGGAAATACAAGCGCGTGCAGGCCCTCATCGTCCAGAACGGCTAGTTCGAGGCTGCGGCCAAATGGAGCACTTGCTATCGGATTCCACATCCAGCCAGCGTGGGTCGAATTAGAACTCCGCGCTTTGATTTGAATCAGTTGGCAAGGGCGTCGCGAGCTCATTCAGCTGTCGTTTGCCGACCGCACCCTGGCACCTCACAATTGACCCAGCTCAAAGTGAGGCTCTCGCTTCCATCGTAAGGTGTTGATTGCGGGCTTGTCGCGACCCGCGGCGCGCTTGTTCCATCTGTTCAATAAGGGCTTCGACATGAACTACCAGCCGTTCCTCGAAAACGCGATCGACCAGCTCAACGCCGAGCGTTGCTCCCGCCTGCGGTCGCCAAGAGCGACCGGATCATTCCGCTGCTGGTTCAAAAGGCGGGCGGCTGAAATCGATGCGGCAAACTCGATCGGACGCAACGCATTTGTGGTCCCAAATGGCCGAGCAGGCACCGCGAAAGAATAGGAACCGCGCCAATGCTCATCCGTACACTTTCCACTCTGGACTGCACCAAACTATTGGCGGCCAACCGCTTCGCTCGCCTGGCTTGCGCGAAAGACGGACAACCATACGTCGTGCCGCTCTATTACGCCCATTCAGACAACCATCTCTATGCGTTCTCGATGCTGGGCAAAAAGATCGATTGGATGCGCTCCAATCCGCTCGTGTCGGTCCAAGTCGACGAACGCAGTCCAGGCAGGGCCTGGAAGAGCGTTGTCGTCGATGGACGCTATGAGGAACTACCCGACCGTATCGGGCACAAGCTCCAGCGGGATCATGCCTGGACTTTACTCAGCAGGCACGCCGACTGGTGGGAGCCCGGTGCGCTAAAGCCAGGCACACCCTCGACTGCGGACGACCTCCCACATGTCTTCTTCCGGATCTTTGTCGCCGATGTTTCAGGGCGCGAGGCGACGGAGAGCTGATCGAAACTGATGTGACGGGCCAGACGCTATGCGGGCAGCCACTGCGCGGCGGCCGCATTTGCCAATCGTGCCAAGTTGAAGGTCGGACCCGCTGACCCCTCCAGATCTTGACGAAAATTGGTGCGCCTGTTTGAGACACTGGGGCAATCGGGACATTTGCTCCGTGGGGAGATGAGCAACCGGTGGGCAAGCTGTGAAGCGCGTTGTTCAATTGCTTGCCGCGGTGACCATGACGTCCGGGGTGGCGTCCTGGCGGAACATCCGAACGCGCTGTGGATCCTTCGGTCGCTCAT
This sequence comes from Mesorhizobium tamadayense, assembly GCF_003863365.1. Classification (GTDB taxonomy): domain Bacteria; phylum Pseudomonadota; class Alphaproteobacteria; order Rhizobiales; family Rhizobiaceae; genus Mesorhizobium; species Mesorhizobium tamadayense. Next base: position 1,457 of record NZ_RQXT01000065.1, on the reverse strand, counting down.
CCCGGCCCTCGTTGAGGCCGGACGTCTCGACGAAGCCCGGCAGCACATGGAGTGTTATCGCCGCGAATATCCGACGCTTACCTTGCGAGCGGTTCGGGACTCGATGCCCTACGGGACTGAGATTCTCGACCGCCACGAAAAATGCGCTGAGGATCCTTGGAATGCCGGAGTAAGAGACACTTGGCGTTCGGAGAATGGACTTGACACCGCCGCCTCATTTTCCACCGATGATTAATGCAATTCGCGGAGCCGCTGCTCGCCGGAATGCAACTGGAACTGTTCACCCCATTTACTGGCGCTCACATGAGAAGTAGCAGGCATCGCCTCGAGGCCATCCATTTTAGGCTGGCTTCGGCGATGTCGGCTTTTGGTCTACGGACCAGCCGCTTGAATTTCCGATATTGTGCGCATTACCGCCCGGCAGCAATTGGGGCCGTTTGCTGACGGACAAGTTTGCGCTCGAACGGCCGGGAGCTGCCCTTCAGAAGCGACCCATAGCTGCCGTTCCCGCGATACAAGAGCTGTCGCAAGCTGGACAGCAATTGAGCCGTCGCTGAGTCGTTGCGGAACGCGTACGGAAGCATAATCTTGGGCAGTGTAGAACGCTCTGCCGGTTGAGGCGACTTCAAGCCTTGGCAAGAGCATTCAGGATTAGCCGAAAGTCGTGCGGCGGTTTCCAGCGCGACCCGCGATGCCGTCATGGAGAGGTTCGGCAACACTTCCTCCTGCAGCAATTTCTGACGATTGCGGTCCATGTAGTCGTTGAAGCCCGCCGTTACGAAAGCGCAGGGCACGAAACACGCGCCGATCTCGCGCGACAAGGTAGCCCCAGGGGCTATCGAATGGTTGAGCACATCCGCCCCCAGGTTTCGAAACGCCAAGGCTTCGGCCGGGGTGGTCAGCCGCGGCCCGTAACAATGGCCAGCGACCACAGCAGCTTGTGGCCGGCCGACGAGAAGAAGCTCGCTTGCGGAGGCTGGTATTTCAGCTGCGGCCGATCTGCGCTTGACTCGATCCGCCGTTTAGGCTGTGGTCAATAGGTCAGACCAATATACCAGTGGGCATATTGGTGATCTGGGAGGAAACAGGCTGACATGCCGATCCAGGCCGTTGAACCGCGCCGGCTCTACCGACAGGTCGCCGATCAGCTCAGGCAGCTGATCGACTCCGGTGAGTTTGCCGTCGGCGACCGTCTGCCGACCGAGCGGGAACTGGCCGACCAACTGAGAATTTCACGCCCGACAGTGCGCGAAGCACTGATCGCGCTGGAGGTCGAAGGCCGCATCCGCATCCGTGTCGGCTCCGGCATCTACGTCACCGATCGGCCGAATGCCGCTGCATCCGAAGCGGAGACGGACGAAGGTCCGTTCGAGCTGTTGCGCGCACGCGAATTCGTCGAAGGCGCGATCGCCGCCGAAGCCGCTCTCCATGTCCGGCCGGCCGATCTCGAACTGCTG
>NZ_RQXT01000064.1 GCF_003863365.1 Mesorhizobium tamadayense | reverse complement strand
TCAGGACGGCGTGGTCGTCGCCGAACATGCCCGCTCCTTCGGGCGCAACGAAACGGTCTACGATCCCTGGCATTACGTCCCTGTGCTTGCCCGCAAGCCCGGTGCGCTGCGCAATGGCGCGCCATTCCGGGACTGGGCTCTGCCACCAGCGATGGAGCGTATCCGACGCAGATTAAAGGCGGCGCATGACGGCGATCGGCAGATGGTGTCGATCCTGGCCACGGTGTTGACCGACGGCATCGATGCCGTGGAGGCTGCCTGCCAGGAAGCGCTCGATCAGAATGTCTGCTCATCCGCCGTCATCATCAACATCCTGGCGCGGCGGCGCGATCCGGCGCCGGCTGTGACCATCCTCACCCCGGACGCACTTCGCCTGCAGCACGAGCCGCTCGCCGACTGCGCCCGCTACGACAGCCTCAGGAGGGCAAGCTGATGGAACGCACGCAGGTTCTGGAACTGATGGGCACGCTGAAGCTCTACGGGATGCGGGGCGCCTATGACGAGGTCATGGCGACAGGCATCAAGCGCCAGCACGAGCCGCCGAGGATCGTCGGCGATCTGCTGTCGGCCGAGATCGCCGAGAAGCAGGCCCGCTCCATCAAATACCAGCTCACTGTCGCCAAGCTGCCGATCGCCAAGGACATCGATGAGTTCGACTTCGACGGCACGCCGGTCAACGAGGTGCTGGTCCGGGACCTTGCCAACGGCACCTTCGTCGCCGACCAGCGCAACGCCGTGCTCATCGGTGGCACCGATCCCACGTCATAATGCCCACCTTGGTATGTCATTGAAAGACAAGGATTTGTTGATCCGGATTTGATGTTAGCGGACGCTTGCGGCTGGCATTGGCGCGATCCCCTACATCTGGGTTCTCAAGATCTTCGCAGCGAATGACCCAGGGTGCCCCTTTGCAATGTTGTTCTGCCGGCAGGATGCGGCTGCGGATCATGCGCAACACCGTCATCGGGCTGAGATTGAGGATGTCAGCCGCCTCGTTCAAGGTAACTTCGCCGCGCGCGGCCCGTTCCCCCTCCTGGTAAACCGCGACGCCATGCTTGCTGCGGAAGCTGCACACTCGCGACTGCGTCCATCCGTTGAGACGCCCTGTCTTCTTGCCCAGGCGGTTCAACAGTGACGCAATAGCCTTGTCGGGCATCAGCCGGGCGAGATGACGGATCAGCGTCTCGGTCTCGGGCTCGACAATCCAGCGGTGTTGGCCCGTTCTATTCTTCTTCACGGCAAGCACCGTGTGGTCGCCGCCCTGCCAGTGTATCATCAATTGAAGCTGTTCGTTTTCGATACGCACGACGATCTCGCGCAGTACGGCACGAAGGATGCGCTTGCGGCTGGCTGCCGTGGCCGCAGGATGGTGCCAAGCCGCCTCAAGATCAGCACCCATGCGCAACAGTCCCTGGCGTTCATCTTCAGACGGCGCCTCCAACTGGTGTCGCCCCAAAGCCTGCAATTCCGCCTCGCGTTCTTGAACGATCACCAGCGCCGCATTCCACCGTCGTTCGAGTTCGCTGGCCACCAGACGATTATCGGGATCGACCGCATCGTATTGGCGCCGCGCCAGCGCGGCCTCATAACGCGCTTGCTCAAGCGCCAACTCGATCTGCCGCCGCCTTTCACCGGCCTCCATCCGGCAGGCCTCAATCGCCTGGAGTGCGGCCTCAACGCCAAGCGGCTGGAGCAGCCGAACGACTTCCGCGCCAACGGCAAGATCGGCCCGCAGCGAGCCGAACGAGATGCACGGGTCAGTGCCGTGGTTCAACTGCGCGCCGCGGCAGTGATAGCGCCCAGTGTTGCCGTTCCTGCCGCTATAGGCGACATGGAGTTTGCGCCCGCAATGACCGCAACGCAGCAGACCGCCGAGTAGAAGTTCGCCTCGCCGCAACGCGCCGCGAGCCATCATCATGCCCTTACCGTTGGCGTTGTCCGCGATCAGGCGCTGATTCCTTCCGTATTCCGCCCAACTGACGTAACCCTCGTGATGGTTGACGAGCAAGACCTCCCATTCGGATTGGTCTTTGCGAAAGCCGCGCACGATACGCTTGCAGCCATTTTCGATCGTCACGCGACTGCCGGTCCGCCCGAAGACGTAGGCGCCCGCATAGATCGGATTAGTCAGGATGTGATGCACCGTGTTGTAGACCGGCAGCTTCCACACGATAGCGCGGCCGCCCTCTCGCGAGTAGCTGACGCAAGGCAGCACGATGCCGTCGCTGCGCAACGAGAGGTGGACCTGGCGGATGCTCTGCATCTCAGCGAAGCGGGAGAACACCAAGGCGATCGCCTCGCGCACGCGCAAATTGGCGTCCTTTTCGATCCGGTCGCGGCCCGCCCTCACATAGCCGACCGCCACTGTCAGGAAGAGTTCCCCCCGGCGCGCCTTCTGCTTCAAGGCTTCAATCGACCGGGCGCGCAAGATCGACAGCTCGAGCTCGCTCATCGTCCCCTTCATGCCGAGCAGCAGCCGGTCATTGGGATGTCGCGGCTCATAGATGCCGTCCTCATCGATGATCAGCGTGCCGACGAGACCACAGAACTCGATCAGCGTGTGCCAGTCACGCCCATTGCGCGCCAAGCGTGAGGCTTCGATGGCAAGAACGGCACCGACCCTACCTTCGCAGATCGCCGCCAGCAGCCGTTCGAAGCCCGGCCGGCTGATCCCCGATCCCGAACGGCCGAGATCCTCGTCGATGACCGTCACGTCCGTCCAGCCAAGGGCGCGGGCACGTTCGGCCAACCCATATTGTCGCCGGCGGCTTTCGGGATTCTTTACAAGCTGGTCGGCGGTGGATTGCCGGACGTACACGAACGCCCCACGCGCAAGATGCTCAACCGTGATCTTCATCGTCCGTCTCCCTCGCCGGCGGGGTCGATGCGGACTCCTTCAGGAGCGCGCCGATCAGCGGCAGAAGCCGCTTCTGCCGCTCGGGCGGCAGCGGCATTCGCGGCGGCTCGGTGACGAACAGATCCGGTTGGCGGTAACTGGGCTGCCTGCGCTGCATGCTCGTCTCCTTCATGACATGAGTCGTTGCGCAGCAAGCATAGGCAGGCATCGAGTTCGGAACGGAGATCGCGCAGGCATGAAAGCGGCAGACGCGGTGTATCACTGACAGCCATCGCCGCCGCACTGTCCTCCATCATCCAGGCCGGCACCACCGCCAGTGTGCCGTCTGGCTGCCGGATGATGAACGACACTTCACCGCGATAGCGTTGTCGACCGGTCACTGCGACAGCTTCACCGCAGCGCGGATGAAAGACATAGCGGACAATCGAACCACGGCAGCCCTGATAGCCGGCAGTATGAAGCTGTTTCGACCGGAACCGGCAAGTCGCATCTGGCAATCGCCATTGCCCGCGCCCTGATCCGCAACGGCTCACGTGGACGCTTCTTCAACGTCGTCGATCTCGTCAACCGGCTCGAGACCGAGCACCGCGCCGGCAAGCAGGGCCGTATCGCCGATTACCTCACCCGGCTCGACTTCGTCGTGCTCGATGAACTCGGCTATCTCCCGTTCGCGCAAGCCGGCGGGCAATTGCTCTTCCACCTGATCAGCAGGCTCTATGAACGGACCTCGATCATCGTCACCACCAACCTGGCGTTCGGAGAATGGCCCGCCGTCTTCGGCGATGCCAAGATGACGACAGCGCTCCTCGACCGTCTCACCCATCATTGCGAGATCATCGAGACCGGAAACGAGTCCTGGCGCTTCAAGAACCGCGCCTGATCACCCCATCAAGCTGCCAAGCGCTATCCGCGCTCGCCCGGGCTGCGCAACCCTGACCAGCTCCGCCCGGGCGAACGCTGACCGCCGCGCATTACAGGGGGTCAAAATTGGACGCCGATCGGGAGTCAGTTTTGGAAGCCGTTTGACAAGCGACAGGATCGCGCAGATGGTGGTCAAGCAGCTCATCGAACCGGAGCTCGATCAGATTTTCCTGTCAGATTCTTGTGGCTATAGACCGGGCAAATCGGCTTTGGATGCCGTGGGGATCACGCGTCAGCGGTGCTGGAAATATGACTGGGTTCTGGAGTTTGACATCAAGGGTCTGTTTGACAACATCTCGCACGAGCTTTTGCTCACGGCAGTTCGCAGGCACGTAAAGAGCAAATGGGCATTACTATACATCGAGAGATGGCTGACAGCGCCCATGGAGAAGGATGGACAGAGGATTGAACGGAACTGCGGAACTCCGCAAGGGGGCGTAGTTTCGCCGATTCTTTCAAATCTTTTTCTGTACTATGCGTTTGATCTGTGGATGAAACGGACACATCCCGACCTCCCATGGTGTCGGTATGCGTATGACGGGCTGGTGCACTGCCGGACCGAGCAGGAGGCAGAAGCCGTCAAGGCTGCGCTTCAGGCGAGGTTGGCGGAATGCCAACTGGAACTGCACCCGACGAAGACCAAGATCATCTACTGCAGAGACTCCAAACGCAGAGGGCAACATCCGGCGCCGACGCGCTCATGAAACCAGCGCGCGAGACCGCTATCGGGCTGATGGCGCAGCCACAGCCAGGCAAGTTCAATGGCGGTTCGTCGCGCTCGCGGATTGCCCGATCTCAGGAAGCCTTGATCGCGGCTGACCGCGCCGCTGCTCCAAGGGCTGGATGCAAGACCGAGATAACCGGCGACCTCACGCCGGTTCTGGAAATCGCGGAAGAACACTTCGTTCATCATTACGCTTGCGATCGTCAGGCCGATACCACGCAGATGACTCAGTTGGACAATCCCGGGAGCTGTGGTCTCTCGTCGATGGGCGGCAGAGCAACGGATGAGAGATTCATGAGACGTCTCCAGGGTTAGGATGTCGGACCCCGAAACCTTACCTGAGTTCCGCCGCCCGTCGCCTCATGGGATCTTTTCGTGAAGCGCGCAACGCACATCATCCAAGAGATTGCCGGCCTTGCGGATGCGATCGATTTTCTCAATGAATGGCCGGAAGATCGCAGAGACATGAACCACGAGGCCGCCCTGAGGGCATGCTACGATGCGTACGATGGGCGCAAGCCGGTAAGCGCGGCGCGCAATGCCTTTTTTGGCTTTGCGAAGCGGGTCGCCATATTGGAAGATCCAACCTCGGCGATGCAGTGGATCGCCGCCTGCAGATCGGGCAGTGGAAAAGTGCAGGTGTAGACTTCGACGACATGTTTGAGACTGGCGAGGCGAGTCAAACAGTGCACTATGTCCAGGTTTCACAGCTAGACCACTCGAATGAGAAGCAGTTCCTCACCTCCGACTGCAGGATCGCAGATCGCACGTTCCCTGACCATGGCCAGACGCAGCTCATGGCGATCGCTTGGTCGCCAATGGCCAGGCTCAGTGGCGCAGGTGCAGCCGTCGCGTTCGGCTGAGTAAACAAATGCGACCCGGGCTGTTTGCCGCATAGTGGCTGTGGAGGAGGGGATGACCGGGTTGATCAGATTTGAGAGGCCAGTCGTTGTTCAGGTCAGCCGCCGCAGCTCGGAGCGTATCGTGTTCGACGTCAACGACGCGGCCGCTATCTTGCTGCGAGATCTGCATCATGAGACCCATAAACGCAGAATAGCGATGGACACCTGTCTGCAGGTGTTGCGCGGTAAGACCCATCCGCCAGCTGCTCGACGAGCTTTCGTCGCAGCCGCGCTCGAAGCACGCATTCTGCGCAGCGATTGAGATTTAGGACGCCGCTCAGAATTCGGCCATCTGCGCATCGCTATTGGGCGCGGTCCGAACATCCCTGCCGGCATCCGCCAGGAGCAAGCCAACCCCGAACTTTCCGCGATGGCTTTCCGCCATCACAAGGGCCTCAGCCAGGCCAAGGTGCCGAGGCGTTTCGCCACCGCCAGCTCGATTGCCTTGGGGCGCCGGATAGACTCCTCAAGATTGCCCGGTGTGCGGCGTTGCCGCTCACCGCCGGCGAGTGGCACCGAGCCCTACGCCGTCTGCGCTTGTTCCCGAATTGCGCGTGCCGCAGCCACCATGTTCATCAGGGCAGGGCGGACCTCCTCCCATCTGCGCGTCTTGAGACCGCAGTCGGGATTCACCCACAGTTGGCTATCCAACAATCGATCGCGCGCAAGCATGATGAGGTTGGAAATCTCGCCCACTTCCGGGACCCGCGGCGAGTGAATGTCATAGACACCAGGACCGATCTCGTTCGGATACTTGAAGGTTCGAAACGTATCGAGCAGTTCCATCTGCGAGCGCGAGGTTTCAATGGAGATCACATCGGCATCCATTGCGGCAATCGCGTCCACGATATCGCCGAACTCGGAGTAGCACATATGGGTGTGGATCTGGGTCGCATCGCCGACGGCCGTTGAAGCCAGCCGGAAGCATTCGACGGCCCAGTCGAGATAGGCCTGCCAGTCGGCCTCGCGCAGCGGCAAGCCCTCGCGCAGTGCGGCTTCGTCGATCTGGATCATCTCGGCGCCGGCCTTTTCGAGGTCGCTCACTTCATCGCGAATTGCGAGCGCGACCTGGCGACAGACGGCTGAGCGCGGAAGGTCGTCTCGGACGAATGACCAGTTGAGGATCGTCACCGGGCCGGTAAGCATGCCCTTCACCGGCTTCGGCGTCAGCGACTGGGCATATTGCCACCAGTGTAGTGTCATCGGATTTTGTCGCGACACATCTCCAATGATGATCGGGGGTCGCACAAAGCGCGAGCCATAGCTCTGCACCCACCCGTGTTGCGTGAAGGCGAAGCCGCAGAGCTGCTCGGCGAATTACTGCACCATATCGTTGCGCTCGAATTCGCCGTGGACCAGCACGTCGAGTCCGATCTCTTCTTGCCAGCGAACGGCGGCTTCTATCTCTTTCTTCAGGAACGCCTCATAGTCGACGTAACTCAGCTCGCCTTTGCCATGAGCTGCCCGCGCCTTGCGAACCTCGGCTGTTTGCGGGAAGGAGCCGATCGTCGTAGTGGGCAAGGAAGGCAAGCCAAACGTGTCCGCCTGAAGCTTGGAGCGCACGGCGAATGCGCTCTTCCGGCGCGTCATGCCGACCTTGATGCTGGCGACCCGGCCTTGGACGAGCGGATCATGCACCTTCGCGGATGTCGCGCGAACGGCGGCAGCCTCAGCCGACGCCTCCAGTTCGGCGGCGACCGCGTCCCGGCCTTCGGCCAGGGCACGGGCGAGCACGACCAGCTCGTCGGTCTTTTGCGCCGCGAAGGCGAGCCACGACCGCACATCCGCATAGAGTGCCGTCTCCATGTCCAGGTTGATTGGCACATGCAGCATCGAGCAGGACGGGGCGATCTCCACGCGGTCCAGCGGCCACCCGGCGATGATCGGCTTGACGCGGTCAAGTATGGCAGGCAGGTTCGCGCGCCAGACGTTGCGGCCGTCGATCAGTCCGAGCGAGAGCACAAGTTCCTTCTGCGCGAGCCGGCCGACGGTCTCCAACTGCTCTCGAGCGCGCACGAGATCGACGTGTAGTCCCGCCACGGGCAGAGAAATTGCGGTCTCGAGATTGTCTCCCAGCGATCCGAAATAGAGAGCCAGCATGATCTTCAACTCGGGTGCTGCTTTCGACAGCCGGCAGTAGGCGAATTGGAGCGCATCTCGTTCGTTGGGAACCAGATCGAGCACGAGCGCTGGCTCATCGATCTGCACCCAATCAGCTCCCGCGAGCCTCAGCCTCCGCAGGAGCTCCTCGTAGACGGGCAGCAGCCGTGGCAGGAGCGCGATAGGGTTGAAACCTTTCTCAGATGACTTCGCCAACTTGAGAAAGGTGACCGGTCCAAGCAGGACCGGGCGAGTGTGAATGCCGAGCGCCTTGGCCTCGAGGAAATGATCGACCGGTTTCGCCGACGAGAGGGCAAAGCTCTGATCGTCCGTGAGTTCCGGCACAATGTAGTGATAGTTGGTGTCGAACCATTTGGTCATTTCCACCGCAGCAAGGCCATGCCCGTTGGCCGCATGCTCGTCACCGGCATGTCCACAATCAGCGGCCTGACCTTGGTTGCCGCGCGCCATGGCGAAATAGGTATCGAGTGGGACCTCGCCGTCAGTCCAGGCGTATCGTACCGGCACGGCGCCGACCATGGCGACGGTGTCGAGCACATGGTCATAAAGCGAGAAATCGTTGGACGGGATTTTCGACACGCCGCGATCGTGCTGCTCCCTCCAGCTAGCGGCGCGCAGCGCCTTCGCCGTCGCGAGCAGGTCGGCAGCGGGAGATTTTCCGGACCAGTAGCTTTCAAGCGCGAATTTCAGTTCTCGCCGGCGGCCGATACGCGGCATGCCGAGCATTGCCACAGGAATTTGTTGAGAGATAGTCATGCCATACCCCGATGGTTGGGGCGTGGGGAAAAGGAGGGCGCCAGCAGGCCGGCATGAAGGCCGAGCTGCTGCAGCCGCCGAGACACCCCGCCCGTGGACGCTGTTCGCCGTGGCAGGTCTCCTGGCTCGCGGGTCACAGCCTCTGCCCGTCTTCCCAAGGCTGTTACGCCTCAGTGACATCAATGGGCTTGGCTCGCCGCTAACAGTTGCGGGGGCAGCGCCGGCATCGCACCGGCTTCCCTCTTAGCACGGCAGAGCCGCGCGGAGAACCATGACATGCGCACAATCACAGCCGCTTCGCTCCTCGTCAATACCATATAACGAGATGTTTATGTGATTATGCGAATAATGCCCTTGCGCTGATCGATCTCTTTCGCCCAAAGCCGCATACGATGCGGCCCCTCATCAGTGCAGGCTCGGAGAGGTCCTTGTCCCCATCGGCGACGCCGGATCAGATCGAGGTCGCCGGGCTCAAAGGTGTAAAGAAAGTCGGGCCAGGTCGTCATGGTCCGCCGGGAATCCCAGTGGTTGTTCCCGCTCGGCTTCGCTCAGCGTGCTTGCGCATTCGCCCACCAGCGCGCTGATGACCATGCCGGAAGCGGAAAGGAGAGGTGGCGCCGCAGGTCGGCGGGCTGGGGCTGGGCCGCCAGCGTCTCGAACAACTGCGCAGCGATCGCCTCGACCTGCTTCGCGAGCAGTTTCACGCTCCGGTCGCTGAAGGCCGGCGCCACGATCGTACGTAACCGGTCATGCTCGCCCCCTCGCGCGAGACCAGCCACCCCGGCGAACCGAGAATCACCGAATCGGGGGTGAATGCCACACTCTCTAAGCGATGGACGGGCGGAAGATGACCGGCAGGCGCTGCGGGCAACGAATGACGTAAGACGGCATGTAGACGACGTCCTCCGCGGCGATGGTCAGCGCCAGATCCTCCAGCCGCCCGAACAGTGCGGGGAAGGCGCAATGCAACTCCAGGCGCGCCAGCGCAGCGCCCAGGCAGGCATGCGGCCCCTCACCGAACGACAGGTGCGGGTTGTGCCGCCGGGTGACATCGAACCTATCGGCGCCGGGACCGAAGGCCTTTTCGTCCCGGTTCGCCGCGTGGAACGCCATCAGGACGGCGTCGCCGCGGCGGACCATGCATCCGTCGATCTCCACGTCCTCGGTGGCATAGCGGAACGGCAGATTGGCCACTGAGCTGCCCCAGCGCAGGATCTCCTCGATCGCCTGTGGCCACGGAACTTGGCCGCTGCGCACCAGGTGCAATTGCTGCGGATGCGTCAGCAATGCCAGCACGCCATTGCCGATGACGCCGGTGGTGGTCACGAAGCCCGCAGAGAGCACCATGAAAAGCATGTCGATGAGCTCGGTGTCGGAAACGAGCTCGCCATTGTCGCGCGCGACGATCAGGGCCGAAGCCAGATCGTCGCCGAGCTGGCCCCGCTTGAGCGCGATCAGGCGACGGAAGAACTCCGGGATGCGCTGCCGCGTCTGTCGCACCTCTGCGGCTGTGGCGGAGGTGTTGGCCAGGCTGTAGGTGAGCGCGACGATCTCCTCGCGCTGTTCGTCCGGCAAACCGAACAGTTCGGCGATCACGTTGGTGGGCAGCGGAACGGCGAACGCGCACATCAGATCGGCACTGCCGCCGCGCTGCGCCATCTCGTCCAGGAGTCGATCGACGCATTGTTCGATCCGTGGCGCCAACAAGGCGATACGACTGGGCGCGAAGCTCCTGGACAGCAGGCCGCGCAAGCGCCGGTGATCGGCGCCATGCGCCGTAACCATGTTGTCCACTTTGCACATCCCGATCAGCGGATGATCCTCGGGAATCTCGCTGTCCTGCAGCGCCCGCCACTGTCGCCAGTCCCTGTTGAAACGCTGGTCGGAAAACATCCGCCTGAGCGTCTCGTGATGGCCTGCCGCCCAGGTCACCACATCGCCTGGCAGCGACACTCGCGCCATCCCCCCTTGCTGCAGAATCGCAGAAGAAAGACCATCAAGTTGCGTGGGAGCGATCGGCACGCCAATCACGTCGCAATGATCGTTTTCTACGCGCATGCCGACAACTCCTTTAAGAACCTTCGCGGGTCCACTTTTCCGCACGGATGATCCGCGCGCGCACTTCGAAAAGTGCCCCCTCAGTGTGCTTCGTCCTCAGAAGCGGTAGGTGAGACCTGCGCCTATCAACCAGGGATCGAGCTTGGCCTTGCCTGTGAGCTTGGCGCCGGCGACAGTGACGTCGAAGTCGGGCTTGAGGAAAAGCTTCTTCACGTCGAAGTTGACGCCCCAGTGCTGGTTCACCATGTAGTCGAAACCGACCTGCAGCGCGGTGCCAAATGTGTTCTTGACCTTGAGATCATCGGCGCTGCCGGCTTGCTGATGATAGAAGATCGTATAGTTCACGCCGGCGCCGAGATAGGGTTTGAAGGCGCCGAATTCGGTAAAATGGTACTGCAATGTGAGCGTCGGCGGCAGCAGCCAAACCTTGCCGACCTTGCCCAGCCCGCCGATCGTACCTTGGCCATCGATGTTGGCATAGGTGGTGCCGAGTATGAGTTCGGCGGCGACGTTGTCCGTGAAGAAATACGAAATATCGAGTTCCGGCGTCACTGTGTCCGAATACGAAAGACCGGAGCCGGGCACCGCGTTGACGTAGCCCGAATCCTCGGTGATCACCCCCAACGCCCGCAGGCGGATCTGCCAGGGGCTTGGCGCTTCCGCGACCGGGGCTCCTGCCTGCGGAACGCTCGCGGCTTGATGAACATCTGCCGCGCCGGCCTGTCCCGCAACGATGAGGACGACAGCCGCTGTCACTGCCCGCGCCACCCCAATTCGCGCTCTCGCCATGCTCTTCTCTCCTTGATCTTCAGAAACGACGCACTTCGCCTTGATTGAATCCTGCTCGCATCAATCGAGATTGACGGAGCGCTCATACGGGAGAGCCCTCGCATGTGTCGTGCCAAATGAGAAAATCATTGCGAAACAGTGCGACCACTCTGATAGCGCTGTGTCTCATGTCCGACTTCGTCGAAGATCCGACAATGAGTGCAGCCGTAATCAACCGCCGGGTAGCCGAATGCAGTCCCCAGTCGCCTCGGTTCTGGGACGGCAACGGGCTGCACGTTTCAAAACTCTCTCGGAGATTTCACCGCACGTATCGCAGATTGGGAACCCTGGACAACCCAGGTCGGCTTGCCCGCGTAGCAGCGGCAGTTGTCTATGGGACGCGGCCATCTGCAAACGCGATGGTATCGTCTGGAATATTATATTGGCGAACCGAACACCACGTCGCGCATACTTTCAGCTGGCGGGGACAAACGCCCATACGGCCTGTAGAGATATCCTCGGGTGCCTACAATGAGCGAAGTACCACACCTTACCTTCGATTCTCGATACGACTGGCGTGAGCAGGGGGCCTGCTGGTCGGTAATAATGCCGACGCGGCGCCGCGTCCTTCGGCCGCAGGTTGCCCCCAACATCTTCGCGAGGGAATGCTTCACGCCACAGATTCAATGGCAGACACCATGAGGCGATTGACCCGGTGAGCGACCAAGCTGGCTGCGCCTGTGGTTTTAGCCGCCAGCTGGAAAGAAGCAGAGATCCGAGGAGAAGGGATGGGGCACTGCTTCGCGGGCCTGATGTTATCAAGGCCTGCCAGCAACCTTCGCTGCTCGTCCCCTCGATCGTATTCCTGAAGTCTGTCGATCACGCGAGCAAGCTGCATTCGGGCGAACACATGGCAGTGGCCGCTAGGGCATTCAGCTGCTTGCGACCCGCCGTTCAATATCAAGGTACGATAGGGTCAGGAGACAGGGGAGCTCCGGCTCGGCGTACTATCTATGCGAGACGGCCAATGGTCGGCGATGTTTTGCTGACGCCGCGCATTGGCTGCCCGCAAACAATGGACAGTGCGGTGGCAAGTCTGCCTGGGGCAATCGGCTGCCGCAGGGACAGGCGGAGCCTGGCCGCGCTCCATCTCCATGCCGCTCGCAAACAGCCGCCGTGGGCACCACCCAAAGGAGCGATTGCGCGCCTCGCCGGTTCGTTTTTGCGTTCGCCTGAACAGTCGGCTTAACCTGTACAACTATACAGGCTGCCATGGCGTGAAACTTGGCCTCCAATGGCGGAAATTTCCCCTGAGAAGACCTGCCAATGACTGAGCTTATAGCGCCGGCGCTACGACAACTTTCCCACAAGGAGCGTGCAATCCACCGCTGCGCTACTGCGCCTTTAGGCCACGTCTTGACCGGCGCAGGAGCCGCTCACCGCTGTCAAATCGATTCCCTTGGCGTGCTCCGCCCTTGCTGGCTGTCGCTGCGCGGGTTCGACGGCCTCGTCGCTATTTGCGACGCTTTATGCCCTCGACAGTGCCAATGGGACACGCTTCGACGAAATGCCGCCAACGACCTCTGGTGCCTTCGCCGCCGTTGCCTTGCCATGTGGCATGATATTTCGCCCTCCGTGGGCGCGGGCAGGGGAGCGCCGTCATGCCTGCACTTCTCGTGACTGGCGCGGATGAGGCTGATTGGCGCGATGAAAGATCATACGATTACACCTCAGGTCTGACGCCGCGCGAGTGGGCTTGGGAGTTCTTGCGCCGCAATCCAGCATTCCGGCGTGAAGTGACCGCTGCAAGCCAGCAGGCTAATGCTTTGTCCTACCGCCCCTTTCTGGAGGTGGTCGCGTCGGCCGGCGACCCTCGCGCTGGGGTGTCCTGTTTCGCCGAGTCTTATTGGGCGCAATTCGCTCGTATTCTGGTCTCCGCCCTGGTGCTTCGATGTGCTGCCAGTCATTTCAGAAAAGCTGTCAACCTCGTCGGCGGCAGCGCCGTTCTCGGCATTGCCATGTCGTGCGACGGTCCTGCTGGCGCCCGACAAGCGCCAGCATGTTCTTCTTCGCGATACAGAGCATACGCTCCAGCTCGCCGTCTCTGGCGCGGATATCCTGCACCCTGTTTTCCTCCATACCGAGGCGATCTGGCCCGCGATGCTTTCGAAGCACCGCCTGAGGACGCTCGAGTGCCTCAATGTTCTAAGTCTGGGTCAGCAACTGCCTGCTCGCTTGTTTCCGCCGGAAAGACGCGGTCCCCGTTTGACCTTCGTTCCTCGTGCGCTCGACGGCTCACTTGCCGGGGCATCACATCGCGAGCTCGCCGAAGCTCTGGTTGCTCAACGGCGCGCCCATGCCGACTGGAGGGATCCTCGCGATCATCTGCGCGACCGCATTCGCCGCGCCGTCTCTCGTGGCCGCGCGCTCATGAATGGAGGGTACAGAGATTTCCTCACTTGAAAGTGACAGTCCGCCATGTGCGTCAGCCGGCGGAGCGAAAAAAGGTCACTACCACTTCGCCCGGTCGACACGGCAGGGAGCGGCCTTGCGGGTGCGCTCTGGTTCAGGCATGGGTCATGCCGAGATGCACGTTCGGTATTGTCCGATAGCCGACATGTCGGTACGCAACGTTGATGACCTGACTATCGGGTTGTTTTAAATGCGTTTTGCCTTGGCACAGTAAATGCACGCTATTCAGCAACGTGCTGACTGAGTGGTTCCCACCTCCACGAAGTCGCAGACTTACGCCACCTCCCAAGGCGTACCCGGCCCGGCAGCGAGCTCAGTCTCCTGCCGGGCATGCCGATCCGGTGTACGGCCTTAAGAACATGAAACAGCAATGTCCGTCTGAGAGGATTGGGCGGATGACCGCTCAAGATATGCCCGAGAGACTTAGGGCACCGGGCGAGAGCGATCACAGGAGCTGCCTCTCCATCAGTCTGCCTATCGGTGATCCAGCTTGATGTCATCCCTGCGTGGAAATGGTCTGTTAACCAGCGTTCCTTGAGACTAGAGCAAAACGTGATTCGACGAGTCGGTCAACACCTGGCAATTTGTTCTCGCTTTGTTCCGTCGCGAGCCTGGAGCAAGGAAAGGTGTTGAAAACAGGTGGGATGGATGGGCAAATCAGCCGCGCTAGCTCACTTTGGGTTCAAAAATTCAATGCAACCTAATGAGGAGGTCAATTTATGAAAGTTCGGGTTAGGCAGATAGGGCCAGCGACACACCCCAGCGAGGTTGTGGTTTCTGTGGACACAACGTCGGGCGCCGAACATTTGGTTGTGAATCAGCGTTCCCTTACGGATGATAAATTAGAGATTGGCTATCCTATTAATAGCCGCGATTCGGACCTGCTTGTTGAGCTTCCACGAGAGACAATTAACGGCTCATGGAGAGTATGGGTGCCGCAAGCTTTGGTAGAATAGACATGGAGGGGCGGGATGATACTCACGGATAGGGAAATTCAAATCGCCTTGCAAAATGAGGCGATCATTATCGACCCGCCCCCCGACATTTCCTTCTATAGCTCAACCAGTCTCGATCTAACACTTGACCGGCGGCTGACCCTATTCAAAGACCAAAAGGCAGGCATCAGCCTCTGCATCGACCCTTCGCAGAAGGGTTACAATCACGAAGAGGTAATGGCAGAAATCACGACGCCGCTGGATATCGATGGCGAGCAGGGGTTCGATTTTCCGCCCCATCATATGATCTTAGCTTGGACACGCGAATATGTGGAACTGAAATTTCAGTCAAGGATTGCGGCAAGGGTAGAAGGGAAAAGCTCCCTCGCCCGCCTGGGGATTGGCATTCATCTCACAGCGCCAACCATCCATGCGGGATTTGCTGGTAATATCCGACTTGAAATGGTCAACCACAATAAGGTCCCGGTTAAGCTCAGAGCCGGAATGAAAATCTGCCAGCTCATTTTTGAGCAAACTCTTGGGACTCCAGTTCGCGGATATGAAGGCCGCTTTGCTGGTCAAACGACGACGAAGAAAGGCTAATACCCCATCGTTTTGCTCGGGGCCCGCCTGTCGCGGGGGGCGCATTTTGTCTTGGCGACCCGATATCGCAGCTGCCCTCTGCTTGGGCCTCTCGGGCCTTCTCGCTGAGCAACGCCGGATCGCTTGCAAGCTTGTATTGCGCCCCGTATGCGCCCTTTTCGTCGACAGTGCAGAGCCTAGTACTTTAGAATTGCCTTCTGCTCGGGCTTCAGAACCGCCCGCAAGCTCCCCCGTAGCCTAGTACTCAGCACGCCCGCTCAATTACCGGATCTTGCGAGAGTGCAAGCGGATGCTTCAGATGCCGCCCATGCAGAGGTATTTTAGTACGAGGTAGTCCTCGAGCCCGTGGCGGGAGCCCTCCCGCCCGATGCCGGACTGTTTTATCCCGCCGAAGGGCGCCGCTTCCGATGACATGCGTCCCGTGTTGATGCCGACCATGCCATATTCCAAAGCTTCGGCCACGCGCCAGACACGCTTCAGGTTCGAGGCATAGAAATAGGCGGCGAGGCCGTAGATCGTGTCGTTGGCCTCACGCACAACCTGATCCGCATCGTCGAAGCGAATGATCGGCGCCAGCGGCCCGAAAGTCTCCTCTTGCGCAACCGCCATGATGCTGGAAATTTCGGTGAGGACTGTTGGTTCGAAGAAGGTGCCATCCTTGCCGATACGTTCGGCCCCGCATCGAATTGTGCCGCCTTTGGCAACGGCATCTGCGATGTGGGACTCGATCTTGCGTAGGGCATGGATGTCGATGAGCGGTCCGATGTCCACTCCGGGAGCGAAGCCGTCGCCAACCGATAAGTGCCGCACCCTTCTCCGCGAATCTCTCGACGAACTCATCGTGAACGCTCGATTGGACGTAAAGGCGGTTCGCTGACACGCAAGTCTGGCCGGCGTTGCGGAACTTCGCCTGGATCGCACCGTCAACCGCAGCGTCGATATTGGCGTCGTCGAAGACGACGAAGGGCGCATTGCCGCCGAGCTCGAGGCTGACCTTCTTGATCTGGTCCGAGCACTGGCGCATGAGCAGTCGGCCAACCTCGGTCGAGCCTGTAAAGCTGATCTTTCGGACCTTGGGATTGGAGCAGAGTTCGCGTCCAACGCCAGCATCTTCGGACGCATAGACCAAGCTGACAACGGCGTCGGGAAAGCCGGCTTGATGCGCGAGGGCGTCCCGACGCCGAAGTTTCGCGTGATCGTTGCGGCACCGAGAGTGCTGGCGAGCTGCGATTCCGCCACGAAAGTAGGCAGCATTCTCGATCCGTGTTGATGGTGTAAGCGCTCCATCAGAACTCGCTGTCCAGCGCCAAAAATGGCATCAAAGTTTCGTAGAGCCTCGCCATCTCGACAAAGGTAGTCAATGAGTTCGGACATGCAGCGCATTTCAGGACTAGGCCACAATCGGGGAGAGGTCGTTGGGCCAAAATCTTGTGAGGAGTTTCAACGAGCGCTAAAGATCACGCCCGGCGGCAGCATGCGTGCTGCGCAGTTCTTCGCTCCCCACCTGCCCTATGCTGTGGCAGTAACGGGCAGTTGGATCACTGACGCGGACGGCAGCAAAGTCTTCGACTGCGCAAACAACTCCTTCTCGCTCGTTCACGGCCATACCTTTCCGCCGGTGATCGAGGCGCTGCACAAGGTCCTGGACAACGGCACCGTCCTGGACAACGGCACCGCATTCGGGCTTCCGACCACAAGCGAGACCAAGCTTGCGGAAGCAATCACGACGCGTTCGCCGAAGCTTGAGCAGGTCCGCTTTACGAGCTCCGGCACCGAGGCTGTTATGTTCGCTATCAAGGCCGCTCGCGCTATTACAGGCGCCCGATGATTGCCAAGTTCGAGGGCAGCGCATATCACGGCGCCTATGACTATGTGGAAGGGAGCCTTGATTCTGCACCAAACAACTGGGGCGATTCGTCGCCTAACAGTGTGCTCTATGCCAGTGGAACTCCCGCCTCCACCGCCGCGGACGTCCTTGTCCTCCCTTACAACGAGCCCAAGTCGTGCGGAGAGCTCATCCGTGCACACCATGAGCGCCCTCGCCGCGATCCTTCTCGATCCAGTTGCTTACCGCGTGGGCATGGTTCCGATAGAGGCGGATTTGCGGGAGGTCATCCAGGATTGCTGTAACCGCTTCGGCATCCTGCTTGTGGTTGACGAGGTCGTTTCTTACCGCGTCGGTTTCCGTGGCGCCCATGACATCTTCGGCTTTGAGCCGGATCTGGTCGCTTTGGGCAAGATGATCGGCGGAGGTTTGCCCGTTGGAGCCGTAGCGGGGCCTGCGTCGTACATGGCGGTCTTCGATCACACCAGGGGCAAGCCAGCCGTGTCCCACGGCGGCACGTTCAGCGCAAACCCGCTCAGCATGACAGCTGGGCTGGCGGCACTGCAATCATACACAAAGGATGCCGTGGCCCGTCTAAACCAGATGGGCGAAACGCTTCGCAGTGAAATCATCGAGCAACTCAGAAGGCGCGAACTCCCCGCGCAGGTTACCGGCGCGAGCTCCCTCTTTCGGCTCCACCTGAAAACTGAAGTGATCCGAAACTACCGGACCTCGTTCCCGAGCGCGTTGCAGAAGGCGGCGCTCGCAAAGGTGCACCTTGCAATTTCTAATGAATTGCTCTGGCGCGCTCTCGACTCCGATGAGCGAGACCGATGTCCAAGATCTAGCCGCAGCGCTGGTGGATGCCGTTCATGAAACTTGGAAACGATCTCCGTGGGACTGATCGAGCAATGGTGGAAAGCGCAGCTTCCCGGCAGCGCTCGCGTCGGCGGTTTCGCCGATACGCGTCACTGGATTCGAGCGCGAAGTGATTGGGAGCGAAGCGGGAAAGGAATGCACGACAATAACGTCGAACGGCGCACCGACGACCGTCGCCATGTCGAGAACATGCTGCAATACAAGGGGGCGGTCATCGGTGTCGCTCGCACCCGGTTCAACAAATTAAATTCGACCAGTAGCTGCCAATTGCGCTTGGCGCAGTATGCCAGCGCCTGCCGCGGCTGGTCCGGATCGACCGGTAATTTGTCAGCTTTGCGTGCCCGCGGACACGCGCAAATCGAGGGCCGCGCGCAAAGACGCGCCATCGGCTTCGCGGTTTGACTGCAGAGAAGAGGCTTGCGTTCGTTTTTCACCGAACCTCCAGCATTCCTGCTGTTTTCTGAGATTTTGCAGGCTTGGTTTGCGGCGTTTCCGAGTCATTCTACCCAGTGTGAGTTGTTTTTGGTGGGAGCCCGGATCCTGCACAATGGCCCGGACCTGCGCCATCAAGAAGGCTTCCATCGCGTCGTTGTAGAGTGGGCCAGGTCCCTGCGTGGCCTTCAGCGAAGCAGGGTCTTAGCCCATATGGGTGACGATCCTTCGCGCAGAAAGACAAAGACTATGCGGACATGATCAAGATTGTGATTGCATAAAAAATTGTCTTTCACGACAGAAAAACTTTCAAGTCGGCAGCATCAATGACTGGTCACCTGTCCACACGAGTCCCGGCGCTTCAAGAACCGCGCCTGATCACCCTTCAGCTGCCAAGCGCGATCCGCGCCCGCCCGGGCTGCGCAACGTGACCAGCTCCGCCCGGGCGAACGCTGACCGTCGCACACTCCATAAGCGGGTCAAAAATATTGCACGCGGATGTGAGGCCGGATTGGGAAAGGCGCAAGCTCAAGCTCGAACGCTATATAGCTAGGCGGTTCAGCCAATAAGGTGTTTGGGTCTGAGAGCGGAAACCGGCGTATCGGATCATCTATGCAAACCCTTCGATGCGTCCGTGGACAATTGCGCGCATTTGCTCCGCCATCTTCGCGCCTTGAGAGCCGTCTGATAGAGGCGGCGGCAATTCGAGGTGGTTGAGAGCGCGTGAGAGGGCTGCAACGAGATCGTCAATGCTGGTATCCGCATCGGCTGCCTTGAGGCCAGCCGTGCTCGCGAAAGCCTTGAAGTCGGCGCGCCGCAAACGATCGTCTTTGCCGTTCAGCTTGAGGGCCATCCGGTCTTTTTCGAGATGTGGAAACACGCGAGTCGTGACCGCGTCGTAGAGCGGAGCCATGCGGACTGAGCTGAACTGCGCGTTGCCCGGCTCTGCGATTTTCAGCAGTGCCATGTTCTTCAGGTGCATGTCGCCATCGGCGATCAGCCAGGCGAATAATGATCGCTTGAGGACAAGCAGGACGTCGTCTTCCGGGGAGGTCGATAGCGGTCTTAGTGCCCGCGCGATTCGCTCCATTGTGCCGTCGTATTTTGCTTCCGTGGGCACACCAAGCACTGAGCAAAAATCCTCAAGCGCCAAAAGATGCTTGTCATCAAGGTTCGTTCTGATGTCGAACCGCTCGACGAGGAGCGCCGGAGGCATGCCGTCAGGCATGGTGACGAGCGCTGTCGCGGGCGTCTTGAAACCGGCCGCGCTGCCCAAAGCGAGCGACTGCCATTCGATTACTGGCAGGGCCTCAAATCCACCTGTACCGGCGGGCTTGAGGATATGCGTGAACGGTTTGCCGGTACTGGGGGAGAGAGTACCGTCGGTATTCAGGAACATCGGCGCTTTGATCTGAACGCCCGATAAACGGGGCGTATCGCTACGCTCGAAAATCTGCGCCAGATTACGCTCGAAGCTCTGCTCTAAATCGCCGCGACCCGGCCCTGCATACTGGCCAGTGAAGACAGAGTTCCTGGTAAATCCATTGAGCCGGGTTAGCAGGATGTCGGGCGGCAGGGCGGGGAGATCGCTCGCATGCTCGACGATGGTGATGTTCGACATGTAGCGTTTACCCGAGCGCAGCATCGCGCGCTCGTCGCGGTCGTTCAACACTGATTCAAGCCAGCCTTCAGGCAGCAGCGACAGGATGAACGGAGGCAGCTTGCCCGGCGTGGTCTGGCGAACAAGCGGCGGGCCATCCTGATCGTCTGGATTCCAGCGCCACTCAAAACCATCATGTGTGAGATTGCCGAGTGGAGCGCCGTGCCACGCTACTATCAGATCGAGCGCGGCTTCATTGCGCGCGGGCTCCGCCGTCAGTGGACGGCGGAGGAGGAAGCGCTCGGCGTGCTCGCCTTCGCGATACCACTGGTTTGCGCGGGCAAGCGCCCATGTCGCGTCGGCAGCGCCTTGGGCGCTGCCGTATTCTTCTATGAGGCGGTTCGCGATTGCCTCGCGCATTCTCTCGTCGATGGATGCCGCGTGTTCGCTGCGCAGGCGGAAAGCTTCGAGGAAGCGCTGGCGCATCGAGGAGACGTCGATCCGGAATTCTCCCATGCCATCATCGACAATCGCTTGAGCGACTGATGGGTGGTCGGGAGCTGCGTTCTGAATGATTTCCAGCGAGCGCAAGCGCGTGCGCTGTATTCGTCGCCCGCTCAGGAACAGGCGGCCGTCGCGGGTCGGACGGAGAAGGACAGCGCTCGCCGCCGAGAGGTAAGCGTTGGGATACAGGTATTTGGCGATGCGGACGGCGTGCTTGAGTATCGTGGCCTCGATATCCTCCCGGGCATCGACATAGATGCCGCGCATTAGCTGGACGAGCTTGCCCGTTTCAGCCTGATAGTGGCTGCGGGTTTTATCGATGTTTTCCCCGACGAGGTGAAGGGCCATTCTTCTAACTTTCCCGTATTTGAGATACGGGAAAGCTAGCAGGGGTCCGCTCAAAATTCAATAGATTCTAACTTTCGCGTATTTCATATACGCGGAAGTTACAATGCTTTCTTGGGACGTCGGCGTTCTCCGGCTCCGCGATCGAACCGCCGGGCGAGAACCTGGTCTGCGAGGGCGAGTAGGCAGAAAATCAAGGCGTTCACCACGTCGGATCAGCCACAGGTCGGCGGAGTCCTTCAGCAACTATTGTAGAGCGCGAGATTATTCGTCACGGGACACTGGCAAGCCGCGGGCCCACGCCCATAATGGCGGGCTCGACCGAAAGCAGCTTCTTCGCCGCCGTCCTGACCTGGTCGAGCGTCACCTGCTCGATGAGCGCCGCTGCCTCATTCGAGAGATCGGTCTCCTGCGTTCCCATCTTTCTGCCCCGTAATCGTGCCGTGTCTCGTGTCGCCGGCCGTTTCCCCATGATGCTTATGTTCGGCGGTCACCGGATCAGGTGCCCCCTCTGATGCGTCGCTCCTCACCGATCGGGATGATCCAGCCGCCGGCGCGATCCGGCCGAGCAAAATCATCCGGACCCATTATCTGCGTCAGGCGGATGCGAACGGTTTGCAGCTCCGCGTCGATAGCGGCACGGATGAGATCGCGCTCGATACCGACGAAGACCGGCCGGAGATTGAGGCGAGCGAGCGCCTCCTGATCGGCGGGCGCAACGTCGGTGTCAGCGACAGGTCCGGCACGGGTGACGATCCCTCCGATCAGTCCGCCCATGGCCGTGGCCTTTTCCACCTCTCTCACCAACGTGGCATCCAGCAGCGCTCGGGCGCGTTGGAGATCCCCTTGGAGTCTTCGCGCGAAGGGCACGTGGGTGAGGCCGCGAAGCGCACTGGCTAGCTCAGCGTGCCCGAGCGACTTGATGAGATTGGCGATATGGAGGCGGAGAAGCCCGATGAAGAGCGCGTCTTTCTCCTCCGGCTGGATTGGCTCGCCTTCATCGATCGGATCGCGGACTGAGAGGTGGGCGTCCGTCGGATTTGGCGCCGCCATCCCCCAGCGGGTCGCGATGGCAATGCGCTTCACTGTGGCCTTGCGGCCTCCGGCGGTGATATCTATCCGCCCGGCCTGAGCCCAGGCGCGGTTCAATGCTTTGGCCGGGCCGCCATTATCATGGCAACCCTTTGCTTCGGCCACGGTCAAGGAGGACAGGTCGGATGCGCAGGCGATCCAGTCGGGCAGATCGCCGCGGGACAAGCGCGTGACTTTGACCTGCCGGCGGCGATCGAGGTCGATGATGCGGCTGCCGAGATGCGCGAAGATCGAAAGGTTGAAGTAGCGTTCCAGATAGGCGCGGGCAACGAAGCGGCCGAACAAGCCAGATAGCGCGACCTTCACCTCGCGCGCTTGTCCAAGTGGTTCCCGGAAGATGAAGGGCGTACCCGCGCCGGTTGGCGTCAACAGCGCATCCAGGATGGACCACGCGCCATATGCAGCCCCTGGCGTCTGCAACACTTCGCGAATCCCGGCGTCCTCAATCTCCGAGACGTCGAGGTCGACGGTCGCGCCCGTGACAGGGCTGAATGCTGGCGGATCGAAACTGTGGAGGAAGGTCCTCGTCATAGCGCCAGCGCCCGCCTGAGATCCTCATGCTCGAAAGCGCTGGCTATGCGGCTGATCTCTGCCGATCGAGCGCCGACCGCCTTGGCTGTATCGCGCCAGGTCGCGGTCACGGTCGCGACCTCTTTGATAATCGCGCGGGCCTGCGGCAGGGTGAGCGCGAAAAATATCGACGCGGCTTCAAGCAGATCGAGTGAACAGGTCCCCTCATCGAGATCGATGTTCGTCGTCAGCACCCGGGCCTTGAGATCGGTCGGAACGGGATTGAGGTCATATGCTGGCGAGAGAGACCACCCCGCCTTTCCCAGCCACAGGAAACCGTGGTTGCGGAGGTGGTCGTCGACATTGGAAATCAGCACATTGTAGACGACCCGCCGATAGAGGGCGTGTGCGTCCGCCTTTCCCTGAGCGCCGTGTTGAGCAAGGGCATCGACGATCTCCGGATAGCTGCCGCGCTCGCCGTCCTTGGCGCCCGTCATCGCCATCGCCGACAGGAATGGGATGCGGATCGCACCGTTACGATCGAAGCGTCGCGACAACATGACGGGCTTGCCGGCGACCTCGATCAGCTCGTGTTGAGGCGTGGCAATACCTGCCTGGCCGGCTAGCCGCAGCGCGATCTCTTCCCAGGTCTCCATACTGTAGTCGTCGGTCTCCTTCGGGAATTTCGCTATGGAGAGGTGACCATGTTGGTCGATGACCGACGCCTTCGGTCGGGCACCGCCAAGGGAGGAGCCTGGGGCAAAGATGAGCTGCAAATCTTCATCCGTTTCCTCGTCCCGGAGGATACGTTCGGCAATCTGGAGCAACCGGCCAAGTTCGATTAAAGCAGGAACGCCCGTGCGGATCGGCGCTTGGAAAATCTCTTCGCCGACCCAGCGGAAGCGGAGCGCGCCAAGCCGCGTCTCGTCGGCGACGCTGAGCAGGTAGTCGCTTTCTACAAGCGTGCGAACCGCGCGGCCTTCTCGGTCGGCGAGACGGCGTTCGGCGCGCTGCATGAGGCGCCGGCCCCAGGTATCCGGCGCTGAGTCGCCGATGGAGCCGAAAGTCGCAAGACCGGCAGGAGGGGCGAAGGCTCCGCGGGTCAGAGCAAGAGCTGGCTCCAGCGAGAAGCGGTCCGGATCCTCAAGCCATGCGCCGTCATACTCGAAGAGGATGGTCTCGGTGCCCCGGACGCGATTGCTCCTCGACAGTCCTATCGGTCGTGTGCGGCTGCCCAAATCGATATGGACCTCGAAGTCAGCCACCGCGGGACGATCCGGTTGGCCGCTTGAGGTGCACATGCTTGGGCAGGTCCGCACTGGCGAGCGCCTGACCGACGCTGTCGTTGCTGATGTCGGCGACCTGGCTCAGGCCGTCGAGGAGGCCGAGCGCCTGCAGAACGCCGGCGTAAATACCGACGCTGACGTTGGTGTCCCCGGCTTCGACCCTTTGCAGCGTCGAGCGAGACGTGAAGGCGCGCTCGGCTACGACCGCCATCGGCAGCCGTCGGCGTCGACGGGCATCATGGATGTCCGCCCCAAGCTTGCGCAGCGCGCGCCGCACCGCAGCAGGAGGGTTGTGTGGAGTGGGCATTAAGACACCTTCGCACTACAGATTGGCCGATTATGTAGCACGAAGATTACAATTTATCTAGCCCCTTTAGGGCCTCATCCCAGTAGAGAACGAAGGTTCGATCTTACCACTATCGTGACGGTATCGACCGGGACCCTTCCGGACGTCGGCGATCGCGGCGACCGTGGTTTCCACGTCAGCGGGCTCGCTGGGACGACCGTCAACCTGAGTGAAAGGGCCGTCTGTCTCCGTCAGTATCCGATCGATGGGCAAGTCGCTGACGAGAGAGCGGCCGCGATCCGAACGGGTCATCTCGGCATTGACGGAGAAATAGCAGCCGAGCGTCGCCGCACGTCGAGCCTCGCTTTTGCTTCCAGTGAACCAGTGAAGCACGACGGTGCCGCGATCCTGCGGGAGATATTGTTCGATCATCTCAGATCGCGCGAAAGATCGCGACAGGCGGTGCCGCGGTACAAAGGCCTAGAGCCAAACGCGCCGCAGACAAAGAAAAAGCCCGCTACCGGGAGGAGGTGGCAGCGGGCTCTATTTCGAATGAGACGCGGGAGGAGATGCGCCCCATTCAGCGTCGGCAACACATCTGAGAGGAGTAGATGGCCGACAACATGGTCATACCGATAGCAGCAGATATTGCAATGCACAAATTTCATGTCGCGACTGCGAAATGATGCCGCATCCGCTTAGTCGATCCTGAAAAAGTGCGGTCAGGCTGCGGCTTTCTTGCGGGCACGCTTGGCAGGTGCCGGCGCACCCGGTTCCTTCGGCTTGCGGCCCAGCCCCATGGTCTTGGCCAATGCTGAGCGCGCCGCAGCGTAGTTCGGCGCCACCATGGGATAGTCCGCCGGCAGCCCCCATTTCGCGCGATATTCCTCGGGCGTAAGGCCATAGTGGGTAGCCAGGTGACGCTTGAGCGACTTGAATTTCTTACCGTCCTCAAGGCTGACGATGTAATCGGGTGTAACCGATTTTCTGATCGGTACGGCAGGGTTGAGAGGTTCCGACTTTTCTGGTGTGGCACCACCAGCAGTGCTTTTCAATGCGACGTGGATCTGGCCGATAAGCCCAGGCAGCTCACCGACGAGCTATGGCGGAAACTGGGTGATGTCGGTTTGAGGAGAGCGGCGTATCGAGGCGGGTGATGAAGCCTGCCAGAACCTCTCAAGGAGAGCGATACGCCATGAATGAGACTATCAACATTGTTAGCCTTCGTCAGCCCGACGAAATTGATGATCCACTGACGGATGTGCTTCGCAGCGGGGCGCGCAAATTGCTGGCGCAGGCGATCGAGATCGAGGCCGAGACGTTTCTTGCCGAGATGCGGGATCTCAAGCTTGCCGATGGCCGTCACCGGATTGTGCGCCATGGTCACGGCCCGGAGCGGAGCATCCAGACGGGCATCGGTCCGGTGCCAGTCAGCCGGGTGAAGATCCGCGATCGCGGCGCGAATGGCAAGGTTGATCGGGTCCGGTTCGCCTCATCGATCCGGCCGAAATGGGCGCGTCGGACGCGAAGCCTGGATGCGCTGCTTCCCGTTCTCTACCTGCGCGGTGTTTCGACGGGCGATTTTCAGGAAGCGCTGAGCGCGCTTGTGGGCAAGGACGCGCCGAACCTTTCACCCTCGGTGATCACGCGGCTGACGGCGGAGTGAAACGCCGATTACGAGCGTTGGCAAAAGCGCGATCTTTCAGCGCGCCGCTATGTCTATGTGTGGGCGGACGGGGTCTACCTGCAGGCGCGGATGGAAGACCAAGCCGAATGCATGCTGGTCCTGATCGGCGCCACGCCCGAGGGCAAAAGGAACTCGTCGGTTGCCAGACCGGCATTCGCGAGAGTGCGCAAAGCTGGCGCGAGCTGCTGGTCGACGTGAAGCGGCGTGGTCTGAAGATCGCGCCCGATATTGCCGTCGGCGATGGCGCGCTTGGCTTCTGGAAGGCGCTCGATGAGGTCTTTCCCGACAGCAGGCACCAACGCTGCTGGGTGCACAAGACCGCCAACGTCCTGAACAAGGTGCCGCTCTCGGTGCAGGCCAACATGAAGACGGATTTGCGCGAGATTTACGGCGCGCCGACACGCTCAGCAGCCGAAATGGCGATCGATGTGTTCGCCGAGAAATACGGCGCGAAGTACAACAAGGCGGTCGACTGCCTGAAGAAGGATCGCGAGACGTTGCTGGCGTTCTACGATTTCCCCGCCGAACACTGGGATCATCTGCGAACGTCGAACCCGATCGAGAGCGTCTTTGCCACCGTTCGCCACCGCACGGTGCGCACGAAGGGCTCCTTGTCGTCGAAAACCGCCAGGCTGATGGTCTTCAAGCTCGTGATGGCCGCCGCCAAATCCTGGCGTCGATTGAAGGGACAAAATCAGTTGCCGAAACTGCTCGCAGGTGCCAGGTTGCGCATTCCGCCAACTCAGGACAGCGATTCCGCTAAAGACGGGACAGGCGTTCCGGTAATGTCGGGACAGCCTGGGGTCGCTGGTTCTCGATAGCCTCGTTGAGTTCAGGGTTGATTGATTTCGGTGTTTTCGGCGCCCGTCAAGAGGGGCCTGTTTTTTTGCTTTCGCAGACTGTCGCCTTGCAGGGCAATGCGGTGAGCATTGTGAACGATCCTGTCGAGAATGGCATCGGCGACGGTGGGGTCATTGATCAGGTCATGCCATTTATCCACGGTGGTCTGAGCGGCGATGATGGTTGAGCGGCGGCGATATCTCTCCTCGACGATTTCGAAGAGATGGAAGCGTTGCTGGTCCGAGAGGCTGTGGGAGCCAAAATCGTCGAGGATGAGCAAATGCACTCGGGTAAGTTTTTCGATGAGCCGGGGGAAGCGCCCGTCGAGGCGGGCGAGCGCCAGATCCTCGAACATGCGCGGTACGCGCACATAGAGAACGGAATGGTCGAGCCGGGCCGCCTGCCGTCCGAAGGCGCAGGCCAACCATGATTTTCCAGTTCCGGTCTGGCCGGTGAGGATCAAATTCTCCTGGGCCTTGAGCCAATGGCCTTGGGCGAGCGCCATGGTGTTGCGGCGGTCGAGGCCGCGCGCGGGCGCGAAGTCGATGTCTTCGATGCATGCTTCGGGGAAGCGCAGCTTGGCCGAGGCGAGCTTGTTCCTGACACGCTTGTCGGCCCGCATGGCGATCTCCCGGTCGAGCATCAGGCCGAGCCATTCGTCGCGGCTCAACTCATTGGCGCTGCTCTGTTCAGCTGCGGCCAGTTCGCGCCAGGCGGTAGCCATGCCAGGGAGCCCGAGGGCCTGCATTTGATCGAGGGTTGGGTTTGTCAGCATTCTTTCGTCCTTTGCTTCACTGATAGTAGGTGCGGCCGCGGATATTGACGTGGGCTGGTGTCGGCTTCGCCGGTTCGGCCTGCGATCCCATGCGATCGAGGCCGGCTTTGAGGATGGCGTTGACGGAGGAATAGGTGATCGCGTTGATGGTAAGCGCGCGCTCGCAAGCGGCGTCCAGGCGCGTGGTTCCATAGCGGGGCGATAGCGACAAGATGCCCATGGCCGAACGATAGCCCTGCTCGGGATGGGGCCTGTCGCGCATCATGCGTTCGACCAGGATCGCAGTGTTCGGGCCGATGACAGCCGCCCGGCCGATCAGGTTGGCGGGCGTGGTGTTGGCGTAGCGCTGATGCGCCTTGGGCATGTGAACGTCGATGGTGACATGGCCGCAGCGCTGCGATCGGCGAACATGGCAGGCGACGCGCTGGTGATCATGGAAGATCTCGATCACCCGGTGGGTGAGCCGGACCTCGACGGTGCGGCCGATCAGCTGATGGGGCACGGAATAGAAAGTCTTGTCGACTTCGACATGATAATCAGGATGGACCTTGGCCGCTTTCCACTCGGCATATTCGAACGGCGTGGCCGGCAGAGGCGCGAGCGCCGCCTTCTCGAGCTCATCGAACAGTTCGCGCCGGCTATGGCCGACATGACGCATAGGCCGGTTGTTTAGTTCCTCGAGAAGCTCGGCGATCGCCGCATTGAGCTGGGCTAGCGAGAAGAACTGGCGGTTGCGCAGTCGCGCCAGAATCCAGCGCTCGACGATGAGAACTGCGCCCTCGACCTGGCTTTGCTGGTCGGGTCGGCAGGATCGTGGTGTCGTAATGCTCGGCCATGGCCGCAAACGTCGCGTTCAAGGTCGGCTCGAACCACAGGGCCTTGACGACACCAGCCTTCAGATTGTCGCAGACGATCGCTTTGGTGACCCCACCAAAAAAGCTCAGGGCCTGCACCTGTCCTTCGATCCAATCCGGCAGCTTCTGGCTGAGGCTGGCATGGGCGAAGGTGAGATTGGAGGCTCCCAGCACCGCCACGAAGATCTGCGCCGCCGCAATGACGCCAGTGATCGGATCGATCACCGGCACCGTCTGTCCGGCATAGTCGGTCTGCATCACAGCGCCGGCCGCGTGCCGATGACGGAACACAGCACTTGTACGCTGTTCGAAGAGGGCGAACCGGTCGCAGAACCAGCTGTAGCCATAGCCGTTGGGATGGGCAGCCCGATATTCATGCCACAGCAGGGCCAGTGTCACCCCTTTGCGCTTGAGTTCCCGGGCGATTGCCGCCCAGTTCGGCTCACTCAGATCAAGGGGAGGACGGCCCGCGCGCCCGAAGAGCAGTCGTTCGAGCTTGGCGTCGTCGTCATAGCCGGGCAACAGCGGCCAGCCCGTTAAACCGGCCTCCCGCGCCCGAAGCAGA
The DNA here is from genome assembly GCF_003863365.1 of Mesorhizobium tamadayense. GTDB lineage: Bacteria > Pseudomonadota > Alphaproteobacteria > Rhizobiales > Rhizobiaceae > Mesorhizobium > Mesorhizobium tamadayense. Next base: position 6,784 of record NZ_RQXT01000064.1, on the reverse strand, counting down.
TAGGTTGAAACCGAGGTCTTGCTGATCTTCAGCCGTTCGGCCACCTCACGCACTGAAAGGCCCTGGTCATGGGTCAGGCGTAGGATCGAGCGGATATCCCTCACTGTCGTTCGTCTCGCTTGCTTCCGTCTTGGCATCGGTCGTCTCAACACACGCGTGAGAGACCAAATTGCCAGAACGGCGCCGTCGAGAACCGGTCGCCAAATCCACCCCGCAAAGCTGTCCGGGATTTAGTGGAATCACTGTCCGGGAATTACTGGAATTGCTGTCCCGACATTACTGGAATGCCTGTCCGGGAATTACCGGAACGCGCAGCCAGGTTCCAGGACGGGATCGAGGTCATCGAAATGAAGCCGCAAAGCGCCGCTTGATCGACCCCGTCACCCAAAATCCGTCATAGCTCCCTGTGCGGATGATCGGGGCGATGCTGGCATAGGGAGCAGACGAAGCGGAGGTTCTCGAGGGATATCCCAAGCTAACGTCGCGGATGATCGAGCTTGCCAGGATCTGGGGTGCCGCTCACCCGGTGCGCGGGCGGCCCAAGAAGCTCTCCGAGCAGGGCGTGAAAATAAAGTCGTCGAAGCGCATGGTCTTGAAGGGCGACCCCCGTCAGTCGACCAGACGCGTGTGACCTCGTGAGATTTGTGATTGATGAGTACTGACACACGTCACTCGTTGCGTTAGCGCAGGAACGCGGACATGAAGCAAGCCACGTCAACTGGCTCGGGCTGAGCGGCGAAACCGACTGGGACCTGATGCCCCGCATCATCGAGCGGGATTTCACCTTTGTCAGAACAACGCCAAGGATTTCAGAAAGCTCTGTGCCAAAGAGCCGATTCACGCCGGCCTCGTCATCGTCGTCCTCAGGTCGCTCCTGACAGACAGAGGCGCTCTTGGATAGTCTTCTTGCCGACCTCGGACCGGAGGAATTTCTCGTCAATGAGATCATTGAAATTGACATCGAGAACGGCGTTGCCGTCGCCACGCGATACGATCTGCCTCTGCCTGGTATCGAGACCCGATTAGAGGTTGAATGCGGTTTTTTCGATTGGGCCGACGCGGATATATCAGTTCTGTCGTCATTGTTGGTGGGCGCCCCGACATCACGCCAGAGGCGCTCCTATCTGCTAAGCTTCAATTGAAGGGTTTAATTGGTGGAGGTTAGCGCATGCCGGCGCGTCAGAGGTCATGGGTCCACTGCCGCCTCGCCCATCACAGGATGTGGGGACGGTCCACGGTGCAACGGAATGGGATTGATATCTTTCCTCTGATCATGCGCATAGTGTCCAAGGATTTTCACATTTTCTCGCCTTTATACTGCCTGTTAAAAGGCACCCGTACAGCGCCAGATAGTGCCGGCGACACCTACGAGCCGAAGGACGCCGTGAGCGACGAAGCCGGCTGCGGCCGTGGGTCTAAACGCCGCCAGCTGGAAAGTAGCGGAGATCCGAGGAAAGGCATGGGGCACCGTTTGGCCGACCTAATGGTTGTCCAAGCACTACCAGCAAGTTGGCTGCTCCGTTCCGTTGATTCATTTTTGAGGTCTGCCGATCGCCCAGCAAGCTGCGTTCGAACGAACACATAGGAGTGGTCGCTGGGGCAACTTCAGCTGCTGGCGACCTGTCGTTCAACATGCAAGGCGTCAGGGAGACAGGAGAAGCCCCGGCTCGGCGTACTATCTCGGCGAGACGGCCAATGGTCAACGATGTCTTGCTGGCGCCGCGAGAATTGCTTTCTAGGCTCGGTAAACCTGCCCGTCAGCTCGTCGTCAGCTTGTCTAAGTATCATCCGCATGGGGGCCCAACGCCCAAGGAGAACGCCATGCATAATCGAATCAGTGGCTCATCCACACGCGCTATCCAAGCTGACGAACTGAGCCAGTCAGTAAACAGCGACAGCTTTACGGAAGCACTTGCGAATCTCGCGTTGCGGAGGAAACTGCCACCTGGAGAGTTGCCCGATAAAATGGGATGCTGCCCCAGCAAGCCGCAGGCCTCGGATCCAAACAACCCAAGTACATCCTCTCCAGAGAGCACCTCCCTGTTCCAATACAGGACGGCCGAATTGCCTCAGGCCAATGTAAGCGGCATCTGCGTTGGGCTTGCTGCGGAGTGGCTCAGCAATCTCCACAACAGCCCGGGATCCCGAATGACTGCGCTATTACCTGGATCGGACGGGCACGGCTCAGCGGCTGGGTGGCAGCAGCAGTATCAGAAGCGCAGGCGTGAGGCGCGAAGCGAGGGAGCAGGATCTTCTCAGGCCAACCTTGACGCAAAAACCAGCACGTTGCAGGCAGCGGGCTTGCAGCCATCCAACAAAGAGAAGGTGTACGCGTTCGATGAGCCTACGAGCTTCTCGCGCATGCTGGGCAAAGTCACCTCCGATGGATCGAAGTATTTGCTCAGCTTGCGTTTCAACGAAGGTGATAGACACTCGGTTGCGACGTCGACGCTGGATGGAAGGACCACGCTCTTCGATCCTAACTATGGAGAATTTACTGTTCAATCAGAGCAGATGGGTAGCTTGTTCGAAAGCCTCGCCAACCGTTACAGGAACCCCAACGGGCTGCATCTATCAACAATCATCGCACAAAAAATGCACTGAGAGAGCTTGAAGGCCGCCTGAAGGGGTCGACAAGCGCGGTTCGAATTGTAAGGGCGAACGGAGCAGGAACGTCACGCGGCCCATCGAATTTGTGCTGGAAGTCGCGCTGCTCTGAAGCCTTCTGGCGCCTGCCGGACCTGACTTTCCCGATCGCGCTCCCGCAGGTCATGAGGGCGGAGCGGACACAATCGCTGGATCACCGATGGCAAAGTGCTGTCCTGGTCGACGAGATACGGGAATTCGTCGATCGTGACCACGGTGCCACGCAGTCCGCGGTGGCTGGGCGACGATCTCCCAGTCGACAGACACCTGTTTGACGATCTCCGCCTCATTGCCCAGTCCGACTGCCTAACTGCGCGGCGTACTCGGATGTCGAAACCGGGCTTGCTGCGGAAGGGAAACGGAGCGACGCCAACATGGCCCGAGCCACCGCGCCCTTCCTCGACTCTACCGGCGGGTTGGCGGATGTGGTGCAAGTCATTGAAATGACGTAGGATTTGGTTGGGAAGGCCGATCCGGATCATTTCCGGAGACCACACCCGCCATAAATGATATTACGCTGCCGCTGAGCGGTTTGTCATCTGTGGGCCAGCCTGGATTGCCGCCTTCTCTTCTGGACGATATCCTGTGCAATAGACAGGAGCTTGTCACGAACTTATGCACTCTTGACTGTATCGCAATTGAGATACATATGTGGGCCAGATAGCAGTCGATGTGAGTGGGCCAACAGCGAGTCAATCGTCACAAGGAGTCTTGATATGGCTGCCACCAAAATGGTTCATGTTCGGGTCGAAGACGACACTCGTGAAGAGGCTTCCTCGATCCTTGGGTCGTTCGGTCTTTCGCTTTCGGATGCCGTTCGGATCTTTCTTCATCGAGTTGTCGCGACCCAAAGCTTTCCTCTCGAGCTCAAGGTCCCCAACGCAACAACCCGCGCCGCCCTGGCGGAGGCTCGTGAGATCAGGAAGGCACGTAAGGCTCGCTTTGCGTCGCCGGATGAGCTTTTCACCGACCTCAACGGCAAGAAGTAAATTCTGCGAGCAAACAGCTTGAAGAAACCGAGCGACGTCAGGCGCGCCTCCCTTCCAAGGGCATCAGAATACACCAAGCAATTTCGAAAGGACTGGGACCGATACAATAAGGCGGGGAAAATGGATATGAATCGCGCCATCGAATTGATGACGCTGATCATTCTGAAAAGGCCGCTCGGCGCGGAATGGGCCGACCACGAACTCTCAGGCAGAGATTGGAAAGGGGCGAGGGAAGCCCATATTGGTGGTGACTTTCTCCTCGTGTATGCTGCCGATGATGACTTTGTCGAGTTTGTCAGGCTCGGCTCACATTCAGAGTTGTTTGGAAGATAAGGCACGGCGCTGGATCGCGATCCAAATGCTGAAGAAGGCGGGCGCGAACCTAGCCGAGCGCCAAAGGTGAGATTGGTGGCTTTTGCTACCTAATGAGGCATCGGCTGTCAGTATCAATCTGAATGGTCAGCCAAGCAGGCACGGCGCCATACTCGCGCGCAGATTTACGGACCTTCTCAGGGTAGATTTTGTAGCAGCCGTTGAAGCTTCGGTTCCGCTGGCTCGAACAGGAAGCGGTTGATTGCCGCCTGAAGGTCGACGACGGCTGAGGATCGGCGAGGGATTTTTGTCGATCCGGAAGGAGCCGATCGCAGCCGATATCGGGGATATCGGCAAGACTGGCGACCTATCGGGCGGCGAAAAGACCCGCCGAGCCGACCCGATCGATTTTCGAGTCAGGCTCTAACAAACAAAATCCGCAACCAGCGCGATCCCCCGCATCCGCGACTTTCTGACTCAGTAGAACGGCCTCAAGCCGGACTTTTTCAACACAATCCTCCAGTCCTGGAGCTTTCGGCGGCAGTGCCACGCCCTGCAATTGAGCGTCAATAACTTCGTCAGCTTCTCGAAAGCTGCCCCTCCTACAAATAGATAAACAACCTATGCTTCGAGGTGAACAGAATGAATATCGACCCGCGGAACACCCCACAAGCTTCGATTGCCCTGCGGCAAAGCGCGCCGCGGCAACCGGGCGACATGAGAGCACAAACCAGCTCACCAGCACACTCGTCCACGGATCAAGCGAAATTTGAGCAACAGTTAAGCGAGTTGACGCTAACCCACCAAAGGGCCTCGATCGAGACCGAAGGCAACAAGAGAGCGCGCGCTATCCAGGGAAGCGAACGGTGCCCAGCCCCGTCATTTGTTAACGCGCGCGCCCAGCTTGCCGCAACTCTGACCGGCGCGACCGTGGAGGCGCTTGGGAATGACATTGGGCAGGCCGCCCACCGAGCAGCACAGTGGCCGACAGCGATCCGCTCTTCCGCCGGTAGTGTTGATAGCAGCGGCATTCTCAACGATGTGCTGGCATCCTCATACGTAAAGCTGCACCGTTTTCAGAACGAGGCCACCGATTGCAGGACCCGCGGGTCCAATCAAGCCAGCGCCACATCCCATCTGCGCGATATGGCGCTTTTTCGTTCTCGCGGTGGCCTGTTGTGGGATCACTATCAGCCCGCTCTGGCCCGCAAGGCGGCAAAGCACATGTTAAGCGAAACTCGATCTCCGTTCTTGTCGTTGGTCGAGAACCCCTCGCAACTGGCCGCGTCGCCGGACCTATCTGCGAAAGCAATCGCAGAAAATGCGCGTGAGTTGCATACCTATACGGTACCGAGGGCTACCGCGTGGCCACCCAAAAGAATCGACGACGCTCTGGAGTGCGGGAATGAGGCTGAAGATCCGAACTTGCAAGCATGGGTAAGGAGATTACCAACCCAAGAGACCGAGGTCTTGTTTCTGGGTGGCAATCTGGATGAATATAGGACCGCCAGCGAGCCGAACCCGTACAGAACTGGCCAGTCAAGGGAATAGATAACCTAACGCGCCCAAGCCGCGTTTTATGGCAGGGATATTCGGATTAAGTCAATGAACCTTGGCTCATTGTCTGACGCTGGATCGCCGTGTCAGGTTGTTTTTTCAAAGTGGCAGTTTGCGCAGATGAGATCTGCGAATTGCAGTCGCTGGCCGTGTGACGACCAGCGGCCGGTGAAGGCCCGAGCTGGGCGCGAGGCAGGATGAAACCACCTATCCTTGGTAAGGATTTTCTGATCACCATTCGTAATATCGAGGCGGCGGCCTTGATTTCGTGAGCCACGTCCGACTAGCTGAACCGAGCATGTCGAGCGGCTTTCCATATTTCCCGATCGAGATGATGGCCTTTGCCATTCTTCAGCCGATCACAAATCAAAGAAAAAGGACTGCAAAAAGCAGATCGCTGCACACTTCCCCAAGAACAGCCCTTCTGTGCTTGCACCCACAATGACATCGGCGGTGAGCTCAGCGGTGACGCCCATCGTGGTCGCGGCGCTCTCGGTGATTTCTGTACCCGTGGCTACGGAGATGCTTGCGTCTTGCGTCCAGTGCGCTTGCTTCCCCTTCCGTGGCGCCGACAGCCGACATGGTCGTAGAAACCGCCTCCGACGCACGGTTCTGTGCGGCGGTCATCACGCTGGCGATTCCAGTTCGCCACGCCGATGCGCCGCTCTCGGGGTCAACGACCGACTGCACCCCGGTGTCGCTCTCGGGGGCAATGGACTCCTCGCTGCCGCTCGAACTGGCGGTCCACATCCTCCCCCGTTCCTCGATGTCGAGTTGTTCGTCGGCAGAATCGCTGCCGCCATCGGCGTTGGGCTGCCCATCCTCATCCGAAACGCGCCGTCGTCGCTAACGCTGCTCCCATCAGCGTCGGAACCGCCATTGGCTCTAGGATATTTCGATGCCATCCTCGTCGCCCGACGCCAGGTTGCTGCTCACGTCAGCGTCGTCGCCGCTGTCACTGACGTCGCCAAGACGGAGGAAGATCAGGTTGCCTTCTTGCGCGAGCTTGTACCACATAGGTCAGATCGAGCTCGGACAGGCCCGCTCGGAAACCGCCGTCGGCGCCATATCCGGCGTCGGCCAGAACCACGCCGGGCGCGACTCCCTCGGCCTTGGCCGTCCTGATCTGCTCGAGCGCGATCTGCGGCTTGGTCCGAAACGTGATCGCTGCCGGAATCTTGGCCTTCTTGCGTTATTCCGGATCCGCCGCCCAGCTGTGCGGGAGATACAATTCGTAGGCGATCGGAAGCGAGGCTGCGTCATTGGCGATCGACAGGCTA
>NZ_RQXT01000063.1 GCF_003863365.1 Mesorhizobium tamadayense | reverse complement strand
GAGACATCCGATACTTGTCCTTGTCGAACGTACAGAGCGTCATGCCCCTTGGCGTCCGTGTAGATATTTCCGGGGGAGTCTTCGTGGCCCATCGCCGGCTCCGCCGCAAGAGCGACGCCAGCGGCCATGAGAACCAAACGCAGCCAGAGGGGCAACGGTCTCGGCGTGGCTTCGTTTCGTCCACCGAAAGCAAATCGCCCGGGGTGCTTCGCCTCGGCTCCGCCAGGATCAGAACGAGCTTTCAATCGAAGGTTGTTACACATTGCAACTATAAGGCGTATGATGTTGCTCTTGGCGGCATCTGATACGGGCGTTGCCGGACGAGGGCGCCATCGTGCACTAGCCCCGACGGAAAGTCAGAAACGCGCCTGCGCGGGTGTAAGCGCGTGCCGGTGGACACGCAGCCGCTGGGGCCGGCAAGCGGCCGAGGCGCTGCGCTCGCTTATCGGTGAGGTGGTTCTTTCGCCCGGTAGCAAGCGAGGCGAGGTCATCGCCGAGCTGCGCGGCGAACTGATCGGCATCCTCGACTTTGCCAATCCTCGGCAAAATCATCTGACCGGAGAAGTTAGGACAAAGGTCGAAGCCAGTCCCCGCAACCAAATTCGAAAAACGGCCCGCCCTGTGCGGGCCGTTTTGGTATTCGGCCGTGCCGGCCGGTTGTTCTGGATATTCATCCTTGCTTGCCGAACCGAGCAGGATCGCCGTGCGCCAGTTCCTCCAGATATGCACGCAGAGACCGCGGTTCCCGACCCAGGATCGCACGTAGCGTCAGCGGGTTGCCGAGCAGGCCTGGCGATCGTAGTGATTAAACATCGCCCACAAGCCCTGGGGAATGTCGCCGAGTATATCGGGATCGCGGCGCTCCCTGATTTTGCGACCCAGCACATCGCTCATCAGCGCAGCGACGTCGAGACGGTTAAGGTGGCCGGGTGCGCAAAGCTCGAACGTTCCAAAAAGCAGCCGCTCTTCAGTCAGGGCTATTGCCGTGACCTCGGCGACATCGCGATAGTCGACCAGCGAGAAGCGGGTCTCGGACGACCAAGGCTCCGCAAGCACGCCCTCCTTCACGACTTTGAGCCAGAATGCGGCGTAGTTCTGAAAGTAACGCGCCGGATGGAGGAACGTATACTCCATCCCCGAGGTGAGAACCGCCTCCTCGACCGGAACCTTGGCGACATGATTGACGAGGTTCGAGAGCACCGGATGGATCACGGCCGAGAACACGAACCGCCGCACACCGGTGTCGACGGCAGCTTCCACGACATTCTTTCCCACATCAGCTTCGCCGGGAATGAAGGCTGGGGCGATATAGAAGACGGCGCCCACGTCCTTGAGCGCTCGCCCAAAGCCGCTCGATCGCGGAGATCGCCGGTAACGACTTCGGTTGCGCTACGACCTCTTACCAGTTTAGCCTGCTCAGGCTTGCGAACGAAGGCACGCACGCGCGCACCTCGCGCAGCAGGGGCGGGAATGACGCTGCCGGCAAAATCCCCCGCAGCGCCGAAGGCGAGAATCATCATGGTCATGTTCCTGCGAGTTCGTGACGATCGCGGATCTCGGCCACCAGCGACCCTTGACTGAAATCTGGTTCCCACGATTGTCACCTCCCGCCGGCGTATTTTTCGACTAATGCTTCAACAACTGCACAAGATGGCCCAGCGCAAAAGCGCGTCGCGTTCGGATGGTTTTGTGTTTCGTTGCCGCAAAACAGCTCGTACCTTGGGGCAAGCTCCCCTCGGGCTTTTCGGCTGAGAAGCGTTAACGTCCGAAATCTCGGCGAGTATTTTCGCCTTGGCGATCTCGATTGAACACAACGAAACAGACGGAGGAAAAATGCGGCAGGCGCTGATCGTATGGGGCGGCTGGGAAGGACACGAACCCGAGGCCGGGGCGCGTGCCGTCAAGTCGATGCTGGAGGAGGAAGGCTTTGCTGTGCGCGTGGAGAACACGACCGCGGCGTTCGCAGATCCGGCGATCGCCGAACTCAGCCTGATCGTGCCGATCTACACCATGTCCAAGCTGGCCAAGGCCGAAGAGGCCAACCTCACCAAAGCGGTCGAAAACGGCGTCGGCCTTGGCGGTTATCATGGCGGCATGGGCGACGCGTTTCGCGAATCGACGGAATACCAGTTCATGTGCGGCGGGCAGTGGGTCGCGCATCCCGGCAATATCATCGACTATCGGGTGAACATCATGCGGCGCGACGATCCGATCATGAATGGCATCGACGATTTCGCCTACCGTTCCGAGCAGTATTACATGCATGTCGACCCCTCGAACGAGGTGCTGGCGACCACCACCTTCTCGGGCGAGCACGCGCCGTGGATCGACGGCGTCGTCATGCCGGTGGTGTGGAAGCGCCGGCATGGCAAGGGGCGGGTGTTTTATTCGTCGCTCGGCCACGTGGCCAAGGAATTCGAGGTGCCGCAGATGCGGACGATCCTGCGCCGCGGACTGGTCTGGGCGGCGCGCTGAGCTCGTCGCCTCAGGTTCATTCGCCGCGCCCCCATGCGCCTGCCGCGCCTGCAGGCTCTCGATATGTCATATGAATGCGCGATTTACATAAGACGTAAGCTTCCATACAACAGCTTGCTGTGGCATGCTCTATCGGGAGAGGCTTGCGTGGAAACCATCGTTCCTTCGGATGCAATCGGCTGGATGCCTTCGGTCGACCAGGGCGGGGCAAGCGTGCACAACGCCGTCGTCAGCGTGCTGGGCAGCCGCATCCTGGGCGGCGACTATGCTCCCGGTGCCGCCCTGCCGCGCGAGGACGAGCTCTGCGCCATGCTGGGCGTCAGCCGCACCTCGGTCCGGGAAGCGGTCAAGGTGCTATCGGCGAAGGGCCTCGTCGAGGCCAGGCGACGCGCCGGCGTGCGGGTGCTGCCGCGCGATAGCTGGCGGCTGCTCGACCCGGTGGTGCTCGGCTGGCACCCGTCCATCCAGGACGACGAGGAGCTAGTTTCCGGCCTGCTTGAGGCGCGCAGGATCTTCGAGCCCGCGGCAGCCGAACTTGCGGCCAGGCGCGCCAGCGCCGCCGACCTCGCCGAGATCGAGCGCGCGGTGGTCGGTATGCGGGACAACATTCCGAATGATCTGAACGCTGTCTGCCAGGCGGATCTTGCCTTTCACAAGGGCATCATCGCCGCCAGCCACAATGTCGTGCTCAAGGGGCTTGTCGGCATGCTGGAGGCGGCCTTGCGCGCCACCTTCCTCGTCACCAACCCGCTGATGGAAGCGCAGTCGCGCGCGCTTTCCGCCCATGTCGCGGTGCTGGAGGCGATCCGCATCCGCGACACAGCCGGCGCCCGCGCGGCCATGAACAGGCTGCTCGACATTGCCGCCGACGACCTTCATGCAAAAGGCTGAAGCTCCGGCTTGACGTCATTTTAGATCATATGATAATCGGAATTCATATGATCTAAGTGTTCCGTCTGGGAGGAGTTGCGCTTGAGAATCGTGGCGATCACCACGCGCGTCGTGAACGCGGACATGCGCAACTGGGTGTTCGTGCGCGTCGAGACCGATCAGCCGGGACTTTACGGCTGGGGCGAGGCGACGCTGGAGTGGAAGACCCAGGCCGTCGTCGGCGCCGTCAACGACCTTGCGCCGCTTCTGATCGGCCGCGATCCGCGCGACATCGAGCAGGCGGTCCGTATCCTCAGGAAGCATTCGTTCTGGCGGCTCGGCGTCATCGGCATGTCGGCCGTTTCCGGCATCGAGTTGGCGCTCTGGGATATTTTCGGCAAATGGCTTGGCCAGCCGGTCTGGCGGCTGCTCGGCGGCAAGGTGCGCGACCGGGTCAAGGTCTACACCCATCTCGGCCTCGGCGACATGCACGCCGTCTATGAAACGCTGGACGCCGAACCGCTGGTGCATCGCGCCTCCGAGGTCGTGGCCAGGGGTTATCGCGCGCTGAAGGCGGTCTTCATTCCCTACAGCCACTATCACGCGCCGCTGATCGAGGTCGACAAGGTCGGCCGGCTCATGGAGGCGCTGCGCAAGGCGGTCGGGCCGGAAGTCGAGATCATGGTCGACTTCCACGGCCGTCCCGCTTCGGCCTCGACCGCGCTCGCCTATATAGACGTGCTTGCCCCGTACCGGCCGATGTTCATCGAGGAGCCGCTGCCGCCCGGCGAGACCGGCGCGCTGGCGCAGATCGCGGCCAAGTCGCGCGTGCCCATCGCCACCGGCGAGCGGCTGATCGACCGCCCCGAATTCGACGATCTCTTCCGGGCAAGGGCAGTCGACATCGTGCAGCCGGACATCTGCCATTGCGGGGGCCTGCTGGAAGCCAAGAAGATCGCGGCTATGGCCGAGGCGGTCTCGGTCGGCGTGGCGCCGCACAACCCGCTCGGCCCAATCGCCGGTGCCGCGGCGCTGCATTTCGCCGTCTCAACGCCCAACCACCTGATCCAGGAAGAGATGGTCGGCGCCGTGCCCTGGTATTTCGAGGTGGTGAAGGGGCCGATCCGCATGGTCGATGGCTGCTGGCAGGTGCCGGAAGCGCCAGGGCTAGGCGTCGAGGTCGACGAGGCGGTCGCTGGCCGGCATCCCTACAAGCCGGAAGTCATGCACACCACCAACGCCGTGCTCGCCGACGGCACCATCGTGGACTGGTGACGATGGCCGGGCGGCTCCAGGACAAGGTGGCTGTTATCACCGGCGCCGGGCGCGGCATCGGCGAAGCAACGGCGCGCGCAATGGCCGCCGAAGGCGCGGTGATCGTGGTGGCGGAAAAGGACGCGGCGAGCGGAAAGATCGTTGCCGCCTCATTGGTTGAAAGCGGCGTGCGGGCGCTCTTCGTGGAGACCGACGTCGCCGACAGCAGATCCTGCGAAGCCATGGCCGAACAGGCGCTCGCTACGTTCGGCCGCATCGACGTGCTGGTCGCCAATGCCGGCATCAACGTCTTCCATGAGCCGCTGGAAACCACTGAAGAGGAGTGGCGGCGTTGCTTTGCCGTCGATCTCGACGGCGTTTGGTATTCGGCGCGCGCGGTATTGCCGGCGATGCGGGCTCAGAAACAAGGCTCGGTCGTCGCGATCGCGTCCTGCCATTCCTTCGCGATCATCCCGTCGACCTTCCCCTATCCGGTGGCCAAGCACGGGCTGCTCGGCCTGGTGCGGTCGCTCGGCATCCAGTACGCGGCCGAGGGCATTCGCGTGAATGCCATTGCGCCCGGTTACATCGAGACGCAGATCGCGGTCGATTACTGGAACACATTTCCCGATCCGCAGGCCGAGCGCCAGCGCACTTACGACCTGCATCCGCCGCGCCGCATCGGCCGGCCGGAGGAAGTGGCGATGACCGCCGTCTTCCTCGGCTCCGACGAGGCGCCGTTCATCAACGCGGCCTGCATCGTCATCGATGGCGGGCGTTCGGTTCTCTACCACGAATGAGGTTTCGCGCCGGCGGCCGGTCGCCGGAGATGTTTTCAAGCAGATGAAATCCCGCCGGCCGGGATTGATAGGGAGGAAACCATGAAAATAATCAGGGCATGCCTAGTCGCGGCCGCGACCGCCGCCGTCGCTTTGACGGTGCACGGCGCGGGCGCGCAGGACAAGATGAAGTTCGGCTACATCAACAAGATGGGCGATCATCCCTGGTTCGTCCGCGAGGTCAAGGGCGCCAAGGACAAGGCCGCCGAGCTCGGCGTCGACTTGCTGGTCCAGGACGTCCAGTTCGACGCCAACCTCGCCGTCACCACCTTCGACACCTATGTCGGCGACGGCGTCAAGGGCATCGCCGTGGTGGTGCCGGACCGCTCGCTCGGCCCGGTCGTCGCCGACAAGGCCAAGGCCGCCAAGATCGGGCTGATCGCGGTCGACGATGACATCGCCTTCGCCGACGGCACGCCTGTCGCCTATGTCGGCATGAACGCGCTCAACATCGGCAAGCAGGTCGGCACCGAGATTGCCCGCGTCGCCAAGGCGGAAGGTTGGGACAAGGACCTCTCCAAGGTGCGCGTCGGCTCGATCGAGGACCAGAAGGCCGACACCTGCATGCGCCGCAACAAGGGCGCTGAGGAGGCGCTGGTCGCGGCGATCCCGGACATCAAGTCGCGCATCGTCTCGATCCCCTACGACAACACCATGGTCAACTCGATCGACGTGGTGTCGACGACGCTGACGGCCAATCCCGATGCCGAGAAGTGGATCTTCTTCTCCTGCAACGACGACGGCGTGCTCGGCGGCGTGCGTGCCACCGAAAATGCCGGCATGGCGCCGGAGAACGTCATCGGCATCGGCATCGACGGCTCCCGCTCCTGCGAAGCCTTCGGTGCCGGCAAGCCGACGGGCTTCCGCGGCACGATGTGGCTGGACAGCGCCAAGCACGGCGCGGCCGCCATCCAGGCTCTCTACGACCAGGCCACCGGCAAGGAGATGCAGAAGGACTATTTCCAGGACGCCACGCTGATCAGCGGCGAGAACTTCGCCAAGTTCAAGGACACGCTCGGTTGCAAGTCCTAGGCTTTCCTTCAGCCTCACGGCGCGCGGCCCCAAGCGGAGCCGCGCGCCTATGACAGTGCCTGTCGTTTCCGTCGAGGACGTCAGCAAGCGCTTCGGCGCCGTCCAGGCGCTGCGTGACGTATCGATAGCCTTCCATGCCGGCGAGATCACCGCGCTGATCGGCGAGAACGGCGCCGGCAAGTCCACGCTGATGCGCGTTCTGGAGGGCGAGCATCGGCCGGATGCCGGCAAGGTGCTGGTCGACGGGCAGCCTGTCCAGCTGACCTCGCCGCGCATGGCGCATGGCGCGGGCATCCGGGTCATCCACCAGGAGCCGGAGATCATCCCGGAACTGACGGTGGCGGAAAACATCTTCATCGGCGACATCAAGGCGCGCGCCGGGTTGTTCCTCGACCGCGCCGACCTCGAGCGGCGCAGCCTCGAGCTGCTCCGCACCTTCGGCGTCATCGACGTGCTTTCGCCCGGGCAGCGCTGCTTTGGGCTGAGCCCGGCGCTCAGGCAGCTCATCGAGATCATGCGGGCACTGCGGCCGGGTGCCCGGCTGCTCGCCTTCGACGAGCCGACCTCGTCGTTGACGGAGGACGAAGCGCAGCGGCTGTTCCGGGTCATCCGGCGGCTCAAGGCCGACGGCGTCGCGGTGATCTACATCTCGCACCGGTTGCGCGAGATCATCGAGCTTGCCGACCGCTGCGTGGTGATGCGCGACGGCAGCCGCGTCGCTGACGAGCCGATCGCGGCGCTCGACGAGCAGCGCATGGTGCGGCTGATGGTCGGCAGGCCGGTGAGCGATCTGTTCAATCGCCGGGAGCGCACGCTCGGACCGGTCCGGCTGGCGCTCGAAGGCGTCACGACGCGCCGCGTCGAGGGGATCAGCTTCGAGGTGAGGGCCGGCGAGATCGTCGGGCTTGGCGGCCTGGTCGGCGCCGGACGAACGGAAGTCGCGCGCGCCATCGTCGGCCTCGATCCGCTGCTGTCAGGACAGATGGCGGCCGGTGGGCGGCCCTACAGGCCGCGCGAGCCAGCGGACGCCGTCGCGGCCGGAATCGGGCTGGTGCCCGAGGACCGCAAGCAGGAGGCGCTGCTTTTGATGCAGGCAGTGCGCGACAATGTCAGCCTCGTGGTGCCCGACAAGGTGTCGCGCTACGGTTTCTTCAGCCGCAGGCGCGAGCGCGCCCTGGTCGCCCGTCATGTCGCCGAGCTCAGGGTCAAGACGCCGTCGATCGACCAGGCGGTGAGCAAGCTCTCCGGCGGCAACCAGCAGAAGGTCGTCTTCGCGCGCTGGCAGGCGCGGGGGCCTGCGGTGCTCATCCTCGACGAGCCGACGCGCGGCATCGATGTCGGCGCCAAGGCGGAGATCTACAGGCTCGTCGAAAGCCTGGCCGACCAGGGTCTCGCCATCCTGCTCATCTCGTCCGAGATGCCCGAGCTGCTCGGGCTCGCCGACCGCATTCTGGTGATGCAGGGCGGGCGCATCAGCGGCGAGCTGGCGTGGCGGGAGGCGAGCGAGGAAGCCGTGCTGGCGCTGGCGATGCGCTCGGGCAGAGAGACAATCGAAAGGAGGGTGTCGTGACCGATACCGCAACAGCTACCCGCGAGCGCGCGCCGGCAACCCTGTTCGGCCTCATCGGCGCGCAGAACATCAGCCTGCTGATCGCGCTGGTGGTGCTGCTGGCGATCTTCGGCGCGCTCAGGCCCGACGTCTTCTTCACGCCGCGCAACCTGATCAATATCGGGCTCGCGGTCACCATCCTCGGCATCCTGGCGATGGCGCAGACCGTCGTCATCGTCTCGGGCGGGCTCGACATCTCGGTCGGATCGATCGTGGGTCTCAGCACCATGGTGCTCGCCGTCGCCGCCCAGGAGACCGGCTCGATCCCGGCAGGCATTCTCGCCGGGCTGCTTGCCGGCCTCATAGCGGGCGCCGTCAACGGACTGATCATCGTCTACGGGCCGGTCAACGCGGTGATCGCGACGCTTGGCACCATGTCGGCCTTCCGCGGCCTCGCCTATCTGATGAACAACGGCAACTCCATCCCGATCACCGGCGATGGCCTGCGAACGCTCGGCATCGGCACCCTCTTCGGCCTGCCCTTCGCCATCTGGCTCTTGATCGCGGCGATGGCGGCGTTCATCGTCTTCACCCGCGAGACGGTCGTCGGCCGCAACATCTATGCGCTCGGCGGCAATCCGACGGTGGCGCGGCTCGCCGGCATTCCGATCCGCCGCTACCAGATTTCGATCTATGCGATGAGCGGCTTCGCCGCCGCCGTCGCCGGCCTGGTGCTCGCCAGCCGCACCATGTCGGGTCAGCCTGCCTCCGGCAGCCAGGGGTTGGAGCTGGAAGCGATCACCGCCGCGATCCTCGGCGGCTGCGCGTTGCAGGGCGGCAAGGGCACCATCGTCGGCGCCATGCTCGGGGTGCTGATCATCGGCGTCCTCAACAACGGCATGATCCTGACCAGCGTGCCGACCTTCTACCAGCTGCTCGCCAAGGGCGCGCTGCTGATCCTGGCGGTCATCGTGCAGGAGCGGCAGCGGGCGCGGTCGGGGGAGTAGCCCGTGCCGGGCTAGACGCTTTCGAGATAGGTCTCGATCTCGAAGTCGCTGACATTGAGCGCGAAGGTGTTCAGCTCCTGGCGCTTGCAAGCGACGAAGGCGTCGCGCAGCACTGCCGGGAAGATTTCCGCGATGCGCGGCCCGGCTTCGAAGGCGGCGATCGCCGAAGCCCAGTCCGGCGGCAGCTTGGCGAGCGTCAGCCCCTGTCCCTCGCCGCCGGTCGGCTCGCCGGGCGACAGCTCGCGCTCGATGCCCGTGAGCGCCGCGCCCAGGATCGCCGCCAGCACCAGATAGGGATTGGCGTCGGCGCCGGAGACGCGGTGCTCGATGCGGCGCGCGGCCGACGGGCCGCCCGGAATACGGATCGCCACCATCCGGTTCTCGTAGCCCCAGGCAACGGCCGTCGGCGCGTAGGAGCGCGGCCGCAGCCTACGGTAGGAATTGAAATGCGGCGCGAACACCAGCGTGCTTTCGGCCATGGCGGCAAGCAACCCGCCGACGGCATGGCGCATGGTGTTCGAGCCTTGGTCGCTGCCGTCGTCGAAGATGTTGCGGCCTTCTTTGTCGACGACGCTGAAATGGACGTGGAAGCCATTGCCGGCGCGTTCGCCATAGGGCTTGGCCATGAAGCAGGCGGCAAAGCCGTGCTTGCGGGCAATGCCCTTGACGGTGCGCTTGAAAAGCACCGCATCGTCAGCGGCGCGCAAGGCATCCGGAACATGGTTGAGGTTGATCTCGAACTGGCCGACCCCGTTCTCGGCGATCGCCGTGTCGACCGGAATGCCCTGCATGCGGCAGGCTTCGTAGACGTCGTGGATGAAGGCCTCGAAATCGTCGATCTCGTCGATAGACAGCGCCGCGTCGGAATCGAGGCGCCGGCCGGTGATCGGCGAGACAGGGCCGACGGGCCGATGCGATGTCGGGTCGACGAGGTAGAATTCAAGCTCGGTGGCGGCAACAGGCGTCAGGCCAAGTGCCGCGTAGCGGTCGAGGATGCGGGCCAGCGCGCGGCGCGGGTCGCCGAGATAGGGCGCGCCGCTGTCATCGGCCAGCCAGAGCGGCAGAAGCGCCGTCGGATGCGCCGTCCAGTCGACGGGCAGGACGCCGCGTCCGGTCCATTGGCAAAGCCCGTCGGCATCGCCGGTCGAGAAGACCTGCGCGTTGCCTTCGATATCCTCGCCCCAGATGTCGAGCCCGATAGCCGAATAGGGCATGCGCAGCTTGCCTTCGAGCGCCTTGCGCGCCTGTTCGACCGGGATGCGCTTGCCGCGCATGATGCCGTTCAGGTCGCACACCGCGGCCCTCAGGCTCTGGATGTCGCTCCTGCTTTCAAGCCAGTTCAAAACGTCCGCAACTGCATCGCCCAATTTCCGGCCCCTGTTTCTTCTGTAGCCGTTTCGGCTACGGTATCCATTTAACAGCTTGTGAGTTCACGAAGGCCGCCTTGGATGGATCCAGGCGGCTTTCCTTCATTTTTTCAATTCACTAGCTGGGATATCGGGCGGCATTTTGGGTCCAAAATGTGCGATCTGCGATCGCAACATAGCTGGCAGGCGGCGGAAAGCCAAGGGGCATTTGGTGCGGTCAGCGTTGGGGCGGCTGCTGCATGGTTCGTCATCCTCGGGTCTGCGCCGCGTCGCTTCGCTCCTTGCTTCGCCCGAGAATGACGACCGAGAGGTGGCTGCCAGCTGTACTCCAGCCTCCAAGTCCTGGACTAATTCCGCAGTTCCGGGAACTTGATCTGCTTGAGGATGTGCGCAGCCCCCTCGTCGATGTCGCGCACGATGGCAGCGCGGGCACGCTCACCGTCCTGGGCCTCGATCGCCGCCACGACCTCCTCGTGGTAGTCGATTTCGAGAATGCCGGCGAGGTCGTCCTCGAAGCCGATGCGCAGGTTGCGGAGGAAAGGTCCGACCTGCATCCACACCGTTTCGATCAGGAAGATCATCTGCTCGTTGCCGCAGTGGCGGTAGATCGAGAACTTGAAGTCGTGGTTCTTGCGCAGATAGTCGTCGATGTCGCCGCTGCGGGCGGCCTGGGTGAGCTCGGCGCAATGACGCCGGATGGCGCGCAGATTGTTGCCGTTGATGAGGCTGGTGGCGAGCTCGGTGGCCGTGCCTTCCAGAACCGTGCGCACATCGGTCAGCTGCTGGAAACGATCGGCCGAGATCATCGGCACCTCGACGCTGCCGTTCGGCATCGGGCTCAGCGCCCTGAGCGCCTGCAGTCGCATGAAGGCGCTGCGCACCGGCATGTCGCTGGTGCCGAGCTCCTTGGCGAGCTTGCGCGAGGTCAACTTCTGGCCGGGCTGGAGCTGACCCGACATCAGCGCCCGCACCAGTTCCAGATAGACTTTCTCATGCAGGGGTACTGTGTCGAGGGCAGTCAGTCCGAATTGTGTTTTGTCGGCCATTGGCTATGCGCTGCTTCGTCCGTCCTGAAATCCGTTTCGTCGCTCAATCTGCCGCCGCAATACTTGGCCGGCGGTTTTTCGAGCCGCACGATAGACGGTTAACGCGCGCCGCCGCAAGTGAGGCCAGGGCCGCATTCCGACTGACTCAACGGCGCCATGATTTTCCCGTTTGACCCCGATACCCGGGCACAGGGTTTTGGCTCATCGAATGCTTGCCGACGACATCGGCAAGACCAGAATCAATCCCGGCTATTCGCTGATCGGCCGGCTGAAGGGCCTTGCCGAGCTGCGCGGCATCATGCGCGCGGTGGAGCGCTTCGAGCTGGCTGAGGTCGGGCCAGCGAAGCCCGTCCGTTGAGGTGGGCTTAAGGACGCTCGACGATCCGACGAGGTCCGCCGGTCAGTTGGAGGGAAGGCTCCAATTGTCGTCGCGTCTCGTTCGCCCTGGCGACATAGCTGCGCCAGCCGCCATAAGCCGAGATGTCCGTCGCCGCCGACAGGCCGGCGGTCTCGGCCAGAAAACCCTTCGCCGAGGTGCCGTCGTCGAGCTCGATGGTGCCGATGCTGAGCGGCGGCGGGATGGCGGCGACGAAACGGCCGAAGGCGTCGGCGCAGAGGCGCCAGACCTCGACCTCGATCGCCGTGCCGCCGCTGCCGACCCGGACCAGCCCCGGCTTGGATGGGATTTGGCCGGCAAGTTCATAGAGCTTGTAGGATGGGCTCGTCCACGTCGCCCGGCAGAAACGTGCGCCGACGTTCGTCAGTTGACCATTCAGCGGCATCCCCGAGAGATGCGCGCCAACCACCACCAGCTCGATCGTGCCGTCCTCGTCTGATCCGGCAACGGGCTCGGCACTTGGCTGCCGCCATCCGGTCGCGCCGAGGGCGAGGCCGCTCGCGGCATGCAGGTCGCGCCCGATGGACGCGACGAGGCCGTCCCGCCCGGCGGCGGCGAGCAAAGTAACGCTCATCGGCAGGCCGTCATCGCGCGTGCCGGTCGGCAAGGCGATGCCGCACATGTCGAGCAGATTGACGAAATTGGTGTAGGTGCCAAGGCGGCTGTTGGTGGCGATCGGATCGGCGAGCACGGCATCGACGGTGTAGTGGGTCGGCGCTGTCGGCACGCAGAACAGGTCGACGGACGCGATCACCGGGGCGAGCCGGGCCTTGTAGGCCTGCAAGGCATAGAGCCCGCGGAAGGCGTCGGCGGCCGACAGGTTTCTGGCGCCGCCGATGATCCTGCGCGTCACCGGATGGAGCGCCGCCTCGTTCGCCTCGAAGAAATCGCGGATCGCCGCGTAGCGCTCCGCCACCCAGGCGCCTTCGTAGAGAAGGTCGGCGGTCGCGTAGAAGTCGCCGAACGGGATTTCGACCAGCCGACAGCCAAGTCGCGACAGCATGGCAAGCAAGGCCTCGAAGCCGGCCTGCATCGCGGTGTCGCCGAAGAATTTCAGGTCCGCCTTTGCCGGGATGCCGACGGTGAGCACCGGCGGGCGAGCGGCAAGCGGCTTGACGGCGATGTCGCGTGAATAGGGATCGGCGGCATCGCGCGCCGCTGCGACGGAGAACACCGCATAAGCATCTTCGACAGTCAGCGCGAAAACCGAGACGCAGTCGAGCGTGCGGCAGGCAGGCACGACGCCGGTGGCCGACAGCGCGCCGACCGTCGGCTTCACCCCGACAATGTTGTTGAGGCCGGCCGGAATGCGCCCCGATCCAGCGGTATCGGTGCCGAGCGCGAAGGAAACGATGCCGCGCGCCGTCGCCACCGCCGAGCCAGAGGAGGAGCCGCCCGGCACCAGCCTTGCGTCGATCGCATTCCTGGGGATCGGCCAGGGCGTGCGCACGCCGACGAGGCCCGTGGCGAACTGGTCGAGATTGGTCTTGCCGACGACCAGCGCGCCGGCTGCCTTGAGCCGCGCCACGACCGTGGCGTCCTTGTCAGGCGTGTAGGCATATTCGGCGCAGGCAGCCGTGGTCGGCATGCCGGCGACGTCGATATTGTCCTTGACGGCGAAGGGGATGCCCCAGAGCGGCTTTGCCATAGGGTCGAACGGACCGAGCGCCGCTACCGCGGCCAGCATCTCGGCCCGCGTCGCGAGATGGATGAAGATGCCCGGATCGCCTGCCGCCTCGACGCGGGCGTGGACCGTATCGATGACCTCGCCGATGCTGGTTCCGGCCTCATAGGCGGCGTGCAGGCTCGCTATGTCGAAGCGGATGTCGCTCATTTCGTCTCCCCGAGAATGATCACCGGCAGGTTCCATTGGATCAGCACGAAGCAGCCGTCCTGCGTCCACACCGAATGTTCGGTGCCGACCGGGTTCAGGATCACGCTGCCCGCCGGATAGTCGCCGTTCTCGTCGCTCTGGGTGCCTTCCAGCACGACGATGGTTTCCAGCCCGGCATGGCGGTGGCGCGGCACGCCGGCGCCCGGCTGATAGCGAAGCACCGCGACGGACGGTTCGAGCGGACCGCCCCTGAGCAGCCAATGCGCCGCGACGCCGTCGCGGAAAGGCTCGAACGCGAGGTCGCGCCAGCCGCCGTCGAGCAGGCCGGCAAAGGCAAGATTAGGCATTGGCGATACCCTCGAGCACCTGGACGACGGTCGCCGTCCAGCCGACGATGGCGCCTTGCGCCCTGATCATGGCCAGGGCCGCCGCCTTGAATTCGGGAAAATAGCTTTCCGTCGCGTCCTCGCAGAGCAAGCATTCATAGCCGCGGTCGTTGGCCTCGCGCATCGTCGTCTGCACGCAGACTTCCGTCGTCACGCCGGCAAAGACGAGCTGGCGGGCGCCGAGCCGCTTGAGGTCATCGCCGAGGCCGGTCGCATAGAAGGCACCCTTGCCGGGCTTCTCGATGACGATCTCGCCGGGCAAAGGCGCGAGCTCGTCGAGGATCGCGGTGCCGGGCTCGCCGGCGATCAGCACACGGCCCATCGGGCCGACATCGCCGATGCGGATCGACGGGTTGCCGCGGTCGCGCTTGGCGGGGGGCAGGTCCGAAAGATCGAACCGGTGGCACTCCATCGTGTGGATCACCGGCAGGCCGGCGGCGCGAAAGCCCTCGATCAGTCGCTTCACCGTCGGCACGATCGCCACGACCCGGCTGACGTCGTTGCCGAGGCTGGCGCCGAAGCCGCCGGGCTCGGCGAAGTCGCGCTGCATATCGATGACGATGAGCGCCGTCGTCTCGGGCTTGAAGGCGAAGGCGAAGGGCTGCGCCGCGATCTCCATCATCAGTGATGCCCCGCCATGTGCTCGCCGATGGTCTGCACGTTCGCCTCGCCGATCGGTGTCTCGTAGACGAGCGCGCCGTCGGACATGACGAGGATGCGGTCAGAGAGCTCCAGGAGCTCGTCGAGATCTTCCGATATCAGGAGCACCGCGGCGCCCGCGTTGCGCGCCCTCATGATGCGGGCACGAATCTCGGCGACGGCGGAGAAGTCGAGGCCGAAGCACGGGTTGGAGACGATCAGCAGGTCGACCTCGCCCGTCAGCTCGCGGGCGAGCACCGCGCGCTGCACGTTGCCGCCCGAGAGCGAGGCGATCGGCGAGGAGAGCGAAGCGGTCTTGACCTTGAACTGCTCGACCAGCCGGGCGCTGAAGGATCTGATGGCGCCGGCGCTGATCCAGCTTACCGGCTTGCCATTGCCGTCAATGTCGAAGGTGCGGAAGGCGATGTTCTCGGCGACCGTCATCCTTGGCGCGCAGGCATTCTTCAGCGGCTCCTCCGGGATGAGGCGGACATTCAGCGCGCGCGCCTCGGCGCGTGTCGCCGCATAGGCCGCGCCGCGAACCATGACTTCGCCCTGATCACGGGCGCGCTGGCCGGCCAGCACTTCCAGGAACTCCTTCTGGCCGTTGCCGGAAATGCCGGCGATGCCGACGATCTCGCCGGAGCGCACGTCGAGACCGGCGATGTCGATCGATTTGAGGCCGGTGCGGTCGGGCGCTTTCAGCGCGCTCACCTTGAGCACGATCTCGGCGTCAGGCTTCGGCTCGGCGCGGCTGTCGAGCGCCGCGATCGGCTGGTCGCCGATCATCATCGCCGCCATCTGCCTGTGCGGGACCTCGGAGACTTTGCCGGTGCCGGTCAGTCTGCCCTTGCGCAGCACCGTGATGTCGTCGGCGAATGCCGTGACCTCGTGGAACTTGTGCGAGATCATCAGCACCGTGAGATCGCCGGCCTTCGTCATGGCGCGCACCAGGCCAAGCACTTCCTGCGCCTCGCCCGGGGTGAGCACGGATGTCGGCTCGTCCAGCACCAGGAAATGGCGGCCGAGATAGAGCTGCTTGACGATCTCCAGCTTCTGCTTCTCGCCGGCGGCAAGCTCGGCCACCTTGACGTCGAGCGGCAGCTTGAACGGCATGCGGCTTATGAAGGCGGCGAGCGCGCCGCGCTCCTTGCGCCAGTCGATGACGCCCGGCACCTTCTCGCGCGCGATGACGAGGTTCTCGGCGCCCGTCAGCGACGGCACGAGCGTGAAATGCTGATAGACCATGCCGAGGCCGAGCGCCGAGGCATCCCTGGGGCTGGTGATCGCGACCTCGCGGCCGCCGACCAGCATCTCGCCGGACGTCGGGTGGTAGAAACCCATCATGCATTTGACCAGCGTCGACTTGCCGGCGCCGTTCTCGCCAAGCAGCGCGTGGAAGGAGCCGGCCGGCACCTTGATGGAGACATCGTCGAGCGCCGTGAAGGCGCCGAAGCGCATGGTCATGCCGATGGTCTCGACGCCGATCGCCTTCCTGTGCGTTCCGCTCATCGCCGGTCCCTCATGGCAGCTGGGCGACGAGGGCGGCGGAATTCGAGACCGCGCCGAACACGCCGCCCTGCATCTTGATCATCTTGATCGCCGCCAGATGGTTGCCGTAGTCGGTCGCCCCGCAGCAATCCTCCAGCATCACGCATTCGAAGCCGCGATCGTTGGCCTCGCGCATGGTGGTGTGCACGCAGACATCGGTGGTGATGCCGGTGAGCACGATGTTGTCGATGCTGCGCTGGTTGAGGATCAGTTCGAGATCGGTGGCGCAGAACGAACCCTTGCCGGGCTTGTCGATGATCGGCTCGCCTTCGGCTGGATAAAGATCGGGAATGATGTCCCAACCCGGCTCGCCGCGTACAAGGATGCGTCCGCAAGGCCCGGGGTCGCCGATGCCGGCATTGATGCGGCGCGAGCGCCAGCGCTTGTTGGCGGGCAGGTCGGCAAGGTCCGGCCGGTGGCCCTCGCGCGTGTGGATGATGGTGTAGCCCCTGGCCCGCATGGCGGAGAGCACCGCCTTGATCGGCTCGATCGGCGCTCTCACCAGTGATAGGTCATAGCCCATATGGTCGACATAGCCGCCCGGTCCGCAGAAGTCGGTCTGCATGTCGATGATGATCAGCGCCGTGTTGTCCGGCCTCAGATCGCCATTGTAGGGCCAGGGATAGGGATCGGCGTCGATGTAGCGCTGGGTGATCTCGGCTCTGGCGTTCATGGCAAAAACTCCGGTCTCGCGAGCGGTTCCTGGGAGGCGGTCACTTGGTGATCGAAAGCTCGCCGGGCGCGCCGGCGAGCGTCCGGCTCGGCGACGAGGTGGCGATCATGATGATGAGGGTGAGGATGTAGGGCGCGGCGTAGAAGAGGTAGTAGCCCTGAGTGACGCCGACCGACTGCAGCGCAGGACCCAGGGCACCGGCGCCGCCGAACAAAAGCGCGGCGGCGAAGCAGCCGAGCGGGTTCCAGCGCGCGAAGATCACAAGCGCCACCGCCATAAGCCCCTGGCCGGACGAGATGCGTTCCGTCCAGCTGCCGGGATAGTAGAGCGACAGATAGGCGCCGCCGATGCCGGCCAGCGCGCCGCCGGCGCCGGTGGCGAGGAGGCGCACCGTGTTCGGGTTGAGGCCCATGGCGCGCGCGGCATCGGCGCTGTCGCCGACCACGCGCACGATCAGGCCGACGCGGGTGTTGCGGAAGGCCCACCAGAGGAAGACGGCGAGCGCCGCGCCGATCAGGAACAGCACGTTGACGTTGAGCGCCGCCTGCACCTGCGGGATGTCGGACCAGGCGCCGAACGGGATCGCCGGCAGGTCGGGCGCGGAGGGCTGGATGAAAGGCTTGCCGAAGAAGAAGCCGAGGCCCGTGCCGAACAGCATCATGGCGATGCCGATGGCGATGTCGTTGACCTTCGGGAACTTGCAGATCCAGCCATGGAAGAGGCCGAAGCAGAGCCCGGCGACCGCCGCGGCCAAAAGGCCGGGCCAGGGCGAGCCGGTCATTACCGCCACCGCGTAGGCGCTCATGGCGCCGAACACCAGTGTGCCTTCGAGGCCGAGATTGATGCGGCCGGAGCGTTCGGTGATGGCCTCGCCGAGCGAAACGAAGATGAAGGGCGTGGAGACGCGGATGGCGCCGCCCAGCATGGCGAGCGGCACACCCCACAGGCCGATGTCGGTCGCGTCCATCAGGCGGTCCCCTTCAAAAGATCGGATCTCTGCCAGAGGTCGGGATTGAAGAGCTTGAAACGGCCGTAGAAGGTCTCGCTGAACAGGATGACGATGAAGAGCATGCCCTGCAGCACCAGCACCGTCGCGTCGGGCAGGTCCATGCGGCGCTGGATCAGGCCGCCGGACGCGTCGATGCCGCCGAGCAGGATGGCGACGGGGATGATGGCAAGCGGATTGTGGCGGGCAAGGAAGGCGACAAGGATGCCGGTATAGCCGTAGCCGGCGGCAAGCGAGCCGTTGGCGCTGCCCTGCACGGCCGCGACTTCCAGCATGCCGGCAAGGCCGGCAAAGCCGCCGGCCAGCGCGGTGAAGCCCACGATCAGCGACCCGACCGCAAGTCCCTGGACCTGTGCTGCCCGGACATTGCCGCCGGCGATGCGGGCGGCGAAGCCCCAGCGGGTCTTCTCGATCAGCAACCAGGAGAGCACGCAGGCGAGGATGCCGACGACGAGACCCGAATGCACCTCCATGCCGGGGATGTTGCCGACGCGGTAGATGTCGGCCAGCGGCTGAGTCGAGGGTTTGTTGAGCGAGGCCGGATCGCGCAGCGGCCCTTCTACCAGATGGTTCATCAGGGCGATGGCGATATAGGCCATCAGCAGGCTGGAGATGGTTTCGTTGACGGCGCGGTAGTGGCGGAGCGCGCCGACGGCACCAATCCAGATGCCGCCGGCGGCTACGCCCCCCACGCCCATGAGAAGGATGACGAGAAAAGACGGCGCGCCGTTCAGCGCCACGGCGATGGCGGCCGCGGCGACACCGCCCAGCACGATGGCGCCCTCGCCGCCGATGACGACCA
Source organism: Mesorhizobium tamadayense (assembly GCF_003863365.1). Taxonomy (GTDB): domain Bacteria; phylum Pseudomonadota; class Alphaproteobacteria; order Rhizobiales; family Rhizobiaceae; genus Mesorhizobium; species Mesorhizobium tamadayense. The sequence continues at coordinate 18,788 of NZ_RQXT01000063.1, read as the reverse complement.
GACCGAGGCGCGCCGGCAGCGCCACGCAGAGCGCCGCCAGCAAAAGCGGCGCGCCGCGCGACAGCGAGTTCTGAATGGAGAACCAGGAACCGAAGCCGCCCCGCCACATCGTCTCGTAGAGCTGGACCGGCGACCTGCCGACAGCCAGGATGAACAGGCTGAACAGCATCATGCCGACGATCAGCGCCGTGAGCGGAATGACGAAGGACTCCGCCCGCCTGGCGATCCATTCGAGCGCCGCCCGGTATCCCCTCGCGTCGAGGATGGTCCGCACGTGCGGGCCGCTCACCGTATCCGCCATGTCCCGTCTCCCTCGGCCCGCGCCCCCTCAGGCCGTCGAGCCGACGACGCCCTCGACGAGATAGTCCATGCTTTCGAGCTCGATGGCGGTCTCGACGAAGGCTTGGTCTGCGGTGGCGACGACGATGCCCTTGTTGCTCTTCAACGGTCCCTTGATGACGGAAAAGCCGCCCTTCGTCATTTCGGCCAGCGTGGCGTCGAACTGCTTGCGCGCCGCTTCGGAGACGGCGGGGCCGAGCGGGCTCATCTTGACGAAGCCGTCGGCCAGTCCGCCGCGCGTGAAGTTCGGCAGCGGCTTGCCGGCGACGAGATCGTCCACGAACATCTTGTAGACCTTGGCCCAGTTCCACTCCGCGCCGGTAAGGTATTTTTCCGGCGCCAGCGGGCTCTGATTGGCATGGTAGCCGCAGACGAAGGCCCCGCGGCCGGCGGCCGTCTCGACCACCACCTTCGGGCTGTCGACATGGCAGGTGACGACGTCGGCGCCCTGGTCGACCAGCGCGTTGGTGGCCTCGGCCTCCTTGACCGCCAGCGACCATTCGCCGGTGAAGATCACCTGGCAGGTTATCGCCGGATCGACCGAACGCGCGCCAAGGAGGAAGGAGTTGATGTTGAGCAGCACCTGCGGGATCGGCTTGGCGGCGACGAAGCCGAGCTTCTTCGACTTGGTGGTGTGGCCGGCGACGACGCCATTCAGGTACTGGCCCATGCCGATATAGCCGAAATAGGAACCGGCATTCATGGGATGCTTGTCCTTGTTCCACATGCCGCCGCAATGGCGGAACTGCACGTCGGGGAACTTGGCGCACATGGCCAGCATATGCGGATCGAAATAGCCGAAGGAGGTCGGGAAGATCAGCGAGGCACCGTCGAGATTGATCATCGATTCCATCGTCTTCTGGACGTCGATCGTCTCGGGGACGTTCTCCTCCTCGACGATGGAAATGCCCTCGATGCCCTTCAGCGACGCAGCCCCTTCGGCATGCGCCTGGTTATAGCCATAGTCGTCCTTCGGGCCGACATAGATGAAGCCGACGGTCGCCGACGCGGCGCGTGCCGCGCGGATCGGAAAGGCTGCCGAGGCCAGGCCGAGCGCCGCTCCGGCGGCGGAGGTCTTGAGCAGGTCGCGGCGGCTAAGCATGAATTTGTCGGTCATATCGAATGCTCCCCTTCTTGGACCCGGCGCGGGGTCGGTTGACGTATCGTCAAGAAAGTGCATGCAATCACTGTGCCAGTTTCGAAACGTATTATTGTGCAATGAAATCAATGCTTCAATTTAGATGTCCTGCATAAAGGCGAGGCAAGTGCATGCACTTTATGCCTATTATGCGAACAGTTTGACATGGAGATCAAAATATAGGCATACAGGAGTTCAGCCTGAGTCGAAATCAGCCCGCGGGCAGTCCACCTCGCGGGGCGCTCCTGCAATAAGCCGGACGGAGGAGACGTGTCGGGAAAGCGCAGCTTGGTCAGGTCGGGCACGACCGTGGATCAGATGGTGAGGGCGATCGCCGACCGCATCGTCACCGGCTATCTGCGTCCCGGCGAAAGGCTCGACGAGGCCTCGCTCGCCGCGCGCTTCGACGTTTCGCGCACGCCCGTGCGGGAGGCGCTCGGCCAGTTGAGCGCCATCGGATTGGTCGAGCGGCGGCCCAACCGGGGCGCCATCGTGGCGGTGGTCACGCAGGAACATCTCGCCTCGATGTTCGAGAGCATGGCCGAACTGGAAGCGATCTGCGCGCGTTTCTCGGCCGAGCGTATGACCGGTGCCGAGCGCCGCGCGCTGGAGATGGAACACCAGGCTTCGGCGCGGCTGGTGCAGCTCGGCGCCGAGGAGGACTACGAGTATTTCAACACCGAGTTCCACAGCAGGCTTTATCGCGGCGCCCACAACACGCATATCCATGATCTGACCGTGGCGACCCGCAGCCGGCTGGCGCCGTTCCGGCGCGCGCAGTTCATGCTGCCGGGCCGGCTGGCCAAGTCCTGGCGCGAACACGATCTGATCGTCACCGCAATCATGCGCGCAGACGCTGCGGCTGCGGGCAAGGCCGCCAGGGATCATGTCTCGATCGTCAGCGAGGCGAGCGCCGTGTTTGCAGCCGCCGACCCGATGGAGCCGAAGGTCAGCCGATCCGCGCGTCGATGATCTCGACGAAACGCGCGAAGAGACCCGCCTGCGACTTGATCTTGAGCTTGCGGTAGATGTTGCGGCGGTGGACCTTGACGGTCCCCGGCACGATCCTGAGCGCCCTGGCGATCGATTCCGTGGAGTGACCCTGAAGCACTAGGTCGACCACCTGCTTTTCGCGCGAGGTCAGCGACAGGCTCTTCCAGATATGGGCGCGATCCAGCTCATTGGCCGCCGCGACGGTTTCGCCCGGCGGCGGGGCCGCGACCTCGTCGGCAGGCAAAGCCGGCCAGCGCAGCCGGCAGAAGCCGACCACCGCCGGCGCCATGTCGCGCAGCAGCCTGGCATCCGCCGTTCCAAACGGCCCCGAAGCGCGCAGCCGCATCAGCGACAGCACCAGCGCATCCTTGCCGGCCAGCGGAACGAAGAAGCCGACCTCCTCGGCGAGCCGGGTCTGGCTGTAATAGGAGCGGTAGTATTCGCTGGCATAGAAGCGGTCGGGTGCCAACTCGCGCATGCGCCAGAAGCCTTCCTTGCGCTCAACCGCGGCGTGATGGAACGGGTCGAGCAGATAAGGCCCTTCCTGATAGAGCGCGACGAAGATGTGGCTTTCGGCCGGCGAGAAGGTCTCGAACAGGAGCGGCGGCCGCGCAGCACCCCGATAGCCGAAGACGACACAGTGATCGAAGCGGACATGTCCGCGCAGCCAACCGACGATCGCCTTGCCGAAATTGTCGCCGGTCTCGCGTGTCGCGGCGATCACCGCGCCGAGCGCGTTGTAGTCGTCACTGCGGGAGGTGGCCAATCCATACCCCTCTAAATGATAAAATCGGCTAAATATACCACTCGCGAGGTATATACTAGCCGCCATTGGCTCTGCTAGCGTCACGATATTGCCTCACGCTGTCGCTGGAGCCCGTGGCTTGACTGCAGTGCCCGATATCGAGTTTCGCGCGGTCACCAAGCGCTACGGCACCGTCACCGCGGTCAGCGGCATCGACTTTGCCGTCCCGCCTTCGGCCTTCGTCGCGCTGCTCGGACCGTCCGGCTGCGGCAAGACGACATGCCTGCGCATGATCGGCGGCTTCGAGCAGCCGAGCGAAGGCCAGGTGCTGATCCGCGGCCGCGATATGGCCGGCACGCCGCCCTACCGGCGCCCGGTCAACATGGTGTTCCAGCAATATGCGCTGTTCCCGCATCTCGATGTCGAGGAGAACATCTCCTACGGGCTGCGCCAGGCGAGGCCGCGGCTTACGTCGCGCGAGATCGCCTCAAGGGTGGGCGGGGCGCTGGAAACGGTGCAGCTCGCCGGCTACGGCCGCCGCAAGATTCACGAGCTTTCCGGCGGCCAGCAGCAGCGCGTGGCGCTGGCGCGGGCGCTGGTCAACAAGCCGGCGGTGCTTTTGCTCGACGAGCCGCTGGCGGCGCTCGACAAGAAGCTGCGCACCGACATGCAGATCGAGCTGCAGAACCTGCAGCGCGAGATCGGCATCACCTTCGTTCTGGTCACCCACGACCAGGAGGAAGCGCTGTCGATGAGCGACTTCGTCTGCGTGATGAACGGCGGCCGCGTCGTCCAGCTCGGACAGCCGAGCGAGATCTATGACGAACCGGCCGACCTCTTCGTCGCCGCCTTCGTCGGCAAGACCAATCTGCTCAGCGGCAAGGTGGCAGGCCTTTCCGGCGACCGGGTCGACGTCGCGCTTGCCGACGGCACGGTGATCGCAGCGCGCAAGCGGGTGCCGCTCGGCCGGGACGAGGCCGTGTCCGTCAGCCTGCGACCGGAATCGCTCAGCCTTTCCGCCACGGGCGAGGGCAGGCTGAAGGGCATCGTGCGCAACCGGATTTTCCTCGGCTCGACCGCGGAATACGCGATTGAGGTCCAGGGCATCGGATCACTGCTCGCCAAGGCCGACCACGTGATCGGCCAGGGCAATCTCTTCAAGCCGGGCGAACCCGTCGCCATCGGCTTCGCCGCCGGAGCGCCGCTGGCGTTTCCGCGACCCAAGAACAACGGGACCAACCAGAGGGAAGACCAACATGTCGAAATCCTATCGTGACGGACTGCCGATAAGCCCCGAAAAATTCGTCGACCAGCTGATGCGCCTGAAGCGCGGCTCGATCGGCAGGCGCGACTTCCTCGGCCTCACCGGCCTCGGCGTCGCGACAGCGGTGATGGCGCGCGAACTCGGCATCATGCCGACGCCGGCCTTTGCCGCCGAGGACCTCGGCGACCGCATGTCGATCGCCACCTGGCCGAACTATCACGACCCGCAGACCTTCGAGAATTTCAAGGCCGAGACCGGCGTCGCCGTCGAGGTCAACGTCTTCGGCTCGAATGAAGAGATGCTGGCCAAGCTGCAGGCCGGCGGTTCGGGCTGGAGCCTGTTCGTGCCGACCAACTACACCATCTCGACCTACAAGAAGCTCGGCATCATCGAGCCGCTGGACATGGCCAAGCTCGGCAATTTCGACGGCACCAAGGAGGATGCGCGCTTCACCGCGGAAGGCACCATCGACGGGACAACCTACGCCGTGCCGAAGAACTGGGGCACGACCGGCTTTGCCGTCAACACCAAGAAGCTCACCAAGCCGATGTCGAGCTGGAAGGAGTTCTGGGACACGGCCATGGCGGAAGGCGACGGCCGCACCATGGTGCATGACTACCAGCTGACCACGATCGGCAATGCGCTGAAATATTACGGCTATTCCTTCAACTCGCTGAAGCAGGACGAGCTCGCCAAGGCCGAGGAACTGCTGCTCAAGGTCAAGCCGCACCTGTTCGCGGTGTCGAGCGACTACCAGCCGTCGATGCGCTCGGGCGATGCCTGGATGACAATGTGCTGGACCAATGACGGCGCGCAGCTCCACCGCGACATCCCCGAGATCGCCTATGTGCTCGGCAAGGAAGGCGGCGAGATCTGGACCGACTTCTACGCCATCCCGAAGGATGCGCCGAACAAGCCCGCCGGCTACGCGCTGCTCAACTATCTGATGAACCCGAAGGTCGCGGTGAAGGAGCACCTGGCCAATGGCGCGCCCTCGACCGACGCGCGGGTCAACGCGCTGCTGCCGAAGGAGGTGCTCGACAATCCGATCCTCTATCCGGCGGCGGACCTGTTGAAGCCGCTCGAGTTCGGCGCCGCCGCGACGCTCACCGATCCGGGCCGCGCTGAATTGATGGCGCGCTTCAAGTCGGCTTGAGCGAGACCGGTCACAATCCCGATCCAGACAACTCGACCGGCGGGGAGATTCCCGCCGGTCCCGAACCGGCGTTTTCGATGCGCGGCAATCTCCTTCACAGAAATCTCCTGACCGCGCTGCTGCTCGCTCCGGCGACGATGTGGCTGGTGGTCTTCCTCGTCCTACCCTTCGTCGCCATCGCCATCTTCAGCGTCGGCGAGCGGGCGCCGGAGGGTGGCTACCAGGCCGCGCTCACCTTCGCGCAATATGCCAACCTGCCGGCGCGGGCGACCGCCTTCTGGAACACCATGGTGCTGGCGCCGGCCGGGGCGCTCGCCTGCCTGCTCGTCGCCTATCCCGTCGCCTACTATCTGGCGCTGCGCGCGCCGCAGCGCTGGCGGCTGATCCTGCTCGCGCTGATCGTCATCCCGTTCTGGACCAGCCTTTTGATGCGCACCTATGCCTGGATGTACATCCTTGGCGGGCGCGGCATTCCCGCCCTGCTCGCCTATGTCGGCATCGAGGATCTCAGGCTCATCAACACGCCGGGCGCGGTGCTGCTCGGCATCGTCTACGGCTATCTGCCGCTGATGATCCTGCCGATCTATGTCAGTCTCGAACGGCTCGACCGCCGGCTGCTGGAGGCTTCCGCCGATCTCGGCGCAACGCCGCTTTCGACATTCATCGGGGTGACCCTCAGGCTGTCGCTGCCCGGCGTGATGACCGGCTTCTCGCTGGTGATGATCCTGCTGCTCGGCGAATATCTGATCCCGACGCTGCTCGGCGGCGGCAAGGTGTTCTTCATCGGTAACGCGCTGGTCGACCTGTTCCTGCAGTCGCGCAACTGGCCGTTCGGATCGGCGATCGCCATCACGCTGGTGCTGGTCTCGGTGGTGGTGCTGATCGTCGCCAACCGTATCTCGACGCGGCTTTCCGGCGCACGCCGGGTGGACCTGATCTGATGCGCGCCTTCGTCGTCGCCGTCTTTGCCTTCCTCTATCTGCCGATCGCGCTGGTCGTGCTGTTTTCGTTCAATGCCGGCCACCATGCCAGCGAGTTCACCGGCTTCTCGGTGCAATGGTACGGCAAGGCACTGTCGAACCCGTTCCTCGTCGAGGCGCTGAAGAACAGCCTGTTCATCGCCACCGCCAGCGCGCTGCTCGCGGCCTTGTGCGGCACCGCCGCGGCGCTTGGGCTGCAGCGCATCGGCGCGCGGACGAGGGCGCTCTTCGACGCGCTGCTGGGCGCAGCCATCGTCGTGCCGGGCGTGGTCATCGGCATCTCGACGCTGGTCGCGCTGGTGCAGCTGTTCGCCGTCGTCAATCCGTTCCTCGCCTCGCTGTGGCCGAGCGACCAGCCGCCGCGCCTGGCGCTCGGCTACGGCTCCATCATCGCCGCGCACGGCCTGTTCTCGATGGCGCTGGTGACGATGATCGTCGGCACGCGGCTTGGCAGCCTCGACCGCAACCTGGTCGAGGCATCGAGCGATCTCTATGCCACACCGCTGACGACGTTCCGCTCGATCGTCTTGCCGCAGATCATGCCGGCGGTGACCGCCGGCTTCCTGCTCGCCTTCACCTTCTCCTTCGACGACTTCATCATCGCCTTCTTCGTCGCCGGCGCGCAGACCACCCTGCCGATCTATGTCTTTGCCTCCATCCGGCGCGGCGTGACGCCGGAGATCAACGCCATCGCGACGATCGTGCTCGCCGCCTCGGTTCTGCTCGTCCTGCTCGCGCAATGGCAGCTCGGCCGACGAAAACCATCGCCTTGAAAGACAATTCCATGATTTTGAAAGATCGCATCGCGGTGGTGACGGGCGCCGGGTCGGGCATCGGCCGTGCCGGCGCCATGATCATGGCGCGGGAAGGGGCCGTCGTGGTGATCGCCGACCGCGACTCTGCGACCGGCGAAGCTACGGCGTTCGACATCCGCGAGGCTGGAGGCCGCGCCGAAGCGGTCGCCACCGATGTCGGCAACGATAGAGCGGTCGAGGACCTCATCGCGGGAACGCTCAGCAAGCATGGCCGGATCGACATCCTGCACAGCCATGCCGGCATCCAGGTCGGCGGGACGCTAACGGAAGTGAGCACCGACGGCATGGACGCCTCATGGCGGATCAATGTGCGGGCCCAGTTCCTCGCGGCGAAGGCCGTCATGCCTTCGATGATCGCGCAGGGCGGCGGTATCATCCTCAACACCGCGTCGAATTCGGGCGTCTTCTATGACCGCGAGATGATCGCCTACGCCACGTCGAAGCATGCCGTGGTGGCGATGACCAGGCAGATGTCGCTCGACTATGCGAAACACAACGTGCGCATCAACGCGCTCTGCCCGGGCTGGGTCGACACGCCGTTCAACGAGCCTTTCATTGCCCAGATGGGCGGACGCGATGCGATCGAGAATTATGTCCGGACCAAGATCCCGATGGGGCGATGGGCGAGCGCGGAAGAGATCGCCGAAGCCATACTGTTCCTCGTCTCCGACCGATCTTCCTTCATGACAGGCCAGGCGCTGGTCGTCGATGGCGGCGAGAGCATCGGCTGAGCGCTGGCTCAGAAGCGCGAGGAGCCTGGCGAGCGAAGCTGGCTTGCGCTGGGAGCAACGATCGGTCAAACCATAGGCTAGGTCCCTCGATGAGGCTTGTCATGCAAGCGGCAAAAACGCTCTCCCGCATCCGGCCGGTTTCGGCCGTGAGGACGCGCGTCTTGGCGGGACACTGCTGATTATGCGCTGCTGCCGCCACGAGAACCTGCAGCGCGCGGAGGAAACCAAGGTCGGTTCGCATGTCGTTCGCGACGGCTGGACCGAGGGGGTATGCGGTGCGCTCGATCCGGCCTGCCGGCCGGCCATCAGGCGGGCGTCCGTCATTCAGACAACGTAGCTTACTCAACGCTCAACCCGAAACGGACGTGCCCGCCGAAGCGATCTCTCCTCGTACGGACATGACCGATGCCTGACAAACAAGACTATTCGCTCCCCAGCAGCGCCGATCCGCAAAGCTGGCTGACGATGCACGGGATAAACGAGGTCGAGTGCCTCGTCCCCGACGTCAACGGCGTGCTGCGCGGCAAGGCCTTGCCGGCGGCCAAATTCCTCAAGTCGCTCGAGGACCGGGCGCTCTATCTGCCGAGCAGCGCCTTCCTGGTCGCCATCGACGGCCGCTATTCCGGCTCCGTCGATGAAGGGTTCGCCTATCAGGATCCCGATATGCGCATGGTGCCCGACCTTTCGACGCTGTGCCTTGCGCCGGGCGGCGGCGCCGGCAGGGCCTATGTGTTTGCCGACACGTTCCACATGGACGACCGGCCCTGGATGGCTTCGCCGCGCCATGTGCTGAGGGCGGTGCTCGACCTCTACCGCCGCCGCGGCTGGCGCGCGGTGATGGCGCCGGAACTCGAATTCTATCTCACGGCACCAAACCCCGATCCGGACCGGCCGCTGACCGCGCCGGTCGGGCGCAACGGGCGGCCGGAAAGTGTGCAGCACCCGTACGACATGCAGGCGCTGGAGGAATTCGAAGAGGTGACGCGGCGCCTCTACGACCATGCCGCCACGGCAGGATTGCAGCTCGACACGCTGATCCATGAATCCGGCACGGCGCAGCTCGAAATCAACTTCCTGCATGGCGATCCTCTGGCCCTTGCCGACAAGGTGCTTCTGTTCAAGCGCATGGCGCGTCAGGCGGCGCAGGCGAGTGGCATGCACGCCACCTTCATGGCCAAGCCGATCGCCGCGCAGGCCGGCAGCTCGATGCACCTGCACATGTCGATCGTCAACGAGAGGGGCGAGCCCTTGTTTGCCGGCAAAGACGGTGAGGACAGCACGATGTTCTCCCATTTCATCGGCGGCTTGCAGAAATACATTCCGGAGGTGATGCCGCTGTTCGCGCCCAACGTGAACTCGTATCGCCGCGTCCGGCCCGGGCATAGCGCGCCGGCCAACATAGAATGGTCGCACGACAACCGCTCCTGCGGCTTGCGCGTGCCGATGGGCGGGCGCGCCGCGCGGCGGGTGGAGAACCGGCTGCCCGGCGCCGACGCCAATCCGTACCTGGCCATGGCCGGCTCGCTGATCGCCGGCTATCTCGGCATCGAGGAGAAGCTTGCCCGCTCGCCGGAAGCCTTCGGCAATGCCTATCGCAGCCAGGGCACGCTGCCCAAGACCATGGAAGAAGCGCTTGACCGCTTCGCCGCCTGCGAGCCGGTGCGGGCGCTGCTCGGCGAGGATTTCTTCCAGACCTATCTGCGCGTGAAGAGCGTCGAGCTCGACCTGTTCCAGACCGTCGTCACGTCGTGGGAACGCGACCATCTGCTGCTCAAGGTGTGACCATGGCTTCCACAGGTTTCAATTCCGGTCTCGGCATCGGCAAATCCTATTATGTCGCCACCGCCAATCCGGCGCCGGACCATCCGCCGCTCATCGGCGATGTCGGGGCCGACCTGGTGGTCGTCGGCGGCGGCTGCACCGGGCTGTCGGCAGCACTTCATGCCGCCGAGCGCGGCCTGAAAGTGGTGCTGCTCGAAGGCGGCAAGATCGGCTGGGGCGCCTCCGGGCGCAATGGCGGCCAGATGATCCCCGGCCTGCGCAAGGGCGCCAAAGGGCTGGTCAAGAGCTTCGGCCCGGAACGGGCGAAGGCGCTGTTCGATCTCGCCTTCGAGGCGCGCGGGCTGGTGCTCGATCTGATCGAGCGCCACGGCATCGACTGCGACCTTCGCCTGACCGGTCATCTGGTCGGCGCCGTCAACGGTTCCGACATGCGCGACTTCGAGGAGGAGGCCGAGTGCCTCGCGAAGGTGATGGACTTCCCGCATGTCGAGATCCTGTCGGCGGCGGAAGCGCGGCGGATGGTGGACACGCCCTATCAGGGCGCGGTCTTCGAGAGGCTCGGCGGCCATATGCATCCGCTGAACTACACGCTCGGGCTCGCCCGCGCCGCAGTCGGCGCCGGCGTCACCATCCACGAGAACTCGGTCGCCGTCCGGCTGGAGCGCGAGTCGTCCATCCGGGTGTTCACCGGAAAAGGCTCGGTTCGCGCCCGTCATGTGGTGCTGGCAGGCGACGCGCTGCTTCAAGGGCTCGAGCCGCGCGTCAACAGCCGCATCATGCCGGTCGGCAACTACATCGTCGCCACCGAGCCGCTTGAAGGCGCGCGCAATGTCATCCCGTCCAATGTCGCGGTTTCGGACACGCTTTTCGTGGTCAACTATTACCGCATGTCGGCGGATGGACGCCTGCTGTTCGGCGGCGGCGAGCGCTACACGCCTTCGCCGCCGGCCGACATCGCCGGCTTTGTACGGCCGCATATGGAAAAGACTTTCCCGCAACTCAAGGGCTGCCGCATCGACCATGGCTGGGGCGGGCTGGTGTCTGTGACAACGTCGCGCCTGCCGCATGTCGGGCATTATGGCGAGGTCTATTTCGCGCATGGCTATTCCGGCAAGGGCGTCATCCTGTCGACGCTGTCGGGCAAGCTGCTCGCGGAAGCGATCGCGGGCGATGCCTCGCGGCTCGACCTGTTCTCGACGCTGATGCCGCTGCCATTCCCCGGCGGCACGGCGCTGCGCGGCCCGCTCTATGTGCTCGGCATGCTTTGGTATGCGATGCGCGACCGGCTCAGGCATTGACGCTGGCTTTCCCGAGCGATGTTTCCGACGTCGTCACCGACAGCGAGCCGGCGGCTGAGGTGCGTGCCGCGATCAATGAAGCAGGCGCCGAGCTGCACGTTTTCGCCGAAAGCTAAGATAATGTTGGCTAAGTGTCGCGGTTGGTCAGCGCGATGTGACAGCAGCCGGAGCCTTGGCCCGGCGTCCAGGTGACGTTGGCGAAGCGCACGCCGGTCGCCTCGAACAGGCCGCGGTCGAAGGCGCCGGCGATGCGGCAGAGCGTGGCGAGCTTCTCCTCGCCGACGCCGGCCTCGACCCAGGCGTCCTTCAGCGGGCAGCGCCTGACCTTGAAGGCGATGTGGTCCGGCCCGCGATCGACGTCGGTTGGATACATGCGGCCGCCATCCGGGCTGACGGAGAGGAACGCCTCGCCGATCGCCGGCGCGTCGTTGGGGCCGAAACCGGCGAAGGCGGCCGCGGCGACTTCGCGGCCGCGTTTCTCGATGGTACGGATCATCACCGCCTCGGCCTTCTCGGCGCCGAGCTCGGCGGTCAGCTCGTCGAGGAAGAGGCGATAGAGATCGGCGCGATTGCGGAAGGCGGAGTCGAGCTCGCGCGACAGTTTCTCGGCTCTGGCTGCTTCAGGGTTGGTCATGATGCGTCCTGATTTGCTGCTTGACCATGATCTTGTCCGCAAACCGGGTCCACTTTGCGGGATCATGGTCGGGTCCTATTCAATCTCGGCGTTGCCGCCACCAGCGCCTTGCCGATCGCCGATTGCGGATTGGCGATGACGGCGCGGGCTTCTCCGCTCTCGGCGATCCGGCCGGCGTCGAGGATGACGACGCGGTGCGCCACGGCGCGGATGACACCGAGGTCATGCGAAATGAAGAGATAGGCGATCCGTTCCTGTCTTTGCAGGTCGAGCAGCAATTTCAGGATTTGTCCACGCACCGACACATCGAGCGCCGACACAGCCTCGTCGAGCACGATCAGCGACGGCCGCGTGGCAATGGCGCGGGCGATCGCCACACGCTGGCGCTGGCCGCCGGAGATCTCGTGGATGGCGCGTACGGCGAGGCCGGCCTCGAGGCCTACGCGCTCCAGCAGTGCGGCGATGCGACGTGGGCGCTCGGTGCGCGAGGCAAGCCCATGGATGCGCAACGGATCGTCGAGCACGCGCGCCACGGTGGCGCGCGGATTGAAGGCGGAGAGCGGATCCTGGAACACCATCTGGAAACGGGCGCGGCGCGCACGCAGCGCGGCGCCCGACAGCGCGAGGAAGTCCGCGCCCTCGAATTCGACGCGACCGACATCGGGCTCGATCAGCCGCAGCACCAGCCGCGCGATCGTCGACTTGCCGCTGCCGGACGGCCCGGCGAGCGCCAGCGTCTCGGCCGGCCCGATCGAGAAGGAAACGTCATCGACCGCGGGAAAAGGCTGGCCGCCACGGCGATAATGCTTGGCAAGGTTGGAGACGGCGAGGACCGGCGCGTTCATGCCGAAGCGCCTTGCCGGTCGAGCAGCGGGTCGGCGTCGAGCCCGAGATGGGCGTCGAGCAGCGCGCGCGTATAGGCGTGGCGCGGCGCGTTCAGGATCTGCCTGGTTTCGCCAAGCTCGATCAGCTCGCCATGGCGCAGCACCGCGATGCGATCGGCAAGCGTGGCGGCAAGCGCGATATCGTGGCTGATGAAGGCCAGCGTCATGCCATCCTCGGCCACCAGCCGGCGGATCAAGGCAACGATCTCCGCCTGCACAATGGTGTCGAGCGCGCTGGTCGCCTCGTCGGCGATGAGCAGCCTCGGTCCGGCGGCGATGGCGGCGGCAATCGCCACGCGCTGCTTCTGGCCGCCGGAAAGCTGGTGCGGGTAGGCGCGCAAGGCGGATTGCGGATCGGGCAGGCGGACGCGTTCGAGGAGGGTTTTGGCCTTGGCATAGGCTTCCGGCCAGGTCAGGCTGAGATGTGTGCGGGCGACCTCGGCGATCTGCTTGCCGATCGGCATCACCGGGTCGAGGCTGGAGGAGGGGTCCTGGAAGACGAAGCCGACGTCGCGGCCCCCGATAGGCCGAAGGTGCAGAGGTTGGCGATCCTTCGCACCCCCCTCTGTCCTGCCGGACATCTCCCCCGCAAGGGGGGAGATTGCGCTGTCATCATCGCCTTCGCCAACTTTCAACGCCGGCGCGCCGGCGACGGAGCTGCCAATCTCCCCGGAACGAGGCGTTTGAAATTGGCTTGCTTGCCAGTCAATCGTTCCGTCGATCCTAGCACCCCTCGGCAGCAGCCCCGCTATCGCCAGCGCCAACGTGCTCTTGCCCGAGCCGCTCTCGCCAATGATCGCAAGGCGCTCGCCCGCCTCAACGTCCAGGCTGATGCCGTTCAGCGCCAACAACTCGACACCGTCGCGACGGTAGCGCGCCGAAAGATCGCGGATCGAAAGCAGCGCCGTCACGACAGGCTCCTGCGCACCGCGGAGCTTTCCACCACGCCTTCGCCGGCGAGGTAGACGCCGAGCACGGTCAGCACCAGAGCGATGCCGGGAACGATCGACAGAAAGGGCGCGGTGCGCAGCACGGCGCGGCCCTCGGCGATCATGCCGCCCCAGGTGACGCGGTTGGGGTCGCCGAGGCCGAGGAAGGACAGCGCCGCCTCGGTGAGGATCGCCGCCGCGACGATCACCGACGACAGCGCCAGCACCGGCGGCAAGGCGTTGGGCAGCACCTCGCGAAAGGCAATTTCCAGCGGATACATGCCGATGACGCGGGCGCCGGCGACATAATCGCGCTCGCGGATCGACAGCACTTCCGCGCGAGCGACACGGGCCGGGCCGGTCCAGGCGCCGAGCGCTATTGCCCCGACGACGACGCCGAGCGACGGGCCGACGATGCTGACGAAGGCCAGGGCGAGAAGAAAGCTCGGCACGGTCTGGAAAGCGTCGGTGACGCGCATCAGCACCTCGTCGACAAGTCCGCCCGCGAAGCCGGCCAGCGTGCCGACCACCGCGCCTATAAAAAGGGCCGCGGCGGCTGCCGCCAGACCGACCGCCAGCGAGGTGCGGGCGCCGTGGAAGAGCTCGGCCGTCACGTCGCGGCCGAGCCGGTCGGTGCCGAGCGGCAGCGACCAGTCCTGGAACGGCGGCAGCAGCGCCGGGCCGGCTATCGCCTGCGGGTCGCCCGGGAAAATCAGCGGTGCGGCAACCGCCATCGCGACCAGCAAGGCAAGGATGAGCGCACCGGCGATCGCCTCCGGCGTGCGGAAGAAGCGCCACAGCCGGCTCATGCGCCGGCCTCGCTGGCGCCGACGCGCGGATCGAGAAAGGCGTAGGCAAGGTCGACCAGCAGGTTGATTACGATGACCAGAACGGCGCTGACCAGGATGATGCCGAGCAACAGCGGCGTGTCGCGCCCGGCGACGGCTTCCTGCGCCAACCGGCCGAGGCCGGGCACGGCGAAGACGCTTTCGATGACGACGCTGCCGCCGAGCATCTGCGCCGATTGCAAGCCGAGCATGGTGACCAAAGGCAGGAGCGCGTTGCGGGCGACATGGGCAAGCACGATGCGGCGGCGCCGCAGGCCCCTGGCGCGGGCGGCGAGCACGAAATCCTGCCGCCAGGCCTCGGCCATGCCGGCACGCATTATGCGCAGATAGAGTGCCAGATAGATGAAGCCGAGCGCCGAAACCGGCAGCACGAGATGGGTGGCAATGTCGGCGGCCCGCGCTAGCCCGGTCTTGGCCGATGCGATGGTCTCGATGCCGCCGATCGGCAGCCAGCGCAGGTCGACGGCAAAGACGACAATCAGCACCAGGCCGAGCCAGAAGCCGGGCACGGCATAAAGCGCCAGCGAGCCGATCGAAAGCGAGCGATCGCGAAAACTGCCGGGCCGCGCGCCGGCATAGATGCCGAGCGCCGAGCCGAGTCCGAAGGAGAGCGCGGTGGCGCTGCCCATCAGGATGAGCGTGGTCGGCAGGCGTTCGAGGATGATTTCGCGGATCGGCCGCGAGAAGGCGACCGACTGGCCGAGATCGAGATGCAGCAACGCCCAGAGGTAGTTGGCGAGCCGTGTCAGTTCCGACTGGTCGAGGCCCCAGCGGTGGCGCAACAACTCGATCATGCCGGGATCGCCGCCGGTCGCGACGATATAGGCGTCGACCGCGTCGCCGGGTGCTGCTTCGAGCAAGAGGAAACTGCCTATGACGACGATGAGGAGCACGAAGATGCTGCCGACGAGGCGGCGGCGCAGGAGGGTGAGGGCGCGGGTCATCGTGCCCTCGGAGGTTTGGCGCTCAGCCGACTAAAAGAAATGCCGAGCCTGGGCGGGAACTCGGCCTTTGCCCAGCTTCCCATTCTCTTGCGAATTCTCATCCGCACGAATGTGTCACGATTCCAAATAGGTGTCCGCCCAGTTCGACACCGCCCAGCGCGGATTGTTGGCGATGTTGCCGACGGTGTCACGCGCGACGCTGATGAAGCTCCATTCGGCGACGTTGATCAGCGGCAGGTCGGCGGCGACCTTTTTCTGGAACTCCCTGTAGAGCTCGGTGCGGGCGGCCGTGTCGAGCGTCTCGGAAGCCTTGGCGATCAGCGCGTCGAGCTCCGCGTTCTTGTAGCCGCCCTGGTTCGAGAAGGGCACGCCGTCCGGAATTCCGCTTTGCACCAGGATGGTGGTCGAGATCGCCGGGTCGCCGCGGAACACCGGCGGGCCGACGGCGAGGTCGAAGGCATGGTCGGTGTAGACGGCCTTGATATGGGCTGCCGAGTCGTTGTTGACGATCTTGGCGTCGATGCCGATCGCGGCAAGCGCCTGGCGCAGATAATCGCCGAACTGTTTTGTCTCGTTGAAGTAGGGCGCTGGCAAGAGCCTCAGCGAAAACCGCTTGCCGTCGTCGGCCCGCTTGTAGCCGGCCTCGTCGAGCAGCTCGTTGGCCTTGGCGACGTCGAAGGGATAGGCCGGAACATCGGCGGTGTAGAATTGCGGATCGTTCTTCGGCACCGGGCCGGTCGCGGTCGCGGCATAGCCGAGGAAGATCGTCTTGACGACGAAGTCCTTGTCGATGGCATGCGCGATCGCCTGCCGCACCTTGAGGTCGGCCAGTTCCTTGCGGCGATGGTTGATCTCGACGACGAGCTGGTAGGTCAGTCCCTCATAGCCCTTGGTGACGACCTTCAGTCCCGGCACCTTGGAGATACGGTCGAGGTCGGCGAGAGGCACGGCGGAAAAGGCGGCGAGCTGGATCTCTTCGGCCTCGAGCGCGGCGGCGGCCGAGGTGCGATCCGGCAGCACCTGGTAGACGATCTCGTCGAGATAGGGCTCGTCCTTGCTCCAATAGTCATCGTTCCGCGCCAGCCGGTAATACTGTCCGGCCTTGTATTCGGCGAATTTGAACGGGCCGGTTCCGACCGGCGCGTTGTTGGCCGGGTTGTCCTCGATCTTGCCGTTCTCATAGACATGCTTCGGCACGACGCTCGACAGCGCCGGCAGCGCGTTGCGGATCAGCTGGAACGGCGTCGGCTTGGCGAATTTGAAGATTGCGGTCAGGTCGTCGGGTGTGTCGACCGTGCTGAGATCCTTGAAAACCGTGCGGCCGAGATTCTGCAACGGCTTCCAGATCTGCAGCGCGGAGAAGGCGACGTCAGCGGCGGTGAAGGGCTTGCCGTCGTGCCATTTGACGCCGTCGCGCAGCTTGAAGGTCACCGACAGGCCGTCGGCCGCACCTTCCCAGGAGAGCGCGAGGCGCGGATCAAGCCCGTCCTTGCCGTCGAAGGAGGCCTCGGCCAGCGTCTCGACGATCTTGCTTGAGATGAAGAAGACGCCGTTGGAGGCGACGATCGCGGGATTGAGGTCGCGCGGCTCGGAGTCGGCGGCAACGATCAGCCTTCCGCCCTTCTTCGGCGTCTGCGCCCGGCCGATGGTCGGCAGCGCGGTCGAGGCCAGCAACAGCGCCGACCCGGAAAGCAGACCGCGTCGTGAAATCGTGAATTCGGACATCGCTCAAACTCCCCTCTTCACCCGTGACAAGCGCAGGCAGCCTCGAATGGACGGGATTATGGCCCTTGGCAAAGGTTTCGCCAGAGACGGTTTTGGCGCAGGATAGCTTAGCTTTGAAATTTTCGTCCGCTGGACCTGTTGTATTCGGGCCGCAGTTGCCGCCGTCTGGTATGACCAGATATGGGCCGAACGCCATCCAGAGCTTGCTGTCGGAGGCTGGCTCGGTCGAAGCTATCCATTCTGGCTGGACCAGAGTGGTCAAAATGGTGCAGATTTGGCCGACAGCCAAATGTTCAGGAAGATTGGCCGTTTGAGCGGCCGGGAAAATTCAGGGAGAGGCCGATGAACATCGCTCCGGGCAAAACCGACGTCAGCAGCATCCCGTTCGATCAGGCGCGGGTGGACCGGCTGATGGACGAGGCCGGCATCGACGTGCTCTTCGCTACCTCCAAGCACAACACGCAATATCTGCTCGGCGGCTACAAGTTCATCTTCTTCGCGGCGATGGATGCCATCGGCCACAGCCGCTACCTGCCGATCGTCCTTTATGAGAAGGGCGGGCCGGAGCACGCGGCCTATATCGGCAACAAGATGGAAGGCGGCGAGCACCAGAACCATCCGTTCTGGACGCCGACTTTACATGCCGCCTGCTGGGGAACGCTGGATGCGGCCAACCTTGCGGTCGAGCACCTGCAGAAGATCGGCAAGGTAGCTGCACGCATCGGCATCGAGCCGGCCTTTCTGCCGTCGGACGCCTATGCGCTGATCCGCAAGGCGCTGCCGGATGCGAAGCTCATCGACGCGACCGGCATGCTGGAGAACATGCGCGCCATCAAGACCGAGGCCGAGCTCGAAAAACTGCGCACTGCTTCCGAGTTGATCACCGACTCCATGCTGGCGACCATTCGCTGGGCGCGCGAGGGCACGACCAAGACCGACATCATCGAGCGGCTCAGACGCGAGGAGACCAATCGCGGCGCGCATTTCGAATATTGCCTTTTGACGCTGGGCTCCAGCCACAACCGGGCCGCATCAAGCCAGGAGTGGAATCAAGGCGAGGTGCTGTCGATCGATTCCGGCGGCAACTATCACGGCTATATCGGCGACCTTTGCCGGATGGGCGTGCTTGGCGAGCCGGATGCCGAGCTTGAGGATCTGCTGGCCGAAGTGGAGGCTGTTCAGCAGTCGGCCTTCTCCAAGGTCAAGGCCGGCACGGTCGGGGGCGACATGATCGCCCATGCAGAGAGCGTGCTGAAGGCCTCGAAGATCGCAGCCTACACGGATTTCTTCGCCCACGGCATGGGACTGATCACGCATGAGGCGCCGTTCCTGATGACCAACCATCCGGTCACCTATGAAGGCACCTATGCCGCCAAGCCGCTGGAAAAAAACATGGTGCTCTCGGTCGAGACGACCATGCTCCACCCGACGCGAGGCTTCATCAAGCTGGAAGACACTGTCGCGGTGACCGGCGACGGCTATGTGATGTTCGGCGATCGCGGTCGGGGCTGGAACAGGGGCGGGACGGCAGCTTAGCGCTGACAGCGCTCCCCCTCACCCGGATTGCCAGCCGAATTGCGAAG
>NZ_RQXT01000062.1 GCF_003863365.1 Mesorhizobium tamadayense | reverse complement strand
GAGCAGTTCGAGATCGGCCGGCCGGACACAGAGAGCGGCTTCGGCGGCGATCGCGCCTTCGACGAATTCGCGTGCGCGCAACAGCTCGAACGGGCCTTCGTCCGTTTCCGCTTCGGATGCAGCGGCGTTCGGCCGATCGGTGACGTAGATGCCGGAACCGACGCGGATGCGGATGCGGCCTTCGACCTCCAGCGCGATCAGTGCTTCGCGCACTGTCGGGCGTGAAATTCCCAGTTGGTCGGCCAGTTCCCGCTCGGTCGGCAGACGGTCGCCGACGGCAAACTCGCCGGAATCGATCAGCTGCCTGAGTTGATCGGCGACTTGGCGGTAGAGCCGGCGCGGTTCAACGGCCTGGATCGGCATGTCAGCCTGTTCCTCCTAGGATCACCAATATGCTCACTGGTATATTGGTCTGACCTATTGACCACAGCCTAAACGGCGGATCGAGTCAAGCGCAGATCGGCCGCAGCTGAAACACCAGCCTCCGCAAGCGAGCCTCTTCTCGTCGGCCGGGCCACAAGGCCCATGGCCGGCGGAGGAGTATCGGCAGGCGTAGCGAGTCGCTCCTGCATAGTACGGACATGATCGTGTCCCTGGGAGTGGATGCTATGGGGCGAGCGGCGAGGGTGTGGCATCCTTCGGCGCTCTCAAACCACCATCAGAAGGAGCGCCCCCATGTCGCAATCTTTTGACGCGAGCCGGTCCCTCACCGCTCTTGAACAGGATAGCACGGTCGTCGCCGTCATCGAAATGAGCAAGGCGAAGTGGCTGGTTGCCGCGCTTGTCCCGGGCTTCAAGCGCCAGCCGCTCAAGAAGCTCGATGCCGACGCGCCAGCACTGTTGAAGCTGTTGCAGCGCTGGCGCGACGAAGCCGGCCAGGCCGGGCCCACGATCAAGCGCATCGCCGTCGCCTATGAGGCGGCCGGCGACGGCTTCTGGCTGGCGCGCTGGCTGCGGACGCGCGGCATCGAGACCTATGCTATCCACCCCGCCAGCGTTGCGGTCTCGCGCGAGCAGCGCCGCGCCAAGACCGATCGTCTCGACACCGAGCTTTTGATGCGCGCCTTTCTCGGCTGGCTGCGCGGCGAGAAGCGCCATTGCACCATGGCGGCGATCCCGACGATCGCGGAGGAAGACACGCGGCGGCCGAACCGCGAGCGGGAGAGCCTGGTCGGCGAGCAATCGCGGCTTATCAACCGCATCAAGGCGGTGCTCGCCCGCTTCGGCATCCGCAGCTTCCGGCTGAGCCTGCGCCAGGCGGAGGCCAGGCTGGCGAATATCCGCACGGCGGAGGGAACGCCGCTGCCGGACAACACCCGCGCCGAACTCCAGCGCTTGCTTGAGCGGCTTAGCCTGGTGCGCGAGCAGATCCGCGCGATTGAGCAGGAACGGCTGCGCCAGCTCGCCGCGGCTCCGGCTAGGAGAGAAGGCCCGCACGCGATGGTTCGCCTCATCGCGCGGATCATCGGCGTCGGCGTAGAAACGGCGGACATGCTGGTCCACGAGATCTTGTCGCGCGGCTTGCGCGATCGCCGCGCGGTGGCGCGCTATGCCGGGCTGACGGGATCGCCGGACGAAAGCGGCAAACGCCGCCGCGAGAAGGGATTGGCACGCGCCGGCAATGCCCGCGTGAGGCGCGGCATGATCCAGTTGGCCTGGCGCTTTCTCCGCTTCCAGAAGGACAGCGATCTCGCCCAATAGTTCCAGGCGCGCACGACCGACGGCCGCAAGACCACGCGCAAGACGATGATCGTAGCGCTGGCCCGCAAGCTGCTGATCGCGCTATGGCGTCTCGTCACGGCGGGCGAGGTGCCGCAGGGCGTCATCGTGCGTGCGGCATGATGGACAGAGGGACAGAGGAGAACAACGCACGACCCAATCGGCAACCAGCAGCAGGGTCTGCCGATGACGATCCGAGGTGGCGGCAACCCGAAGCTACACATGGTCCTTCGGACCGCCGACGTAGAATGGGCCCCCCGCCGCCCCGGAGCTTCGCCACCGATGCGCATGCTGCATCATGGTCAGATCCGCTGCGATCTACCGCATACAAGTCTGCCGCGCGACCTTTGCGCCTGGCTCGGCGAGCTCGCCTCGGAAATCTGTCGTCGGCATTTGGCCCGCCGGAAACGGGCTCACCCGACCCGGCAAAGCCTGCCGCCCGTGCTCGTGACCGTCAAGGACAAGTCGCTTCGCGATGGCCCTGCAGCCACCCTTGACCGTCACTGCGCGCGGCGGCCAGTTCGAAGCCAGGTCGGCACGAGGAGATGAAGAAATGAACCAGGATCAAGCTTGACAATCATCGCCCCATACAGGTGTAGCTGACGGCATTGGACGCCGTGCTCTCCGGCATGGGCCGGAATTGCGCGACAGCGGGGCACGACCCTTGATCAGAAAAGCGAAGCGCCAGCCATCTAGGAAAGGCATCGACGGTAAATCGCTTTTTCGCGAACGCTTGCGGCACGCTCCACGACCCGTTCATCCCGCGGCACAAAATGTCGATCCGTCTTCCGAGGGGCTGAGCATTGCTGGATGGATCGCATCGGCGAAAAAGGCTTGAGCGTGCCGTCCAGGTCAACGAGTCGCTGGGGTGTCAGGCGCATCGGTGCCCCTACCGTTTCGACCTAAAGAGATTGACCAAAAGAGGAGAGATGTCAGAAGGGATACGGGCTTCATATCGCGACGTCGGACGATCAGCGCCGGGCGCCCAACCACGGCGGCTCGGGGGCCAAGGACGGTCAAGACCATGTTGGATGCGAAAGTCGGCTTTCTATTCTAGCCCGATCATCCGGAAGGCGGACGTTCGGCTTCCGGCCCCACATCTATCCGCCACAAGTCCAAGGGCATCGCTGCGGAGCAGGAGCTGTGGGGGAGGGTTGTCGGAACTCGACCAAGTCCAGTACGGCTGCCGCGAGCTTGTCGGGATCGCCGATTTGCTTGCCGCTTTTGGCCTGCCTCGCTTGCCGGATGGAATCAAACAGCGCGTCGTAGTCCGCTATCGATCGCTCTGTCCTGACCATTGAGCGTCCGGCCCAGTCCGTGCGGAAGGAGCCGGGGCACAGGGCCGTTACTTGGACGCCGAACGGCGCCATCTCCGCGCGCATGGTTCGTCGACATCTTGGTGAGCTTGCCTGAACGTTTGGCAGGAAATCGCCGCTTTGCGCCGATCGCAGTCATTGAAGCGAGGCTGTTCGTCACCTGAAAGCGGACACTTGCCACCGCTGCCAGGCTCCAAGATTTCGGCTTCCAGCCGCTGGAGATATCCCCCAATTACTATGACGACATGGCTGATCGGTTTGACTTCGACCCTAACCTTGTGGATCGCCTCAAGCGCGGCAATATCCTCTATGATCGACAAAACAGGCGAATACTTCCAGCTATACAGCCGTAGCTTTGGGGAGGGATTCTTCTTCGAGATCGTCGAACGTCGCAACGGCTACAAGGGATACGGCGCCGCCAATGCGCCATTCCGCAGCGCGGCCCTGAAGCGATTGCTGCCACCTTCCTGGAATGCCGAGGTGATAAGACACTTTGTGGCGATCAGGCGTACAGTGCTCAGCTCTTTCGTCGATCGCGGAATCCCACGCTAAAACCCGCCTACCGGAACAGTCCCGTGATAGCTTTTGAAGCCGAATTTCGGGGCGCGGAAAACCCCGCCAACGCGGTTAGCGTGCGAGCAACAGCCTTGCTGCCTCGCGGTTTGTCTCCGCTATGGCAGGATCCCGCGTTGTTTGTGCGATCACGATCGAGCCTTGGATGAGCGACAGGATCTGGACCACGGCTTTTTCAGGCTTGCTCAATGCTAAAGGCTCAATGAGTGATGCTACAAATTCATGTAAACCATTGAAATACGCGGCGATAGCCGCCTGTACGTCTGGGGAGTTGGCGTCTGGTCCGAACTCGGCCAGTCCCTTCACGAACGGACAGCCGCGGAAAGAAGGCGCGCGGAAAGGTTCGTCCAGCGCGTCAAAAATAGCGAGGACGCGCTCTAGCGGCGATAGCCCGCTTCTTTCAGTCGGGGTTGCGAGCATCTGAAACCACACCACACTTTTATGGCGCAGATAGGTAGCGATAAGGTCGGCCTTTGACGGGAAGTGCTTGTAGAAAGTCATCTTGGCCACGCCGCTTTCGGCAATGATACGGTCGACCCCAACAGAGTGGATGCTGAATCGGTAAAACAGGTCCGACGCTGTCTTCAATATCCGCTCTCGCGGGGCAAGGGCACTAAGCGATTGCCCTTCCAAATCCATCAACTCAAGCTCGTCCCGCATTCCCATCTTCCACCACCTCAAACTCCCTGCAAATGCATAGACAGAATACTCTGTCCATTTTTTGATTGCAAGGACATACAGGTCTGTCTATAGAAGTCGCAATGCCCTTCAGGCAGAACACAGAAAGGACTTGAGATGAGCGGAAAAGTCGTTGTGGTGACCGGCGCGAGCAGTGGTTTGGGAAAACTCACGGTATTGGAGCTGGCAAGGCGAGGTCACACGGTGGTTGCGACCATGCGCGACGTCGAAGGAAGAAATAGCGGAGTCAAAAGAGAGATCATCCAAGCTGCGAAGGCTGAAGGGCACGTGTTGCAGGTCCTTGAAATGGATGTCGCCGACGAGGTATCCGTCAATTCGGCGATCGACCATGTAATCACGCAGCACGGAAAAATTGATGCACTGATCAACAACGCAGGAACGATGCCCGTTGGGATCACAGAAGCCTACACCGTCGCGGACATAGAACGGCAATTTGCGGTCAATTTCTTCGGCGCCGTGCGAGCCGACCGCGCTGTGCTGCCGCATATGCGTGCCGCCGGCAGCGGACTTCTCGTCCATGTCACGTCACTCATGGGCCGAGTGATCTTTCCTTTCTTCGGTGTTTATTCTGCGAGCAAGTTTGCGCTCGAAGCGCTCGCCGAAGCCTATCGATACGAACTGTCGAGCTTCGGAATCGACTCGGTGATCGTCGAGCCAGGGCCATTCCCAAGCAACCTGCTCCCGTCCAGTCCAGAGCCGTCCGACGAAGGCGTGCTGGCATCATATGGCGAGGTCGCGGCGATCCCGGACCAAATCAAGGACAGCTCCAGCCAGGCACACGATTCGCCCAATCTGCCACGACCCCAGCTGGTTGCCGATGCCATCGCGCGGTTGGTCGAGGCCACGGAACGGCGTCCATTGCGGACGGTCGTCATGCCTGAGGGCATGGATCTTGGAGTCGAACGGCTGAACGAGGCCGTAACCCCTATTCAAAACGACCTGCTCGGCGCGCTCGGTATGTCGAGCATGATCTGAAACTCTGAGGCGGCGGGTAGTACCACCTGCCGCCCTTCGCGGCGTTGGGAACGCCCCTCCAACGACGGATGCCCACTGTACGCAAAGCCTGCCCGGCGTCACGCGGATCCGCGCACGACCAATCGTCCCGGCATGGTTACCGTCTTCTTGGGCTCGCGGCCCAAGATCATGGCGACGGCTGCCTTCACCATCGCCTCGACAGGTTGTTCATACGTCGTGAGATCATAGGCTGGCGCGGCTGCGAACAGCGTGTTGTCGAAGCCCGCCACGGCGATGTCTGCCGGCACCTTCAAGCCGAACTCGCTTCGGATGACGTCCATCGCCCCGAAGGCCAAGACATCGTTTTCGCACAACAGGACATCGACGCGGCCAGCGGGCGACACCTCGTTCAGATAGCGTCGGACGGCCTCGGCGCCGGAGGCTGCGCTATAGTGGTGCGCCGCCAGTTCCGGCATCTCGGTGATGCCGTGTGCCTTCCAGAATGCCTTGAAGGCCCGACGCCGGCCCAGCGCGGTCGACAAGGTCTTTGGTCCGGCCATGAAACCAGGCCGCCTGTACCCTTTTTCATGCAGATGCCTGCACAGGTCCTTGATGGCCAACGTGGTGTCGCAGTTAATCGCAGGCACGCCAGGTATCTGGCTGTCGCGTGCCAGAACGAACATCGGGGCCGCTCCGTCCAGCCTGACATCCTGCAGCATTTCGGTTCTGAAAGCGGTACCGCACATGATCACGGCATCGAGCTGGCGCTGATCGGCGTTGAGAAGCGCATGCACGTGGTCGAAGTGTTCGTTAATGTTGATCAGGACGGCAACGAGACCCTCCGACTGAAGTTCGAGGGTGAGCCGCTCAAGGAATGACAGCTTGTAGGGATTTTCGAAATCGTCGACGAGCACGGCTACCTGGTGCGTAAGATTGGTCGCCAGGCTTCGGGCGAGCAGATTAGGGCGGTAGTTCAGCTTTTCCGCGACGGCCATGACCTTGGCGCGGCTGCTCTCGGTGATTGACGCCCCCGGCGTGAAGGCGCGAATGACCGTCCATTTGGAGACGCCCGCCTGTTCCGCAACGTCTCTCGCAGTCGCCCTCTTTGCCATCGCACTTCCCGCACTTGTCGCTACATAGAACGCCTATTTCATTTTATCGGAAAATGAAATGAACATTGACATTCCTCGGCTTCCCGCTATGACTATGCGCGTTTGCTACCGGTAGCAAAAAACTTCTGACGGCAAACGCGCGAAATGTGTGGAGGAGGGCGCCGCAAAGCCGCGCCCATTTGGAGGAACCGAAATGAAATCGATATTGAGGAAGCTTGCCTTTTGCGCGGCCGTGCTCGGCTGCCTTGTGACCGGTGCCCAGATGGCTTCGGCAAAGGACGTGAAGATCATCGTCGTCAGCCACGGCCAGGCTAACGACCCGTTCTGGTCCGTGGTCAAGAATGGCGTGACGGCGGGCGCCAAGGATGTCGGCGCCAAAGTCGATTATCGCGCACCCGAGACATTCGATATGGTGGCAATGAGCCAGTTGATCGATGCAGCGGTCAACCAGAAGCCGAATGGCCTGATCGTCTCGATTCCGGATGCTTCCGCGCTTGGGCCCTCGATTAAGAAGGCGGTTGCCGCCGGAATCCCGGTTATCTCGATAAACTCCGGCTCCGATGTTTCGCAGTCGCTCGGTGCTCTCCTACATGTCGGCCAGGACGAGTACAGCGCCGGCAAGGCGGCGGGAATGAAGCTGAAAGAGATGGGCGGCAAGACAGCCATCTGCGTCAACCAGGAAGTCGGGAACGTCGCGCTCGACCAACGCTGCAAAGGCTTCGGCGATGGCTTTGCAGGCAATGTGAAGGTTCTGCCGGTCTCCAATGATCCCGCCGACGTCCGCGCCAAGGTGAAGGCGGCGCTGAGCGCGAACGGCGATATCGACACCATCATGGCGCTCGGTGCCAGCACCGCCGGCGAACCGTCGCTGGCCGCCGTCAAGGATGTCGGCAAGCTCGGCAAGATCAATGTAGCCACCTTCGACCTTTCGGCGGACTTCCTGAAGGCGGTCGCGGCCGGCGACGCCACCTTTGCCATTGATCAGCAGCAGTTCCTGCAGGGATATCTGCCGGTCGTCTTCCTGGCGAATTATGCGAAATTTGGCTTGATCCCGGGCGGCAACGTGCCATCCGGCCCGAACCTGATCACCAAAGACAAGGCAGCGCAAGTCGTCGAACTGTCGGCCAAGGGCATCCGCTGATCAAGCGTTGCCGACCCAGTGATTGTCGAAGATCCCTCCCCGTCTTCGGGGAGGGCGCTCGGTCCGCCAGAGGCAGGATCCGCAACACAGCCCGGACACCAGCGCCTTCGGCAACCTCGCACGCTATGGGAGGGAGGAATCATGGCTCAAATCGAACAACAGACGACCGTTGCCGCAAAACCCGACGAACGGATCAGGCAAGTCGGTTTTCTCACGCATATGATGCGCCGGCCCGAACTCGGCGCTGTTGCCGGGCTGGTCATGGTGGTGGTGTTCTTCTTCTTCGCCGCCGACCCCTCGATGTTTTCGCTTTCCGGTCTGATGACCATCCTGGCGCCGGCGTCGCAACTGGGGATCCTCGCCATCGCCGCCTCGCTTTTGATGATCGGCGGCGAGTTTGATCTTTCAATCGGCTCGATGGTGGCCTTCACCGGCCTGATCTTCGGCGCGCTGCTGACCAATTTCGGTCAGCCGCTTTGGATCTCCATCGTCTTCACGCTGATGCTTGCAGCCGTCATGGGCGCGGTCAACGGACAGATCGTCATCAGGACGCGGCTGCCTTCGTTCATCGTCACGCTTGCCTTCCTGTTCATCCTGCGTGGCCTGACCCTGGTCGGCCTCAAATGGGCGACCGGCGGATCGACGCAGCTGCGCGGGATAGAGGATGTCGTCGGCGACGGATTGCTGAGGCAGGTGTTTTCGGGCGTCGCTTTCCAGCCCCTGTTCAACTGGCTGGCCGAGCACGATCTCATCGAGAAATTCGACAATGGCGTGCCCAAGGTGGCGGGTGTGCCGGTGTCCGTTCTCTGGTTCGTCGGAATTACCGGGGCCGCCACCTGGATGCTGCTGCGCACACGCGTCGGCAACTGGATCTTCGCAGCCGGCGGCGATCCGGTCGCGGCGAGAAATTCCGGCGTGCCTGTGGACCGCGTGAAGACGGGACTTTTCGCCCTGACGGCATGCGCAGCTGCGCTCGTTGCCATCATCACCGTGCTGGATGCGGGCTCGACGGACGCGCGCCGCGGTTTCCAGAAGGAGTTCGAGGCGATTATCGCCGCCGTCATCGGCGGCAGCCTGCTGACTGGCGGCTATGGCTCTGCGATCGGCGCGTTCTTCGGCGCCATCATCTTCGGCCTTGTCTCCATCGGCCTGACATATACCCAGTTCGACTCCGACTGGTTCCAGGTGTTCCTGGGATCGATGCTGCTTCTGGCCGTCCTCTTCAACAACTTCATCCGCCGCAAGGTGACAGGGGAGCGCTGATCATGGCTGATGGCAAAACAGCGATGTCGACCCCCGTCATCGAGGTCAACAACGTCGTCAAGCATTATGGTTCCGTCATCGCGTTGTCGGGCGTTTCGATGAAGGTATCGCAAGGCGAGGTGCTGTGTCTGCTCGGCGACAACGGTGCAGGCAAGTCGACGCTCATCAAGACGCTTTCGGGCGTGGTCCGTCCGACCAGCGGCGACTTCCTGGTCGAGGGCAAACCCGTCGCCTTCAACAGCCCGCGTGACGCGCTCGATGCCGGTATTGCCACGGTCTATCAGGATCTGGCGATGATCCCGCTGATGTCGATCACCCGCAATTTTTTCATGGGCCGCGAGCCGCTCAAGGGCATCCCGCCATTCCGTCACATCGACTTCAAACACTGCAATGCTGTGACGCATGAGGAGATGCGCAAGATTGGCATCGACATCCGCGATCCCAATCAGGCGGTCGGCACGCTCTCGGGCGGCGAGCGGCAATGCGTGGCCATTGCGCGCGCTGTCTACTTCGGGGCGAAGGTCCTGATCCTTGATGAACCGACTTCGGCGCTAGGCGTCGCTCAGACATCGATGGTGCTGAAATACATCCACCAGGTTCAGCAGAAGGGCCTTGGCGTGATCTTCATCACCCACAATGTCCGCCATGCCTATGCCGTCGGCAGCCGTTTCACCGTGCTCAACCGCGGCAAGACGCTTGGCACCTGCGCCAAGGGGGAGATCAGCATCGATGAACTGCAAAACATGATGGCCGGCGGCAAGGAACTGCAGACCCTGTCCGACGAACTCGGTGGAACGATCTAACTCGAACCAGGATACTGATGATGATAACGGCCCCTGAAACCGCGGGACCCTTTACCTTGGCGGTTTGCGTGGAAATGGTGTTCCGCTCGCTTCCCGTGCTCGACCGCCTCAGGCGGATCACCGAACTCGGCTTTGTCGCCGATATCTGGGACTGGACGAAGCACGACATTGCGGCGCTGGCCAAGTCCGGCGCCGCGTTTTCCTCGATGACCGGGTATGTCACGGGGACGCTCGCCGATGAGGCGGGCGCGGACGAGCTGATCAGGACGGCGACACTCTCCATACCAGTCGCGAAAGAGCTGAACTGCCCGAGGCTCAACCTTCACGGTACCGGGCTCGACGGGCAGGGCCTGCCGGTCGTCAAGTCGGAAGTCGTTACCGGTACGATGTGGCTCAAGGCCCGCGACACGCTTGAGCGCATGGCCGACCTCGGTGAGCGGGAAGGCGTGACCTTCGTGCTCGAAAACCTCAACGAGACTGTCGACCACCCGAAAACACCGTTCGCCAAGGCGGCCGACACGATCGCGCTCGTCTCGTCAGTCAATCGGCCGTCGCTCAAACTCAACCTCGATCTCTACCATGCGCAGATCGGCGAAGGGAATCTGATCGAGCTCTGCCGCCTTGCGCTTCCCCACATCGGCGAGATCCAGGTGGCCGATGTTCCCGGCCGCACCGAGCCGGGTACCGGAGAAATCAATTACCCAGCCATCGCCCGCGCCCTCGAACAGATGGGCTATCGCGGCGTCATCGGCATGGAAGCCTGGCCGTCGGGCGACGACGCGCTCGCACTCAGCCGCTTCCGCCAGGCTTTCACCCTCTAGGCCACCATTTTCTCATCGAATGAATTCGGAGCATCAAATGCCTACCCAACGCCCTGTGAATGTCGCCCTAATAGGTGCGGGCCGCATCGGTTCCTTTCACGCGGAATCCGTTGCGCGCCGGCTTGTCGACGCAAATCTGGTCGCGATTGCCGATCCGGACGAAGGCGCTGCACAGGCACTTGCCAGGAAGCTAGGCGTGCCAACTGCCGCGACCGACTTCTCGGCGGTGCTCGGCGAGCCGGCGGTCGAAGCCGTCATCATTGCTTCGCCGGCGCGCTTCCATGCCAACCTTGCCGTTCAGGCGGCCGAGGCCGGCAAGGGCGTCTTCTGCGAAAAACCTATGGCGCTGACGCTCGAGGAGGCAGATCGCGTGATCGCCGCTGCGTCCAAGGCGCAGGTGCCACTGCAGGTTGGCTTCAATCGCCGCTGGGACCAGGCTTTCGCTGAAGGACGAGCCGCGATCGACGCGGGCAAGGTGGGAACGCCTCAGTTGATCCGGTCGCTGACGCGCGATCCCGGTCCTTATGGTGGCAGTCCGCAAAAGACGCCGCGGTGGACGATCTTCTACGAGACGTTAATTCACGACTTCGACACGCTTGTCTGGCTCAACCCCGCAGCCCGACCGGTCGAGGTCACCGCCATCGCCGATGCGCTCGTGCGCCCCGATGCCAAGGACAAGGGCTTCCACGACACGGCCGTCGTCACAATCCGCTTCGACAATGGCTCGATTGCCGTGGCCGAAGCCAACTTTTCCGCCATGTACGGCTATGACATCCGAGGCGAAGTGTTTGGGTCGGGTGGTATGATCACCATGGGCGACGTGCGCCGCTCAAGCTTGACCCTCTTCGACAGGAACGGCGTCTCGAGCGACACGTGGCGGCGGGACACCGATCATTTCGTGCATGGCTACACCGCGCAGCTTGCCTCCTTCGTGGGCTCGGTTCGCAGTGGCGTGGTCAAAGGGCCAACCGGTCAGGACGCGCGCACGGCCCTTGCGATCGCTCTCGCATGCATCAAGTCGGTGGAAGAGCGGCGCACTGTGTCCATGAACGAAATCTGATGGATTGCGCGAAGGTCGGGACATGTCGGCTTCAGATCACGGCGCCAATCGGTCGGCGACCTTTGCGGACCTGAGAAGATGGATTGCTTGTCGCGAGCTCGTTTTCCCGCCGCAAGTCGAAAAACTCGCCGCCGTCGCCTTTGCGCATCCCGAACTTCTGGCTTTCGACAGTGCGGACAAGATCGCCGCCAGCACCGGCGTCTCGAAGACAACTGTCGCCAGATTCGCAAGGCTTCTCGGCAACCGGAGCCTGAAAGAGGCAAGATGTGTTTTTCGCGAGGAACTGCGCCGGCGTCACGAAATGGATGCCAGACGGGCAGGTCCGTAGCACAGCGACAGCGTCGATCACTTGCTTTTAGCAATTTTCAGGCTTCGGTGATCACGCAGTCACCGCCCGGTTGCGAGCGACGATTTCGTCGTGTGTCAGCTTGCCGCCGCCCGCCATGAATTCCCTAAGGAGAGCGTCACGATTGCCGGCGCGCGAGAGCGGTCGGCAGACCGCAGCGCCGATTTCAGCACGTTCATCGTCAATTCCGTGCAATAGGCGGGGGTGCCGGGCTGCTGACGCCAGGAGTCGCTGAGACTTCCGGAGTCCAGCGCATCGAAGCCGGTGGCTTCCACCAGTTGGATGGCAGTGGCCTTCGCTTTTGGGTCGTCGCCCGCAACTGGAATAGCGATACGTCCAGATGCCCCTTTCGGTTGGCCTCGCCCGGCCAATGTCATCGCCAGCACGGTGTTCCATGCCTTTAAGTGAGCCTGTTCGACCGCTGAAAGCGGACACTTAGACCAGGCTTCCGCAAGCGAGGGCCCCTATTCGTGTTCCTAGGATGTCGAAGTGCCTAACGCCTCACTGGAGCCGTGCTTTCCCTGACGATCAACCTGATCGCTAGCTCGCGTTGCCTCAAATGCAGCCGCTGCGATGGGGATGCCAGGATGTAGTCGGCAGCAATTCGGCCCATGTCGCGTGCCGGCACTTCCAACGTGGTCAATTCAGGTGAGGTGAGCTCAGCAATTTCGAGATTGTCGAAGCCAACGATCGAGACCTCCCCGGGGACGGCGATCCCGGCTGCGTGGGAGTATTTGATGGCGCCGGCTGCCAGAATATCGCTGCCGCAAAACACCGCGGTGGGCCTTCGTTCTTCTTCCATCAGTCGCTGCATGCATCTCCGGCCGTCATCCAGCCTGTAGGCTCCTTCGACAACCCGAACCCTCGTATGGTCGATGCCTGATCGTTCGAGTTCATTCAGGAAACCGTCACGCCGGCCGGCTGCACGATCATTGTCGCGTGTGATGCCCGCGATCATCCCGAACTGGGAGTGGCCGAGGTCGAGCAGATAGCGAGCCGCCGTGCGCCCGGCCTTCTCGTTGTCGAAGCCTACCGCCGCGCCCGACTCCATCGCTTTCGACGTGTAGGTATAGACATACTCGATGCGCTTCTGTTCAAGCATCGCTAGAGTGGTGGGCAGGTGCGTTGATCCGACAAGGACCACCGACTCAACGCCGCGCTCGACCAGCAGGCGAGCCTGTTCATACTCGAGATCGATGTCGTAGCCAGAAGTATTGATGATCAGCGAAACGTCCTTTTCAGAAAGCCGGGCCTGAAGCCCGTCAACCATGGTGGCATAGATCGCGTGGTCCAAAGTCGGAATGATGGCGCCGACCAGTCTTGTTCGCGTGGATCGCAGCGCCCTGGCGGAGCCATTGGGTACGTAGCCAAGTTCCCGGGCGGCTCGCACCACGCGATCCCGGACGGCCTCATTGACGTTTGGATTGCCATTCAAGACGCGCGAAACAGTGGCCGGCGAGCAGTTCGCAAGCCGGGCCACGTCAATCAGTTTGGCGCCGCCGTCTTCGAGATCCATTGAGTATGGCCATTGCCAATTTTGAGAAACCGTTTTCTAGATCGCACAATTTCTTTCAGGTCGCCAGATATCTTTTTCAGAAAAAAGTCCAGAAATCTGGGTTGACAGCGGTAAGAAAAGTTGTGAAAACGATTTCACGAAAGCGCAATCATAGCGCCACGTAAAGGGAAGAGACATGCTCAGCGGGATCAAGGTCGTCAGCTTTTGCCATTTCCTGCAGGGTCCAGCAGGCGCCCAGTATCTGGCTGACATGGGTGCTGATGTCATCAAGGTCGAGCCGATAGATGGTGCTCATGAGCGGCGGTGGTCGGGCGCCGACGTATATGTGGAGGGCGTCAGTGGCTTCTACCTGTGCGCCAACCGTAACAAGCGGTCCATCGGCGTTGATCTGAAAAGTCCCGAGGGCAAGGAAGTAGCGCGCCGGCTGATCGCCGAGGCCGACGTGGTCATGGAGAATTTCCGGCCGGGCGTGTTCGCCAAGCTGGGCTTCGACGACGAAGCGCTTCGCGCGATCAATCCCACACTGATCCTCGCCTCTGCCAGCGGGTTCGGCGCGACCGGACCGATGGCGCTGAAGCCGGGCCAGGACCTTCTCGCTCAGGCGCGGTCAGGCCTCATGAGCGTCACCGGCACCCCCGATCGGGGCCCGACGCCGGTCGGAGCGGCGGTCGTCGACCAGCATGGCGGCGCGCTGCTGGCGATGGGCATCCTGGGCGCGCTGGTGCGCCGGCTTCGCAGCGGCAAAGGCACGCGCGTCGAAGCCAGCCTGATCAACTCGGCGATCGATTTGCAGGGGGAGCCCCTTGTCAACTACTTCGCGGGCGGGAAGAGCCGCGAAGTCCTGAAGCGCGAGAAGAACCTTGCCACCTGGTTTCACGCTGCGCCTTATGGCGTCTATCCCGCCACTGACGGCCATGTCGTGATCTCGCTCTGCGACTCCTCGGTTCTGGCCGAGGCGCTCGACAGCGACGGTCTTCGCGAAGTCGCAGACGTTGACCGGTATGCGGATAGGGATGAATACGCCCGCCGGCTGGCCCAGGCCACGGCGATCTTTTCTGTGGCGGAACTCGCTGACCGTTTTGATCGCCATGGCATCTGGTGGGCGCCGATCAACCACTATGATGACCTGCTGGCTGATCCGCAGTTGAGCCACGCGCAGGTGTTCCGCCAGGTCACCGTGCGAGGCCGTACCATCTATCTGGTCAATCATCCCAACCGCTATGACGGAGAGGTGCCGGCACTGCGATGCCTGGCGCTCGAGATTGGCGAGCATACCCGCGAGATCCTGCACGAGCTCGGTTATGCCGAAGGCGAAGTCCAGAGCTTGTTGGCCTCGAAGGCAGTGGTCGCCGCGAGCGGTATCGGCACTGCCGTGGAAAGGAAGGCGTCATGATGCTGAGCCAGGCTGCTCCAGCGGTCGGGGGCGTGACTGAACGGCAGCCTTCCGGCGGCCGCGGTCTTGCGGTTGTCACAGGCGGCCGACGCGGCATTGGCCGCGCCATCTGTTGCGAGCTTGCACGGGTGGGCTTCGACATAGCAATCGTCGATATCGTCGACGACGAGAATGCCAGCGAGACAGTCGATCTTGTGAACAAGCTCGGGCGCAACAGCGCTTTCTACCGCAGGGACATCTCCGAGACATCGGGCAACGCGGCCTTTGTCGAAGGCCTCGAACGCGACCTGGGCGAGATCACCTGTCTGGTCAACAATGCCGGCGTGCAGGTGAGCGTGCGCGGCGACCTTCTGGATGTCACCGAGGAAATGTTCGACCGGCTGGTCGGCGTCAACCTGCGCGGCACATTTTTCCTCACCCAGGCAGTCGCCCGCGCGATGCTTTCAAGGCCGCAAACCGCGTCGGAGCGATCGGTCGTGACGATCACCTCCGCCAATGCTGGCCTCGTCTCACCGGAAAAGGGTCCGTACTGCATATCGAAGGCCGGGCTCTCGATGGCCTCGCAACAGTTTGCGATCCGACTGGCGGACGCCGGCATCCGGGTGCACGAGATTCGCCCGGGCTTGATCCAGACCGACATGACCGCCGACGTCTACGAGAAGTACTCGTCTCAGGTCGAGGCGGGCCAGCTGTCGGCGATTCGACGGTGGGGCCAGCCGGAAGACATTGCTCGCGCCGTGGCGACCTTGGCTGCAGGCGGCCTGCCATTCAGCACGGGAGACATCTACCACATCGGCGGCGGTATGCAGATCCACCGCTTGTGAGCTTTTTTGAGCAAGGCGTGAAAACGATTTCTTGAGGCTCAAGATGAAAGATCCAGTTCTCGAGATGCGCGGCATCCACAAGCGCTTTCCCGGTGTGTACGCGCTGAATGACGTCAGCTTTGCCGTGCGCAGAGGCAGCGTCCATGGCGTGATCGGCGAAAACGGCGCTGGCAAGTCGACGTTGATGCGCGTCCTTTCCGGTGCCTTCCTTGCCAATGAAGGCGAGGTGGTGGTCGACGGCGCTGTCGTGCCGACGCCGACGCCCCAGCGGATGCTCGAGCTTGGCATTGCAGTCATTTACCAGGAACTGGCCCAGGCGCCCCACCTGACGGTTGCCGAGAATATCTTTCTTGGCCGATTGCCGAAGACCGGGCTCGGCACCGTCGACTGGCGCAAGGCCAAAGCCGCGGCTCGCGAGGTGTTGGACAGATTGGGTTTCCGGGTTGATCCGGCCGCCCGGATCGATGCGATAAGCGTAGCCCAGCGCCAAATGGTGGAGATCGCCAAGGCGATCGCACGCGAAGCGCGCATCGTGGTGCTCGACGAGCCGTCCGCCGTCCTGGGCGACGCCGAGTTGGAACACATGTTCATGACGATCCGGCGGCTCAGCGCCGAACAGGGCGTGTCCTTCATCTACATCACGCATCGTCTCAAGGAGCTCTACGAGATCTGCGACGACGTCACCGTGCTGCGCGATGGCCAGGTTGTAGCGTCCATTCCGCTGGCGCAGACGACAACCGCCGACCTCATTCGCCACATGGTCGGGCGGGAGCTCAAGGACGTGTTCCCGCCCCGTTCGAAACCGGGCCGGGAGGTGCGCCTGGAAGTGCGCAACGTCTCGCGAGCCGGCGTTTTGAAGGATATTTCTTTCGATGTCAGGCAAGGTGAGATCGTCGGCATCTGCGGTCTCGCCGGGGCCGGTCGGACGGAGGTGCTGCGCGCAATCGCCGGCGCCGACGCGATCGACAGCGGCGAGATCAGGATCGATGGCAAGGCGGTCGCAGTCGATGGGCCGCGTGCGGCGCTCGCCCACGGGATCGGCTTACTGCCGGAAGATCGCAAGACCGAGGGTCTTTTCCTAGAACAGTCGGTTGCCTTCAACGTCACCGTTTCCGAACTGGCAGCGATCGTCCAGGGCGGCCTAATCAGCCGCAGGCGCGAACAGGAGCAGGTTTCCCGCTTCATTCAGCAGATGCGCATCAAGACGCCGAGCGCCGATGCCAAGGTGCGCACACTCTCGGGCGGCAACCAGCAGAAGTGCGGCATAGCCCGGCAGTTGCACGCGGGAACCAAGATCCTTCTGGTGGATGAGCCGACGCGCGGTGTCGACGTGGCCGCCAAGCGCGAGATCTACGACCTGCTTGTCGAGTTGACCTCCAAGCGTGGTGCGGCCGTCGTGATGGTCTCGTCCGAGCTTCCGGAAATTCTAGGCCTTTGCAACCGCATCGTCGTGATGCGGGAAGGCACCGTCACGGCGGTCCTGGAGGGGGAAGGCGCGACCGAGGAAACCATCATGGCCCACGCGGTCTGGCAGTAAGGAGCGAGATGGGCATGCGCAGCTACCAACAGTTCATCGGTGGGCGGTTCGTTGCTGGTTGGGGCACAGGATCAATTGAACGCAGAGCGCCAGCTAGTGGCGAGCGGATCGCGACCTATGCCGACGGCTCGCCAACGGATATGGATCTCGCGGTCGAATCAGCACGCATCGCGTTCGAGGAGGGGCCTTGGCCGCGCATGAGCGGCATGGAGCGGGCCGAAGTGCTCAACCGGCTTGCCGAACTCATCCGTGCCAATCGTGAACGGTTGCTGGGGATAGAGGTCGAAGAGGTTGGCAAGCCGATAAGGTTTGCTCGGGGCGACATCGACGGCGCGATCGGCCTGACACGCTACGCCGCCTCCCTTGCCATGCAGATGGCGGGTCTGTCCTACACCAACATCGGCGAGGGCAAGACAGCGCTGGTCACGCGCGAGCCGGTGGGGGTCGTGGCGCTGGTTACGCCGTGGAACTTCCCGGCCCTTATTCTGTCCCAGAAGGTGCCGTTCGCGCTCGCCGCCGGCTGCACGGTCGTGCTGAAGCCGTCCGAATTCACATCCGGTTCGGCCTTCGAGATCGCGGCGCTGGCGAGCGAGGCAGGGCTGCCTGCCGGCGCCTTCAATGTCGTCAGCGGCTATGGCGCGACGGTAGGCGATCACCTGACAACGCATCCCGGCATCGACTTCGTTTCCTTCACCGGATCGACCCGCACCGGCAGCCGCGTCGTCGCCAACACATCGCGCCACCTGGTCAAGTCCTCAGTCGAGCTTGGCGGCAAGTCGGCCAACATCGTCTTTGCCGATGCCGACCTCGATGCCGCCATTGACGGCGCGCTGATGGGTGTCTTCTTCAACAACGGCGAATGCTGCGTGTCAGGCTCGCGGCTGTTCGTTCAATCGTCCATCGCCGATCAGTTCATCGCGAAAGTGGTCGCACGGGCGCGCGCGATGAAGGTCGGCGATCCGTTCGACGAAGACACCGACATTGGGGCGCTGATCGACAGCAATCATCTGGAAAAGGTGGCGGGATTCGTCAGGGGTGGGATCGAGGACGGCGCGGAGCTTGTTCTAGGCGGCAACATTGCGGGAGGAATGGCCGGACACTTCCACGAGGCAACCATCTTCGATCGCGTCGAGCCGCGCATGGCGATCTTCCGCGAAGAGATCTTCGGCCCTGTACTCAGCATCACCCGGTTCGACACAACAGACGACGCGGTGCGACTGGCCAATGATACCGCCTATGGCCTGTCGAACTACATCTGGTCGAAGAACATCGACACCGTCCTCACCGTGGCCAAACGCCTGAGGAGCGGCTGGGTCCAGGCCAATACGATTATCGATGGTGCGCCGCAGCTTCCGCTCACCGGCGTCAAGGGCTCCGGTTTCGGTTACGAAATGGGACAGGCCGGTTTCGAGGAGTTCACGCAGCTCAAGACGCTTCTAATCCAGACCGGATCTCGTGCCCCGGTGTTCCCGATCCGAGGCGGTCAATGACCACCCCCCGCCTCATCGTTTCCGACGTCGACCGGACCTTGCTCACCCACGACTATTTGCTGCCGCAGCGGGTCGCCGATGCCATACGCGTGGCTAAGGACAAAGGAACCGTCGTCGTTCTGGCGACCGCACGTTCTCCGCTCGGTGTGAAGCCATTGGCGGACCGGCTGGGTATCGCCGATCTCGTCATCGCGTTCAACGGCGGCTGGATCGGCAATGTTGCAACCGGGTCCACGATCTCGCAGCAGCGGATACCGCGCGCCGACGCCCTGCGTGCCATGGCAACGGCGCAAGCGGCAGGCGTCCGGCCAATGTGGTTCACCGGTGATGCAGTTTTTGCACTGACCGACGACCCGCTCGTCGCACGCGAAGCCGCGGTGACGAGGGAACCCTTATTCGTAGCAGAAACGCTTGAAGCGCTTCCGGGCGAACCCGGCAAGATCATGTGCGTTGCCGGCCGGGCCTCCGACCGGGAAGCCTTCGCATTGCTCGGCCAAACGCTTGGCGAACAGCTGTCCGTGTCGGGATCGCATCCGCGCCTGCTCGAGATCGGGCCGCCGGTGGTATCGAAGAAGACTGCAATAAGCCTCGTCACAGCGCGGCTTGGCTTCGCGCCTGATGAATGCGCGGCCGCCGGCGATGCGGAAAACGACGTCGAAATGTTGGCCTGGGCGGGAACCGCGATGACCGTAGCAAATGCTGTGCCGCCGGTCATGCAGCTTGCGCACTTCGTTGGACCGTCCTGCGACGAGGGCGGCCTGGCCGATGCCATAGCCTGGCTGATGCGGAGCCGGGAGCCGAGATCCACTGCCGCGCAATGAATGGGAGGAAGGGATGGTTGAGATGACGACAAGACAAGCATCGGCCGTGCTTCAGCCGGGGTCCATGGGACGCCTACGCGGTTGGGCGCAGAGCCTCGGGCTGCTCTGGGTTCTGATCGTGCTGTGTGCCTTCGCCATATACCTTTCGCCGAACTTCGTTCACATGGGCAATGTGCTGAACGTCGGTCGTCAGGTCGCTCTGTTCGGCATCGTCAGCGTCGGCATGACCTTCGTTATCCTGACACGCGGCATCGATCTTTCGGTCGGCTCGATTGTTGGGGTCGTGGCGGTGTCGACGGCGCTGATGATTTCAAACGGCGTTTCGATACCACTGGCCGTGATCGCCGCGCTTGCCATCGGTGCCTTGTTTGGCGCGGTGAATGGTGCGGGCGTCGTTTTTTTCGGCATGCCGCCCTTCATCATGACCTTGGGTACGTTGGTGATGGGCCGCGGCATAGCCATGACGATCGCCAATGGCGAACCGAAGGCGCTTGGCGATGCTGCGGATGCCTTCGCTTATCTGGGCAGCGGATTTCTGCTCGGCATCCCGGTTCCGATCTGGCTTTTTGCCGCCATCGCCGCCGTAGCCTTCGTCGTCCTTCGTCACACGCCGTTCGGGCGCCAGGTCTATGCCGTCGGTTCGAACACCGAGGCCGCGCGGCTGGCAGGGATAAGCGTGCCCCGAACCCTGATGTCGGTCTATGTGATTTCTGGCCTGCTATCAGCGCTGACCGCTCTGGTTTTCGTGTCGAGGCTAACAGTCGGCGAGCCGACCGCGGGAACTAACCTGGAGCTTGAAGCAATCTCGATCGTCGTCATCGGCGGGACTAGCCTGTTCGGCGGCGAGGGCGGCGTGATCGGCACGGTTATCGGCGCCGCGATCATTGCTGTAATGGCTAACATTCTGAACTTGCTCGGCATTTCGCCCTTCACGCAACAGATCGTCAAGGGCGCCATCATCATCGCTGCGGTGATGTTCGAGGTCTACCGCCATCGCGTGCGGTCCTGACATCCAGGCGTGTCCGGTCCTGCCGCAGCAGGCCGGTTGGGGCGGCTGGAAAGCTAAACTGAAGTCCAAAGGAGGAGTTTTGAAAATGACCACTCGCAGACATTTCCTACGCACGACCGCGCTGGCCGCCACCCTGGTGGCAGGCTGCATGCTGACCGGCGCCGCCTTCGCCGAGGAGAAGATCAAGATCGGCTTTAGCCAAGGCACCATGAATCACCCGTGGCGTGTGGCCATGGTGGAGGGCAACAAGAAATATGCCGCCGAGCATTATCGGGACGTCGACTTCATCGTCACCGACGGCAACAACGATGCATCCAAGCAGGTGGCCGACGTTGAAAACCTGATCGCGCAAGGCATCAAGGTGCTGATGATCTCGCCGCTGACCGAGCAGGCACTGACGCCCGTGGTCAAGGAGGCCATGGATGCCGGCATAAAGGTCGTCACGCTCGATCGCAAGGTCAATACGCCTGTGACGGTGCATGTCGGCGGCGAGAATCTGCCGCTCGGCGTCGGCGCGGGCGAGTTCCTCGCCAAGAAACTGAATGGCAAGGGCGCCATTATCGAGTTGCAGGGCACCGCGGGCGCTTCCGCCACCATAGACCGCAACAAGGGCTTCGCCGAAGCGATCGCGAAATATCCGGACATGAAGGTCGTCGCTTCGCAGAACTGCGACTACACACGCGACAAGGCGGTCAAGTTCATGGAGGATATGGTTCAGCGCTTCGGCCCGGGCCAGATTCAGGCAGTGTACGCGCACAATGACGAAATGGCGCTCGGCGCCATCCAGGTCCTCGAGACTGCCGGGCGGCTTAACGAAGTGGCGGTTGTCGGCATCGACGGCCAGGAAACCGCGTTCGAAGCCGTCAAGCAGGGCAAGCTCGCGGCGACCTTCGTATACCCGTTCGTGGCGCCGGAGGGAATCGAGACCGCCTATAAGGTCGCCAAGGGCGAGCAGGTTCCACCGACCATCACGCTGCCCACAGTTTCCGTCACTGCGGACAATATCGCGCAGATGATCGGAAAGGGCTTCTGAAGCCACGATCAACTGGGACGCCGCAACCTGCGGCGTCCCGCAAATTTTGAAGGGATCCGATGATGAGCGAGAAAAAGCTATTTGTTGCCCAAGGCGTCATTCCAGCCTGCCTGATGCCGTTCAGCGCTGACCTGGCTGTCGACGAGGCCGCCTATCGCCAGCATCTTGGCGATGTCGGTTCCGTGGAGGGTATCTCGGGCATCACCATCAACGGACATGCTGCCGAAGTACACGCGCTCACAATCGAGGAACAGTTCCGCGCGATCGTCGTGACCAAGGATGTCCTGCAAGACAGGGTCCCGACAATCGTCGGCGTCTACACCAATTCGAGCCTGGAGGCCGCCCGCATCGCTGCCTATGCAGAGCGTGAGGGCGCCGACGCGCTTCTGGTGTTCCCGCCCGACTTCATGACGCTTGGCGGGCACCTGAGGCCCGAGATGATCTACGAGCACCTGCTGCGCATCACGGGCTCGTCGCGTTTGCCGATCATCCTGTTCCAATATCCGCTCGCCTCCAATCTCGCCTACCCGTTAGCAACGTTGCTGGAATTGTGCCGCCGCTTCCCGTCCATCGTCGCGATCAAGGACCAATGCGGTGACGGTAACCTGCATGAACGTCAGATCCGGGAACTGAAGGCGCTCGATCGGCCCGTGAACACGCTGACCACCCACAGCGCCTGGCTGCTTGGGTCTCTGGCTCTCGGTTGTGACGGGCTTCTGTCGGGGGCCGGAAGCGTCATCGCCGATCTACAGGTCGCGCTGTTCCGCGCCGTGCAGGCGAATGACCTGAAGACTGCCAGGGCAATCAACGATCGCATTTATCCGACAGTCAGGGCTTTCTATGACGCGCCGCTTCTCGATATGCACAATCGCATGAAGGAGGCGCTTGTGATCCTCGGCCGATTGGATGAAGCCCATGTCAGGCCGCCACTGATGAAGCCTGGTGTTGCTGAAATCGAAAAGATCCGCGGGTTGCTGGCCGAGGCTGGTCTCGGCGCGGGCTACAGAAAGGTCGCCTGATCGATGACCGAAGCTCTTGTGCGGACCGAGGAGCCGTCTCCCGGCATTCGCCTGCTGACGCTCAATCGGCCCGAAAAGCTCAATGCGCTGTCAAAGGCATTGCTCGGCGAATTGCGCGACCTGCTCGCCATCTGCGAGGCTGATGCCGGTGTTGGCTGCGTGGTTCTGACCGGAGCGGGACGTGCCTTTGCGGCGGGGGCGGACATCTCCGATATGCTGGAGCGCGGTGTTGCCTCCTACAGCGATCCGGAGCGGCTGGCTTGCTGGCGGGCGATCGAGGGCTTTTCCAAGCCGATCATCGCCGCCGTCAACGGTTATGCGCTGGGAGGCGGGCTCGAACTCGCGCTGATCTGCGACATCATTCTCGCCTCTGAGAATGCGAGATTTGCCACGCCAGAAATCAAGATAGGCTCGTTTCCGGGTGATGGTGGCACGCAGCGCCTGCCACGTCTGGTCGGCAAATCGTTCGCCATGCAGATGGTGCTGACCGGGGAGATGGTCGACGCGGCGCTGGCAGAACGCAAAGGACTGGTCAGCGAAGCAGTCGCGCCTGAGAGGTTGCTGCCGAGGGCCCTGGAACTCGCGGCCTCGATTGCTGCCAAGTCGGTCGCCATCACGCCTTATGCCAAGAGGGCGGTGTTGGCCGCGTTCGACACCGATCTGAAATCCGGGCTGGAGATCGAGCATCGGCTGACGGTTGAGGCATTCGCGAAGGAGGACCGCGTCGAGGGCCTGCGAGCCTTCGCCGAAAAACGGTCGCCTGTGTTCAAGGGCAGGTAGGCCCTCGCGATCTGGCGCGAACTAGGGTGGAGAGATCTATGTGGGACTATATCATCGTCGGCGCCGGTTCGGCGGGCTGCGTGCTGGCCAACCGCTTGTCGGAAGATCCCGAAGTCAAGGTGCTGCTGGTGGAGGCTGGCAGTCGCGATTGGAATCCGATGATCCATATTCCCGGCGGCATCGGCAAGTTGTTCGGCCCCGGCGTCAACTGGCGCTTTCATACCGTCCCTCAGACGAATCTCGACAACCGCTCCATCTGGTATCCGCAGGGGAAGACGCTCGGTGGGTCGAGCTCGATCAACGCCATGATCTATATCCGCTGTCAGAAGGAGGACTACGACAATTGGGCGGCGCTCGGCAACGAAGGGTGGGCTTACGAGGACATCCTGCCCTATTTCCGAAAGTCGGAGGACAATGACCGCCTGGTCAACCGCTACCACGGCCAGGGCGGACCGCTATGCGTTTCCGATCAGGTAGGCCCGCACCCGCTGACGCGAGCCTTCGTGCGCGCTGTGCAACAGTATGGCCTGCCCTATAATCCGGATTTCAATGGCGACACTATGTATGGCGCCGGTTTCTATCAGGTCACGTGCCGAGATGGTCGCCGCCGTTCGTCAGCCGTCTCCTATCTGCATCCGGTCAGCAATCGCACCAACCTCACGGTGAGGACGCATGCCCGCGTCACCCGGGTGGTGGTCGAGAACGGCCGCGCGGTTGGCGTTGAACTGGCGGAAGGGCGATCGCGGCAGGTTCTGCGGGCCGATCGTGAAGTGATCGTGTCGGCGGGTGCGATCAACTCGCCACGCCTGTTGCTGCTGTCCGGCATCGGACCTGCCGATGAGTTGAAAGCGCTTGGGATTGCTCCCGTGGGCGATCTTCCGGGCGTCGGCCGAAATCTGCAGGATCATCTATGCACTAACGTCCATCTGACCCTGAAGGACCCGATCAGCTATGACGGTCAGGACCGCTATCCCAAGGCTTTGCTGCACGGCATCCGTTGGTTGCTGTATCGCAACGGCCCTGCCGCTTCGGTTATCGTTGAAGGCGGTGGTTTCTTCCAAACCGAGGGTGCGACACGGCCCGACCTGCAGATCCACATCGCGCCAGCAATGGTGGTGCGCGGCGGTCAAACGCGGCTTGATGGACATGGCTTCACGATCAACTCGACGTTCCTGCGGCCGCGCAGTATAGGTTCGGTCAAGCTTCGCTCCGCAAGCCCTGCGGATGAGCCGCTGGTCGATCCGAATTATCTTTCGGATCCATACGATCGTGCCATGGCGCTCAAATCAGTACGGATCATCAGGGATGTGCTGGCACAGAGTGAGATCGCCAAGTTCATCAAGGTCGAGCGACTACCAGGGCCGGCCGCGAGAACCGACGAGGAGATCATGTCCTATATCAGGCAGTATGCCTGCTGCGACTACCACCCGGTGGGCACCTGCAAGATGGGAGTCGACGACATGTCGGTCGTTGATCCAGAGTTGCGAGTACGAGGAATAGAGAGATTGCGGGTGATCGATTCCTCGATCATGCCGGTACTCATCAGCGGCAATACGAACGGCCCGGCAATGATGATCGGAGAAAAGGGCGCGGACCTCATAAAGGGCATCCGTTCTGGCTGCTCGCATCCCGCAATGGCGGCGGTCGCCTGACCAGGGGCCATCCATGCAATTCCTCGTTCTGTCTCGCCGGCGGACTGACCAGTTCAGCGACGCTGA
This sequence comes from Mesorhizobium tamadayense, assembly GCF_003863365.1. Taxonomy (GTDB): domain Bacteria; phylum Pseudomonadota; class Alphaproteobacteria; order Rhizobiales; family Rhizobiaceae; genus Mesorhizobium; species Mesorhizobium tamadayense. The sequence continues at coordinate 12,851 of NZ_RQXT01000062.1, read as the reverse complement.
CTTCAAGCAATTGGTGCCCAGCGAGGGTGCCCAGGCCCGCTATCTCTATGGCATCGGCTTCACAAGGCAGATCTGGCATCGCGGCGACATCCCCGGCGCGTGCCAGATTGTTGAGGCAAAGGATGAGAGCGAAGTTCACGAGAAGCTGGCGACGCTCCCGCTGGCGAAGGCGGGGATGCTCGATTTCGATGTCGTCCCGCTGAAGCCATATACGGGTTTTAGCAAGCCGTGATGGCAGCCGACATTCCGCTTGCGGCCCAAGCTGCCTGTCGGCAATGCGCCTGATAGTCGCCGTCCGCCGATCCCCCTCGCCAATCCTGGAAGCTGCCGTACGTTCACCTTCGGCCGGCGGCTAACATGGACATTTCCGCCCGACGGCTTTTGGCAAGATCGGCGTTGATAGGTGCCTGTCGCGAGGCCAGCCGCAATGCGGATTGGGCTGCCCTCTGGCGGCAATATGATGCCGCCGATTGGGCGCAGATGAAAATCCGTATGGGCGAGGCGACCAATGCCGCCAGCTACACCACGCCCTGGGACACGATCCAGGCGACTGACGTCGCGTTCGCGACGACGTCAGCCGCAGGTTTGCAGCCGCCCTTGTGCGAGTCGGACTCATCAATACCGGCATTCTCACAATGAATTTGTCGCCTCACGAAAGAAAACGAAAATGATCGAAAATATTTGACGAGTACGAGGAGAAGGATGACCGCAGAAGTAAGTACGGCGGGCAAACAATGGATTCAGGCAATCCGTGCCGACAGCCTGCCCATCGATGACGCGACGCGCATCGAGCACAAGGGAGCCTGCATCGCGATCTTCAATCTCGGCGGCAAGTTCTACGCGACAGCGGGGGTCTGCACGCATGCCCATGCGTTTCTTTCCGAAGGCTACATCGATGGGCAGACAATCGAGTGCCCGTTGCACCAGGGACTGTTCCACATTCCCACCGGCACGCCGCTTTCACCGCCAGTCACCGAGCGGCTGAAGACCTACGAAACCAAGGTGTCGGACGGCTACGTCCACATCCTGGTGGAAGGAGGAGAGTGACTTGAACTTGTCGGGACATATCCCGGGCTGAAACCAAAATATGGGAGGAAACCTAAAATGCTGAAACTATCACGTCGTCATCTGCTCAAGACTGCCGCGGCACTTTCCGTTCTCGCCGCCTCGCCGCTGACAATAGTTCCGGCCTTCGCCGAAGACTCCGTCCATGCCGTTCTCAACGGCTTGATCAAGAAATATTCCGACGAAGCCAAGACCGGCATGTCGAACGGCGACGTCAGCGCGCTGTTCGAGAGGGACGGTTTCCGCGATTATCTCGACGTTTACCCGGTCGGCGATCTCGCCGGCGGATTCGTCTGGAAGCCGGGCATGGGCGCCAGCTTCGTCGGCCCTTACAGCAAACTGCAGATCAAGGCGCCTTTCACTGACTATCTGCCGTTGCCTGAAGGTCCGGTGCTCGACGCCAGCAAGAAATACCGCATTGGCCTCGTCTTCCATGGATTCAACCATCCTTGGCTGATCAGCCTTGCCGATACCGCCGCCTGGGAGGCCAAGCGCCATCCCAATATCGAGTTGGAGGTGATCGACGCTGAATTCGACGACAACAAGATGGGCCAGGTGATCGATACGTGGATCGCGAAGCAATATGACGGCATCGTACTTTGGCCGAACCGTGAAGCGCCGATGGGCCCGCCCGTCGACCGTGCTGTCGCCGCCGGCATTCCGGTCGTCAGCCTCGACCGCCGCACCTCGTCCGAGCAAATCAGTTCGGAGGTTCTCGGCAATTTCTATGCAAACGGTCTCCAGCAGGGCCTGTACCTCAAGCATGCCGCGCCGGAGGGCAATATCATATTCAACCGCAAGGACCTCGGCAGCACCGCGGATTCGATCCGCACCGGTGCTTTCCTCGAGGCGATCGGCAACACGCCGGGCTACAAGGTGCTGGCCAATTATCACACCAACAGCCAGCGAACGCAGGCGTTCAAATCGACCGCAGATGCCCTCCAGGCATTCAAGGATATCTCAGTGTCGTTCAACACGGGCGGCGAGGAGGCCATGGGCGCTCTCGACGCGATCCGCGAGGCCAATCGGCTGAACAGCGCGCCGGGCGGCAAGAAGATCATGATTCTCGCCAACGACGACGCCCGCGAGGTGTTGAAGGAGATCAAGGCCGGCAACATCGAGATGGTGTCGCCCTACACGCCGCTGATCGGCGACATCGGTATCCGCGCCGTCGTCATGCATATCGGCGCCAAGGCGGGCCTCAACGAAGCGCCGCCGAAGCTGATCATGACGCCGAACCTGCCGATGATCACCAAGGAAAAGATGAACATCGAAGGCATCGAGACGCTGACGCCCGACGAATGGCCCTATGCATATGGCCCGGAGGTCTCGGGCTGATATCTGCTCCCAAGCCGGCTGCCGGACCCTCTCGCGGGAGGGACGGCAGTCGTTGACCCGAGGTAGGCGAGCGCGTCATGACGATGAATACTCTTGAGACAAAGATGGTCGAACCCGCTTTGCCGGCGCGGCCTGCCGATGCTTGGCGGCACCTGAGCATCGGCGCTATGAGCCGCGCGGCGGTGCTGGTTGCCCTCGTCATTTTCGGGCAGGCGATCGCACCGTCCTTTCTTTCCCTTGCCAACATTCACGTCATCCTTCTGGCCGTGGCCGCGATCGGGATCATGGCCTACGGCATGACGCTGGTCGTCATTACCGGCGAGATCGATCTTTCCATCGCTGGCGCCGCAATCCTCTCCTGTGTCGTCGGGGGGCTGCTGATCCCGACCGGATCGGCGGTACTGGTCATCGGTGCTACGCTCTTGACCGGCCTGGTTGTGGGACTGGCCAACGGTGCGCTCGTGGCGGCTCTGGGCATTCCGTCGCTTATTGTCACACTGGGCACGCTTGGGATCGGCCGCGCGCTCGCCAACATCGTCTCCGGCGGACAGGCGCTCTATCCAGAAGGGCTCAATGCGTATCTTTGGCTTGGTCGCGGCCAATTCGCCGGTGTTCCGGTGCCCGTTGTGCTGCTCGTCATCCTAGGCGCGGCAGCGGTCGCGCTTACCAGATATTCGACCTTTGGGCCGGCCCTCTACGCGACCGGTGGGAATGTGAGGGCGGCCAAACTTTCGGGTATCAACGTCGTTGCGGTGCGTGTCACAGTCTTTGCGATTTCCGGCGTTTGCGCCGCGCTCGCCGGCATGCTTGAAAGCGCGCGCCTGTCCTATATCAACCCCGCTGGCTTCGAAGGCATGGAGCTTTCCGTGCTTGCAGTAACCGTCTTGGGCGGCGCAGCCCTGACCGGCGGCGTCGGGTCGATCAGCGGCACGCTGACGGCTTCGCTGATCATCGGCATCGTCAACAACCTTCTCAACCAGCTGGGCGTCTCGATCTACCTGCAGCAGGTGGTGACGGCGGTGGTCATCCTGGCGGTGGTGCTGCCCGGCATTCGGCAGCGGGAGATCGCGAAATGAGCGCCATACAGCTTTCAAGCCCCTCCGCGTCGCGCGTGATCCCTTTCCTGCTGGATCTGGCGCGCGATCCGATCGTCTGGCTGATCGCGCTGATCTTCGTCGTCGGCGCGATGACCTCGCAATATTATCTTACCACCCTCAACCTCGAAAACCTGATGCGCAACGTCGCCGTCATCGGCCTTTTGTCGCTTGGCATGACCGTAGTTCTGCTGACAGGCCGCATCGACCTTTCGGTCGCCGCGCTGATGATCTTTTCGATCGTCGTCGGCGTCGTCGTGATGACCGAGATAGCGCCGCTGATTGGCAGCCGCTGGCTGGTGCGCGGCAACACCTATGCCGGCCCGATCGTACCGGTCATCTTGATCGCGCTGACGACGGGCGCCGCCATCGGTGCGATCAACGGCATCGGCGTGGCGTATTTCAAGGTTGCGTCCTTCATCATGACTTTGGTGTCCTTGACGGCGCTGCGCGGCTTCAACTACGTGCTCACGGACGGGCACCCTTATTACCTGAAGGCGCCGCTTTATCAGTGGATCGGTGACAGCAAGTTCGCCGGCATTCCCGTCAGCTTCCTGCTTTTTCTTCTCGTGCTTCTCGTGCTGATCGGCTTCGTCAACGGCACCGTGCGCGGTGGCCGCTTCTACGCCATAGGCGGCAACGAAAAAGCTGCGCTCTACGCGGGCATCAACACGCGGCGCTACGTGGTGCTGGCCTATGTCATCAGCGGGCTATGCGCGGCAATCGCTGGCATCGTCTTCACGGCACGGCTGAAGTCGGTCGACGCGCCGCTCGCTGCCGGCTATGAACTCACGGCGATCGCCATTGCAGTGATCGGCGGCACGGCGCTGTCCGGCGGCATCGGCTCGCCCTGGCGCACGCTGCTCGGTTCCGTCGCTTTCGCCGCTGGTCTCAACCTGCTCGCCATCTGGGGCGTTGGCACCTGGTACCAGAACCTTGCAATCGGCATCGTACTCATCGCATCCGTGGGCTTGTCGAAGATGAGCCGCAAGAAAAGCAAATCATAATCCATCCAAGGGAGGCATTGCATGAGCGGACACCTCACGCTCGGAATTGACATCGGAACGACGAACGTCAAGGCGGCGATCCTTGACACCAACACCGGCAAGGTGGTGGCGTTCGGCTCGCAGGAGCATCCGCTCTTTCATCCGTTTCCCGGCTGGGCCGAGCAGGACGCCTCCAACTACTGGTCGGCGGTCGTCTCCTCCGTGCGCCAGTGTCTGGAGCAGGGGCGCTTCGCCGACGACATTGCCGCCATCGCACTCTCCGGCCTGGTGGGCGTGACGCTACCCGTGAGCGACCAGGGCAAACCGCTTCGGTCCGCCATGATCTGGATGGACTCCCGCTCGGAAGAGGAATGCGAGGATATCCGCCGTAGCGTGGGCGAGGCGACGATCAACAAGAACAACGGCAACCGGGTGGCGCCGTGGTTTATCGATCCCAAGGCACTGTGGATCAAGAAGCACGAACCACATGTCTTCAACGCCACGCACAAGTTCCTGTCGCCATCCGGCTACTGCACCTACCGCATGTGCGGTAACTTCACGATGAACACCGGCGACGCTGGACTGGCCTATGCCTATGAGTACCAGAAGGAGCGCTGGAACGAGTCGATCGCCAAGGCGATCGGCATTCCGCCGGAGAAACTCCCGCGACTCTATCGATCGCATGAGATCGTCGGTGAGGTAACCAAGCAGGCGGCGGAGGAGACGGGCCTGCGGCCAGGCACCATCGTGGCCGCTGGCGGCACGGATATCAGCTCGGCGGCGCTCGGCGTGGGTGTCACCAAGTCCGGCGAGGCCTACTACTCCATGGGTACGGGGTCCAACCTCGGCATCATGATCCCGACCGAACAGGATGTGCACGAGTACCGGATCCTGAAGTGGCCCCACGTGCTGCCCGGTCTCACCATGTTCGATGGCCCTATGGCCTTCACCGGTGCGTCGCTGAAATGGTTCCGCGACCAGTTTGGCGATTCCGAATTCCGACTGGCGGAGCGGATGGGCCACAATGTGTTCGACCTGTTCACCGAGCAGGCGAAGCAGGTGCCGGCATGTTCGGACGGTCTGCTTTACCTGCCTTATCTCGGCAACACGCTCTCCCCCAACTGGAATAGCAATGCCTGTGGCGCCTTCTTCGGCGTCCGCCCGACGACGACGCGGGCGCATTTCATTCGCGCATTGATCGAGGGCGTCGCCTTTGATCTCTATTCCAACGTTCGCATCGCCAACGAAGCCGGCGTGAAGGTGGACGGACTCATCCTGAATGGCGGACCAACCAAAAGCCGGTTCTGGAACCAGATCACCGCCAACGTGGTCAACCTGCCTCTCAAAGTGCCGGACATTGGTGAAGCGGCACCGATCGGCGACGCCATCCTCGCCGGCGTCGCCGCGGGCCTCTATAAATCGCCGACGGAGCCGTTGGCGGATATCGTCCGAATCAAGGAAACGATCGACCCGGATCCCAGGCTGCACGAGCGCTACCACGAATTCTTCGAGGTATGGTCGTCCTTCTACCAGAACGTGCGCGGCGACATGGATCGCCACAGGGCGCTGCTCAACAAGTACCATTCGGGCTGATTGTGATGGGCGCGCCACTGCTGGAACTCAAGTCGATTCGCAAGACGTTCCCCGGCGTCGTTGCGCTGGCCGATGTCACCTTCGACCTGAAAGCCGGCGAGGTGCATGCGCTGGTCGGCGAGAACGGTGCCGGCAAGTCGACGCTGCTGTCGGTCATGAACGGGCTCACCGCCCCCGACAGCGGCGAAATCCGTATCCAGGGTCAGCCGGTGGTGCTGAGTGGCCCGACGGTGGCGCTCGCCAATCGGCTGGCGCTGGTCCACCAGGAGCTGGTTCTGTGTCCGAACCTCAGTGTTGCGGAGAACATATTTCTCGGCCGCGAGCCGAAGGCGCGCCTCGGCCGCGGCAATCGAGTGGCGCTCAATCGTATGGCTGAGGACCTGCTCGGCGAGATCCATGTAAACCTCGATCCCGCGCGCAAGGTCGGTGAACTCAGCCTGAACGAACAGCAGATCGTCGAGATATGCCGCGCGCTGGCCAGCCGCCCACGTGTGCTGGTCTTCGACGAGCCGACCGCCTCACTCAACGACGATCAGGTTGGGCATCTTCTCGGCATCATCCGGAAGCTGAAGGCCAACGGTCTCGGCGTCATCTATGTCTCGCATCGGCTGGGCGAGGTGCTCGACATTTCCGACCGGGTGACGGTGCTGCGGGACGGCCATGTGGTTGGAACGCGGGAAATCGCCGGGCTGCACGAGGCCGCCCTCGTTTCGCTGATGGTGGGGCGCGAACACAAGCCTGGCGAGGCCGCGTACAAGGAGCGGCAATACGGCGCTGTCGCCCTTGAGGTGAAGGCGATCAGCAAGGCCAGCGTCTTCGACGATGTCTCGTTAGAAGTGCGGGCGGGCGAGATTGTCGGCATCGCCGGCCTGCTCGGCTGCCAGCGCGAAGCTGTCGCGCGCTCCATCTTCGGCGCCGCGTCGATCGATCGCGGTGAAATTCGCATCCGTGGAAAAGCGGTGGCGCTGCGCTCGCCGCGCGAGGCCATCCGTGCCGGCATTGGTTTTATGCCAGCGGACCGCAAGGGCGAAGGGTTGGTCCTGCCGATGAGCGTTGGCGACAATCTCGGCATGGCGATCCTGCGCCGTCTCGGCCGTTTCGGCTTGCTGAAACGCCGGCAAAAGAACGCAACTGCGAATGAGCTGGTTCGCAAGCTGGCGATAAAGGTCAGCGGTCTTTTTCAACTCGCCTCGCAACTGTCCGGCGGCAACCAGCAGAAGATCGTCATCGGCAAATGGATCGCTCGCGGCGGGGATATCGTCATTGCGGAGGATCCGACCCGCGGCGTCGACGTCGGCGCCAAATTCGAAATCTGGTGCACGATCCAGGGTCTGGCCGACGAGGGCAAGGCGGTGCTGCTGCTGACGACCGAACTCCAAGAAATGATGGATGCGTGCGACCGCATTCTCGTGATGAGCCGTGGGAGAGTAACCGGCCATTTCGATCGCAAGGACTTTTCGGCCGAAGCGATCGCCCATTGCTTCGTGGCTTGACCCGCAACCGATAGCGCCATGGAAACAATGAATTTTCCCTCCGCCCGACACCCAGGCTAGTTCTTCTCCGAAGGCAGCAACATGAAGGAGGATCCGCATGCAGGGCGATAATTCTGCCAGCTATGCCGGAATCGGTGGCATTGGCAGCAAAATCTGGCCGCTGACCGGGCCGGAGATCATTTCGCGCGACAAGCTGAAGACGCTCCGCACGCGCACGAACCGGCCGGGACTGATCAGGCTTACGGTGCACCTGTCGGCGCTTGCCCTGGGAATTCTGGCCGTCTGGCTGTCCGCAGGCATGCTGTGGCTGCAAATTCCCGCTATGCTCGCCTACGGCATCGTCATCGTTTTGCTCTTCGCACCGCTACACGAATGCTCGCACGGCACGGCCTTTCATTCGCGGTGGATCAATCATGCCGTGGGGTTCGCGGTCGCGGCTTTCACGTTCCGCCCTTTCCTCTATTTCAAATATCGCCACGCCGCGCATCACACCTTTACGCAGCACGAGGATCACGATCCCGATATCGTGCCGTTCCCAGCGTCGATGCGCGACTATTTCGGGCAAATCCTGGGCCTCTCCTTTTGGCCGAAACTGGTGGGCACCCTGTGGCGCGGTTCGACGGGACGTTTCACCGAAGAGGAGCGTGAGTTCCTGCCGGAATCGGTGTTCAAACAGGTGATGTTGGAAATCCGCCTGCTGGTCCTGGCCTATATCGCCATCGCAGCGGTCTCGATCTATTTCGGCAGCACCATTGCGCTGGTGTACTGGCTGTTGCCGCGCTTTATGGGCGAACCGGTGCTGCGCGCCATCCGCATGGCCGAGCACACCGGTGCTGAAGAGAGCCCGAACCTGCTCGCCAATACCCGCACCACTCTGGCGAACCCGGTGCTGAGGATGCTCTACTGGAACATGCCGTTCCATGCCGAGCACCATCTTGCCTCCTCGGTACCGTTCCATGCCCTGGCTCGGCTTCACGAGGAAGTCTCGCCGCACCTGGAGTGCGTCAGCAAAGGGTATTTCCAGGTGCATCGTGAGATCATCCGCGAGGTGCTGAGGAACGGTCGGGCCGGCACCATGTCTGCCGGTCAAGGGGCCTGAACGGTGGTGGCTCTCGGGAGGACGGCCGGAGTAGTAATTGTCGGCGGCGGGCACGCCGGCGGCCGCACGGCGGAGCGGCTTCGGCACGGCGGCTTCGCCGGGCCGATCGACGTGATCGGGATCGAAAGGGAGCTGCCATACGAGCGGCCGCCGCTGTCGAAGACTGTGCTGACGTCCGCCGAAGCGCCGACGAATGCCTATCTGCTGCCCGCGGCGAAATGGAACGAGATAGGCGTGACCTTTCACGTGGGCGTCGAGGCAACCGGCATCGACAGACGGACCAAGTCCGTGACGATCGAAGGCCGTGGCCCTCTAGCCTATCGCAAATTGGTGCTGGCGACGGGGCTGTCGCCGCGCAGGATCACCACTCTGGAACCGGTCGCGCACCGGACCGCCTATCTCCGCTCCTTCGAGGATGCGCTGTCGCTACGCAGCCGGATCCTTCCGGATTCGTCGATCGTACTGGTCGGAGCGGGGCTGATCGGCCTCGAAGTTGCAGCGAGTGCAGTCAAGCTTGGCGCCCGCGTCACCGTGCTTGAGGCCGCAGATCGGCCGTTGAGCCGGCTGCTCCCCGGTTATCTGTCGCAATGGATCGCGGAGGTACATGAGCGGGCCGGGGTTCGCATTCTCTGCGGTCGGCAAATAGCCGCATCGGAATCGCTTGGCGAGACGGCATGCCTGCACCTCGACGACGGCTCGAAACTGCAGGCAAATCTGGTGCTGGTCGGCATCGGCGGTACGCCCAACGACCGCCTGGCGCGCGAGGCGGGGCTCGATACCGACAACGGCATCGTCGTCAACGCGTTCGGCCAAACCAGCGACCCGGACATTTTCGCCGCCGGCGACGTCGCCGCGCACGATAACCCATTTTTCGGCCGCCGCTGGCGCTTGGAATCTTGGAAGAATGCCGAGGACCAGGCGGGCATCGTCGCCTCTTATCTCTGCGGCCGGCCGACGTCCTACGGCGAGGTGCCATGGTTCTGGACCGATCAATACGACCTGAACATCCAGGTGGCCGGCTTGCCCGGCGCGGGCAGGCTTGCCTATGAGCGAGGCAAGCCCGGCGCGCGCGCCTATCTCGCCTATTTCACCGAAGGAGAACGGTTGATCGGCGCGGTCGGCGTCGCCTACGGCCGTGACATCCGCATCGCGCGCGAAATCATCAAGGCAGGCGGCAAGCTGGATGCGGCGGACCTCGTCCGCAAGGGATTCGCGCCGTTTGCCGCCTCGCTTGCAAGGCGCGCGTCGTGATCGGCTCGCCCGCTGCGATCTGTTTCGAGCCGAACCGGCCGCTGGCGGTTGAAACCGTGCGGGTGGCGCCGCCTGGCCATGGCGAAGCCATGGTCGAGATCGTCGCCTCCGGCCTTTGCCACACCGACCTCACAGCATTGGACGGCGTCAACGCCACGAGCGTCTATCCGCTGATACCGGGCCACGAGGGCGCTGGACGCGTCGTCGAGGTAGGCGAAGGCGTCATCGGCCTGGCGCCCGGCGATCACGTCATTCCGCTCTACGGCCCGGAGTGCATGCATTGCCGCATGTGCAGGAGCAGCCGCACCAATCTGTGCTGGACGATCAAGCCGACACGCGACAAGGGCGTGATGCCGGACGGCACCGCGCGCTTCTCGTGGGACACCGCCCCGGTGCATCATTTTATGGGCACCTCGACGCTGTCGCGCTACACAGTCGTTCCCGAGATCGCCTTGGCGAAAATCCGGAAGGATGCGCCGCTGGATAAGGTGTGCCTTTTCGGCTGTGGCGTCACCACCGGTGTCGGCGCCGCGCTTTCCGAGATCCGCGAAGGTGACGCGGTCGCTGTTTTCGGACTGGGCGGTATCGGTATCAACGTCATCCAGGGCGCGCGGTTGGCCGGTGCGACGACGATTATCGGCGTCGACATCACCGACCGGAAAAACGAACTTGCCCGCGCCTACGGCATGACGGACTTCATCAATGCGGGGCGCGAGGGCGCGAAAGTCGTGCAGGCGATCCGCGACCTCACCGCAGGTGGTGCCGACGTCGCGTTTGAATGCACCGGAATCGTGCCGGTCATGCGGCAGGCCTTCGATTGCTGCCATCCGGCCTGGGGAACAGCGGTGTTGCTTGGCGTCGAGCCGCCCGGGGCCGAGATGGGCTTTCCGCCGGTCGGCGTGCGTTATGGCAGAACCATTCGCGGCAGCTATTTCGGCGGCGTGAAAGGACGCAGCGGACTCGGCCGCTTGATCGATTTCTACATGGACGGCGAGCTTGATCTCGACCGTCAGATCACCCACACGCTCGCCCTCGACCAGGTCAATCGCGGGTTCGACCTGATGCGGACGGGAGAGTCCGTACGAAGCGTTATCCACTTCGAATGACCGGCGACCTTCCCGACAGAGAATCTGGCTACGTCTTCCGCGACCGTTACCCTGAGCGAACCGAGGTCTATCACCGCTTTGACGAGGCGAGCGCCGCTGCCCGTGCCACACTTCGGTGCGTTTGCGATTTGCCTTACGGTGCGCATCCGCGCGAGGTGTTCGATTTGTTTTCCGCCGGGCAAGGCGCACCCCTGGTGGTTTTCGTCCATGGGGGCTATTGGCAAAGCCTGGACAAGACCCGCTATTCCTTCGTCGCGGCCGCGCTGGTCCGGAGCGGCTTTTCCGTCGCACTGCCGAACTATCCGCTGTCGCCGGACGCCACCATGGAAAGGATAGTCGAGAGCATTGGCGGCTGCCTGCCTGCGATCCTGAGCGCCCTTCGAGCGCCGCCGCCGTTCTGGATCGCTAGCGGCCATTCTGCTGGAGGCCATCTTGCCGCCACACTCGCGATGACAACACGATTGGAGTCCACCCAGCTCGCAGCCTGCGTGCCAATCAGTGGCGTTTTCGATGTCGAGCCTCTAGTGGAGACGTCGCTCAATGTGGCGCTGCGGCTCGACCGTCTGCGCGCTGCGAAACTCAGCCCGATTCATCAGGCGCCGCCGCCCTGTATGCTCGCGGCGATCGTCGGCGCCGATGAGACGCCCGCCTTCCTTGGTCAGTCGCGGGGTTTCGTCGAACATTGGAGGCGCTCCGGCCAAAACACTCGGTTGGTTTCGATGCCCGCAAGAAATCACTATACGATCCTTTGCGACATGCTGGAGGAGCGCTCGGAAATCGCGCAAGAGGTCACCCGGACAGCGGAAGCCTTCCGGCAAAGAGGTAGTTGATGAGCGTAAACAAGCTTCATTTCGTGAACTTCAGCCAATTGCGCTCCTTTTACGCTGTTGGGCGCGAGCTCAGTTTCACCAAGGCTGCGGATCTCCTTTGCATCGGCCAGCCCACCGTCACCACCCAGGTGAAGGCTCTCGAAGAGACCTATGAAGTCCAGCTGTTCCTGCGCACGCCGCGAGGCCTCAAGCTGACCGACGCAGGAGAAGCGCTTCTCACCGTCGCGAGGCAGATTTTCTCGCTCGAGGAGCAGGCGGTCGGGATTCTTCGCGCGGAAGGCAATCAGATTTCCGGCAGGCTGCGCGTCGGCTCCGTCGGTCCGTTTTTCGTCATGGAACTGCTCTCGCAATTTCACGCCCGATATCCGCTCGTTCAGGTATTCCTCGACAGCGGCAATTCGGACCTCATCTACAACAAGTTACTCAACTACGAGGTGGACCTCGCCATCATCGGCCGCGATTATGACGATCCGCGTCTCGACTTGATCCAGCTCGGCCGGCATGAAGTAATCGTGTTTGTCCATCGCGAGCATCCATGGGCCGGTCGCCAGCAGATCGATCTTGCGGAGCTCGATGGGCAGCGGATGATTTTTCGTGAATCGGGATCGGTGACGCGACAAGCGCTGGCCGAGATATTGGCGCAGCACCGTGTGCGCCCAAATGTGCTGATGGAAGTTCCACGCGACGCCGTGCGTGAAGCCGTTGCCGCCGGGCTGGGCGCGGGAATCGTCTCGAAGACGGAATTTCAACCGGATGAGCGCCTGAGGCCGCTGCGGATTGCCGATCACAAGCCGTTCACGGAATCATTCGCGGCCTGTCTGAAGGGGCGGCAGGAGCTTCGCCCGATCAAGGCGTTCATGAAACTCGTGTCCGAGCTTGTGACTCCGGCGCCCGTCCAGGAAAGCGTTGCGGATCTCTGATGACGCGTCGGTGAGGAGAATGACGGCACTTTTTCAATGGCCGCTTCGGTCGACGCCGCCGCAGCGAGGGGACTTA
>NZ_RQXT01000061.1 GCF_003863365.1 Mesorhizobium tamadayense | reverse complement strand
CCTAGGAGGCGTTCGATATCGGCCACCGGAACAAATGTTCCTGTCGGATTGTTCGGATTGGTCAACAGAATGAACTTGGCGTCTTTTGCAGGTTCAGAAAGCAATTGCTCTATCGGCAAGGAAGGAGCTTCGCCCCATCCGATTTCAAGAAATCGAGCGCCCTGCAACATGGCAAGTTTGCGGTTGAACGAGAAACCTGGCGACATCATTGCCACGCTATCGCCCGGGACAAGGAAAGCTCTGTAGATAAGTCCGAGCAGTTCAGACGATCCGTTACCGGCGATCACCTGATCCTTGGAGACGCCGTAGGCATTGGAGGCTGCTTCCCTCAAGCTGATGTTGTCGTCTTCTGGATATAGATACTGCCGTCGAAGGGCCGACATCGCGCTTTTCATTATGATTGTCGGCAACGGAAATGGGTTCTCATTCGTGCTTAGCTTGACGCAACTTGCATCCGGCGTTGGCCGGTCGGATGGCAGCGCCTCTAATTGTCTCGCCACTTGCGAAAGTGACGAAAGCACACTTTCCATTTTTGCATCGGACATATCCTTCCTCCGTTTTTTAGTATCCCAGAGCATTCGGCATGAGGTCGAGAGCAACATGGCCGGCGATGACAGCGCTGCCACCGCACCACCTTTGTCGGGCGTCACTGCGGTGAGGCGAGCGGACTGTCCTCCATCGGACCGAATTGGCGCCGAGCCGGGGCTGCATCCCCTCGTCATCGGGCCAAGGTTCGCCAAACCACCAACGCCCGATTTGTTCGCCTCAGTCGTCCTTTCACAGTCGCTTGATCTCGATGCCGTATTTCCTCAGTACATAGCCGATCTGGCGCGGCGTCAGTCCAAGCAGGCGTGCCGCCTTGGCCTGCACCCAGCCACATCTTTCCATGGCCGCGACAACGGCCTCGCGATCGATGATCCTCGCACCATTTGAGCGGGCTGCGCCGGCAGGCGCTGGCAATGGCTGCCCAGTGATCGCTGGCGAGACTGGCGCGGCGGCAGAACTAGCGGCCGCGGCCGGCGATGTGGGCGCATTCACTGGCACCGGCACGATCGGCCCCGGCTGCAGCGCGATCTTGCCGGATGTGCTCTTCCACAGCGCTGCGGCAGAGCATTTGCCGTGGTGGCAGGAAAAGTCGTTTCTCCCGATGGATTGCCCCGCCGCCATGATCGCTGTCCGTTGCACGCAATTTTCGAGCTCGCGAATGTTGCCGGGAAAATCACAGTTCATCAGTACCTCAATCGCGCTCTCATCGAAGTTCAGCGTGCGGCCGTTCTCGTTGTTGAAATTCTTAAGAAACTCAGCCGCGAGGAGCGGAATATCACCGCGCCTTTCGCGTAACGCCGGCACCAGCAGGGGAACAACGCTGATGCGGTAATAGAGGTCAGCGCGGAACTCGTTCCGTGCAACCGCCTCTTCCAGGTCCTTGTTCGTGGCGGCAATCACGCGAACATCGACCTTAATGGTCTGATTGCCGCCGACGCGCTCGAACTCCTGCTCCTGCAGCACGCGCAGCAACTTAGTCTGGAACGAGGCCGAGATCTCGCCGATCTCGTCAAGGAACAACGTCCCTTTGTCGGCAAGCTCAAAGCGCCCCTTGCGCGAATTGAACGCGCTGGTGAAGGCACCCTTCTCATGACCGAACAATTCAGATTCCAGGACTGTCTCAGGCAGCGCCGCGCAATTGAGCTTGATGAAGGGCCGCTTGGCGCGCGGCGACAATTGGTGAATGGCCTTGGCGATCAGTTCTTTCCCGGTACCGGATTCGCCTCGCAACAGAACCGTGATCTTCGCCTCGGCCACCACCGCGACCTTGTCGAGCAGATCGCTTAGTGCCCGACTGTCGCCAATCATTCCCTTGACGTAAACCCTCTTACGCTCCCGCGCAGGATGGTTAAGCTCGCAGTATTGCTTTTGCAGCGGCCCCTTCTGCGCCATCGGTTGCTCGCGGTCGTACACAAATGAGCGATGCAACTTCACTGTCTGTCCCACCAGGTTGGCGATCACGGGTAGCAGACGGAGGTTGTAATCGAGCCAAGGTCTTGACCCATTGTCCAGCACACGGTCGATGGTCAGCGTGCCGACGACGTTCGCATCGACGCGAATGGGCACGCCGATGAACGACATTCGTATGGCGCCGGGGGCCCCGAGCACGTCCGCGTCGGCGGTACTGAAGGCCGAATGCGCCGCTATGTTCTCGACGACGAGGGGCGCTTCCGTGGTCACAATCTGGCCGATTGCCTTCCGCGGCAGGTGCATAGGGCAGCGTTCATCGCAGCTCTCGCTCAGGCCGGCGCCTACGATGATGTCCAGTTTGCCATCACCGTCGTGGAGAGAGATGATGCCGTGCCGCATCTGCACAAACGATCGCAGAAGATCGACGACCTTGGCCAACTTGACTTCGAGACGGGAGGGGGCAGTGAGTGCTTTCGATATTTCGAAGATCCCGGCAAGTGCGGTCTCATGCGCCGGCATAATGGGGACAGCGTTGTTCGTCTCGGGCTTTGAGTTAGCCCTGTTCGCGTCCTGAAGCGATGTGCAGCATGGCGGCGTCTGCCCGGCAGTTCTTTCGGATTCGCGAGTATTGTCTGAGTCTAGCATGTCATCCTCGATAGCGGCATGTGCGCCTACGACGTCGTCGGCGCGCAGACGCTCTCGGCAATGGCATTTTCGTCCGAGGCGTCATTGACCGGCACGAGCACGAGCGTCTTCGCCCCGCAGGCCGTCGCATAATCGGCGAGCTTGCTGGCGCGCGGGAGTCTACTCATTGAATCGCTGCAGGGCGTTGATAGAGATAATCGATGGCCGGCTTCCGTGGCGTGCAGACCGGCCTGCCGCAGCCCGCATGCCGCTTGCAGTAGGTATTGCCGATCGGTGGTCACGGATTTGGGCGGTGGCGAGCCCCGGTCACCGGCAAGCGCGAAAAATGCCCGAACACCAAATCGGGGCGCCCCCGTGTAGTCGAATGCAAAGCGAGGCGATGCTGGACGCATGGGCTGTCCTTTCTGAAGTGTGGCCGCCATTCTAGGCTTCTGCCGGGCGCAACCACACGTTGATTCAACAGACCGGAACCAGGGCTGCTAGTCAATCGAGCTTTCTTTCATTTTGTGATAGGAAATTCGTCGTCCATGATAGAATTCCATCATCTCTTTAATACAACAGCAATACCCCGCGTCTCGACGGTGCTTGGCGTGTTGTCAGTCCAGCGGGTGTTGCATGCTGTGCCGTTCACCCTCGGCTTGGAATAGTCGGAAGCGGCACCGCAGCCGATGACACTGGTCGGCTCTGCTGGTGTTGCATCGTCAAATGTGGATGAATCGAAGATAACGCAGTGGTCTAACGCGGCTTCTTTGACAGCGCTTCGGATATTAGAGCGTCTCTTCAACCCAGCGTCGCGGGTCAGGACCCCGAAAACAATCTCTGCTTCTCGACGTCTCCTTTCAAAACTGTCGGCGGCCGGGGTTGGCAGGAGCCCGCTCGCGTGGGCCGCTCTGGTGCCTGTAATGCGGCCCGTCGCAAAGACGACAAAACGGAGGGGCCATCAACAAGTGTGAGCAAAACCGCACGCCAGAGAGGTCGACCGGCGGTTGATCTGCCAGGAACACATCAAAGGCGAGCTGCAAGGCGCCCTCTCAAGCCCGCCTTCTGCCGCTGCATTCCTCAATCCCGACCGTTGCCGAACGTTAGTGTGGAATTCCGCCTGGAGTGAGGGCAGTCAGTGCGGAAATCCGCACACGACCACTGGCGCGAGATGACGGAAACCGGGAAAAGGCGGGATTTGCGCAGGCCCTTATTTTGGCACGGCACTTGCGGCGCGTCGGTGCTGCGTTCGACCGGAGCGCCGCGATGGGAGAAGCCTGGGATGGGAGGAAGAGCCCGCCCCCTATTCGGTTCGGGAGAGAAATGCTGTTAGCTCCACATGTCCGCAGCGCGGACGTCGCGCCTCGCAAGGCCTTCTACTCGAAGCCCTACGTACAGGTGCTTGCCGCCATCGCTCTCGGCGTCGCACTCGGCTATTTCTCTCCAGAGATCGGCGAAAGCGCGAAGCCGCTCGGTGATGCCTTCATCAAGCTCGTCAAGATGATCATCGCGCCTGTCATCTTCCTGACAATTGCGACCGGCATCGCCGGCATGAACGATCTCCAGAAGGTTGGCCGAGTTGCCGGCAAGGCGATGATCTATTTCCTCACCTTCTCGACGCTGGCACTTATCGTCGGCCTCGTCGTCGCCAATGTCGTTCAGCCAGGTGCCGGCCTCAACATCGATCCGGCCTCGCTCGACGTCCAGGCCGTGAATACCTATGCCGCGAAAGCCCACGAGCAGTCGATCACCGGCTTCCTGATGGACATCATCCCGTCGACGATCGTCGGTGCCTTCGCGCAAGGCGACATCCTCCAGGTCCTGTTCTTCTCGGTTCTGTTCGGCATCGCCCTTGCGATGGTCGGAGAGACGGGCAAGCCTGTCGTTTGCCTTCTCCAGGCGCTTATCGCACCCATTTTCAAGCTCGTCAGTGTACTGATGAAGGCCGCCCCGATCGGCGCTTTCGGCGCAATGGCCTTCACGACCGGCAAATATGGCATCGGGTCGATCGTCAACCTCGCGATACTGGTCGCGACGTTCTATTTCACCGCCGTCCTCTTCGTGTTCGGCGTTCTCGGCGCGGTCTGCCGCTACAATGGCTTCTCGATCTTTTCTCTCATTCGCTACATCAAGGAAGAGCTGCTGCTGGTCCTGGCAACGTCCTCCTCGGAGGCCGCGCTACCTTCGCTCATGGACAAGATGGAGAAGGCCGGCGCCAAGCGTTCGGTGGTGGGTCTCGTCATCCCGACGGGATATTCTTTCAACCTGGACGGCACCAATATTTACATGACGCTGGCGGCCCTCTTCATCGCACAGGCGACGAACACGGATCTGTCAATTAGCGACCAGGTCCTCCTGCTGCTGGTTGCGATGCTTTCCTCGAAGGGTGCAGCAGGCGTAACAGGTGCGGGATTCATCACGCTGGCCGCTACGCTCGCCGTAGTACCCAGTGTTCCGGTTGCTGGCATGGCGCTGATCCTTGGCGTCGACCGCTTCATGTCGGAATGCCGGGCGCTGACGAATGTCGTCGGTAACGCGGTGGCATCGCTCGTCGTCGCTCGCTGGGAAGGCGAATTGGACCAAGCGCAGATGAAAGCCGCCTTCTGCGGTCAACAGTTTGCCGAGCATTAACCAGCCACGCGCCGAGGTCGCAGCTTCGCGACCTGTTAAGTCGCCGGCCTGGTCACAAGCACCAAACAATAGACGCGCAGGCGCCAAAACAGCGCTTCGCGTGTCGATGAAATGAGAAGCACAAAAATGCGGTGAGTGCAAAATCACTGGCTCCTACGCACAAGAAGGTACATCGATACCCGCCCGATCTACCCCTGGATTGCTGTTCATCGAATACGCCGTCGATCGTGGAGCATACGGACGTCTTCTCTTTGCTGCGCGGACCTTCGCCTAGATGCGCTGGATGACAGAGGGTCAGCCGCCGTTAGAATTTTCAGAATTGGATCCATGACCAAACGCCCCACAATTGCCGATATCGCCCGTGAAGCCGGAGTCAGCGTGGCGACGGTCGATCGCGTTCTGAACGCCCGTCATCCGGTGCGGGAGGAGACCGCGCGGCGGGTCCACGAGGCCGCCCACGCCATCGGCTATCATGCTGCTGGTCTCATCAAGCAGCGCTTGCAGGGGGACCTGCCGCACTATCGGCTGGGCTTCATCTTGAGAAAACCGGCCCAGCATTTCTACCAAGACTTCGCGCGCGAGGTCGAAGCATCGGTCAGTTTGGCCCAGTCCTTCCACGGCATTCCGCTCATCGAATTCGCGCCGTCAAATGTGCCGGGCGACCTGATTGCGCTGCTCAAGGATTTGGGCGCGCGCTGCCACGCGATTGCCGTGGTGGCACCGGACCACCCGAAAATTACAGCGGCGGTTGAGGAGCTCAAGTCCAAAGGCATTCCGGTTTTCTCACTGCTTTCCGACTTCGCGGCCGGGGTGCGTCAGGGCTATGTCGGCCTTAACAACCGCAAGGTGGGGCGCACGGCCGCTTGGATGTTTTCCAGGATCGCAAAACGACCCGGAAAGGTGGCGGTGTTTGTCGGCAGCCACCGCTTCCAGGGGCACGAGCTGCGGGACATCGGCTTTCGCTCCTATTGCCGTGAGAACGCGCCGACATTCGAGGTGCTCGATCCGCTCGTGAACCTCGAGAAACGGCAGATCACCTACGAGGCTACACTCGATCTCATGCAGCGGGAACCCGAGCTCGTCGGCTTCTATGTGGCCGGCGGGGGCATGGAGGGCGCCATCACTGCGCTGCGGGAAGAGGGTAAAGGTCAGGATCTCGTCGCGATCGTGAATGAAATCACGCCTGAGTCACGGGCGGCGCTCGCAGATAATATCATCACGATGGCTGTCGCCACGCCACTGCGCCGGCTTTGCCAGGAGTTGATGATGTTGATGGCGCGGGCCATCGAGACCGGCACAGTGGAGACGCCGGGGCAGACATTTCTGCCGTTCGACATCCATCTGCCGGAAAATATATGAATCTTGATGGTATTCTATCATGACTGCGGAGCTTCCTTGCAAAAATGAAAGAAAGTTTGATTGACTGTCCTTCTTGTCTGTTGAATCAACGAGCAGTTGCGACGCGGCGGAAGCCGAACAGGTGGGCGCGCTTCATGAAAGGAAAAGACCAAGCCATGCGCCAGGCATCGCCCCGCTTTGCGCTCGACCACTTGGTGGGCTCCCGACTTGATGTTCAGGCATTTTTCGCGCTTGCCCGCGACCATGGTGTGACCGACGTTCTTCTCAGCAATTCTTTTGCACCTAGCGTGCCAGCTGCGCGTGTCCGGTCTGCCGCCGCTGATGCGGGCGTCACGATTATCTCTGTCAACACCTTGCAGCGCTTCAATGAGTGGACCCACGCGCGCAAGGCCGAGGCGATCAAGCTCGTCGATTATGCGGCTGACTGCGGGGCGACGGCGCTCGTGCTTGTGCCGGTCAATGACGGCTCGTGGCCGGCGATCGCCGAGCGCCACGGGAATTTGCCCGTCGCCTTGAGCGCGCTCAAGCCGATCCTCGAGTCGCGCGGTTTGATCGGTCTTATCGAGCCGCTGAGCTTCCAGACCTGCTCGCTTCGATCGAAGAAGGAAGCGGCTAAGGCCATTGCCGCGGTTGATGGCCAATCCGTCTTTCGCCTCGTGCACGACACGTTCCACCACACCCTCGCCGGGGAGACGTTCTTCTCCTGCGAGCTAACCGGTCTCGTACACATTTCATGCGTGAACGACCCGACCTTCTGGATTTATCCGGATCGCTTCCTTGGAGGATCCGACAATGGCAGCCAGATCCGGGCGCTGCTTGATGGCGGCTACGCGGGACCCTTCTCGTTCGAGTTGGTCGAGGAAGTCCGCACATTGGACGATCTCGCAGGTGCACTTACCGCCAGCGTTCACTTCATCCAGCGCCGGCTGTTGACGCGAGAGCAGCTGGTGGCAGGGGTAGTAAATGTAAGTGCGCCTGGAGCCTCCCCTGGTGTCACATCGGAGCAGCCATCCGAGATGCCTCCTGTATCATTATCTCCCGCATCCAAATGCTTGCCGGATCGCTATTGTGGAGAGCCGGCCATTGGGCGGCTTCGGTGAAAGCGGGAAGCGGCAGCGGAAGTTCGACAATCTGAAGGGGAAATGTTTTTTCGAAATGCTTGACCAGCCGGAAGGGCATGGTCGCTATACGAGCTGTGCCGGACACCATGGGCGGGATCATGCTGAAGCCTTGCACGGCGACCTCGATACGTCTCTTAAGACCATGCTCAAGCAAGAACCATTCCTCGACGGAGGGCATCAGCAAACGTCCGAACCTGACCGAAACGTGTCTCATCGACATGTATCTCTCGAAGGTAAGCTGCCGTGGTAGCTGCTTATTCGTGGGACAGCCTACGCATACGAGCCTCTCGTCGAACAAGGCCACGCTTGAATGCGCGCTCGACGTGAACAAATCCGGAAGAATTAGAAAATCGATGTCAGCGCGCCGGAGGAGCTCATCGGGGCTATCGTCGATAGGCAGCAATTCGAAGGTGACGGTGGGGGCTTCCCGGGCAACACGCTCCACTACTTTTTCAAAAAAAACGAGCGTAGCGAAATCGGAAATAATGATCCTGAAGCGGCGATCGGATTGAGCTGGGTCAAAGGGATCCGATGAAATAATCGAGGACTGGATGTGCAAGAGAGCGTTGCGGACTGCGGGGGCAAGTGCTGCCGCACGTGACGTCAGAATACGTTCGCGGCCGCTCATGCTGAATAGTTCATCGCCGAAAAAATCGCGCAGGCGGGCGACGGCCGCGCTCATCGCGGGCTGACTGAGGTTAATGCGGCGTGCTGCCGCCGAGAGACTGCGCTCCGCCAGCAATGCGTCCAGCACGACGAGGAGGTTTAGATCAAGCCCCTTGAAACGCATGTCTGCAGCTATCCATAGAGTGGATACCTTCTATCGAAACTAACGATTTTATCATTGTTCAGAAATCTTGCATGGACAAAATACCTGGCGCACCGATCACCGCCGCCTCTATGCCGTGATAGGCGTCTTAAGGACAGCCCGAAAGGAGAAATTCTTCCATGCGCTCTGCCGTGCAATGGAGGTTATGCTGGGAAAATGACCTGCGATCGGCCGACCAGGCCGACCTCTCCGAGTTCTTCCGAAACACCTATGGAAGGACTGGCGCCTTCAACGCAAAGCCATTCGAAGGCGGCCGCAGCTGGGCTGGCGCGAGGCCGGAACTCCGCCTAATCGCCAGGGACGCGCATGGTGTAGCAGCACACATCGGCATACTACGCCGCTTCATCAAGGTTGGCGAGGTCGATCTGTTAGTGGCCGAACTGGGCTTGTACGGGGTGCGTCAGGATCTTGAGAGATTGGGGATCAGCTTTTCAATGCGCGCTGTCTACCCAGTGCTGCAGCAGCTTGGAGTTCCATTCGCTTTCGGCACGGTTCGGCACGCGATGCGGAACCATGTCGAGAGGTTCTGCAGAGATGGCCGGACGACCATGTTAACGGGCGTTCGCGTACGGTCGACCCGCCCAGGAGTGTATCTCGATCTGCCGCCCACGCGCCTGGAGGATGTGCTCATCTTGGTTTCGCCGATTGGACGCTCGATGGACGAGTGGCCCTCCGGCACCCTGATCGACCGTAACGGTCCGGAGCTATGAAACTCCGGGGCTACATATCTGTCCCGGGTGGCTGCGTGGGCGACACCGAAGAGCACAGCGTCTGTCTGGCTTCGACAAGGGTGCCAATCCGCTTTTCATACCGCAGATCATTGACGTGCTCGCGCAAAATCAGGTGCCAGCGACGTTCCTCGTCATTGGAGCCTACGCCGCAGACTGGTCGGAACTCATCCGGCTCTTATGAGGACGAGACGTTGTCAGCTGCACAAGCTTAATGGCTAATTTTCGCGGCGTGGACGCGACGCAAGGAGTTGAGTCGCGTCCACGTCAAAACAGGCTGAAATAGAAAGAAACAAAAATGGCTGATCAACTCGCAACGGAAATCATTGAGATAATAAAGAAACGCATCGAATCGCAGGGTGCCGAGGAAACGACTGCACCATTCGCCGGCGAAATAACGACTGCGACGGAACTGACTGGGCTCGGCATCGATTCACTGGGATTAGCGGACGTACTCTGGGATCTGGAGCAGGCCTACGACATCAAGCTCGAAATGAACACGGCCGAGGCGTGGTCTGATCTCCAAACAGTCGGCGACATGGTTGAAGCCATGCGCGGCTTGCTCAGTAAGGCGGCTTGAATGGATCGTCGCGTCGTCATCACCGGACTGGGCGGGCTGTGCGGACTGGGCACCGATGCCGCCTCCATCTGGACAGGCATGCGCGAGGGCCGATCGGCCATCGGTCCGATTGTCAATCCACTGCTTCATGGGCTGGAGGGGACAATCGGCGCCGAGATCAAGAAGCTGCCTGAGCACGACGTCGATCGCAGGCAGCTCCTCTCCATGGACCGCTTCAGCCTGCTTGCCGTGGTTGCAGCGCGCGAAGCCATGCTACAGGCCGGACTTTCCTGTGATGAAGGCAATGCCCATCGTTTCGGAGCGACAGTGGGCGTCGGCTTCGGCGGCTATGACGCGACCGAAAAAGCCTATCGCGCCCTCCTTTTGGGCTCCGCGACCCGCATTGATCTGTTCACTGGAGTGAAGGCGATGCCAAGCGCGGCTGCCTGCCATGTCAGCATGAGCCTCGGCCTGCGCGGGCCGGTCTTCGGCGTCACCTCCGCCTGTGCATCGGCCAATCATGCGATCGCCTCGGCGGTAGACCAGATCAGGTCCGGCCGGGCCGACGTGATGCTTGCGGGAGGCAGCGACGCGCCGTTCGTATTCATTGTGGTGAAGGCATGGGAAGTAATGCGCGTACTCGCTCCGGATACTTGCCGGCCCTTCTCCGCCGACCGGAAGGGCTTAGTGCTAGGCGAGGGTGCGGGCATGGCCGTGCTGGAAAGCTATGATCATGCTGCTGCCCGCGGTGCAACGATTCTTGCCGAGGTCGCCGGCGTCGGCCTGTCTGCCGATGCTTTCCACATCGCCGCACCGGCGGTCCACGGGCCGGAGGCGGCGATGCGCGCCTGCCTTGCCGATGCGGGGCTGAATCCCGAGGACGTGGAGTACCTGAACGCGCATGGCACCGGCACCAAGGCTAACGATCAAATGGAAACGGCGGCGATCAGGCGCGTCTTCGGGGACCATGCTTATTCGATGTCCGTCTCTTCCACCAAGTCCACCCACGCGCATTGCCTCGGTGCAGCGAGTGCGCTTGAAATGATCGCCTGTGTGATGGCGATCCAAGAGGGCGTTGTACCGCCGACCGCCAACTATCGCGAGCCAGACCCCGATTGCGATCTCGACGTCACGCCCAACGTGCCGCGCGAGCGTAAGGTGCGTGTGGCCATGAGCAACGCGTTTGCTATGGGCGGCATGAACGCAGTTCTAGCATTCAAACAGGTGTAGTAGCCCTACGACATGCCTCCTGCAAAGTCCTTCCGTAGGCTGAAGGCTGCATGTCCTAGTGCAAGCACTGGGATAGCCAGCAAGTATCAGTCCAGTGATCAGGTCGGTCGAGCCGTGCCGGGTTTATCGTGGCCCTGACCGCCGCGGCCAATTGGGTGCACGAGCTCATCCAACGCGGTTGGGCTGCATAGACGATTATAGCGCGCAGCCGAGATCTTGGCGCGGATCAGGAGCGGCGAGGAAGCTACCATCGAAGCCGAGGACTTCTGGCTCGGCCGTACTTAAAGGTGAATTCACCTGCCTGCAGCATTTGAGAAAGGATAAGAAATGTTTGAATTGACCGGTCGCAAGGCGCTCGTCACCGGCGCATCGGGAGGCATCGGCGAGGCGATCGCCAGGGTATTGCATGCGCAAGGCGCCATCGTCGGCCTGCACGGCACGCGCGTCGAGAAGCTGGAGACGCTGGCTGCCGAGCTCGGCGACCGGGTCAAACTGTTTCCGGCCAATCTGTCCGACCGCGACGAGGTCAAGGCGCTCGGCCAGAAGGCGGAGGCCGACCTCGAGGGCGTCGACATTCTCGTCAACAATGCCGGCATCACCAAGGACGGGTTGTTCGTGCGCATGGCTGATGCCGACTGGGATAGCGTGCTCGAGGTCAATTTGACCGCCGTGTTCTGGCTGACCCGCGAGCTTACCCATCCGATGGTGCGGCGCCGGCATGGCCGCATCATCAACATCACTTCCGTCTCCGGTATCACCGGTAATTCGGGCCAGACCAACTACTCAGCCTCCAAGGCCGGTATGATCGGCTTTTCCAAGTCGCTGGCGCAGGAGATCGCCACCCGCAACATCACCGTCAACTGCGTCGCTCCAGGCTTTATCGAATCGGCGATGACCGACAAGCTCAACGACAAGCAGAAGGAGACGATCATGGCGGCGATCCCGACAAGGCGCATGGGCACCTGCGCCGAAGTCGCCCCTGCCGTCGCCTACCTTGCTTCCAATGAGGCAGCCTACGTCACCGGCCAGACCATCCATGTCAACGGCGGTATGGCGATGATTTGAGCACGGATGGCCGGAACCTGCCTGTTCTGAGGCGATCGCGACCTCCGCAGCCACAGTATCCGCCACATGATCTGGGAGTCATTCAGCATCAGGGCCGCCGGCCGGCTATGGCCAAAAAATCACCGGTGGTCGCGGCCGAGATTGTGCGTAAGATGGCTACCATGTTGTAGGAATCACGCGAAAGGTCGCACCGCCTCGGACTGCGGGGGGTAAGTGTTGCCGCAATGCGGTTAGGAAACGTTAGCGGCCGTTTGTCGTAAAATATCGCCGAACAGTAGCGCAGCCGGGCGACGGCTGCACTCATGGCCGGCTGACTGAGTTTAATGCGGCGTGCCGCCGCCGCGCAAAAGAGGGACTCAGAGCCAAGCGATAGGCCGCCCCAAGGGCGGCATGACCACTAAGATTCGGCCTCGCCTTCGGCGGGCTGACCGCGATTCGCGCGGGGTGCCTGCCGCGCTGTTGATGTGCCCGACCAGGGTTGAGCATCGGGCCCGCCTACGTCGCACGAGGGTGGCGAGCAACCATGCATGACCATCCTCGAGGGTGACGGTCATGTCGACCTTCACGCGGGTAACAAAGGGGGCATTGTTTTGGTTGAGGAAATCATCCATTTCGGCCCCAATGAACTCACGTCGGCGAGCAGGCAGCGGATGGAGGCAGCAGGAAGCAGGCGGAGGTAGCGGCGCATCAGCAATGCGGCAGCCGATGTCGGAATTGCCCTGATGCGGCAGCAGGTTGAACAGCAGCCGCACCGGAAGCGACGGGTGACGATGGCCAGTATGTTGATGTCGCGCGATCCGAGCTTCCAGTTGATACGATCGAACGCCAGATATTTTGGTCGCTCCAGATTGAGCATCTGCACCACCAGCCGTGCCGCCACGGCGTGGTCGAGCTGGACGAACTGGAAGAAGCGCTGCAACCGCCGATACTTCGAGGTATGCTGCGCCGGACGCAAAGGTGCACGGCCAGATGCGAAACGTTGACGCTGCACGACTGGGCAAGCCGGCGATCAGCACCGCGAGCGTCGCACGGCTCTTGCTCAACGCAAAGGCCGATCTACCCCTCGATGAGAGCGGAATGAATCAGTGTCATGGGCCAAGATCCTAGGAATCTCCAATCCAAACACATCATCCCGTTCTTACCATGACTGTCGTGTACCGTATGCGAGCTGACAAAGCCGACCAGAGCTTCAACGCAATCACCCATCAAGCTGCCGCCGTGATAAACTCACGATGGACCTCAGCAAGCTTAGACCAATGCCAGCCCGAGCTGAAAAATCCCGACCGCGGTATCGACCCCGGGACGAGAGACTGTGGTCTCTGAACTCCACTCGTCGCCTCGTGAGCCTCACGGGCTGCAAGCGCAACATCTGCTAATCAGCTGGCCTCTCGAGCTGTCGCCCTCATTCTTGACAGAGAACATGAGAGGGGGTGGTGACAGCCGGAGTGAATCCAGGAGCGCCTGGAGCGTCCCCTGGCATCAGCGGAGCAGACATCCGAGATGCCTCCTGCACCATTATCTCCCGCATCCAGATGGTTGCCGGATCGCTATTGTGGAGAGCCGGCCATTGGGCGGCTTCGGTGAAACCGGGAAGCGGCAGCGGAAGTTCTACGACTTGAAGGGGGAACGTTTTTTCGAAATGCTTGACCAGCCGGAGGGGCACGGTCGCTATACGAGCTGTGCCGGACACCATGGGCGGGATCATGCTGAAGCCCTGCACGACGACTTCGACACGTCTCTTAAGACCATGCTCAAGCAAGAACCCTTCCTCAAGGGAGGGCTTCATCAAACGTCCGAACCTGACGCAGACGTGTCTCATCGACATGTATCTCTCGAATGTAAGCTGCCGTGGCAGCTGCTTGTTCGCGGCACAGCCTACGCATACGAGCCTCTCGTAGAAAAGCGCCACTCTTGGATGCGAGTTCGACATGGCCACATCTGGAATGATTAAAAAATCGACGTCACCGCGCCGGAGGAGCTCATCGGGGCTGTCGTCGAGAGGCAGCAATTCGAAGGTGACGGCGGGGGCTTCCCGGGCAACACGCTCCACGACTTTTTCAAAAAACACGAGCGTAGCGAAATCGGAAATAATGATCCTGAAGCGGCGATCGGACCGAGCTGGGTTAAACGGATCCGATGACATAATCGAGGACTGGATGTGCAGGAGGGCGTCGCGGACTGCTGGGGCAAGAGCTGTCGCACGCGGTGTCAGAATGCGTTCGCGGCCGCTCATGGTAAACAATTCATCGTGGAAATAGTCACGCAGCCGGGCGACGGCCGCACTCATGGCCGGCTGACTTAAGTTGATGCGGCGTGCCGCCGCCGTGAGGCCGCGCTCGCTCAGCAGCGCGTCGAGTACGACGAGAAGGTTCAGATCGAGCCCTTTGAAACGCATGTCTTTGGCTATCCATGGCGTGAATGCGTTTGATCGAAACAAACGATTTTACCGATTTTGCAGGAAATCGCATAGGGGGAATTCAAGGAAGCCCTAAAGGAAGATATCAATGTTTGCGTTGGCTCCGATGAGCATTCTCCGGTGTACGCCGTGCGATGTACACCGAACGGCAACCGAGTCGCATGTCCTTTGCGGCTAGGTTTTTCCGATGATCTGCGCAAGCTAAATCGCGTCGGGCCGACGCTCCAAGCCCCTTACGCGTAGGCGCTTACCTTAAGAAAACACCAACAGAGATGAGGTCTTCCCATGCGCTCTGACGTGCGGTGGAGGTTGTGCTGGGAAAATGAGTTGCGGCTTGCCGACCATGTCGAACTCTCCGACTTCTTGCGAAAGACCTATACTGAGGCGGTCGACGTAAAGCCATTCGAAGGCGGCCAGAGTTGGGCCGGTGTGAGGCCAGAATTCCGCGCAATCGGCTACGACTCGAACGGCATAGCGGCCCACATTTGCATGCTGCGCCGCTTCATCAAGGTTGGCGAGGTCGATCTGTTAGTGGCCGAAGTTGGCTTGTACGGGGTACGTCAGGATCTTGAGGGAATCAGCCTTTCAATGAGCGCTGTGTATCCAGTGTTGCAGCAGCTCGGCGTTCCCTTCGCTTTCGGCACGATTCAGCCTGCGATGCGGAACCATGTCGAGAGGTTCTGCAGAGATGGCCGGGCGACCATTTTATCGGGCGTTCGCGTACGGTCAACCAGCCCAGGAGTGTATCTCGACCTGCCGCCCACGCGCGTGGAGGACGTGCTTGTCTTCGTTGTGCCGATTGGACGCTCGATGAGCGAGTGGCCGTCCGGCACCTTGATTGATCGGAACGGTTCGGAGCTATGAAACGTCTGAACTGTATAAGCGATGTGCCGAGTGAGTGGACTGGCACCGGCCGTCGCAGCGTTTATCTGACGTTTGACGACGGTCCCAATCCATTTTTCACACCGCAGATCCTCGACGTGTTGGCGCAAAATGGGGTGCCGGCGACGTTCTTCGTCATCGGCGCCTACGCCGTAGAGCACCCGGATCTAATCCAACGAATTGTCGCAGAAGGGCACGAGGTGGGCAACCACACGATGACTCATCCGGATCTGTGCAAATGCGGCTTCGGCGAAGTGCAACGTGAAGTCTTTGAAGCGAACGGAGCCATCATGATGGCCTGCCCGCAGGCCACGGTGCGCTTCATTCGCGCGCCTTACGGCGCATGGAGCGAAGAAGTGTTCACGGCGTCAGAAATCGCTGGACTGGCGGCGCTTCATTGGTCTGTAGACTCGCGAGACTGGTCTCGCCCCGGCACCGACGCAATTGTCGATGCAGTGCTCGCCTCTGTCCGACCGGGTGCAATCATTCTCTTGCACGACGGCTGCCCGCCCGACGAGTCGAGACAGAGCACTCAAGCCAGTCTGCGCGACCAGACCGCCCAGGCGCTCTCCCAGCTGATTCCGGCATTAAACGCCTGCGGATACGAAGTTCGCGCCCTTCCACAATATCACTGAAAATTGCGAGATCCTATGGACCTGCTTGCCACAGCCAGTACTGTCGCCGTCTCGTGCTATGCGCTGCTCTCGGCTGCTTATAAAAGCATGCAGATGGCTTATGCTTTGCCGATGGACCGTTCACCGGCGTCGGACAACTTGGTCGGTTTCGACCTTCTGCCGAGCGTGGATGTCATTGTCCCCTGCTTCAACGAGGATCCGAGCGCGCTCTCGGCGTGCCTGGCGTCCATTGCAAGCCAACAATATGCCGGGAAACTGCAGGTCTATGTGGTCGATGACGGTTCCTCAAATCGCGACGCTGTCGTGCCGGTACACGGTGCCTTTGCGGGCGACCCCAGATTCAGCTTCGTTTTGCTCGACAAGAATGTTGGCAAACGCAAAGCTCAGATCGCCGCGATACGCCGCTCATCTGGAGATTTGGTGCTGAATGTCGACTCGGACACGACACTCGCGTCCGACGTCGTCACAAAGCTTGCATTGAAGATGCAGCATCCAGCCGTCGGCGCGGCCATGGGCCAATTGGTGGCCAGCAACCGGAGCGACACCTGGCTGACCCGGTTGATCGATATGGAGTACTGGCTGGCTTGCAATGAGGAGCGAGCGGCACAGGCTCGCTTTGGTGCTGTTATGTGCTGCTGCGGCCCATGTGCGATGTACCGTCGCTCCGCACTCCTGTTGCTGCTAGATCAGTACGAGACGCAACTGTTTCGTGGGAAGCCAAGCGACTTCGGTGAGGATCGCCATCTCACGATCCTCATGCTGAAAGCAGGCCTTCGAACCGAATACGTTCCTGACGCCATCGCCGCAACGGTCGTTCCGGATCGGCTAGGGCCGTATCTTCGCCAACAACTCCGCTGGGCTCGAAGCACATTTCGAGACACGTTGCTTGCGTTACGCCTATTGCCAAGCCTCGATCGCTATCTCACCTTGGATGTGGTCGGACAGAATCTGGGCCCGCTTTTACTCGCCCTGTCGGTACTGGCTGGACTCGCGCAGCTCGCACTGACAGCCACAGTGCCTTGGTCGGCAGTCCTGATGATTGCATCCATGACCATCATTCGGTGCAGTGTGGCCGCGTTTCGTGCCCGTCAACTTCGATTTCTCGGTTTTTCTCTGCACACATTCATCAACATCTTTCTCTTGCTCCCCTTGAAAGCCTATGCGCTGTGTACATTGAGCAATAGCGATTGGCTGTCGCGCAAGGCGCCTACCCTACCCTATGGAGGGGAAAAGCAGATCGTCGTCAAAAACCCGATCGCCGGACCAAACGCTACGGGAGGTTCGGAAGTTGCTCACGCAATTCGCAGGGCGGATCTTTCGCGCGGTTCTTCAAGGGTGGTGGAGTCTGAGAGCGTGTTCAGTGGCGAATGATCGTGTACTGCCTAGGGCACAAGTCGTGAGCTGGACAACGTTTCAACGGGAGGTGGCCGCAGACGTACGTAGCGGCTCGACGGCAACCCCTAGAGGGAGCGTCACACACAAATGCTCCGGCTTCCCAAGGGTCGTCACAGCGATGGCCTGCTCTGGACCAGAACGCTCGCAAGTGAGCTCCCGCCGGCCGAACGGCTTGTTTCAGCCGGAGATAGACGCATGTCCAATGTAGCAATCGACCTTACCGGCGTGATGAAGTCATTTGGCAACAAGCTCGTTGTGAACGGGCTTTCGCTCACCGTTGCGTCGGGAGAGTGCTTCGGCCTGCTGGGGCCGAACGGTGCGGGCAAGAGCACGATTGCACGTATGGTCCTCGGCATGACACGGCCTGACGCGGGCAAGATCACGGTGCTCGGAGTGCCGGTGCCGGCACGGAGTCGCTTGGCACGCAAGCGCATCGGCGTGGTTCCCCAGTTCGACAATCTTGACCTGGAATTCACGGTCCGCGAGAACTTGCTGGTGTTCGGGCGCTACTTTGGCATGAGCACACGCGCGATCAAAGCGGTCATCCCATCGCTCCTCGAGTTCGCCCGCCTTGAGAGCAAGGCGGATGCACGTGTCGCCGATCTATCCGGCGGCATGAAGCGGCGCCTGACGCTGGCACGTGCGCTGATCAACGACCCGCAGCTACTCGTAATGGACGAGCCGACTACCGGCCTCGACCCGCACGCTCGCCACCTGATCTGGGAGCGTCTGCGTTTCCTGCTGGCGCGCGGCAAGACGATCATTTTGACTACCCATTTTATGGAAGAGGCTGAGCGGTTGTGCGATCGGTTGTGCGTTCTCGAGCATGGACGCAACATCGCCGAAGGCAGTCCTCATGCCCTGATTGACGAACATATCGGGTGCCACGTGATCGAGATTTTCGGCGGCAATCCACAGGAGCTGAGTTCGCTGATCAGGCCCTACGTTCAGCGCATCGAGGTGAGCGGCGAGACGCTCTTTTGCTATGCGCCCGATCCGGAGCAGGTGCGCGTGCAACTGCGCGGGCGCGCCGGTCTGCGTCTTCTGGAGCGTCCACCCAATCTGGAGGACGTTTTCTTGCGGCTGACCGGACACGAGATGGAGAAGTGAACTATGGGTGAGGATTTTGCTGCGGCTCTACCCGCCAACGCGTGGAACTGGATGGCAGTGTGGCGCCGCAACTATCTGTTATGGAAGAAGTCCGCACTTGCATCAATTCTCGGTAACCTCGCCGATCCCATGATCTATCTTTTTGGACTCGGCACTGGCCTCGGAATGATGATAGGTCGCGTTGAAGATACGTCGTACGTTGCTTTTTTGGCAGCCGGCATGGTTGCGACAAGCGCGATGACGGCATCGACCTTCGAAACAATTTATGCGGTTTTCCCTCGCATGCGCGAACAGCGCATCTGGGAAGCAATCCTGTGCACACAACTAACCCTCGGCGACATCGTTCTCGGTGAATTGGCCTGGGCAGCCACCAAAGCCTTTATAGCGGGTACGACAATTACCATCGTTGCCGCCACGCTGGGCTATGCGGGATGGTCGTCCCTCCTCTATGCGCTACCAGCCATCGCTCTGACTGGCTTCACCTTTGCGAGCCTGGCGATGACCGTCACCGCGCTTGCGCCTAGTTACCACTATTTTGTATTCTACCAGTCGCTCTTCCTCACACCCATGCTGTTCCTGTCAGGCGCGGTCTTCCCGGTCACGCAATTGTCGGGCACCTTTCAGCAGGTAGCGCACTTTTTGCCGCTGGCACATTCGATCGACCTTATTCGTCCGGAAATGCTTAATCGCCCGCCTGGCCGAATCGCCCTGCATATCGGTGCGCTTTGCATTTACGCGGTGTTGCCGTTCTTCCTCTCGATGGTGCTGCTTCGCCGGCGCCTGATGCGCTGAGATAACTCCGAGAGAAGGAGATCTGTGATGCAGTGCCACGAAGTTTGCGCGGAGGCGCATGATCATCCGGCCAATAGTTGGCCGTTCGTTGCAAGCACCTCAAGGACGCTATCTCCATGTTGCAGCTGACGCACGCGTCTCCAGCAGGAAGTCGGCGAGCGACATAGCCCCAGGTTAGGTGGAACGGTCTTGAGACAGGCAATTCAACTTTCTTGTCACGATAAATGGAGAACGAGATGCTAGCACCGCGATCACAGATGATCGGATCGAGCGAGGATCGGTTCGTCGTTTCTCGACGGCGTACCGGTTTTGGTGATTGCATGTGGTCGCTGGCGGCAGCCTGGTCCTACGCGCATCGGACAGGTCGCTCGCTAGCAATAGATTGGCGTGGCTCGTGTTATCTCGATCAACCCTTCACGAATGCGTTTCCGGTGTTCTTCCAACCAGTTCAAGACATCGCTGGCGTACCGGTTATTTGCGACGACCAGATCAACCAGCTCTCATTCCCTGGGCCTTTCTTCCCGCCGTGGTGGAATAAGCCATCGATCGACTGCGTTTTGCGCCCAGATGAACAGATTTTCCGAGAACGTGAAGAGCTGAGAGAGCTTTTCGAGGCCCAAGATGATACTGAAGCCAACACAGTAGTGTGTGATGCTTGCTTGATGTGGCGTTGCGATGTGGATGCCGAACGACAGATTTTTCGAAGTATCAAACCGAGGCCTGAAATTGAAGCTCGGATTGACGCTATCCACCAGGAGCACTTTAAGGAGCACAGCATAATCGGGGTGCATGTCCGGCATGGCAACGGCGAAGATATTATGGAGCACGCTCCCTACTGGGCTGATCCGGACCTCGCCTTCCGGCAGGTGTGCACGGCCATTCGGAAGGCCAAAGCACTACCGTATCCAAAACCTGTACGGGTGCTCTTGTGTACTGACAGTGCGCAGGTGCGTCATGACTTGTCGGGTGTGTTTCCTGATCTTTTCACCATTCCAAAAAACTTCCAGGCGGATCTGGCCGGGCCATTACACAGCGCAGGGCTGGGGGTTAACGGCGGTTTTTCTGCGCTCGTCGAAATGTACCTTCTTGGGCGGTGTGATACCGTTATTCGTTTTCCGCCGACCAGTGCCTTCTCGCGCTACGCGCGCCTCTTCGCGCCACGTATTATTGAATTCGATTTGAACGATCCGGGTCGTTTGAGCCTAATTGACAACTCCTCCGAACATATCGCGACTTTGTGAAGCTCCTGGCACCCCGTCGATCTGGTTCTGTTCGGACGCGCCTCGATTGCGTTTTTGGTTTCGCGACGGCACCAAGACCCGCCAAAGAGGCGGAAAGCGGGAGTAAGCCATATGCCCGTTGTCGAACTCTGGTCGCGTTTGTCTGGAGCTGCCTGCCCCCGTGACGATCAAATCCATTGGCGAAGCCAGACCCAATAGCTTCGAATTCGAAACCTCGTCGCTGATCAAGCCCTCAGGCTTTCGCGAATACGATGCGCGCTGGTGGTTTGGCCATCCGAGCTCGCCGCAACCGCCTGAGCTCAATCTGATCGGTGTTCAGGCGCTCGGCATGGGACTTGGCACGCTGATCCGCCGTCTGGGTGCCGGTTCCGATATCGTCACCGGGCATGATTTCCGCTCCTATTCGCTGTCGATCAAGCTGGCGCTGGTGTCGGGCCTGATGGCCGCCGGTGCACGCGTCAGGGACATCGGCCTGGCGTTGTCGCCGATGGCCTATTTCGCTCAGTTTGTTTTGGATACCCCCTCGGTCGCCATGGTCACCGCTTCGCACAACGAGAATGGCTGGACCGGCGTCAAAATGGGCGCGGCCCGGCCATTGACCTTCGGCCCGGAAGAGATGAACGCGCTGAAGGCGATCGTGCTGGCCGGCGATTTCGACCTCACAGATCGCGGGTCCTATGATTTCGTTCGCGATTTTCGCACGACCTACCTCGACGATCTGACCAGAGACAAGAGCATCAAACGAAAGCTGAAGGTCGTGGCCGCTTGCGGCAATGGCACAGCGGGCGCTTTTGCCCCGCAAGTGCTGGAACGTATCGGCTGCGAGGTCATCCCCCTCGATGTCGAACTCGACCACACTTTCCCGCGCCATAATCCCAATCCAGAAGACATGCAGATGCTGCATGCCATCAGGGACAAGGTGCTGGAGACCGGAGCCGATGTCGGACTTGGCTTCGACGGCGATGGCGACCGTTGCGGCGTCGTCGACAATGAAGGCAACGAGATTTTTGCCGACAAGGTCGGTGTGATGCTAGCACGGGATATTTCCAGCCAGCACCCGGGCTCGACCTTCGTCGTCGACGTCAAGTCGACCGGCCTGTTTAACACCGACAGCGTGCTGCGCGCCAACGGCGCCATCACCGACTACTGGAAGACGGGCCACTCCTACATCAAGCGCCGCGTCGCCGAACTTGGTGCGGTCGCCGGTTTCGAAAAGTCGGGCCATTTCTTTTTCAATCCGCCGATCGGGCGGGGTTATGACGATGGGCTGGTCACCGCCATCGCCATTTGCCAGATGCTGGATCGCAGCTCCGGCAGGTCGATGGCCGATCTCTACCGCGCGCTGCCGCTGACTTTCGGCACGCCGACCATGTCGCCACACTGCGCGGACGACGTGAAGTATGGTGTGGTCGAACGGGTGGTTGCCGATTTTCAGACCATGAAGCGGGATGGAATGGTTTTCGCTGGGCAGAAGATCGCCGACCTCATCACCGTCAACGGCGTGCGCGTCGTTGCCGAAGACGGCACCTGGGGGCTGGTGCGGGCCTCGTCGAACAAGCCGGAATTGGTCGTGGTCGTAGAAAGTCCGGTGTCGCAGCAGCGGCGAAGGCAAATGTTCGAGGCTGTCGACGCCGTGCTGCGCCGCAGCCCCGAAGTGGGCGCCTACAACCAGACCTTTTGAATGGTAGTTGAATGACCGAGCGGATTGTCAGTTTTGTCATGAGCGGCGGCGTTGGATCGCGGTTGTGGCCGCTGTCGCGCGAGGACAACCCCAAGCAGTTCCACGATCTGTCTGGCGATGGCTCGATGCTGGCCAAGACCTTGCGTCGGCTGACGGCCCGGCCGGAAGGCGAAACGCCGATCTTCCTGATCGCCGCGGAGCGCCATGCCGATCGTGTTCACGCCGATCTTGCCGGCCTCGACCTCGCCGGCGGCGGGCCGCTGTTCGAGCCGGCAGGGCGCAACACAGCCGCCGCCGTCGCACTGGCGACGCTGCGCACACTGTCCGAATTCGGCGACAGCCTGGTGCTGGTGGTGCCGTCTGACCATGAGATATCGACCCCGCGCCAATTCTGGCAGAGCGTCGAAGCCGGCACCGAGGCTGCGGGTAGCGGCCGGCTGGTGGTCTTCGGCATCAAGCCGACACAACCAGAGACCGGCTACGGCTATATCGAGGTCGCGGCCGAAAGCGGCGGCACCTTCGACGTGTCGCGCTTCGTCGAAAAACCGGATATTGCGACTGCGCAGAG
Organism: Mesorhizobium tamadayense; assembly: GCF_003863365.1. GTDB lineage: Bacteria > Pseudomonadota > Alphaproteobacteria > Rhizobiales > Rhizobiaceae > Mesorhizobium > Mesorhizobium tamadayense. The sequence continues at coordinate 16,629 of NZ_RQXT01000061.1, read as the reverse complement.
CTGTCTCAAGGCAGGAAATTTCTACTGGAACACCGGTATCTTCCTGTTTCGCGCCGGCGCCATGCGTGATGCCTTCATAGCGTTCCAGCCGGATATCTGGCAGGCCACCGAAGCAGCTTACAGGACAGCGACATCGGATCTGTCCGGCCTTTACATGCCGCTAGAACTCTACGCCGCCATTCCGTCGAACTCGATCGACTACGCCATTATGGAGCGGGCAAAAGACATCGCCATGGTGCCGGCCGGCTTCCGCTGGAACGATCTCGGCTCCTGGCAGTCGCTGCTCGATGTCGGCCCCGCCGACGACCGGGGCAATGTCATCATCGGCGATGTCGTCGCTATCGATTGCGAGAATTCCTACATTCGCAGTGACGGCCGCCTGCTGTCGGCGATCGGCATGAAGGACATCGCCATCGTTTCGACATCGGATGCCACCTTCGTCGCCCCGGTCAGCCACAGCCCGCACGTCAAGAAGATCGTCGAGCAGCTCGAAAAATCGGGTCGCCTGGAAACCAGGTTCACGCCGGCGCATGACCGCGTCATCGAAAGCGGCGCCTGGCGTCGGCGCGTGCACCACTGGCTGTTTCAGGAGACCTTGCCGCTGTGGTCGACATCGGGGGTCGACGAACGCCATGGTGGTTTTCACGAAGCGCTCGGCCTGGACGCCTCGCCGCTGATGAAGCCCAAGCGCATGCGCACCATGGCAAGGCAGGTCTATGCTTTCGCCGTCGCCCGGGCGCGCGGCTGGGACGGTCCGGCTGACCGGCTGATCAGCCACGGCATCGCCTTCATGGCCGGCAAGGGCCGCACCGACAAAGGCGGCTGGGTTCGGACGCTGAATGTCGACGGCTCGGTCGCCGACGCCACCGAGGATGCCTACGATCATTCCTGCGTGCTCCTGGCACTGGCGCATGCGCATATGTCTGGCAATGCCGACGCCTTGCGCCTCGGCGAGGAAACCTTCGCCTTTCTCGATGCGCATCTCGAAGACAGCCGCATGACCGGCTTCCTTGAGACATCGGACGGCAAAGGCGAGCGCCGCTCCAACCCGCATATGCACCTGCTCGAGGCCTTCCTGGCATGGCACCAGGCAACCGGCGAGCGCGCCCATCTGCGCCGCGCAGCGCGCATCATCGACCTCTTCCGCAGTCATTTCTTCGATCCGGAAAGCTGGACGCTTGGCGAGTATTTCGATGCCGAATGGAAACCATCCGCTGGAGAGAAAGGCTCATGGACCGAGCCGGGCCACCATTTCGAATGGGCCTCCTTGCTGGTCGATTTTGCCGGACGCAGCGGTCAGGCCGAGTTGAGCGGCTTTGCCCGGAAACTTTACGCGTCGGCGATTGCCAATGGTCTCAACCGCGCCACCGGCCTTGCCTATGGCGCCGTCTCGCGACAGGGCCTGCCGCTCGACCTGATATCGCGCAGCTGGCCGCAGGCCGAAGCGGTGAAGGCGGCGATCGCGCTGGATGGTTCGGGCGGCCCCGATCTAAAGCCCGAGATCGAAGCGCGCGTCGGCCGGCTGTTCCGCTGGCACATCGACCCGGCGCCGCTCGGCCTGTGGATCGATCGCATCGACGAGCGCGGCCGCTCGCTGGCGACTGATGTTCCTGCCAGCATCTTTTATCACCTCGTCTGTGCGCTGACCCAGTATTTGGATGAGACGGTAGAGATGGAGAGCTGAGGGGCCGGAGTTGCCAACCTCCCTGAAAAGCATTCCCACGCTGACGCGGCCTTGCTGAGGTAGGCTGAAGGCTGCGTCCTGGTGAAGCAGACGTGCTGTACCGCCAAACCGGTCGTCCGGCTCCGTGACATGCGAAACGAAAAGGGCTCGGCGCCTCGATCTCCTCGTCTACAGGGCTGACAACCGCACCGACGCAATTTTGCGTCGGCATGGCGTAGCCCCTGCGCGAGTCGACATGCTCGGCCCCGCCTTCCCGACAAGAGCGCCAAGGGCAAATCTCCGGTTCGGCATCGAACGCCATGGGGCGCGACGATCGCCGAGCCGTTCGTTTCCCTACACGCTCGTCATCGCTCGTCGCGGAGCAGAAGGCGAGATTTCCGCACTTATCGATTTGATGCCAATTGCATCGGCGCGGATCGTCTTTCCCGCATGGCCCCGTCGGCGGCGTGCCGGAACGAGCCGTAGATGGTGACGGTCCCGGGTACCGGTGACACCTGCCAAGTGATTGGCCGCGCCGGAAACCCTGCTGCCGAGGCCGGAGGCGATCGAGACGATGACTGCTTCAGCCCGATGACCGTCCCGTCACGTTTACCTGGTGCGGCATGCGCCGGTGCGTGAAATGAGCCAACTGCCCAGAGCACATATCGAGCGAGTGGTGGAAGCGTGACGCTGAGCGCGCCACCATCTGCGATTATTTCTGCGTCGAGGACGAGGCGGGCGAGCGTTTCTGACCTACCGCGCCGCGGCGCGATTTAGATCAAGCTGTTGAAGCATGTCCGCGGCTATCCATTTCGTGGATGACCTTCATTGAAACAAACGATTTCACCGATCTTGCGGAAGGTTGCATAGGAACAGTGCCATGATGCAGGCCCAAAGAATAGTTATCGGTGCTCGCGCTCGCTTCGAGGAATATTTTGTCGTGTAGCCGAACACCACTGAGGCGCATGCCCAGGCAGCCAGGTTCTTCCGCGCTCTGCGCAGGCTACATCGCCTTGGCTCGATGCGACGAGATCCCCCAGGTTGCATAGGCGCTTACCCCGATTTCTATGGCGGCCGGCGGTGAACGTGGCACGCAGACTGACCAGCTCCGTCCATAGGACGTAAGCAGAAGAGAACGAAGACATGAAGAAAGTCTATGTAGCGGGCCATCGCGGCCTTGTTGGGTCCGCCACAGTGAAGGCCCTCGCGGCTCTAGAATCCTATGAAATAATAACGCGGACCCACGACGAATTGGATCTCGCCAACCGAACCGCGACCCGCGAGTTCTTTTTGTCGGAGCGACCGGATTACGTCATTATGTGCGCCGCAAAGGTTGGTGGCATTCTTGCCAACGCAAGCTTTCCGGTTGATTTCCTTCACAACAATCTTGCGATTCAAGTCAGCGTTTTTGATGCGGCCCACGCATCCGGCGTCGAGCGGATGATCTTTCTTGGTTCCTCATGTATCTACCCACGGGATTGCTTGCAGCCTATACGAGAGGACTACCTTCTAACCGGCCCACTTGAGGCAACAAATCGTCCCTACGCTTTGGCAAAGATCGCAGGAGTTGAATCGTGCTGGTCTTTCAACCGACAGTACCGGAGGCGCTACCTCGCGCTGATGCCGACCAACTTGTACGGTCCCGGAGATAATTATGATCCCGACAACTCTCACGTTCTGCCTGCTCTGATGCGGCGTTTTCATCAGGCCAGCATGAACGGAGACTCATCGGTTGTAGTCTGGGGATCCGGAAGACCCCGGCGAGAATTCATGTACTCGTTGGATATGGGGGATGCCATTGCATTCCTACTTGGCTTGCCGGATTCGGATTTTGGCGCTTTAACAGACCCCGACACCGCGCCTCTACTCAATGTTGGCGTGGGAGAGGACGTCACAATTCGCGAACTGTCGGAACTGGTAAAGGCGACCGTCAGCTATGAAGGCGCCTTGGTGTTCGACCCGACGAAGCCAGACGGCACCCCACGCAAGCTACTGGACGTAACGCGCTTGCATACCCTTGGCTGGAAAGCCAAAACTTCATTTGGTGACGGCTTGCATGCGACGTATGAGGATTTTCTCCGCCATAATAACGCTCCGCGTTGATGCTTACGGCATGGTTAGCTGCAATGTCCGATCTGGTTCCAACTTTCCTGCGTTTTTCAATCTGGCTCGGCGCCGCGAGAGGTGCGGGAAGCTCATATTCCGGTTAACGGTCTATCTCGTCCCAAATGAGGCCGCTGGCCAGGGAGCCATCATCATCGCTGGGATATCGTAGGACGGACACTGACCGAGCGCGCCTGCCATGACGTTGAAGACGACAGGACTTCGGATTCACGGCGCCGACCAGCGCAGCGCGCGTAAGGCGTTTCGATTGCCGTCGCCCATCGGCCGAGCGCCATACGCGCCGGGGGATGTCGGCTTTCATATGAGAACAATCCCCAAGTTGGGGATATCTCAGCCGATCTGGCAACGGACGAAAAAACGGGATTTCCTACTACCTGGTGCTCCTATCGGTTGCGCACACGGAACTAAAGCTCCGCATCAATGACACGCGATCACCCCAGAGACAGTGGATCTGAGTGCTGGCCGCTGCTGCGAATGCGCCGCATTGTCCGGTTTGACATAGACCCCACGCCGTACCTCAACGACGCAATGAGACCGGTGGTCGATGGTGCCGTTGCTGTTCAATCGCTTTTGGGTGCTTTGGCGAAGACCTCCGGGCAGCCGGCGCAATGTGACCTGCGGGGGGATGAGGTCGAAGAATCGCTGCACATTTGCTCATTACACCGTGCCCCGAAGCAATCGGGCACCTTCAGTCCCCTCGAAGCGCAATTGTGTCGGCCTAGGCACAACCCGCCGAATTCTAGTCCCCGTCAATCACGGGCCCATGGCTTGTCAAACATCCATCGTGCGGATGAGTTCCATCAACACAATCGATTTTACGAATTGCAGAGAACAGTGGATATGAAAGCGTCGGCCGGACAATGCGAGCTACCACTCGCCGACCATGTCAAACCGTCCATTCGGCGCGGTCGAGGCGAGATCATTCGAAACAATCGAAGTTGGCTGGCGCCGGCCCTCGGGAGTTCGGCTTGATACGTTCCGGGGATGTCTCGTGGGCAATTGAGGGTAAAATTCGATGGAATTATTTCGGTCTTTTGGGGACACTCTGCCAAGATTTATACAACGGCCCATGCGAGAGCTCATGGAGTGTGCGCGGGAACCTATCTCTTCGTTAAAAGTACATCGGCAGATCGCTTCGCTCCTGCAAAAGCCCGATCCCGTCATCTTGGACATCGGCTGCAATGACGGAACCGATACGAGACGTTTTCTCAGGCTTTGCCCAAAAGCTAAGCTCTACTGCTTTGAGCCCGACCCTCGAGCGGCGACTCGCTTTAAGAAAAACATGAACCTGTACCTGGACAAGGTGAAATTGCTTGAAATCGCGCTCAGCGACCGAAATGGCACGATTGATTTCCATCCAAGCAATGGAGAAGGAAGCGCGAAGGACTGGGACCAGTCTGGCTCGATACGCCGACCCAAAAACCATCTAGTCGAACATGATTGGGTTCGGTTCGATCGCCCCATCTCAGTTGAAACTCGAAGGCTTGATGACTGGTGCAGCGAAGCGAACCTGACCAAGATCGATTTCATCTGGATGGATGTGCAGGGAGCCGAGTCAGATGTCATCGCCGGCGGCAGACAGACCTTGAGCAACACGCGCTTTATCTACACGGAGTACAGCGACCACGAGCTCTATGAAGGGCAGCTTTCCCTGCAAGCCATTCTTGATCTTTTGCCTTCGTTCGAGCTGGTGACCCGCTATGCCCACGGAGTGGAGGGCGATGTATTGCTTAGAAACACGAGCCTCTAGAACAGGCCTGAGTCCCGCTTCTGCCTCCCACTTTCGATTGGAAAACCCACAAGCGGCTGTATTTACCGGAGATCGCACCGCGAGCGTCGCAGCATGTCGATTGTTGCGACGCCTGCTACCCTTGCAAACCCGCCAGAAGACGTTGTGCGAGTGAGGCAGGGGAATTGGTCCTGATGAAGGACCCAAATTTCAGCTGGAGGCATCTCAACCATGGGATTGGGTCGGGTTAGGAGTTTGCAGGTATTGAATCGCTGGAGCCTTCGCAGGACTCCTTGAATCGATCAAGATCCTGGCCGAGGAGCCGCGTGCGCGCAGCTTTGCACTGACCAAGCGTAATTGCGAGACGATGTTGTCACCTCATGATTGCGATCGCCGCTCCCGCCATGTTCTTGAAAGACTCGGGCTACGGATCAACGCACTCAACTGGGACAGCCTCCCAGTTGAAAAACTTCAGTTCGCATTAGGAGCGAAAGCAATATGCATCGTCGTAATCTGATCAAAGGGTTGGCAGCACTGGGTGCATGTCCAATTTGCGCCGAAGCCGCGCGTGCGACTAGTATCCATTGGGGATATGCCGGCCCGATTGGGCCGGAGCACTGGGCCGATCTGGATAGCAAAAATTCCGTCTGCTCGGTGGGGACGCAGCAATCCCCGATCGACATCAACAGCGCAGTCACGGCGGATATTCCGCGTATCGCCATCGGTTGGCACAAGGGCGGCGGCAAGATGGTGAACAACGGCCACACGATTCAAATAAATATGCCGGACGGCAGCACGCTAACTCGCGGGGATCGCGTCTCCGAACTGGTACAGTTTCATTTTCATGCACCGAGCGAACACCACGTGGCGGGCAAGAGTTTCCCGATGGAAGCGCATTTCGTCCATAGGAATGTAGACAGCGAAACCCTGGGTGTGCTGGGCGTCTTTCTGGTACCTGGCGCGAAGAATGCCGGATTTGCTGGCCTTGCCGCGGCCTTTCCAATGCAGCCAGGCGAGGAGATGGCGGTCGACGAGGTCAATCCCAACGGGCTTCTGCCGGCCTCGCTTGGCTACTGGACCTATGAGGGATCATTGACCACGCCGCCCTGCACCGAAAACGTTGAGTGGATGGTGGCGAAGGAGCCGGTCGAGGTTGACCCAGCAGACATCGAGCGATTTACCGCACTGTACCCGTTGAACGCGCGGCCGATCCATTCACCCAATCGGCGCTTCATCCTAGGCCCCAGGTGAGGTGCCCGCGACGGTTCCGAACCCGTCCGGCGGCAAACCCGCAGGGTCTCGGTAGCGCTGGCGCAGCTCGCAGAGACGAACAGCCGCACGGACCGTGCTTGAACCCGTTGCTGCGCAATACGTGACCCCAGTGAGGACGAAGAACAAAATCCATATATGCTGCCGCAAAGCATCCTGCCGGCGCCGGCAGCCAGAAGAGCTAAAAGGCTTAGAAGAACGACCTCCATGCCGATTTTCATTGCAACCCCCCGATCTCAAATTCGGCCGAACGCAAATCGCGGCAGGTTAATTCGCTGCCGCCGCCTCCTCGGCAAGTGGATGATTGAACGAGGAAACGCGGGTCACGTCCAACAAGCTCGGTCGGGGATGCTTTGCCATATGGACGCGCAACGCCCCATCAATAGATCCATCGCCGCACGCCGGAAAAGTGTCGAGGCCCGGAGCTCGCCGGGCCTCGTCGCTTGGCGGGGAGGGGCGAGAATAGGCTTCCGTTCCTATTCTCCGCCGCCAAGCGAATGGACATTAAGGCCGCCAAATATCGCTCACTCGGGCCGGGGACGGATTGATTTCCTTGGCGAAGTGGCAAAAGGTGCAATACTGATTACAGAAGGGGACGTGGAAATAAAGTCAACTGACGGCGCAACCCGATTCAGCAACTGTCAGCATCGAGGTCGCCCATTGCCTTGAGAGGAGATATGTGCCGACGAGATAGTCGTTGTGCGTGTCAAGGCGTAAATTTCGCGACCTTAACATATCTAGGTTGATGTCGTACGATCGGTCGATTGCATGTTCCAAGGCCTCAGAATTTATTTAGGACTCCTTTGGCTTTTATGCGAAGGCAAAGCGTGATGACAGTTGCGTCTACCCTACATCGCTAACTTCTGCTTTGGCGAAGCAGCGCATCTTGCAGCGATGACTGAGGAATACTGCCATCGTCACCGGGTTCCTTTACGGTGTCCCTGCAATTGGCATGCCACCAGAGACTTTTGTGCGAGCTTTGCTTGAAAGACCGGAAAGCTGGGGAACGCGCCGCCCCGTCAGAAAACTTACGGCCCCTCAGGGTCAGCTTTCGGACATACACGTCGTCAATCGGACACGAGCGAAACGCGATAGCGCGGAGCATCGAATGACGGCCGTCGCCCTCGGACGACGGCAGTTTTAAGAGAATCCGCCTATCGTGTTGCGGATCCAATTGCGAGAGGAGCGGCACACACTGCGGCGCGACAATGAAGCTGCGAGCGCGCTCATCAGAATTGTCAGCGCCACAGGCATAGGCGTTCACTTAGGGCGACGAAATCAATCATTGCGCGTCCCTGCGCCTTCGAGACATGCGGGGCTTTCGTGAAGCTCGCGGCCTGTCTCGGCCAGACACCTTCCAGCTTTGCAAACCTGATCTTCTCCCCGGAGGTCAACGGCACAGCGTCACCCTCGTGAATCCAACCGCAGTAGAGCGAACCTATCACCGATTTTTGTATCTTCAGTCGATTTCGGAAATCGAATTTGGGTAATTTTGAGACGCTGATGCCTCTCGTCCCAGTGTTCTTGAAGTGACGAAGTCTCTCAGTTGCGGTGGAACGTAACCATCTAAAGCCGGCGGCCAACGCCGATAGAAGTCCAACTGATTAGGAACAGCAAAATCAAAAACCGACTTATATCAGATTGCAGAAACTGGCTACCGGCCCTCATCTGCAGGGTGGAGATCCGGCGCTGCCCTAGCGTTTTGGCAAGGCTTACCTTCCTTCCAAGATGGTCGCGCCAAAGCCCGAGCCGCATTATTCGATATTCAAAAAATTCTGGTGAGGTCCCAAAGAAGGACGCGATTTCAGCCGCACTTCTGCCATCCGAGATCATTTGCTTGACCGGCACTCTTGGGATCATATGTGCGGCCAACGGAGCCGCAATCTTCGCTACCTTGGTAAGCTTATGCCAAAGAGGATGTGCCAATATCACTTACACCTGCTCCTTGAACAGCTTGCGCAAGGTCTGCTCAAGCCGCACGACCTCGCCGCGCAACGTCTCGATCGTGACATCGCGATCACGAATGGCATCTAGGCGCACAGCTCGATCGGCCTCCGAGCCCGCGAGCGCCTGTTTCAGCTGAGCTACCATCGCATTCGCCAGTTGCAAATTATCCTCTATATCGGACTGGGCCAAACGTTGCGCCCCCTGAACCGTGGAGGCGTCGGAGCCTGAGGAGGCGTTCTCCCCATCTTGCTGTAAGGTGCTGTTTAGCTCACCTGCGGCAGCGGAGATGCCGAATGATGCTCCTGCCGTGCCGAGCAAATCCCACCAGGCTCGAAATACCTGACGGTAGCGTTCGGTCACAGCCTTACCCCTGTCCACGACACCAGCTTGCTGTGCGTGTCGGAGTGCCTCCTCATAACCGAGCTCTATCAAAAGCTCGGCGCTGACTAGATCGGTTACTGCCTGCATTTCTTCGATGGTCAGTTCGGTTTGCCAGGCGTGGACCGAACGGTTGTCGACTCCCTTTTTCTCTAGAAGTTTCCGGTCGCCGAAGTTACTGGCTCGGAGATAGTCCGTTTGCTCAGTGGTTGCCGCTTTAATTTTGGTTGAATCGTAGCCGAGGCTGGCGATCACTCGCCGGAGTTCCTCGCCAGGGCGGGCCACCAAATGTTCGTAGTGCAGCACTTGGGTCTGCCGGCGACCGCGATGCGCCGCCAACGCAGGCAGGCCCAGGACGAAATCGGCGAGAGAAGATGCGAGATCGAGCGTGGGTAGGCCGAGCACAAGATCGGCAAGACAGGCTATGCTTGCTGGCGGGGAGCGTTCCGATACGAACGGGATTCCCCATGTCGATTTCAGTGATGCGGCAATAGCGTAGGGATTGCGGAATAGAAGGATATGTGGTGCTTCTGGGTAGAGGCAATCCAAATAATCCAGCACCATCCAATAGCGCGGAGTCTTATCTATGACGGTGCGCTTGCCCGCTGCCGCCAAATACTGGCTGTAAGCCGCATCGGCAAAAGCGCGGCTCACGCTAATCCGATCCACTCGGCCCAAGAATTCAGAGGTCGCACTCTGAATCAGTGATGTCCCTGCTGGATGACGACGGTCAACCCTTCCAAATGCCTCAAGTGCCAGCATCAACCAGGGCTCAGGCGGCGCTGCAATATCTGGATGCTGCTGGAGCAAATGCGCCAGCAGCGTCGTCCCCGACCGGGGAAGTCCGAGGAGAAAGCAGACCGCAGGCGAATAGTTAACGTTCTGGCTCATGATTCCATTTCTTATCACTGGGCACGGCAACGCATACCCGTCGCAACGCAAGCATCGGATCGACCCGGCTCATAGCCATCCGGCAAGATCGGTAAAATTGATTGTTTGGATAAGAAATATCCACGCTGCGGATAACCTAACTACTTCAGCCAGAGTACACGGCCATTGAGGCCAACGTGGAGGATGCGATCGCAAAGCGCTTCGGTCTCAGCAGCGACTACCGTGATGCGGGGTAAGGTTGCCGATCTGAGCGTGTTGGCCGTTGAGTAGGCGCAGGTGATGGCGCCAGCACCGACAGCTCGGCAAAGAAGCCGGTCACGATTCGTCACCTCAGCCTCCCAGTTCCACCTAGTACTTTTTCACAGTGATTCTGACTCTTTGCCGATTTGAGGATAGGCCCGGCCCATTTTGGCTCGGCCTTGTCGGTCGTGAACATCCAATTGATGCGGGCTCCGGCGGCGTTTCGCTGGTACTCCCATTCGGCGATCTCGCTGGTGAGGCGCTCAGCATTGTCGATGCGTCGGTCCAGGCACTGGCCGTTGAGGACGCCGATTTCGATCTCGACCATGTTGAGCCAACTGGCGTGCTTGGGCGTGTAGTGGAATTCCAGGCGGCGCAGGATGCGACGGGCTTCGGCCGGCGCGAAGGCTTCGTAGAGGGCGCCGGCCGTGTGGGTCGACAAATTGTCCTGCACGACGCGAATGCAGCTGGCTTCGGGATAATGGACGTCGACGAGATCGCGCATGCAGTGGGCATAGTCTCGTGCAGTGCGCCGCCCGGTGATTTTGACCTTTCGCCAGGGCCGGTTGACGTCGAGAAAGACGAAGAAATTGACGGTGCCGTTGCGGCGGTACTCGTAGTCGTAGCGCTCGAGCTGGCCCGGCTGAGCCGGGATGGGCTGACGAACCTCGCCGATGAGCTGCACCGGGGTTCGTCGAAGCAGACGACCGGGCGCTCGGGATCGGGCGCTTCGGCATAGAGTCGAGCACGTCTTCCATGCGCGCCACGTACTCGCCATTGACGTGGGGGATGCACCACATGTCCCTGCGCCACGGCTTGAGGTGGTTCTCGGCCAGCCGGCGACGCACCGTCTCGTGCGACAGACTGTCGTGATCGGTGAGCTTGACCATGGCGTCGGCCAGCAGTTCCAGCGTGCAGCGGCGGCGGCCCGCAGGCGGGTTCGCGCATGCCGTCGCCACCAGCAAGGCTTCCTCCTTGTCGGTCAGCTTGCGCTCGCCCCCAGGGCGCGGCTGCTCGCTCATCGCGTATTCCAGATTGCCCTCCACGAAACCTCGCTTGGTGCGATAGACGGTCGAGCCGCCCACCCCCACAACCCGGGCAATCCCCTCGTCGCTGCTTCCGGCATCGGCGGCAAGCAGGATTTGGGCTCGCTTGAGCTTGCGGGCAGCATGCTTGCCACCCTCCAGCATGGTGTTCAACTCGTCGTACTCGGCTTGGCTCAGTTCCACTCGGTAGCGTATGTTCATTGCGGCCTCCGCGTTGGAGGCACGGGTTGAATCAACAGATGAGTCAAAATTCAGGCGCTGCACAGCGGCCCGGCGACAAGGGCTTCACCGAAAAGCAAGGCCAGTACCTGGCCTTCATCTACACCTATTCGCACATGTTTCGCTGTCCACCTGCCGAAGCCGACATCCAATGTCATTTCCAGGTCAGTCCGCCGTCCGTTCATCAGATGATCGTAACCCTCGAACGAAACGGCCTCATTCGCCGTCAACCAGGTGCTCCCAGAAGCATCGAGATGCTTGTTTCCCCGCAACGCCTGCCTATTCTCGAATGGCTGCAAATCAACGAGTCACAATCACTGTGAAAAGGTACTAGGGGAATCTCTCAAGCGCTTCGAGGCGCTTCGTCTACGATAGATGATGGCAGCGTGCGTGTCTCATTGCGCTTCGCCTTGGCGGACGCTCTCACTTCCACGATCTCGCTCTCGTTTGGGGGCTATCTTTATCTCACGGTCATACGGACATTCTTCGCGGAGTTTGGCCGAGCGGAATGCCTCCTTTCCGACGCTAAGAACGTCGAGATCAACGGTCCGATCAGCCATCGGTCCCGCGTCGTGGGGACTTCACCCCAGGAATCGAACCTATCCACAGAAAAATTCTGTTGGAATAAACGTTGGTACTGGAAGATCGAGTGCCAGCCGAAAGAACTGAAAAATAGGCAAAATTTTCTTGGCTTGGATTCCGCCTCTGGGCACCATCACCATCTCAAGGTGTTGACGCAGCTGAAAAACCAGCAAAATTATATGCTTAGGGCTACCCGAGTGCTACACACGGGTGTTACACATGGTCCTTGCTATGAGCCGTCCTGTCAAACATCGTAAGACTGGCGTGTACTGGTTCCGAAAGCGGCCACCAGCGGACGTGGCCGCGCTGACGGGCCGCAAAGAAGTCAACAGGACTCTCGGAACGAAAGACCCCGAAGAGGCCAAGCGAAAATACGCAGAGGTGCTCGCGGAGTTCGAAGCCGATTGCTCTCGAATTCGGCTTGGTGCCGCTCGTGGCGAAGAAGGAGATCAGTTAATCGTTTCTGACGCGTAGCCAAGCAATTTCGCATTCATGATGTGACGATTTATGGGGCTACTCAGGAATACGCGATCGCCGTTCTGGACGGGCAATATATTACCGTTCACGAGCCATGGCGGGACATGAACGATATGCGCTTCATCCTGCGCAACTGTGCGAGGCCGCTCCCCTCGGACACATGCAAGATGACGATCACGGCCACCGTAGCGAAGGACTTAGTCGGCAAGCTGCAACTGGTCGATGTCGACTTCGAGATACCAAACTAGGCTGGAGAAAATCCGCCGACTCGTTGCGGCGTCGGAGGGGAATTGGGGATGAAGGCTCTTGTCCTTTGTGCTGCGCTGTCCTTACCTTAGCGGATGCAGGGTCAGCGATGGCGTATTTGGCCGGCCTCGGCTGCTATGTGCTGCTGCGCTAATCTTTCCCTTGCGGGAGTGCAGCTTGCGCGCAATGCTGGATTTATGAAGGCAGCGATCCATCTCTCAGTTGTCGCAGCAATGTTGATCGGCACCGCAAACGCCGAAACTCCGCGGGAGGCCTATGAAGGCTGCCTCGCCGCCACCATGGACAGGATATTGCCGACCGTCTGTGGCCGAGAAGACGTGATCGCAAAGATGATAATTTACGAGTGCACTCCGCAGTTATTGACGCTCGTACAGTCTATGCCACCACCCAAAACGCTCGAAAGGGCTGCCCTGCCGGAAATAACTCCTCTCGACGAGACGGACCACATCACCTCCTATCTGATGAAGCACTGGGGCTTACTCGCCTGCACAACGAATTAGTTATGGGCGCCCCATTCTACATCGCCGCGATGACCGGCCTGATGCTTGCCAGCGCGGTCTGGTTCTATCTGCGCCGCGACTTCATCGGGATGGCCGCTTGCGTAATCATGGCGGGCCTGGCTCTCTACGTGCTGCTCAGCTAGCCCGTCCTAGGCTCGGGCTCTGGAGGCGGCGCGTTCGGGTCGGGGCAATCAGACAATTGCTCACACGAAGGGGGCCTACCGCCAACACCGCCATAGTGTTCCACGAGTTTTGCGAATCCGTAAGCGAAGGCGAAAAAAAGCGCCAGGACAACCACTATTCGGACGGCCATTTGGGATTATAGCAGGGCCTCGATCCGGATTTGACTAGCTACAGGTAGAAGAGCGATTTCCCACGGCGCCAGCCAAGGCATCCTTCGTTCACATACTGCGCATATTGGCCAGAGCGCATATACTATCAAGCAACCGGTGCCCGTCCCCCGACCCACCGGCCAGGCCCGGCACCGTGCTGGCCTACCCCGCCAAAAGATGCCGGGCCGCTGCTAGACAAAGCGCACGATTCCGTCGGCCGCTCTCACCCGCCGAAGCGTCTGGCGCGCTCGCCTGTCTGTGGCCCGCTGCCTGCGCTATCGGTTTGGCTGATCTTCGCGCATGACGTTATAGAGAAGCAGGCCCGCCGTTAGAGACACGACGGCGCCTAACACATCGCCGCCGGTCAGCCCCAAATAATAAACGAAAGCGAATGTCAACTCGGCCATGGTTGCACCCAAAGGGTTTCTCCAAGACAACCCTTAGGGATCGCTAATGTTCCGAAGCCATCATGCTCTACGCCATCGTGCCGCTGATCCGCTATGTCGAGCATGGGCTGCGGCATGTGCGCGCCGATGTGGTCGAGGCGGTCGAGCAGATGGGCGCGACGCCGGTGCAGACGCTGCTGCAGGCAAAGCCGCGACCGCAGGCGGATCAGTTACCCGAAGGCGAAGCCGGCATCATCGACAACAACAAGATGTAGGCGGTGTGGAGTTATATCGTTTTACACAATCCCTAGTTGCTAGACTCGCGCGACACACCGGCAGTTAATTTTACCTCTGCGCGAGGAGGAAAAAGGTCGCGAACTGGGGAGGATGTAGTCCATGAATGATGATTTCGACATCGCCTATCCATCTGAAGATCAGCCTTACGAAGTTACCTCTTTCGCTAAAAAGCATGGCCTAACGATACGAGTTGCTGAGGCCGTGCTTTTCGCCAAAGGCCCGTCGCGGATGGCTTGTGATGCTGCCGCATCGGCTTTCCTCTGTGCAGTCGCCCAATACGCTAAGAAACAACCGGCGCGCTAACCATGTCTGTGCAAAAAGAAGAAGACTATCGAACCAACAGAGCCGACTATGCGATTGCAGCGAGGCATGACCGAGCGACCGCTGATGGCGATCGCGATGAGCTACTGGCAAGAAAAAAGAAGTCCCTGTGGCTAAGAGATCGGGAGCGTCCCAGCCGTGCCCTATACGGTGATTTGGTACGGGAGACAGGGCATCGCTGAAAAGACGCCCTTCGATACCGAGAAAGCCGCACGAGACCACGGGCAGGCGACATTTCTTGCTCGAAAGCAGGGTGACGGTATCGTAGCGGTGGAAGTTCGCAAAGACGACGGGACGGTTGTTTTCAGCCAGGCCGGAGGTAATTAAAGCCTCTCATGACCCTAGATTGAAACGTCCAGCCCTTCCCATCAAGCGCTAGTGGTTGTCCAGTAGAATGGCTAGGTGCCTGATAGCGGCGCTTTCCATAATCAGTTCCTCCAGCCAGTGTCGCCGACGCTCGATATGGGGACGCGACGTCCGACTATACGAAGCGCTTCAGAAATCGAAACTGTTGTGGATTTCGCGTGAGGTAACGACCGACTTCAATCACGGCATCTGCGTCTACGATACGGCAGGCTGAAGCTCAGCAGGTGCGAGATCGAATCGCTCAGCTTGAATGCGAACTGATCAGTGCGTCCGCCGCCAGAGGCAAAGCCAAGTTGCAAAACGTTGGTCACGAGTTTCGTTTGCAGAGAGCTCAGCTGGAACGCCTCGAACAATGCATAGCCTGGATGCCTAAGCGGCTATGATATTGCGCTTAAATTAGCTTTAGCGCATATTTCGTCACCCGGTGAACCTACCCCGCAAGCCGGTTAGGCGGCGACCCAAGAGGCGAACCATGCCAATGTATCTCTCGCGATTCAGATATACGCCCGAGACTTGGGCGCGCTTGATCAAAAACCCCGAGGATCGACGCGAGGCGGCCCGTTCGTACATCGAGTCGGTGGGCGGAAAGCTTCACGGATTCTGGTACGCTTTTGGAGAGCATGATGGCTGGAATCTGTGGGAGGCGCCAGACAACGTGTCGATGGCATCAGTCGTGCTTGCCATCGGTGCGGGGGGAGCGCTCAGCTCGTACGAGACCACCGTTCTCCTAAGCGTCGAAGAGACGATGGAAGCCCTTGGGAAGGCGAAGTCGATCCGGTATCGCCAGCCGGGATCGTAAAAGGCCGGCAACTGAGCCCCCGCCAGCGCGCGTTCTTGTCGGCCGCCGGCCGGGCAGCAGCTGATAGCGCGCCCGATCCATCCGTCTGCCGGACGTGATGGGTTGGTCACTGCAACAGACTCCATCATTAGGTATAGTCCCTGAGCGATCGCCGATGGCGGAGGAAAGAGCAAATGTCCGTGGATGCGGCACCGAGAAAAGTGGACGCCGAATATGCGATTGAATACCTCCAGGAACATCCGGAGGCCGGGCTTTGCTGCGAGGATCGGCGCTGGTGGATTACGCCGAACGCCAACGAGACCGATCAGCAGGTCCTGCTTCTTGATGTGGTCGAGGCTGAGCGGCTCAAAGATGATCCTCGCCTTCGACTGTTGTCCGGGATCGCTCATGCGGGCCGGTCGCTCTGGGTCGTTCGGAGAATGACTTAACCATCTGCCATCGGCTAACATCCTGAGCGCCAGACTGTGCGTAGACAACGCGGCTGCACGGTGGCGCGCCGTCTCCATCCGTTTGAACCTGCCGCTTCGCCGAAGCCATTCGGCCGGTTATCCCGTCCATCCAACGATCCGGTATCAAAAACCTTCGAAGCATCGCCTTGGCGCTGAACCAACGCCGCGTCCGCACCGCTCGGGCCGGTCACTGGCAGGAGTCGAATGTGAGGAACTTTTCTAACCCGAGACGTGGAGTCGATGGGTCGAAGAAAATAGCGGCTGGACCGTTCGAAGAGAGAGGCGATCGGTACGCACTCAACGTACTCGTCGATGCTCCACCAGTTCTGTGTCGGCGCGCCTCCTCC
>NZ_RQXT01000060.1 GCF_003863365.1 Mesorhizobium tamadayense | reverse complement strand
CCCTTGAGGGGGAGATGGCCGGCAGGCAAGAGGGGGTCGGTCCGACTGGGCTCGGCTTGCTTGTGCAGATGAGGTTGGCGTCCTGTGCGCGGCGACCCCTCTGTCGCCTTCGGCGAGATCTCCCCCTCAAGGGGGGAGATTTGGCGCGGCCAGAGCGGGGCGCGAAGGATCGCTACCGCCACTTGCTACCTGCCCAGCACCAGCGCCCAGTAGCGCAGGCTGGGGGGTCGCGGCCGTCGCGCACGTAAGCCAGCCCGAAGCGGCTGAAGTCCGGATCGAGCATGTTGCGGCGGTGGCCGTCCGAATGCATCCAGATATCGAACAGTTTTTCGAGGTCAAAGCGTCCCTCGGCGATGTTCTCGCCCGCGGCGCCGTGTACTGCGTTGTCCTTCATGCGCGAGGCAAAATCCTTGCCCCAGCCGGTCGTGTGGCTCATGCGGGCGCGCGACGCCATATAGCCGGCCTGCTGCAGCGCCGCCTGCTCCAGTTGTGTATCCGGGATCAGCGCAGGCAGGCCGGCGGATGTGCGGATTGTGCTCAATGTGCCCGTGGCGGAGGATGACACGCCGGCGCCTTCGCCGGTCGGCAGCGAAACGCTGCCGCAGGCGGCGATGCCGCCGAGCGCTACCAGGCCGGCGGCCCTGAGCAGTGTGCGTCTGTTGAGATTGAGCAAGGGAGAATCGACGGTCAGGTTGGCCATGCGGCCTCTTGATACCGCAGAACATGGCTTTTGCCGGGCAAGGAGATGATGGAACGCAATGCGATCCATGCGGCGACAGCCCTTGGCAAATGCGTTATATTGCCACAGGTACAAGTGGCAGCCATGGGCGGCCACCCAGGCAGTGACCGCCCAGTACAGCGCCGTGCGCCCGGATGCAAACGACGCTGTAAAACTTTGGTTTGGCGCATGATCGAAAGCCGGTTCGCGGTTTTCGGGGGTCATGCGCGAAAAAACGGAGGACGGTAATGGCCGGTTTTCATGTCATGGCGGACGCGCGGGGGATGCATGTGCAGCCCAAGGTGCGCCACATCACCACATCGGATCTGTGGGATGCGTTGCGGCTCGGCGCCGAGGATTTCTGGGCCAAGCCCTCGCATTATGTGTTCCTCTGCCTGATCTATCCGGTCGTCGGTCTGATCCTGACGCGGTGGACGTCTGGCTCCAGCGCCATCCAACTCGTCTATCCGCTGATGTCGGGCTTCGCGCTGATCGGCCCCTTCGCGGCGATCGGTCTCTATGAGATCAGCCGCCGGCGCGAGCTCGGCATGGACAGCCACTGGCAACATGCGCTCGACGTGCGCCGTTCGCCGGCGCTGCCCTCGATCGCGGTGATCGGCATCCTGCTCTTCGCGCTCTTCCTTCTGTGGCTGTTCACCGCGCAGTCGATCTACACCAGCCTGTTCGGCGCCCAGCCGCCGGCCTCGGTCGGCGCCTTCCTGCGTGACGTGCTGACGACCAGCAAGGGCTGGACGCTCATCCTGCTCGGCAATGCCGCCGGCTTCGTCTTCGCGGTGATCGTGCTGGCCACCACAGTCATTGCCTTCCCGCTGCTGCTCGACCGCGATGTCGGCGCCGTCTCGGCGATCGAGACCTCGGCGCGCGCGGTGATGGCCAATCCGCTGCAGATGGCGCTCTGGGGCTTGACCGTCGCGGTGCTGCTGGTGATCGGCTCGATCCCGCTGTTTGCCGGCCTTGCAGTGGTCATGCCGATCCTCGGCCACTCGACCTGGCATCTCTACCGCAAGGTGGTGGAGCCCGAGCAGATCCGGCCAGCCCGCCGGCCGATGTGAGCAGCCCCGCGAAGGGCGCAACTACCTTTGGGCTTCGGTTGCCATTTTGACGGCGAGCGCCGTCAGCACCGTGCCCATCATCCAGCGCTGGACGACCAGCCAGAACGGCCGTCCGGCAAGGAACGTGGCGATCGAGCCGGCTGTCACCGCGATCATGGCGTTGACGGTGAGGCTGATCGAGATCTGCGTGACGCCCAGAACCAGAAGCTGCGAGAGCACATGGCCCTTGGCCGGGTTGATGAACTGCGGCAGCAGCGACAGATAGAGCACCGCCACTTTCGGGTTGAGCAGGTTGGTCATCAGCCCCATGGCGAACAGCTTGCGCGGCCTGTCCCTCGGCAGCTCGCGCACCTGGAAGGGCGAGCGCCCGCCGGGCCTCAGCGCCTGCCAGGCGAGCCACAGCAAGTAAAGCGCGCCGGCGAAGCGCAGCGCGTCATAGGCGAAGGGGACGGCAAGCAAGAGCGCCGTGATGCCGAAAGCGGCCGACAGCACATAGAACAGGAAGCCCAGCGCCACGCCGCCCAGCGAGATCAGTCCGGCCCTCGGCCCTTGCGACAGCGAGCGCGAGATCAAGTAGATCATGTTTGGCCCCGGTGTGAGCACCATGCCGAGGCAGATCAGCGCGAAGGTCAGATGATTGGCGGCGTCGGGCATGGCTTGATCTCCAGCGCCTGCGGCACGGACGGTCCGATGCCGGCGAGCATCCGACATGTGCCTTGTGCCGCGAACGCGCACAAGGGCTTGCCGGCGCCGGCCGTTGCGCCAGAGCGGCCAGATGCCCGCAGGTGGTGGGTAGTCTCGGCCTGCTTCCTTGGCCACGTCCATATGGACGTCGCTGCGCTGCGCAGCGCCAAACGGAGGATGTCGTCTCCAGGCGTTGGTAGCCTTCTACTCACCGACGACCGAGGCCGCCGGACGAGGCGAGGTTATAGGATCGGCATGACGAAGGACGATCTTCCATGCGCCTTCCTCCCGCCGAAATATAGTGGTTGTTCGAAGTGCAATCGGCACCAGCTTGTCGCTGCCGCCGACCTTGGATCGGACCCGCTCGATTTCAATGATGTAACCCAAATCCGTCGTTGCGTACTCGGAAATGCGCTCAAAGCCGATAACCTCTCCGTCCCGGTAGTTGGTAGCGGCACGGTCCATCGTTTCGGCAGCTTTCCTCCATCCTTTGGCCGGCGGGCCGAACGGATTGGCGATGACGACGTCATCCCGTTGTGAATAGAGACTTTTCAAAGGCTCGGGATCGCCCTTGACGAAGGCATCCACGGCTAAATGATCCTGCTCAATGAGTTTCGCGAGGTCGGACAACATCTCAGTATCCTCAGATGATGGGGAAAGAGGATACTATCCGAAAACCAGCCCCTAATCCTGCCTTTTCGCCTCTTGGCGCGCCAGCATCCGTTGATGTGCCTTACCCCACCACGCGCAAATTCGACAACTCGTTCGCAATCTCCTTGAAATTGTCGGAGAGCTTCGCGCCGGTAGCGTTCCAGAACAGCTTGGCCGGCTTGCTGGGGTCGGTCGGATCCTTGCGGAAGCGGGAGTCGGACGAGCAGGTCTTCAGCGCCTCCATCGCCTTCTTGTCGCCGGCGTCGGTCGAGGACATGTCGAGCGCAACCGTCATCACCATGATGTTGGCCGCCTTGGCGTTGTCGCAGAGCTTGGCCATCTGCTCGTTGAGGGCGCTGGTGTAGTTGCTCGAGGAATAGTTGAACTGGCCGATGGCGCTGGACGTGCCGCCGAACAGGCGGGTGACCGAGGTGCCGTTGTAGCCGACGCCGGTATAGCCGTAGGCCGCGTAGGTCGACTTGTTGCCGGCCGGGTCGGAGCTCACCGTCGAATAGGTGTTCTCGCCGTCGGTGAGCACGATGACGACCTTGTCGTTGCCGCGCTCGGTCTCCGGCCGTCCCTCGGTGAAGGGCTCCGTGCTGGAAACGGTGCGCCAGCCCCAGGCCTTGCCTTCCGGCACGTTGGTGTTGCCGTTGGGCTGCATCAGGTCGATCGCTGCTTTGACGGCTGCCAGCCCATCGGCATTGGTGACGTCGGTGAGCGGCGTGATCGGCGTCGTTGTGCAACTGTAGTTCGGGCCTGCCCCAGCGCTGAGCACCGGCGCGTTGATCGGCCGCGGCTGGAAATATTTGGCCATGTTGGATTGTCGCGTCTTGCCGGTAGTGCTCGACGGATCGTCGTTCCACCAGCTGTTGGCGGCGCCATAGGTCGTCGGATTCGGCTCAAGGGGATTCTGCGTCACCTTCCAGTGGTTGCCAGGCTCGTCCGGCGCGAACATGGTGGCGGCATCGCCGACACCGATGCCGGTGTTGTTCGGGCCGCCGGACGCCGGCGTGTCGTCGACATTGTAGGGGTATGGCCGGACCTCCACGCATCCCTGCCAGCTGGCGAAGGGCCCGTAAGTGTCGTTGTAGTCATATTCCGTATGGCTGTACGAGCATGTGTGGTTCGAGCGATATGTGTCGCAGACCGTGCGCGCGCTACCGACGATGCGCTCGTGGCTGGTGACCACCTTCATGTCGCGATAGAGCTCGAAGCGGGTCAGGGTCTGGCCTTCCTCTGTGCCCCAGCCGGCGCCCTTCTTGTACCAGATGCCATTGATCTTCTGCGCGTATTTGTCGGAGGCGCTGAGTGTCGACCAGTCGAAATTCTCGTTGGCTATCGGCGACAGCCCGTAGGTGTCCATCCATGAAGCGTTGTCGTTGCCCGGCCCGACATTGACCGAGGCGGCGAAGGGCACAAGGCTGAACTGGACCGGCTTGTCGATCTGCTTGATCTGTGCCGCCTGCTGCGCCAGCGTGTCGACGAGCTGCTTGGCGGCCTGCTTGAGCAGGTCGATGCGCTTCTGCCCCGAGCCGGATCCCTTTGTGCTCATCGAGCCCGAATTGTCGAGCACCATTGCAACTTCCAGCGTGTTCTTCAGCCGCACATGCGAGCACGGCGCGAGCGTGATCGGCTTGTTCGCGTCGCCTTCGGACGCGCCGTTGAGCAGGGCCGTCACCGGATGGAAATAGGGGTGGTAGTGGAGTGTCGCGCACAACGTCACCAGGCCGCCGCCGGCCTGGCTGCTGGGCAGCGTGACGTCAAGCGAGATATCGGCCGGGGCAATGTTGTTGAGGTTGGCGTTGAAGAAGTCGACCGCATAGGCCTTGATCTGGTCGTCGGTGGCGCCTTCCGCCAACCGCCTCGCGGCGGCAAAGTTCGCGGCGTCGAGCGCATTCAGCACCATCTGCTTTTGGCGGTTGAGTTCCGTGAAATCGACAGCCACTGCCAAGGCACCCATCAGGGGCACCATGGCGATCGCCGTCACGAGGGCATAATTGCCGCGCCGGTCGCGGCAAATTCGACGCCAGAATTCGCGCATCTTTGGCAAACGGCCCCTCTTTTGGATTAGCTGACGATGCGCAGGTTCGACAATTCGTCGGCGATTTCTTTTTTGACTTCCTCCATTTCATCGCTTCGGGTATTCCAGAACAGTTTCTTGCCGGAGGTGAAACGTGATTCCGAGGCGCAGTCTTTCAACGCCTGGATCTGCTTTTTTTCCGTCGTGTCGTTCTCATTCAAATCGAGAGCAATAGTCATGACTATGAGATTATGGTCGACAGCATTCTGGCAGACGGTGGAAACGCTCTTGCTGTCTCGAACGAAGTGCTGGTTCATCGCGGCTGTATAGCTGCTGTTGTCATAAGAGACGGAACCGGTTGTGCCCTTGAATATTCGTTTCACCCCGGGTTGGCCGTCGTAGTCAGTGCTGGCGTAACCGTAAGCAGAGTAGGTCGACTGGTTGCTTGCGTCGTCGCTTAGTCTGAGAGAGCCGGGTGTGTAGTAAGTGTTGGCGCCGTCGGTGAGGACGATAATAACCTTGTCATTACCTCGCTCAGCTTCGGAACGTCCCTTGGTGAACGGTGGACTGCTCGAAAGAACCCTCCAGCCCCAAGCCATGGCCTCTGGTACATTGGTTGCGCCGTTCGCGACCATGCTGACGATCGCCGTCTTCAGCGCGTCCCGCTGGGCGTCGACGGTAACGTCGGTCAGCGGCGTTATTGGCGTTGTCGTGCAGCTGTAATTGGGACCTTTTCCAGAGGGCGTGGATTTATTGGCAGGGCGAAGCTTGAAGTATTTCGTCATGTTCATTTGACGAGCCTTGGCCGCGCCCGTTTGGCTGGTGTCGTCGTTCCACCAACTGTTAGGAGCGTTGAACAAATTCAACTGATTGCTGGCGATGGCTGACGTTGTCCATGCCTCTCCCGCTTCGTCGGGCGCGAACATAGGCACGAACAGGGTTGCAGGGTTACCGGCGTTCGGCTGCGTGTCGTCGATATTGCAAGGGTAAGGCCGGGACTCGATGCAGCCACCCCATTTGGTTAAAGGTGCAGTGGTGGTGCTGTTGATCCTATACTTGGTCTGCTCGAACAAGGTGAATCGGGTGAGCGGCTGATCTTTCTGAGTTCCCCAATTGTTCCCGCGAGCGATCCACATACCGTTTAGTGATTGGACACATTTGTCCGAAGCGTCCGAGCACGTGCTCGTGGTAGTTTGAGGAAACGATTTCCAGTTGAAATTTTCGTGGTGGATCGGCGAGAGGCCTTGCAAATCCAGCCAGTCGGCTCGTTTCGTCGGATCATAATAATAGTCCGGCCCGACATTGACTGAGGCTGCGAACGGGACCAGCGCGAACTGCACCGGCTCGTTGAGCTGGGAAATCGTCCTCGCCTGCGCTGCGACAAGGTCGATGAGTCCTTTGGCGAAATCCTTTAACACTGTCAGCCGTTTCTTGCTGGTCCCGAACCCGGTCTCGTCCATCGAGCCCGAATTATCCAGCACCAGCGCCACTTCCAGCGTGTTCTTGAGGCGGACTTCCGAGCACGCCGTGAAGTTAGTGTCGCTGGCCGTCTTGCCGATGAGCATCGCGGCGGCCGGCAGGAAATAGGGATGATAGTGGAGGTGGGCGCAAAGCTTCAGCGTGCCGCCGCTGTTGGGCAAGGTGACGTTCAGCAGCGTGTCGGCCGGACTGACGTGAGTCAGATTGGCTTCGAAGAAGTTTTTCGCAAAGGCCTTGGTGTCGGTGTCGCTTGCGCCCGACACGATCTGCTGCGCCGCCGCTATGCCGGCCGCATCCAGCGCGTTCAGCGTTTCCTGCTTCTCCCGCACCAGTTCGGTATAGTCGACGGCGAGCGCCACGGCGCCCATCAGCGGCACCATCGTGATAACCGTCAGCAGGGCAAAGTTACCCCGTCTGTCGCCCAGAAATCGTCGGACCATTGCGCCTAGCCACCGCTAAAGACCTATGTTGACGTACGACCAAGGTCGTAATTGAGCTGCAACCATGGTCATAAATCGTTAAATTTCGGCTTGCGCGAAGGCATCAAGAGCGCATCGCCTTTTGATGGCCCGTTAACCCTGTCCTCGCGAACGGGCGACGCCGCGCCCTTCCGGCAGCTTCACGGCGATGGCGAAAGCTGGTGACAGGATGGAGCGGTTCGGTTATGCGGGACCGGTCCGCGGCGGCCCCGGAATTGAAGGATGGCGGCCGCGGCTTTGCCAGGGATCAGGATCAGGAAACGGCATGGCGGATTCGCCCGACATCATCGCTTCGCTCGCCGATCTGACAGGAAGCTACGCGGCCATTCTGTGCGACGTTTGGGGCGTGGTGCACAACGGCGAATGGCACTTTCCCGTCGCCGCGGAGGCGCTGGCGCGGGCGCGCGCCGCAAAAGTGCCGGTGGTGCTGATCACCAATTCGCCGCGCCGCAGCGCCGACGTCGTCGCGCAGATGAACATAATCGGCGTGCCCGCCGATGCCTATGACCGCGTCGTCACCTCGGGCGACGTCACGCGCGACCTCATCGCCGAAGGTCCAGGCAAGATCTTCCATATCGGGCCTGATCGCGACGTCACCCTCTATGACGGCCTGGGCATCGAGCTGGTGGAGGAGTTCGAAGCCTCCGGCATCGTCTGCACCGGGCTCTATGACGACGAGGTCGAGAAGCCCGCAGACTATGCGGAGCTGCTGCAGCGGCTACGTGCCCGCAACCTGCCTTTCATCTGCGCCAACCCCGACATCCTGGTCGAGCGCGGCGAGCGCACCATCTGGTGCGCCGGCGCGCTCGCGCGCGACTATGCGCAGCTCGGCGGCCGCACGCTGATCGCCGGCAAGCCTTTCGCGCCGATCTACAACCTCGCCATGAAGGAGGTCGCCGGCCTGCTCGGCCACGCGGTCGAGCGCCCGGCGGTGCTCGCCATTGGCGACGGCATGATGACCGACGTCAAGGGCGCCGCCGACAACGGCTTCGACGTGCTCTATGTCTCCGGCGGCATCCATGCGCGCGACTATGGCGACCCGCTGCGGCCCGATCCCGAAAGGCTGGCGGGGTTCCTCGCCAAGCACGGCTATCGGCCGGTCGCCGTCATCCCGCGGCTGCAATAGGCTGGTAGCGTGGCCATGACGGGCGCTCTGACATGACGCAAGCTTTCGAACGCATTTCGGCAGTCTCGCCGTTGCCTGCCCATCTGCGCGGTGGCGTCGTGGCGATCGGCAATTTCGACGGCGTCCACCGCGGCCACCTCTCGGTGCTGGAGAGGGCGCTGGCCGAGGCCAGCCGCCGCGGCGTACCGGCCCTGGTGCTCACCTTCGAGCCGCATCCGCGCAAGGTGTTCAGGCCGGAGGTGCCGCTGTTCGTGCTGACGCCGCCGCCGATGAAGGCCCGGCTTCTGGCCAAGCTCGGCTTCGCCGCCATGGTCGAGCAGCCGTTCACGCGCGACTTCGCCGCGCTCTCGGCCGAGGCTTTCGTGACCGACGTGCTGGAGAGGAACCTCGGTATCAGCCATACCGTCACCGGCTTCGACTTCCATTTCGGCAAGGACCGCCAGGGCGGCCCAGCCTTCCTGATGGCGGCCGGCGAGCGCCACGGCTTCGGCGTCACGCTGGTCGACGCCTTCCGCGACGAGGGCGCCGAGGTGGTCTCGTCGAGCCGTATCCGCGCGCTGCTTTGCGACGGCAAGGTCGAGGAGGCCGCCGGCCTGCTCGGCTACCGCTTCACCGTCGAGAGCGAGGTGATCGGCGGCCAGCGGCTCGGCCGCACGCTCGGCTTCCCAACGGCCAATATGAGGCTTTCGCCGGAAGCCACTCTGAAGGAAGGCATTTACGCCGTCCGCTTTCGCCGCGCCGACGGCACGCTTCACGGTGGCGTCGCCAGCTTCGGCCGCCGCCCGACCGTCGACGACAACGGCGTGCCGCTGCTCGAAACTTATGTCTTCGACTTCTCCGGCGATCTCTACGGCGAGACCTGCCAGGTGTCGTTCTTCGGCTACCTGCGCCCCGAGCTGAAGTTCGACGGGCTCGATGCGCTGGTGGCGCAAATGAAGCGGGACGAGGCCGAGGCTAGGGCGCTGCTCGGCGGGGTCAGGCCGCTTTCAGAGTTGGACGTCGCGATCTGTTTTTGAGGGGTTCGCTGGAACCGACCATGTCGTTGGCCGTAGCGATCCTTCCCACCCCCCTCTGTCCTGCCGGATGTCCGGCAGGACAGAGGGGGGTGCTGTCCCGCCAGCGTCAAAAGGCTGTGCCCAAGAACTACCGCTTCAGCGCCAGTCCGATGGCAATAAAACTCCAGCCCTGGAAGATCAGGTCGATGGCCAGGAACATGCCGAGCACCCACAGGCTGTTGACCGGCCAGCCCATGGCGATGATCAGACCAAACAGGATGGTGATGGTGGCGGCCGCGAGCAGCCATCCCCAGCCTTGCTCCGGCCGGTGATCGAAGGCGACCCAGGCCCGCAGCAATCCGGAAGCGACGAGGGCGACAGCCAGGAGCAACGTCAACACCGCCGAGGCCAGCGCCGGGTTGTCGAAGGCGAAGAAGCCGGCGATGGCGTAGAGCAGGCCGCTCGCCAGCCAGTAGAAGAAGCGCCCCCAGGTCTTGACGCCGAAGGCGTGGATGATCTCGATGGCGCCGGCCATCAGCATCAGCCAGCCGACGACATAGACCGAGGCGACGGTGGCGATGAACAGATTGCCGAAGGCGATGCCGCCGAAAATCAAGAGCAGCACGCCGAGAGCCACGAACCATCCCCATTTGTCGCGCGTCCGTCCGATCGCGTCGTTCAGGGCATCGCCTTGGAAGGTCATGGTCTCGTCTCCCTCAAAGGTCGCCGGATGCGACGTGTGCACCGGACGAGGTTCTTTCCCAGAAACAGCGGGGCGAGGGTAACGCCGATGGCTCTGCCCGTCCAGCGAGCAGCCCGCTATGGACACACCCCAGCACGAGCGATCCGCCTGCAAGACGTCCGCTTCTTGACCCGGAGCCGACATCCGTCTTCTGTGGCGCGAACGGCAGCTTCGCGCCTGACGTCAGGCATTACCGCGGACTTCTCCATTCGCCGAAAGCGGACATTGCAGGGATTACGCTGAGGTTGCACCAGAAACGGGCATTGGAGCTTAGTCGCTCCCTCTGCATGCTGCCTCAACGCCAGAAGCGCCTTGTGTTGACAAAGACGTCGTGTGCTTCCGCGGCGTCCTTGAGAAGCTTGGACTTGTCGTCGGCGCTGAAGAGATCCTTCGCACCAGCCACGTCAGAAAGCTCCAATGCTGCCAGCATATCGGGGGCGGTGGCCATATCGTTGAGGCTGCCGAGGTGATCCTGCAGGCTCTTCATCGCCTCGATGAACCGCCGATGGCGTTTGGCTTCCGCCTTGCTGTTGTAAAGCGGCTCGAAGAACTCGGCCGCGTAGCGCAGTTTCTTCGCGGCGATCCGCACTTTATGGCGGGTCTCGTCATCGGCGTCGATGAGATTGCTGCCGCCTTTCGCCACCTTTTTCCAAAGTTTATCAAGTACATCCGAGGCGAAATCCCTTGACGACTGTTCGTGCAACATTTCGTCCGATTGGGTTCGCCATTCCCTTATGGAAATCCACTCGGTCACATCGATCATCAAGGAGCGGGCGCGTATTGAGGAGAACGATGCTTCGACCGCTGCATAGGCGTCGTCGCGCGCTTCTTGAAGACGGCTTGAAAGAGCCCTGCTGGAAGCGCGATCGATCATCACGTCGATATTGCGTGCATCGCCAAGTTCCGAGGCGAGCCATTTCAATTCTTCTCGCAGGTAGTCAAAACGGCTATCGTCGAATAACGACTTGCAGATCGAGCACAGAGAGCGCAGCCGTCGCAGCGACACGCGAGCCTGGTGCAAGGAGTCGGCATCGCGCGACCAGCCCAGCGCCGTCTCATTGAGACGAAACTGTTTGAGACAGGCCGCCGCGATGCGCGCGAAAGCCGTTGCCGCGCTCATCTCGGAAGTGAGCGGGGTCGCAGCCGATTTCACAGCGCCCTGTACCGAGCCAAGCAGACGATAGCCCCGTTCCGCTTTGCTCAGCACCCCGAGATGCGCCGGCGTGATCAGGTCGACTTTCCGAGCGAGCGCAAACAGTGCTGCCGGCGAGCCCGCCTTCTTTTCCAACTCGATCTCGCAGAGCGGCGCCTCGCGATCGGCTGCGACGACCTTGCCAAGATCCAGAGCGACTTCGATCGTGGCGTCGCCATCCAACACATTCCAAGAATGCCGTTTGATATGAACCTCGAACAAGGGCGCGAGCTTTGGGGCATCCCCTGCAAGCAGGTCTCGGACCTGCGGATCATCAAGTATCGGTATATCGCCGGCGACCGGGCGCTCCCATTCCTCGCGTGTGAACGATCCGGCCGCGGCGCCATCGCCGGCTTTGAGGGTTTGGATCCTTTCATTTCCCGATTGCCGAATGCGAAGCGATAGGCCGCGCTTGGACAAATCCCATCCGTGGGTATCGAAATAGATGGATCTCTGCTGAAGAATGGTGGGCGAAGACCCGAACGGATTTTTCTTGAGGAGCGATCCCGCACCCGACCGCGAAAGCTCGAGCTTCAGTTCCGTTTCCTGCATGACGTCCTCGCGTCGTGTCGCTCCACAGTAATCGAAGGGAACCCACCCACATGGTGCGTCTAAGAGCTGTCACAGACAACCGCGTGGCCGGACTTCAAGCCGGCAGGCGACGATGCGCGACCCGGAACCACTCTTCTCGGTCCTCGTTCATCCGATGATGCAAGAGAAGGACACAAGAGATGGCTACCAAAGAAAAAAAGAAGAAGGCGAGCCGGGTGGTGGAGGGGCAAGAGCTGGAGGTAGAGCATCTGACGGAAATTGCCGACGTCACGCCGAAACAGGCGCGCGCTTTGTTGCGGAAGCATGGTGCCGACTGGACCAAGCTTAAGGACGAAGCCGAAGATTTGAAGGAAGACTGAACCGTCGGCACGACTTCCCCATTTCCGAACGGCACTAACCGGCAGCTGGTTGCCGGCGTTGTGGCGAAAGCGCTTCCACCCTATGAGACAGCCGACCCAGCCGGAGCGCGCGCTGGCGCGTCTCTCATTGTAACGTGAATTTTGTTTCAGCTAACAATGGCGCTCTGCTAAACTTGCTAGCAGGGCGGGACGGAGTTTTCCAATGGATGCAACGGAATTACAGACGATCAGCGACACTCTGATGCGGATTGTGACGCCAGATATGACGCCGAAAAAACTATTGAAGGCGGCAAGGAAGGAACACCCGGACGCGTCAAAGAAAGACATCGCCCGCGCTGCGTTCTTTTCGATTATCGCTAACGCCGACCAGGACCACGGAAAGGTCAAAAACCTACAGGCATTCGCCATCGCAGGCCGAGTGAGCGGCGACGCTTAGTGAGGTGAGCCCTTGCGTCCTAATGATTGCCGATCACTCTGCAACTTATTGCGGACGGACCAAGAAACCTCGAAACAAGCGATATCACTCCGATGCGGTCGGGCGGACAAAAGCCGTCCGACCAAGACCGTTGCAATGCGCCCACAGACTAGGCACGACCTTCGGTCTCGGATGCCTGAGGCAATCAGGCAGCCTTCAAAACCTTCTCAAAGGCATCCTTGATCGGCTTGGACATGTCCTCGCCAGCTCTCATCATCGCGGCCTGGAGGCCTCTGGCCTGCTCGGCGGATTTTTCGATCTGCTTGTGAAGGAAAACGGTCTGCAGTTCGATGCACTCGGACAGCGACTTCGCGGCAACCAGTGCCTCAAGGTGCGTGAAGCCGGCTTCGGTATTGTCTCTGAGAGCCGCAATCATCGTCAGGGACACCTCGTTGCCGGTGGTCTTGGCCATTTCGAAGGTCGACTCAAGAGCCTTTTGTGTGGTTTCGGCGTCCGAACTCAATTTGGAAAACGCTTGCTTCGACTGCTCAACGCCCTGGTCGACAACAGCGCCAACTTGCTCGGTAGCTTTGGACGGGTCGAAGGCAGGGGATTCGACGTTTTCGATCGTTTCAGTCTTGCCGGGGAGCTTGGACATTATTCCATCCTTTTTTCCAGGGACGGCTCAAAACGACGCCGTCCCCATAATGTACGAAATCGTCGCAACGGATTTATGTAACCCACATGAATTTGCGTGCGACACCGAATGTCCCGTTGCGAACCCACACCGGTCGTCAGAAAACTGGTAGCGAACGTCCGCTTCCTGGCGCATTCCGGACGTCTTGAGTTCGCGACAAGGCGAGCCATTGAAAGCCATTGAATTAGGTGGGACTCAAGCAGTCCAGGCCGCTCCTGATATTACAGATTTTAAGTCAAATTTTACCGAACTCGCGCCATGGCTTGAGCTTGGCTTGAGCGCAGCCGGGTGTTCCTTCCGGTGTGTTTCGCGTAAGGGGTGACGATGCGTATTGCCGCAACGATTCCGTTGGTTCTCGCCTTTGGCCTGATGGCCGTCTCCGCCGCCCGGGCCGGCGAGGGGAGCTGGATTTCCGGCGACTGGTACCTGACGCTAGGCGCCACCGGCCTGGTTGCCCCGAATTTCGAGGGCGGCAAGAAATACATGATCAGCGCCCAGCCGATCATCTCGCTCGGCAAGGCCGGGCCGGAGGCGCGCTTCATCTCGCGCAACGACAACATCTCGCTGGCGCTGATCGACGACGGCAGCGTGCGCGCCGGCCTCACCGGCAAGCTCCTGTTCTCGCGCGACAGCAAGGATGAACTGAAAGGGCTCGACCCGGTACGCTGGGGCGGCGAGGCCGGCGGCTTCTTCGAATTCTATCCGCTGGATTGGGTAAGGGCGCGGGCGGAACTTAGGCATGGCATTCGGGCCCACAACGGCTTCGTCGCCGACATCGCGGCGGACGGCTTCTACGACATCACGCCGACGGTCCGCATCTCCGGCGGCCCGCGCGTGTCCTTCGCTTCGTCCGACTATTTCGACGCCTATTACGGCGTCAACGCCAAGGAAGCGGCGGCCTCGGGCCTCAGCGAATACCATCCGGGCGGCGGCCTGAAGTCGACCGGCCTCGGCGGCGCGATCACCTGGAAAGTGACCGAGCCGATGACGGCCAGCGTCTTCACCGAATATTCGCGCCTGATGGGCCCGGCGGCCGATTCCAGCCTGGTCAAGGA
Source organism: Mesorhizobium tamadayense (assembly GCF_003863365.1). Lineage (GTDB taxonomy): Bacteria > Pseudomonadota > Alphaproteobacteria > Rhizobiales > Rhizobiaceae > Mesorhizobium > Mesorhizobium tamadayense. Next base: position 26,271 of record NZ_RQXT01000060.1, on the reverse strand, counting down.
GCGCGGCGACCGCAACCAGTGGACCGTCGGCGTGTCGACCACCTACCGCTTCGATTTCTCGATGTAGGCAAGAAACCAGCGCTCTGCCTTGAAATCCGCGCTTTATTCCTGCCGCCGCATCCGCTAAAAGCCACGCCATGACGAGCTTTTCGCGCCTTCTCGCGATCGCGATACGAATTACGGGCCCGGTGTTCCGGGCGGCCTGAGCGCCGCTGGAACCGCCGGGAATTTTCGCGCGCGCCCCTCGCGCTTTTTCAGGACATCAACGCATATCGCCCAAAAGTGGGCTCCGGTTTTGGGAAACGATATGCGTCAATTAAGACTTCGACGCCCGAGCTCTTTTGCCAACGGGCAATGCACATGGCAGACCAATGACCGACACCCCTGTGACTGATACTGCTGAAACGATCGACTATTCCAAGACGCTTTACCTGCCGCAGACGGATTTCCCGATGCGCGCCGGCCTGCCCGAGAAGGAGCCGGCGCTGGTCCAGCGCTGGCAGGAGATGGAGCTTTACCGCAAGCTGCGTGAGGACGCCGCCAGCCGCGAGAAATTCGTGCTGCATGACGGCCCGCCCTACGCCAACGGCAACATCCATATCGGCCATGCGCTGAACAAGATCCTCAAGGACGTCATCAACCGCTCCTTCCAGATGCGCGGTTACGACGCCAATTACGTGCCGGGCTGGGACTGCCACGGCCTGCCGATCGAATGGAAGATCGAGGAGCAGTATCGCGCCAAGGGCAAGAACAAGGACGAGGTGCCGGTCAACGAGTTCCGCAGGGAATGCCGTGACTTCGCTCAGCACTGGATCAAGGTGCAGGGCTCGGAGTTCCAGCGCCTCGGCGTCATCGGCGATTTCGACAATCCCTACACGACGATGGCCTACCATGCCGAGGCGCGCATCGCCGGCGAGCTGTTGAAATTCGCCATGTCGGGCCAGCTCTATCGCGGCTCCAAGCCGGTGATGTGGAGCGTGGTCGAGCGCACCGCGCTTGCCGAGGCCGAGGTCGAATACCAGGACTATGAGAGCGATACGATCTGGGCGAAGTTCCCGGTGGCGAGCCTCGCCCAGCCGGTTGCCGGTCCGGATGCGGCGCCGGCACTGGATGAGGCGGCGCTCGATCTCGTCGAGGCGCATGTCGTCATCTGGACGACCACGCCCTGGACCATCCCCGGCAATCGCGCCGTCAGCTATTCGCCGCGCGTCGCCTACGGCCTCTACCAGGTCACAGCGGCCGAGAACGCCTTTGGCCCGCAGCCCGGCGAGAAGCTGATCTTCGCCGACGCGCTCGCCGAGGAATCCGCGGCCAAGGCCAAGGTCACCTTGAACAGGCTTCACAGCGTCTCGCCCGAACAGCTTGGAAGCCTTACGCTTTCGCATCCCTTCAAGGGCCTCGGCGGCGGCTACGAGTTCCCCGTGCCCATGGTCGCCGGCGAGCATGTCACCGACGATGCCGGCACCGGCTTCGTGCACACCGCGCCCAGCCACGGCCGCGAGGACTTCGACGCCTGGATGGACGCAGTTGCCGAGCTGCTCAAGCGCGGCGTCGACACTGCGATCCCGTTCCCGGTCGACGATGCCGGCTTCTTCACCAAGGACGCGCCGGGCTTCGGTCCGGACCGCGAGGGCGGGCCAGCGCGCGTCATCGACGACAACGGCAAGAAGGGCAATGCCAATCAGGCGGTCATCGAGGAGCTGATCAAGCGCAACGCGCTGTTCGCGCGCGGCCGGCTGAAGCACAGCTATCCGCATTCCTGGCGCTCGAAGAAGCCGGTCATCTTCCGCAACACACCGCAATGGTTCGTCTATATGGACAAGGAGCTCGGCGACGGCACGACGCTGCGCAGCCGCGCGCTGAAGGCGATCGACGACACCCGCTTCGTGCCCGCAGCGGGCCAGAACCGTATCCGCGCCATGATCGAGGAGCGCCCCGACTGGGTGCTGTCGCGCCAGCGCGCCTGGGGTGTGCCGATCGCCGTCTTCGCCGACGCCGACGGCAATGTGCTGAAGGACGAAGCCGTCAACCAGCGCATCATGGACGCCTTCGAGAAGGAGGGCGCCGACGCCTGGTTCGCGCCCGGCGCCAAGGAGCGCTTCCTCGGCAACCACGATGCCTCGAAATGGCACCAGGTGATGGACATCCTCGACGTCTGGTTCGATTCCGGCTCGACGCATGTCTTCACGCTGGAGGACCGTCCCGATCTCAAATGGCCGGCCGACGTCTATCTCGAAGGCTCAGACCAGCATCGCGGCTGGTTCCACTCCTCGCTGCTCGAAAGCTGCGGCACCAGGGGCAGGGCGCCCTACGACACGGTCATCACCCATGGCTTCACCATGGACGAGGAAGGCCGCAAGATGTCGAAGTCGCTCGGCAACACCGTCGTGCCGCAGGACGTCATCAAGCAGTCCGGCGCCGATATCCTCAGGCTCTGGGTGGTGACGACCGACTATTGGGAAGACCAGCGGCTCGGCAAGAACGTGCTGCAGACCAACATCGACGCCTACCGCAAGCTTAGGAACACCATCCGCTGGATGCTGGGCACGCTGGCCCATGATGATGGCGAGGACGTTCCGCTGGAGACGATGCCGGAGCTGGAGCGGCTGATGCTGCACCGGCTGTCCGAGCTCGACGAGGTGGTGCGCCAGGGCTACGATGCCTTCGAGTTCAAACGCATCACCCGCGCGCTGCTCGACTTCATGGTGGTCGAGCTCTCGGCCTTCTATTTCGACATCCGCAAGGACGCGCTCTACTGCGACGCGCCCTCCAGCCTGCGCCGCAAGGCGGCGGTGCAGGTCGTGCGCCACCTCTTCGAATGCCTGGTGAAGTGGCTGGCGCCGATGCTGCCCTTCACCATGGAGGAGGCCTGGCTCGAGCGTCACCCGGATGCCGTCTCGGTGCATCTCGACCAGTTCCCGGAAATCCCGGAAAACTGGAGGAACGAGGCGCTGGCCGAGAAATGGCGCAAGGTGCGGCAGGTGCGTCGCGTCGTCACCGGCGCGCTGGAGATCGCCCGCGCCGAGAAGCTGATCGGTTCCTCGCTGGAGGCCGTTCCGGTGGTGACCATCGACGATGCCGCGCTGGAAGCGGCGATCGCCGATGTCGACATGGCCGAGATGGCGATCACAAGCGACCTGGTCATCACGCACGGCAAGGCGCCGCAAGGCGCATTCACCCTGGATGACGTCAAGGGCGTGGCGGTCGTGGTCGAGAAGGCCGAGGATCGCGGTCTGGTCAAATGCGCGCGCTCCTGGCGCTACACGGCCGATGTCGGGCAGGACCCGGAATTCCCGGATGTCTCGGCCCGCGACGCCGCGGTGCTGCATGAGCTGAGGGCGCTCGGGCGTTTCTAGGTGCATGTCGCCCAAAAGTGTGCCGCGGTTTTGGGATAACGACATGCACCAGGCAAAAAGTGCATGTCGTCCAAAAGTGTGGAGCGGTTTTGGGCTAACGACATGCACCCATCAAATAAGTGCAAAAGTGCCACGCCGGGCGGCCCATATCCGGCCGCGCGTTGCCCTTAATAAGTGGTTGAGGTAAACACGCGACACTCCGGCAGACAAATTGTCGCCGGATTTTCATCGCAAGTGCGGGAATGACGGGGGCCGTGCCGTTGGCCGGTGGCGATCAGAGGCAAGCTAGAGTGGGACTTTTTGGCATGACCGGGAAAACTTATGCGCGCGCCGCGCTGCTGGCGCCGCTCGTGGCATCGGCCATCGCCATGTCCGGCTGTGTCGGTTCGCCGACCTACGGAACGGATAAGACCGCCGCCGAACAACTGGCGGATGACGTTTCCGGCGCCATCGCGATCACGCCGAAGCATCGCGATCCGATCGACTACAAGCCACGCCCCGATCTGGTGAAGCCGGCGCCGGGACAGAAGGAAGCGCTGCCGGCGCCGCAGGAGAGCATCCAGACGGCGAGCGCCGACTGGCCCGAATCGCCCGAGGCGCGCCGCGCCCGCATCCGCGCCGATGCGACAGCTCACCAGAATGATCCGAACTACCAGCCGGAGGCCGTCGAGGACGTGCAGACCGATCCGGTGGCTGTGAAGAAGGCGATGGCCGATTCAGCGTCCAGCCACCCGCCGCGCTGGTCGCCGGACGATTCCAGCGCGACGCGCACCGCCGAGATCCAGCGCCGCCTCGCCGAGCAGAAGCAGGGCAGCCCCAATGCCCGCAAATATCTGAGCGAGCCGCCGCTCGCCTATCGCGCTCCGGCCGGGACCGCGCCGCAGAACGAACTCGGCGAGGACGAGTACAAGAAGGAGCGCCGGCTCAAGGCGCAGGCGGAAGGCAAGAAGGGTGGCGGCTGGTTCGACTGGCTGGGCCTGTAAGCTTCCGCCGTCGTCGACCGCGCAGCGGCTCTACATTTCCCGCTTGTCCCGGAAAAAGTCCTTAAGGATGAGGGCCGCTTCGCTTTCGCCCAGCCCCGAATAGATGTCTGGCGTGTGGTGACAGGTGGGTGAGGCGAAGAAGCGCACGCCGTTGACCACCGCGCCGCCTTTTTCGTCGGCGGCGCCGAAATAAAGCCGCCGCAACCTGGCGAACGAGATGGCGCCGGCGCACATGGCGCAGGGTTCCAGCGTCACATAGAGGTCGTGACCGGTAAGCCGCTCGCTGGCGAGTTTCCGACAGGCTTCGCGGATCGCCAGCATCTCGGCATGCGCGGTCGGGTCGGCGAGCTCGCGCGTGCGGTTGCCGGCCTTCGCCACCACTATGTTGCCGTTGGCGATCACCGCGCCGACCGGCACTTCGCCGCGGCTTGCGGCCGCCTCGGCTTCCTCGAGCGCCAAAGCCATGAAATCCGGCCGCTTCACGCGCGTTCCATTCCGATTACTCCTCGCCACCCGACGGTGATCCTGTTATCTAGCGCGTGACCCTGAAAACCGGAATCGGTTTTTGCCGCGCAGCCGCATGCGCAAAATCAAGATGACACTGCCTGCGTTGCGCGTCCGAACGGGCGCATGCGCTGTAGCAGCCCAAGACGAGCAAGATCCATATGGACGACGATAAGAAATCACCACGACAAAAGGGACCGCGCAAAGGCGGATCGAAGCCGACGCCGCGCGGCGACAAGCCGTTCCGCAAGGGGCCGCGCTCCGAGGGCAAGCCCTTCGAGAAGCGCGATGGCGCGCGCAAGCCCTATACGCCAGGTGGCGATCGGCCGGTGGCCGCCGACGGCGAGAGGCCCCAGTTCAAGCGCGCCTACAAGCCGCGCGAAGCGGGCGAGGGCAACGAAGGCGGCGAGAGGCCGTTCCGCAAAGGACCGCGCCCCGAGGGCAAGCCGTTCGAGAAGCGCGATGGCGCGCGCAAACCCTATACGCCACGTGGCGATCGGCCGGTGGCTGCCGACGGGGAGCGCCGGGATTTCAAGCGGAGCTACAAGCCGCGTGAAGGGGGCGAGGGTGCCGAGCAAAAGCCGTTCCGCAAAGGCCCGCCGCGCGACGGCAAGCCATTCGAGAAGCGCGACGGCCGCAAACCCTACCGGCCGATGGCCGCTGAAGGCGAGCGCGGCGAAAGGCGCTTCGACCGTCCCAAGCGCGACTTCGCCGATCGTCCCAAACGTGATTTCGCGGAGCGGCCAAAGCGCGATTTCAGCGATCGTCCGCAGCGCGACGCCGCGCCCGGGCAGGGCGGCTTCAGGCCGCGCCCGCGTCCCTCGGAGGCAGCGCCGGAAGCCGGCGAGCGCATCGCCAAGCGGCTGGCGCGCGCCGGCATCGCCTCGCGCCGCGACGCCGAGGAACTGATCGCCGCCGGCCGCGTCAAGGTCAATGGCAAGGTGCTGTCGTCGCCGGCCTTCAATGTCATGCCGGACGACATTATCCATCTCGACGGAACGGAGATCCCGCCGATCGAGCGCACGCGGCTGTTCCTGTTCCACAAGCCGGCGGGGGTGGTCACCACCAACCGCGATCCGGAAGGCCGCAAGACCGTCTTCGACGTGCTGCCGGCCGACTTGCCGCGGCTGATGACCATCGGCCGCCTCGACATCAACACCGAAGGGTTGCTGCTGCTTACCAATGATGGCGGCCTGTCGCGGGTGCTTGAACTGCCGGCCACCGGCTGGCTGCGGCGCTACCGTGTGCGCGTCCACGGCAAGGTCGAGGAAAGCGCGCTCGCCGGTCTGCGCGAAGGCATCGCCGTCGACGGCGTCTTCTACGGTTCGATCGAAGCCTCGCTCGATCGCGAGCAGGGCAGTAACGCCTGGCTGACCATCGGCTTGCGCGAAGGCAAGAACCGCGAGGTCAAGAACATTCTTGGCGCGCTTGGGCTGGACGTGACGCGGCTGATCCGCATCTCCTACGGGCCGTTCCAGCTCGAGGACCTGCCCGAGGGTCATGTGCTGGAGATCAAGGGACGCGTGCTGCGCGACCAACTCGGCGAACGGCTGATCGAGGAGTCCGGCGCCAATTTCGATGCCGAGATCACAAAGCCCTTTTCCAACAAGCCGGTGCGCCGCACCGAACCGCGCCATGAGGAGGCCGATCAGCCGAAATTCTCGCGCGACGGCGATCGCCGGCCGATCGGCGAAGGCGGGCTGATCAAGGCCCGCAAGCGCCGCGAAGGCAGCCGCGACGAGGCGCTGAGCAAGCTTTCGACGAAGCCGGAAAGGGCTTTCGGCGAGCACGGCCCCAAGTCTGGCTTCGACAAATCCGAGCGCGGCTTCGGCAAGCCTTACCGCGACTTCGGCGGCAAGTCTGGCGGCAAGAAAGGCGAGCCCCGCCCGATCGAACCGCCCGGCCAGCGCAAGGCCAATGTCTGGATGGCGCCGGGCGCGCGCCCCATCGGCAAGGGCAGGGCGGAGGCCGACGCCGCGAAGGCCGCAGAGGCGAAAGCGCGCAAGGCATCGTTCAAGCCGGGCGGCAAGGGCAAGCCGTTCGGCAAACCAAGAGGCGATCGGCCCGAGGGAAGCCGCGGCGACGGGCCGCGCGGTCCGAAGGGTCCAAGGGGTGGCAATGCGGATCGTCGGCGGTGAGTTTCGCGGGCGTCCGCTGGCGACGCCCCGTTCGAATGCCATCCGCCCGACCACCGACCGCACCCGCGAGGCGGTGTTCAACGTGCTTGCGCATCGCTACGCAGAAAAGCTCGAAGGCGGCCGCGTGCTCGATCTCTTTGCCGGCACCGGCGCGCTCGGACTGGAAGCGCTGTCGCGCGGCGCCTCCTACTGCGTCTTCATCGAGGAGACGGCGGAAGGGCGTGGGCTGATCCGCGACAATGTCGAGGCCTTCGGGCTCACCGGCCGCACCAAGATCTTCCGCCGCGACGCCGCTCATCTCGGCGAGGCCGGGACGCTCTCGCCCTTCGGCCTGGTCTTCGCCGATCCACCCTATGGCAACGGCCTCGGCGAGTGCGCGCTGCGCTCGGCCAAGGCCGGCGGCTGGCTGCTGCCCGGCGCGCTCTGCGTGGTCGAGGAGGCGGCTTCCGCGGCGTTCGAGGCGGGCGAGGGATTCGCGGTGGTGGACGAGCGCGGCTATGGCGAGACGGTGATCCGGTTTATCGAGGTCGGGTGAGGGCGCACTTCCCTTCTCCCACAGGGGAGAAGGAAAGAGACCGCCTCGAAAATGACGAACAAATCACTTTGCCTCGCCAGCGAAGCTTTCCTATCGTGGCGACCGAACCGGAGCATTCGATGACATTGAACACCAGAGGGCTGCGCGCAGCACTTCTTGCCGGCGCGCTGGCGCTCGCGGCGCAGGCTCCGGCACGGGCCGCTGACGAAGCCGAGGTCAAGGATTTCCTGCTCGACAACGGCATGGAAGTGGTCGTCATTCCAGATCACCGCGCCCCGATCGTCACCCATATGGTCTGGTACAAGATCGGCAGCGCCGACGAGCCGCCCGGCAAATCCGGCATCGCGCATTTCTTCGAGCATCTGATGTTCAAGGCGACAAGCAACCACGCCGCCGGCGAGTTCGACCGCGCCGTGGCCGACATCGGCGGCTCGAACAACGCCTTCACGTCCTACGACTACACCGCCTTCCATGAGACGGTACCGCCCTCGGCGCTCGAGCAGATGATGGGGTTCGAGGCCGACCGCATGCGCAACCTCGTCCTCACCGACGACGTCATCAAGACCGAGCGCGACGTGATCTTGGAGGAGCGCCGCTCGCGCATCGACGGCGATCCTCAAGCCGTGCTCGACGAGGAGGTCGACGCGACGCTCTGGCAAAACCAGCCCTACCGCATTCCGGTGATCGGTTGGATGCAGGAGATGGAACAGCTGAACCGCGAGGACGCCAAGGCATTTTACGACACCTTTTACCGGCCGAACAACGCCGTGGTGATTGTCGCCGGCGACGTCGATCCGGACGCGGTGAAGGCGATGGCCGAAAGGACTTACGGGAAGGTCGCGCGCGGGCCGTATCTGCGGCCGCGTATCCGCCCGGTCGAGCCGGAGCAAAACACACGGCGCACCGTGACGCTGACCGACGCGCGCGTCTCGGTGCCGAGCTTTTCCACGCAATGGGTGGTGCCGTCCTATCATACCGCCAAGCCCGGCGAGGCCGAGGCGCTCGACCTTCTGGCCGAGATCCTGGGCGGCGGCAACCGCAGCCGTCTCTACCAGCAGCTGGTGGTCAAGCAGGGCATCGCTTCGGAGGCCGGTGCGTTCTTCCAGGGCACCATGCTCGACGCTACCAACTTCACCGTCTATGGTTCGCCGCGCGGCGACGCCAGGCTCGGCGACGTCGAGGCGGCTGTCGATGCCGAGATCGCGCGCATCGCCAAGGACGGCGTGACCGATGACGAGCTGGAGCGGGCCAAGACCCGCTACGTCCGCTCGATGATCTTTGCCCGCGACAAGCAGGACGACATGGCCAATATGTACGGCTCGACGCTCGCCACCGGCGGCAATGTGAAGGATGTTGAGGAATGGCCGGATCGCATCCGTAAGGTCACCGCCGCGGAGGTCGAGGCTGCAGCCGCCCGCTACCTGGTGCTCGACCGTTCCACGACCGGCTATCTCTTGCCGCAGCAACAGGCGGGGAATTGATGATGAGCTTGCTTCTTGGACGGACGAGCGCCTTCCCTTCTCCCGCAAGGGGGGAAGGGAAGGTCTACCGCGCCTTCGCCACCCTCTGCTTTGCGCTCTTCTTCCTGCTGCTGCCGGCGCTGGCTGCCCGCGCCGAGATGAACATACAGGAGGTGAAGTCGAAGAAGGGCATCACCGCCTGGCTGGTGGAGGACCATTCGATCCCGCTCATCGCCATCCGCTTCGTCTTCGACGGCGGCACCGCGCAGGACCCCGCCGGCAAGGAAGGGCTGGTCAGTTTGATGACCGGCCTGTTCGATGAGGGCGCCGGCGACCTCGACAGCGAGGCCTTCCAGATGAACCTCGACGATGCCGGCGCCGAGATGAGTTTTCAGGCGGCGCGCGACGGCACCTATGGCTCGATGCGCATGCTGTCCGACCAGAAGGACGAGGCTTTCGGCCTGCTGAAGCTGGCGGTGAACAGCCCGCGCTTCGACCCGGCGCCTATCGACCGCATCCGCGCCCAGACACTGTCCGGCATCCTCGCCAATGAGCGCGATCCCAACACGATCGGCCAGCAGCGCTGGCTGCGCGCGATCTATGGCGAACATCCCTATGCGCGACCGGACCAGGGCACCAAGGAGAGCCTGGCCACCATAACGGCCGCGGATATCAAGGCCTTCCACAAAGCGAATTTCGCCCGCGCCGGCCTGCACGTGACGGTGGTGGGCGACATCGACGCCGCGACGCTGAGCGGCAAGCTGGACGAGGTGTTCGGCGACCTGCCGCAGCAGCAGACGCTGACGCGGGTGGCGGACGTGACGCCGAAGCTCGGCCAGCAGCTGGAGGTGAATTACGACCTGCCGCAGACCTCACTGCAGCTTGCCTGGCCTGGCGTGAAACGGAGCGATCCCGATTTCTATGCCGCGGTGCTGATGAACGAGATCCTGGGCGGCTCGACATTCACTTCGCGGCTTTACGAGGAGGTGCGCGAGAAGCGCGGCCTAGCCTATGGCGTCAGTTCCGATCTCGTCGATCACGAGCATTCCAACGCGCTGCTGGTGACCACCGCGACGCGCTCCGACCGCGCCGCCGAGACGCTCGCGATCGTGCGCCAGGTGGTGAAGGAGATGGCGGAGATAGGGCCGACCGAGGAAGAGCTCGCGGCGACCAAGAAATACATGATCGGCGCCTACGCTATCAACAACCTGGACTCTTCCAGTTCCATTGCTGCGACGCTGGTCGAGCTGCAGCTCGACAATCTCGGCATCGACTACATCAAGCGCCGCGCCGCGCTGATCGACGCGGTGACGCTTGCGGACGTCAAGGCGGCGGCAAGGAAGCTCCTGTCGGTAGACCCGGCGGTTATGGTGATCGGTCCGCCGCTGGTGCAGGTGGCGGGGGCCCACAAGGGATGAGCCCGACCTTCGCGGTTGCCTTCGGCGGCGGCGGCGCGCGGGGACTGGCGCATATCCATGCCATCGAAGCGCTGGACGAGCTCGGCATCAGGCCGGTGGCGATTGCCGGCTCCTCGATCGGCGCCATCATGGGCGCCGGCATGGCCGCCGGCATGCGAGGGGCGGAGATCCACGACTATGCTCGCTCGGTCCTCGGCAGCCGCGCCGAGGTGGCCGCGCGCATGTGGCGCTCGCGGCCGGGCACGATCGCGGAGGCCATGCAGGGCGGCATCCGCGTCGGCCAGTTCAACATCGAGCGCATCTTGAAGGCCTTCCTGCCAGAGGCCATCCCCGCGACCTTCGAGGAGCTGAAGGTCCCGCTCAAGGTGACGGCGACCGACTATTTCGGCCACAAGCTCGCGGTCTTCACCCAGGGCGACCTGCAATCGGCGCTGGCGGCTTCGGCCGCCATTCCGGCGGTGTTCCGCCCGGTGACGCGCGACGGCCGCGTGCTGATCGACGGCGGCATCTACAACCCCGTGCCCTTCGATCTCGTGGCGAGGGACGCCGACATCGTCATCGCCATCGATGTGGTCGGGGCACCGAGCGACGTCGAGCGCAAGCACCCGACCACGATCGACCTGATGTATGGCGCCACGCAACTGATGATGCAGTCGATCACCGCCAACAAGCTGCGGCAGCACCCGCCGGCTATCCTGATCCGCCCGGCCGTCTCGAAATATCGCGTGCTCGATTTCCTGAAGATCGAGACGCTGATGGCCGACACCGTCGAGATCAAGGACGAGCTGAAGCGCGCTGTCGAGAAGGCGGTGGAAGTGCATGGCGCCAACGCCGGCGAGAAGGCGGTGTGAGGGAACAGCCAACATGGCAGATCGTTTCAAAAAAGGCGTCGGTCTTGGTTGGCCGCATTTCTATGCGGATGCAATTTATCCACATGCACGTACAAGTACGCGTATTGTCATTAACTCTTCTTCGAATTCGATGTTGACGCACTGCGGTAGAGTTAATAATGTCCTAATATAAGAGTAGCGTGAACAGTCTCCCGACCGGCAACAACGAGTCACAGCGCTACTGGGGTAGGGGAAACGCAACGCGGCGATAGCCGTCGTAGCCATCATCATTGAGCCACCACCTGTCTGTGAATCGCCGCGCTTGCGCTGGCCATTCGCGGCCGGGAGCGAGGGGTTGCGGCTTGGTGCACTGATCACTCTCACCTCACGTAACTGAGCGCCGAATGCCAACCAGGTTTCGGCATGGGGTAGTCAGCCGTCTGTCGGACGGCCAATGAGCAGGTGCCGCGTGCGTCTGCCGGGGGAAAAAAGATGGCCACGACTGTTGGCACAAGCAGCAACGATAATCTGGTTGGCGGCAGCGGAGCCGATGTGCTGTCCGGGGGCGATGGAAGCGACCGCCTGAATGGCGGATCAGGCGCAGATACGCTCGATGGAGGCAGTGGTTTCGATACAGTCCTGGGCGGATCCGGGGCGGACACGCTGATCTATCGAGCATGGGAAAATCAGTACCAAATTGGTGGCCAGGTTTACGGCACGGGCACAACGGCCGGACAAACGACCTTTTCCGGCTACGATGTCTATGACGGCGGGAACGGAAGTGCTGCCAAAGGCACCGCGGAGATCGATAAACTTGTCATCTATCTAAGCAATGATCAGCTGAATAATGCGTCGTTCATGACGGCGTTAAATAATGAAATAGCTCAGTTTCAAGCTTTTATTGTGGCCAATTCAAACGCAAATACCGGCCAAGCGGGTCAGGCAGAATTCACCTTCACCAGCATCAATCTGAAAGTCTCCGCGATCGAGCAGGTCTTCGTCGCGTGCGATCCAGGCTCGCCTGTCGGTGTTAATGACACCAACGGCACGGACGAGGTGCGCGAGGCCGGCGTTGGCCCGGGCAATACACCCGTTGCAGGGGATCCCACAGCCATAGGCAATGTGCTGTCCAACGATACGGATGCCGACGACGGCCAGGCGTCACTCGTCGTGTCGGCGGTCCGGACAGGTACTGAATCCGGATCTGGAAATGCGGGCACAGTCGGATCTGCACTGGTGGGCACCTATGGCTCATTGATCCTGCATGCGGACGGAACCTATACCTATACGCTCGACAACACCGATGCGGACACCAACGCGCTTGCGCAGGGCGTCACTGTCACCGAGGTGTTTACATATACTGTACGTGACCCTCACGGGCTGACGGATACCGCGCAACTGACCATCACGCTGACCGGCACCAACGACGCGCCGACCGCGGTCGCCGACACCAATGCCGGCCTTGAGGACAGCACCATCACCGGCAGCGTCGCCGCCAACGACGGCGATGTCGATGACGGCGCGCTGCTGACTTATGCGCAGGTCGGCTCGGTCGCCGGCCTGACCATCAATGCCGACGGCTCCTACAGCTTCGACGCCTCCAATGCCGCCTATCAGCACCTGGCCGAGGGCGCCACGCTGCCCGTGGTCGCCAGCTACACCGTCACCGACGAGCACGGCGCATCGGCAAGCTCGACGCTGACCATCACGCTGACCGGCACCAACGACGCGCCGACCGCGGTCGCCGACACCAATGCCGGCCTTGAGGACAGCACCATCACCGGCAGCGTCGCCGCCAACGACGGCGATGTCGATGACGGCGCGCTGCTGACTTATGCGCAGGTCGGCTCGGTCGCCGGCCTGACCATCAATGCCGACGGCTCCTACAGCTTCGACGCCTCCAATGCCGCCTATCAGCACCTGGCCGAGGGCGCCACGCTGCCCGTGGTCGCCAGCTACACCGTCACCGACGAGCACGGCGCATCGGCAAGCTCGACGCTGACCATCACGCTGACCGGCACCAACGACGCGCCGGATGTTCATGTTGTAGCAACTGGGACGCCGGACACCGCGTCGACGACACTGACGGAGACAAACGCTGGATTGACGGCCAACGGTACCTTGACGGTAACCGACGCCGATCTTGCCGACACGGTCAATTCCTCGGTCACAACCGTCGTGGCATCGGGGACGACAGCTGGCCTCGGCCTGACCAACGCCCAGCTTCTCGCAATGCTGGCTGTCGCACCAACATCGGGCTTGGCCGCCAACCCGACCGATACCCACAACCTCAACTGGACTTTCAACTCCGGCACCCAGGCCTTCGATTACCTTGCTGCAGGCCAGTCCCTGACGCTTACCTATACCGTCCAAAGCACTGACAACCACGGCGCATCGGACACTCAAACCGTGACGATCACGGTGAATGGCACCGACGATGTCAGTTCAACGCTGATCTCCTCTGTCGTAGACGGCAGGCAGGGAAATAACGCTACACCAAGCACCGTAACGATAACGTTCACTTCGGCCGTCAACACAAACTTTGTTAACCTCTCAGACGTGATGCACGTTTCCGGCCTCCCGAATGTCAGCGTCATAGACGGGTCGGGAACCTTCAACGCAGCCCATACCCAATACACCTTTCAGGTGGATAAAGGTGCCGGGAGCAACAACGGCTCATCCTATACACTTACGATCGACAGTGGGGCCTTTTCGGATTCGGCAGGACACACAAACGCTGTGAAAACTACAAGCGGCCTCAAGCCCGCCGGCACGGCCGGCGAGCCGATCAATCTTGCGCTGACCGACCCCTCGGACGGTGCGCTCGTCACAGTCACGGTAAAGGACGTGCCTTCCGGCTGGACCATTGATGGCGCGACGCAGAATGCCGACGGATCCTGGACGGTGCAGACCAATGCCGTCCACGAACTAACCGTCACCACGCCCGCCAGTTTCGCCGGCGCGGTGGTGCTCGATGTCTCGATGACCTGGACCAATGCTGACGGCACGACAGGCAGCGTCTCGATCGCCGACAATGTCGAGGCCTATGCGCCGGGTTCGCCGATCTTCGCCTGGTCGGGCGACGACGTGCTGACCGGCTCCAGCGGCAACGATCTGTTCGTGTTCTCGCAGCCGATCGGCAACGATACCGTGCACAGCTTCGATGCGGCGGCCGACCAGATCGACCTCGTCGGCTACTCCGGCTTCCAGAGCTTCGCCGACGTCCAGGCGCATACCGCCGACGACGCCAACGGCAACGCGGTGATCACGCTCGGCGACGGACAGTCGATCACGATGGACGGCGTGCATTCCTCAGCGCTCGGCGCCGGCAATTTCGCCTTCGACCAGACGCCAGTGGTGAACAACACCGGCACGATGACGATCGGCGACGGCGCGCTGCTGCCGCTGAGCGGCACCGTCAACAACAGCGGCCTCATCTCGCTGAATTCGACCGGCAGCGAAACCCTGCTGCAGGTCATCCAGCATGGCGTGACGCTGCAGGGCGGCGGGCAGGTTGTCCTCTCCGACAGTGGCTTCAACATCATCTCCGGCACCGGTCCGGGTGTCACGCTGACCAATGTCGACAACACCATCTCGGGCGCCGGCCAGCTGGGCGATGGCATGCTCAGTCTCGACAACAGGGGCACCATCATCGCCTCGGGCACCAATGCACTGGTCATCGACACCGGCGGCAGCGTCGTCGCCAATTCCGGCATGCTGGAGGCGACCGGCTCGGGCGGCCTGGTCGTCGCCGGCGGGCTGGCGAACTCCGGCATGCTGTGGGCCAATGGCGGCAACATCGCCGTTCAAGGTGAAGTTACCGGCGAGGGCGATGCCACGATCGGCAATCTGTCTAAGCTCGAATTCGGCGGCGCCTCGTCGACGGACGTCACCTTTGCGCAGGATGCGGCCGGCACGCTGGAACTCGACGATTCCTTCGACTACCGCGGGCGGATCGGCGGCATTACCAATGACGACAAGCTGGACCTGAACGACATCTCTTTCGGCGCCGGCACGACGGTCAGCTACCAGGCGAGCCAGGATGGCAGTGGCGGCACGCTGACCGTCTCGGACGGCGCGCACAATGCCATGCTGCATTTGCTCGGCGCCTACGATGCGAATGGCTTCAAGCTCGCCGATGACGGCGAAGGCCATACGGTCGTGACCTACAATCCGGCGGACTTCACGCTGACGGGCATCGGCAGCGGAACGAGCGAGTTCGCCTGAAACCGACAGGCGGGCCGCCGGCAGCGGCGGCCCGCCTACTTCTGTGACCTGATGACCTGACGAGTATCGAGTGGGGTTTTGGAATTGAACGCCAAGCCTAGAATTGTGAAGGAAGCGCTTCGCGCCTGCCGCCGCTATTTCCTCTTTGCGGCGGCATTCAGCCTGGCGATCAATCTGCTCTACCTCGCGTCTCCGCTCTACATGCTGCAGATATACGACCGGGTGGTCACCAGCGGCAGCGAGACGACGCTGGTCATGCTGACGCTGGTGCTGCTCGCCGCTTTTCTGGCGCTGGCCGGTCTCGACCTGGTGCGCGCCGCGATACTGACGCGGGCCAGCGCGCGGCTCGACCGGCTGCTTTCGGCGAAGATCCTCGCGGCTTCGGTCGAGACCCCGTCGCAGGGTGCCTCGCAAAGCCAGCCGATCCGCGATTTCGACACGTTCCGGCAGGTGATCACCGGCAGCGGCATCCATGCGCTGTTCGACCTGCCATGGTCGCCGATCTACATCGGCATCATCTTCCTCCTGCATCCCTGGCTTGGCTTCTTCGCCCTGGGCTCATCGCTGCTTCTCATCGCCATGGCGGTGCTCAACGAATACATCGTTCGCGCGCCGCTGAAGCAGGCCAACGACCTTGCCACGGCCAACTACAATTTCACCGAGATGAGCCTCAGGAACGCGGAAGTTGTCCGCGCCATGGGCATGATCGACGGCCTCGTCCGCCGGTGGGGGCGTGACCGGGGCCTGGCGCTGCGCCAGCAGGGGCAGGCCAGCGACCGGGCAGCGCTGATGTCCGGGCTGATCCGCTTCATGCGCCTCACCATGCAGTCGCTGATCCTCGGCCTCGGTGCCTATCTGGTGATCGAGCGGCAGATCTCCGGCGGCTCGATGTTCGCGGCGAGCCTTCTTTTGGGCAGGGGACTGCAGCCGGTCGAGCAGATCGTCGGCCTTTGGCGCAGCCTGATCCTGGCGCGGGCCGCCCTTGGCAGGGTCGAGAAGCTCCTCGATGGCGGCGCGCAAGGCGAACGTTTGTTCAACCTGCCGAAGCCCACCGGCAAGATCGCCGTGGAGCAGCTCAGCTTCGCCATTCCCAACCTGCAGAAGGTGCTGCTGCGCGATGTCTCGTTCCGGCTCGAGGCCGGCGAGGCGTTGGGCATCGTCGGGCCTTCCGGCGCCGGCAAGTCGACACTCGCGCGTCATCTCGCCGGCATCATGCAGCCGAGCCGCGGCACGGTCAGGCTGGACGGTGCCGACCTGACACAATGGGGCAGGGAAGCGCTCGGCGACCATATCGGCTACCTGCCGCAGGATATCGAGCTGTTTTCGGATACGGTCGCCGCCAACATCGGCCGCTTCAAGACCGATGTCGACCGCGAGGTGATCGAGGCCGCCCGGCTTGCCGGTGTGCATGAGATGGTCATCCGCCTGCCGCAGGGCTATGAGACGCAGATCGGCGAGGGCGGGGCGGTGCTGTCCGGCGGTTACCGGCAGCGCATCGCGCTTGCGCGCGCCGTGTTCGGCATGCCGAACCTCATCGTGCTCGACGAGCCGAGCTCCAACCTCGATGCCGATGGCGATCGCGCGCTGGCCGAATGCGCGCTGGAGCTCAAGCGCTGCGGCAGCACGGTCATCATCGTCTCGCATCGGCCCTCGACTTTGGCCAATGTCGACAAGATCCTGCTCTTGAGGGATGGCGCGGTCGAAGCCTTCGGCATGCGGAACGAGATCGTGGCGCTGCTCAACCAGCGGGCAGCACCCATGGCGGTGGCAACCCAATGACCGACATCGCCGCCACTTACCGCAGCCTGTCCGGCACCGAAGACGCGGGCGCCAACCCGGATTCGATCCGGGGACCGGTCTGGGTCGGCGTGCTCATCATCGCTGCCTTCTTCGGCGCGTTCGGCGGCTGGGCGGCGATCGCGCCGCTCAACGGAGCGGTGCTCGCGGACGCGATTGTGAAGGTCGAGGGCAACCGCAAGAGCGTCCAGCATTTCGACGGCGGCACGGTGAAGGAAATCCGGATCAAGGACGGCGACATCGTCAAGGCTGGCGATGTGCTGGTGGTGCTCGACGACACCCGCGCCCGTTCCGAATTCAATCTCTACTCCCAGCAATATGCGCTCCTGCGCGCCACCGATGCCCGCATCCGTGCGGAGCTCGACGGCCATGAGGCGGTCGCCTTTCCGAAGGATATCACCGCCGAGCACCAGGCCTATCTGCAGGACGCGATGGCCAACCAGATTGCCGACCTCGAGAGCCAGCGCGCCTCGATGGCCGGCGCCAGGCAGATCCTGCAGAAGCGGATTGCCGAACTGGAAGAGCAGATCGACGGCAAGCAGGCGCGCGTCGAATCGTTCCGCGCGCAGCTCAAGTCGACGATCGACGAAAAGGCGGGCCTCAACAAGTTGCTGAAGGCCGGCCTGACGACGAAACCTCGCATCCTGGAACTCGACCGCTCGGCGTCCGATCTGCAGGGCCTGATCGACCAGGCGCTCGGCGAGATCGCCGGAAACCGCCAGAGCAAGGCGGAGCTCGAAAGCCAGATTGCGCAGCTCACCAACGAGCGCCGTGCAAAATTGTCCGCCATGCTGATCGAGACCCAGTCAAGCCTTGCCGATCTGGTGCCAAAAATGTTTGCAGCGCAGGCCACGGTGGACCGCGCCGAGGTGCGCGCGCCCTATGACGGCCAGGTGATGGACCTCACGGTCTTTTCGACCGGCGCGATCGTCGCCCCCGGCCAGACCATCCTCGATATCGTGCCGACCAGGAATTCGCTGATCGTCCAGGCGCAGGTCAAGGTCGAGGACATATCCAGCCTGCGCGCCGACATGACTTCCGAGGTCCGCTTCACCTCCTACAAGCAGCGCACGACGCCGGTCATCCACGGCCGGGTTACCCATATCTCCGCGGACCGCGTCACCGATGCCAAGACCGGCTTTCCCTATTATGTCGCCGACATTGCGGTGGATCAGCAGGAACTCGCCGCCGCTCCGCAGATCCAGCTCTATCCCGGCATGCCGGCGCAGGTCATGATCGTGACCGAGGAACGCACCGCGCTGGATTACATTCTGGGGCCGCTGACAACGTCACTGCATACGGCGTTCCGGCAGAAGTAGCCGTTATTCCCGAGCCAGATCTTCGGCCCTCTTAGGCGCATACTCCAGCGCCACCACGCCATTGCTGAACGGCGCGGCGGAGACCAGCTCCAGCGCAAGCGGCTTGTCGGACGGGAACAACGGTTTGCCCTGGCCGACGGCGCCGGGATAGACAAGCAGCCTCAGGCGGTCGACGAGGCCGTGGCTGAGCAACTGCCGGGCAATGCTCAAGCTGCCGTGCACATAGATGCTTCCGCCGCTCTCCTGCTTCAGCTTGGCGACCGCTTCGGGCAGGGGGCCGGCAAGCAATTCCGCCGGCTGCCAGTCGAGCGCCTTCAGGCTGGTCGAGGCGACATATTTCGGCAGCGCGTTGAAGCGGTCGGCGAAGTCCCCGGTTTCGGAGGGCCATGAGCCGGCAAAGATCTCGTAGGTCGTGCGGCCGAGAAGCATGGCGCCGCTGTCGGCAAGCTCGTCCGCCTTGAACGCGTTCATCTCGTCGTTCCAGGTCACGCCCGGCAGCTTCTCGACCTCGGCGATGCCGTCGACGCTGATGAATTCGGTGACGATAAGCTTTCCCATGGCGGTCTCCTTCTTTGTCAGAGGACGAACCGCGCGGGCCTTCTGCGACACGCTCCGTGAAAAATAGCGCGCCGCGTTTTTGGTTGGTCGATGTCGGAGGTGAGCGTCGACCTGATGCGCCAATTGATGATCGTGTCGATCATCGCCAACAACTGCCGCCTTTGGGCCTTTTCCAGACCTTCGCAGAAAGGAGGATTCCTTTGCCAAATGCGTACAGCTCACCGAGCGAATCCGACACTCGCGATCCCAATTCCCCCCACCAGGATCAGGCTCACGGCCCACGCAATGTCGAGATTGAACCAGCTTTGTGAGATGAACTTGGGTCCGAGCCATCGATAGACGGCAATGGCGAGGATGCCGCCACTTGCAATCATGGCGACCGTGTGGACCACGGAGACGGTGCCGGCGGTGATCAGATTGCCGGTCATGAGCGTGGCGGCCGCCTGGTGTCCAGCGTCAGGTTCCCCCGCCTGGCACAGACCCAGATAGATCGGCACCAGCATCAGCCCGGCGCCATGCGCGGTGGCGGCCGCAAAGGACCACAAGGCCAGTTGCGCCGGCGGGATACGGGCAAGAACACGCGGGTGGCGCCGGTTGATCAGGAGATAGATCCCGGCTGCGATCACGATCAACCCCGCCGCGATGCGGATCTGTCGTTCCCAGACAATCAGCGTCAGCATCGCGCCGAAGGGCAGCAGGATGCCGATCATTGCTGCAAAGTGTCCCGTCGCCAGAAGGCCGAGCGCCCGGAACAATGCGCCGGTACGTCTGTCCAACAGTCCGGCCGAGACGGCCAACGGCCAGCCCATGCCGGGATTGACGCCGTGATAAATGCCGCTGGCGATGACGGCCAGCCAGAGGCCGGCCGTCGTCCACTCGCTCATCGCTTCATTCACCCGAGCCGTCGGCTACACCGACGGATAGCAGAATGAATCCGTCGAGCAATCGCCGCCTTCCAGACGAATCTGGTGCGATCGATACCCCTCGGGGAACTTGACATAAAAGTCCTTGTCCAGGGTGATCCCACCGTTCTCGCCGACATCGGCCTTGACCATGGCTGCCGGGATGCCATCGGGATAGAACTGACCGTCCCAGGTCGAATAGAGCGAGTTGGTCCAGTAAACGCGTTTGCCGTCGCGGCTGATCTCGACCATCTGCGGTCCGCCCCTGTAGTCGCCGCCGCCGGGATGCCTGGTCTTGCGCGTGATGCCGCCGATATGGACGGACCCTGCAAGCTTGGGCTTCATCGGATCGGTCACATCATATTGGCGCATTTCGCCGGTGCCCCAGCAGGATACGTAGAGGAAGCGGTCATCGAGCGACAGGTCGATGTCGGTCACCAGCGGCGGGACCGCCTCAAAACCCTGCAGAAGCGGGGGCAGGTCATCTTTCACAGCTGCCTCGGGCGGGATGGTCGCCGTCTTTTCGGAATGGAATTTGCCGTCCTCGCGCCACCATGTCCAGATCGATCCTTCGAGGTTTGTCGTGTCGACGACCACTCCAATGAAACCGTATTCCTTTACCGGGTCATGGGCGGGCCGGACTTCCAGTGCCATCTGGTGATTGGCTCCCAGATCAATGGTCTGCACGTTCCTGCGTTCGCGCAAATTCCAGAAATGCACCCGGTGTCCGTATTTGTTCGACAGGAGGTCTTCCGGGACGATGCCGTTCTCGAACTGGGGCGGAAGTGCCCACTCGCTCGACACCATGTAGTCGCGTGGCAGGTTCCACCAGAAATCATACTGCTTGTCCTGCGGTCCGCGATCGATCTCGTAGCGCCCGATGACATCGAACGTCTGGCAATCCATGACGAAAATGCCGGGAGGCCCAATGGTGCCGTCGGGGCCACCGCCGCCGAGCGTCGAAACATAAATACCTTCCGGCCCGCAGTGAATCGTATGCGGCCTGGAATAGCCCGTCTTGGCGAACACTTCCTCCGGCTCGATGATCTTGTGGATCTTGGCCTTGGTCGCTCCGCCCTTGGTGTCGATTATGTAGATGCGCGAGGACCGCATGCCGGGAATGATCAGAAAGCGGCGCTCGAGAAACGCGTGGCCGCTCAGCGGCGAAAGGGCCGAAGAGCAGGCGTTCCAGCCGAAATGGTGAAACTCGTCGCCCTTGTTCGGCATGATCACGCTGTGGACGACCTTGCCGTAGTCCTTCGACTTCGGGTTTACGTCAACGATTGCTAGTCCATCGGGCTGAGAGAAGTCGGCACTCAACATCAAAGCGTAGGCAAAGTTTTCGACTGGCGCTTGCATTGCGAGCTTGGCAGTCGCGTGAAAAGTCGGGTCTGGCCGTACGGTCATGTCGTCCTCCCTTGGCGGATTGAGCAACCCGTCCGACAATCAGGGGCAGACCTGTGATGCGCTTGGATGCCCGCCGAAATCGTCGGGGCGCCTTGTTTTTCGCACGCTGTTTGGTGCGGCTTTTTGAAGAATCTCACGGATTCTGGAGAACTGCAATCTCGACTTCCGCGACGCCTCTCTGGGTGAAGAGCGCGTTGCCCGAGGATGGACGAGCCGCGGACGGGACTGCCGTCAACATTGGTGTCGGCAACGCACCCGGCGATTGTGGCGCGGCTTGGATCCAAGCAGGAAGCGGGGCGGGTTGGAACAGCGGGTCAGGGTTGCTAATCGCATATGGTCAGAGGACAAACCGCGATCGGCGGTTTTGCGCCGATGTCGGCCGTTGAGGTCAACTTTACCTCTGCACGAGAGCGGACATTGCCCGCAATCACGCTAGACAAAAGGTCGCGGTTGCCGCCAAGCGGGCATTCGAGCTCTGCGTCGACGTCGGCTCGGCACGCAGCCTGAGGCGTGAACACATGCCATTTTTGCCTACTGAACGACGACAGGGGGCAACCTTTGAGCTTTCAGCAAAGCCGAACGTCCCTTGCGCCAGGTACCAGGTGGAATGCCGACGAACTTTTTGAAGGCGCGATTGAACGCGGCCTCCGACTCGTAGCCGACCTCAGCTCCCACCTGCGCGATGCTGACATCGGGCCGTTCGAGCAGGCGTCCCGCCAGCTGCAGACGCCAGCGAGCAAGATACTGCATGGGCGAGACCTCGACGTAGTGGCTAAAGCGGCTCGCAAATGCAGTGCGCGAGAGCCCTACGTCGCGGGCGAGACGGTCCAATGTCCATTCCTCCGTAGGGCGTGCGTGAATGAGTCGGAGCGCCTCGCCGACGTGCGGATCGCGAAGGCCGGACAGCCACCCACGCGAGTCCTCTGGCAGGGTCTCAAGA
Source organism: Mesorhizobium tamadayense (assembly GCF_003863365.1). GTDB lineage: Bacteria > Pseudomonadota > Alphaproteobacteria > Rhizobiales > Rhizobiaceae > Mesorhizobium > Mesorhizobium tamadayense. The sequence continues at coordinate 3,897 of NZ_RQXT01000060.1, read as the reverse complement.
TAGCCGCGGATGACCTCGACAAACATCAATTCGCTCAACTTGGCGAGGACCGTTTCGCCACCGGCGCGCCCGCTGCCACCCTCAGCCAGCGCCTGGCGAAACAGGTCAGTAACCCAGCTGCTGCCGTCGGCAGGTTTGCGGGCGCACAATATGGCCGGCAACGCGGCGAGCAGGGGATTGAATGGACGCGCATCGCAGCCAAGGTACCCGCAAATGAACCGGGTCCGCTCGTCTCCACCACCGCCATGAACCACTGCGAACGGCAGGTGCTCATCTATTGGCCGATAATACATCGCCATGTTGGGTTCGCCCCGCGCCCCAGGCGAGGAACTCATGACATTCGGAGCGCCCCCAGGAAAGACGACAACATCACCGGCGTTCACGCGTACTGCGGACACAGAATCGTCTCCCAGCGCGGCCCAGCACGATCCAGACATCACGGCATGAAAGGAAATGACGTGCTCAGCCTCCGGCATGATGGCGGCGGCAATCTCGGCGGTCCCCGGCGATTCACCGACCCAGGGAGAACTGGCGTCGATATCGAAATAGATCGCACCCGTCAGGCGAACGGCTCGGAGCACATCGGATAGGACATCCATGCACTACACCTCCGGAAACGATCGACTACTCCCTTAATGACGAGTTTTTCGGCCGCACATCTCCAACTATCCAGCAATATGGCCATATGAGCAAGCGCGCATATGCGTGATCCTACTCTGAACGATCGGGCAATAGAATTGGACGATGTGGCATTTGCGGGAACACCCCAGGGAACTAGCGTTCATCGACCGGCCGACAGGTTCGGTAGGGAGGAATATCATGAACGACGAAGACATCACCAAGTTCGCGGCAAGCCTGCGGGGAGAAGTCATCCGCACCGGCGACGCCAGCTATGACGAGGTCCGCAAGCTGTACAACGGCATGATCGACAAGCGGCCGCTCATTATCGCTCGCTGTGCCGACGTCGCCGACGTGATAACAGCGGTGAATTTCGGCCGCGACAACAAGTTGCTGGTTGCGGTACGTGGCGGCGGCCATAACGGACCGGGATTAGGAAGCTGCGACGACGGTCTGGTGATCGACCTGTCGGCGATGAACGGCGTGCGCGTCGATCCGGACGCCTGTACGGCGCGGGTAGGCGCGGGCTGCACTCAGGGCGACGTCGACCACGCCACCCATGCCTTTGGGTTGGCTGTACCGGCGGGCATCATCTCGACCACCGGGATCGCCGGACTGACGCTGAGTGGCGGCCACGGCTATCTGACGCGCAAATACGGCCTGACCATCGACAATCTGATCGAGGCCGATGTCGTGCTTGCCGACGGCAGCTTCGTCACCGCCAGCAAGGAACGGGACCCCAATCTGTTCTGGGCGCTGCGTGGCGGTGGCGGCAATTTCGGCGTCGTCACCAGTTTTGTGTTCCAGCTTCACCGGGTCAACATGGTCTTTGCGGGGCCGATCGCATTTGATCAACAAAACGCCCGCACCATCATGCAGCGTTATCGCGAGTTCCTGCCGGACGCGCCCGAGGAACTCGGGATCTTCCTCGGGCTCAAGACGATCCTCTCGAGCGCGCCGTTTCCGGAAGAGTTTTGGGGAAAGCGGATGTGTCTCCTGATGTGTTGCTATAGCGGTCCGGAGGAAAAGGGGAGGGAGGCTCTAGCCCCGCTCATCGATGCGCTCCCCGCGCCTTGGTTCAATTGGATGGGAACGATGCCCTATCCCGCCGTGCAGAGCATGTTCGACGGCCTCTACCCGAAGGGGATGCAGTGGTATTGGCGGGGCGATTTCGTCAAGACACTGTCTGACGCGGCGATTGACGCTCATCTCAAGCAGGCGGCGAAGACGCCGAGCGAGCTATCGCTCATGCATCTCTACCCGATCGATGGCGCCGTCCATCGCATCGGCAAAGACGAGACAGCTTGGAATTGCCGTGATGCGACCTGGTCGATGGTTATCGCAGGGATCGATCCGGACCCACAGAAAGCGGGGCCGGTGACGCGGTGGACCAAGGCCTATTGGGAGGCGGTGCATCCGTTCGATCTGGGTGGCGCCTACCTGAACTTCATGATGGATGACGAGGGCGATGCAAGGCTCAAGGCGGCTTATGGCGACAACTACGAGCGCCTGGCTACGTTGAAGAAGACATACGACCCGAACAACCTCTTCCGGGTGAACCAAAACATCCGGCCGGCTGCCTGACGGGCGGCCGCTCGTCAGGCGGACCGGCGTCACATCCTAAGTGACCCTCCGTAATATTAGGAGTATCTTATGTCTTCGGCGCGTTCTAGATCCTAGGGCAGCAGCCAACTCCAAAGAGCGGGAGCTGTTCTCGTTGCGAACGCGCCGGCAAAATCTGCGCTCGCTAAGGATTGCGTTGTCCGGCACAGCGCACTGGATGTACGATCGCGGATTGATCAGCCTTTCCGACGACCTGGAAATCCTGATCTCGCGACAGGTCAACGACCTCGACAGCGTGCAGGGGTTCATAAACAAGACGCGCCGCGCGCTCTCGCCGAACCGACAGTTTGAGCGCCCGCACCCTCGTTTCCTGCAATGGCACCGCGAGTACTGCTTTAAGCAATGAGGTAGCCCGGCACCCGACCTAGGTCGACCCCAATGTTCGGCGCCGCGCAACGGATGATGCGGTCGATAATAGCCAACAAAGCGGACGTAGGCGCATCAAATCAGGCGGTTGCTTTCCGCAAGTTGACGCGCCCGCCGCACTGTGCCGTCGGTATCGGCGATCTTTCGTCTTGCGGCTTCGTCGCTTCTGATCGCCAGCCGCGTTGAAAGGACTTTCGGAGACTTGACGATCGGCTCGATCGTTACGACCGGAGCGTCCGGGGTTTTCATAAATCTCATGGACATTGTCCCTTTCAGGTAAAGATGAAGGCAGGCGCGGAGGGGATGTCCGCTCCGGCAACTTATGCACGGCGATAAAGTTAGTTTCGTACGATCCAGGCCAGCAGTGCCAATTCAAAATCGGAATTGCCGGTATAGTCGCGGATCAAAAGCGCGGTCGTATACTTGCCACGGATCCTCAGGGATCTGATTTTCGATGACCGATGTTCTGAAGGCGTCGCGCAGGATATGCAAGTCAGCGGCCGGCTTCTTCCCGCCGCTTGGCGTCTTGATCGTTCAGCCGGCCGACCATCTCGTCCGCTTCGCCGGCATTGATACCGACCATGATCTTGTGATCGGACTCGGCGGGCTGGCCGGTGAAGACATCGAAAACGGTCCAACTGTCCGGATGGTCCATGCGAAGCGCGTAGCGGTTTGCCATATTCGCGTCCTTTCGTTTTCGCCCGCCACCGACGATATCGATCGGTTCAGGCCTGCAGAATGAAAAACACCGCCGCCAGGACAACAACTGTCCACAGCACCACGCCCAGCTTCAAAGCCAGGCCCCCGTGCGCCGAGAGGCCCTCCCGTATGCGAGCTACCACGTTCTTCATTCTTCTGGATATGGCCGGCGTCGCCGCAATGGCGACCGGCGGCTTGACCCCAAGCCTGCCGAATACCGGAAGCAGCGTGGGCTCACGCACGGGCTGCTCCTGACGCCACGGTCGGTCTCAGTATCCCATTCCGCCCATGCCGCCGCCGGGTGAAGGCGCGGTATCCTTGGCCGGAATGTCGGTGATCATGGCTTCGGCGGTGATCAAGAGCGCAGCGATCGAGCCGGCATCCTGCAGCGCCGTGCGCACCACCTTGGCCGGGTCGACGATGCCGGCCTTGATCATGTCGACATAGACCTCGTTCTGGGCATCGAAACCTCGATTGTGATCCTTGCTGTCGGAGAGCTTGCCGACGACGACCGACCCCTCGACGCCGGCATTTTCGGCGATCTGCCGGATTGGAGCCTCGAGCGCCCTGAGTACGATGGAGATGCCGGCG
>NZ_RQXT01000006.1 GCF_003863365.1 Mesorhizobium tamadayense | reverse complement strand
GGTCGCCCGCCCATCGCCATTGACAAGCCTTCCTTGCTCCTCCACCTCATGCCCGGACCCTTGAGCATCTTTCTGCTCCAAGCTAAAGGCGGCCGGCCATGACCGGATATTTTTCTTCTCCTTTCCCGCGCCGCGCATCGGTCGGCGTCGATGTCGGCGGCGTGATGGTCGGCGGCGGTGCGCCGGTCGTCGTGCAGTCGATGACCAATACCGACACCGCCGATGTCGACCAGACCGTCGCCCAGGTCGCGGCGCTGCATCGTGCCGGCTCGGAGATCGTGCGCATCACCGTCGACCGCGACGAGAGCGCCGCAGCGGTGCCGCGCATTCGGGAGAGACTGTTGAGGCTCGGCGTCAACGTGCCGCTGGTCGGCGATTTCCATTATATCGGGCACAAGCTGCTGGCCGATCATCCGGCCTGCGCCGAGGCGCTGGCGAAATACCGCATCAATCCCGGTAATGTCGGCTTCAAGGACAAGAAGGACCGCCAGTTCGCGGCGATCGTCGAGATGGCGATCAGATACGACAAGCCGGTGCGCATAGGCGTCAACTGGGGCTCGCTCGACCAGGAGCTCCTGACCCGGCTGATGGACGACAACCAGGCCCAGGGCTCGCCGCGCACCGCGCAGGAAGTCATGCGCGAGGCGATCGTGCAGTCGGCGATCCTTTCGGCCGAGATGGCCGAAGAGATCGGGCTCGGCCGCGACAGGATCATCCTGTCGGCCAAGGTCAGCGGCGTGCAGGACCTGATCGCCGTCTATACCGAGCTTGCGACGCGTTCCAACCACGCGTTGCATCTCGGCCTGACCGAAGCCGGCATGGGCACCAAGGGCATCGTCGCTTCTTCGGCTGCGATGGGCATCCTGTTGCAGCAGGGCATCGGCGACACGATCCGCATCTCGCTGACGCCGGAGCCGAACGGCGACCGCACCCGCGAGGTGCAGGTGTCGCAGGAATTGCTGCAGACGATGGGTTTCCGGCAGTTCGTGCCGATCGTCGCGGCCTGCCCCGGCTGCGGCCGCACGACGTCCACCGTGTTCCAGGAGCTGGCCCAGAGCATTCAGGCCGACATCCGCAAGAACATGCCGGTGTGGCGCGAGAGATATCCCGGCGTCGAGAATCTCAAGGTTGCGGTGATGGGCTGCATCGTCAACGGCCCAGGCGAATCCAAGCATGCCGATATCGGCATATCTTTGCCGGGCACCGGCGAGACGCCGACGGCGCCGGTTTTCATCGACGGCAAGAAGGCGGCGACGCTGCGCGGTCCCTCGATCGCGCAGGATTTCGAAAAAATGGTCGCCGACTATATCGAGCAGCGGTACGGACACGGCAAAGCTGCCGCGGAATGAGCCGATGCGTCGTTTGCTGAGAGCGACGCTTATCCTGCTTTGTGGGTTGGGCTGGGCCGGTAAAGCGCTGGCCGACCCGCCGCAATCGGCCGCCAAACGGCTGATCGGCCGCGTCTGCGATCTGATCGAGACCCAGGCGGACAAGAACGCCCTCCCCAAGGATTTCTTCGCCCGGCTGATCTGGAAGGAGAGCCGCTTCGACCCCAATGCGGTCAGCCCGGTCGGCGCCGAAGGCATCGCGCAGTTCATGCCGGGCACCGCCAAGCTGCGCGGGCTCGCCGATCCCTTCGACATCGAGCAGGCCATCCCGGCTTCAGCGAAATATCTTGCCGAGATGAAGGTGGGCTACGGCAATCTCGGCTTGGCTGCGGCCGCCTACAATGCCGGCGAGAACCGCGTGTCGCGCTGGCTCAGCTCAGGTGGTTTCCTGCCGATGGAGACCGAGAGCTATGTCTTCGACGTCATGGGCGAGCCGGTCGACAAGTTCTCGGACACTGCTTATGCCGGCGCCATCCAGCCGCTCGATCCGAAGACGAGCTTTGCGATCGCCTGCCGCAGGCTGCCGGTGATCATGTCGCAGACCGTCGCCATGGCCTCGATCAACGTCAAACCATGGGGCGTGCAGGTGGCCGGCAATTTCCGCCGCTCCGCCGCAATCGGTCAGTGGCTGCGCGTGCGTGGCCGGTTCCCGGCGCTGCTGGCCAGCCGTGATCCGGTGGTCAGCCGCGTGCGCACGCCGATCGGCCGACGCGGCATCTACGCAGTCAGGATCGGCGCCGACTCGCGCGCCGAGGCGAACGGCATCTGCGGCAAGCTGCATAGCGTCGGCGGCGCGTGTGTGGTGATGCGCAATAGGTAGCGGCCAAATCGCAAGCCCGCAGTCGCATCCAGCAGAAATTTCGGTTATAGGCGCCCGCCATGACCGACAGACTCTACAGCGATCCCGAGTTCGTCCAGTTCTACGACGTCGAGAACCAGGAAGGCCGCGCCGATTTCAGATACTGCGTCAGTCTTGCCAGAAATGGCGGCTCGGTCCTCGATCTCGGCTGTGGCACTGGTCAACTGGCTGCGGAACTGTCCGAAGGGTGCAGTGTCACCGGCGTTGAACCTGCATCGGCTATGCTCGACGTCGCGCGGCATAGGACCGGCGGTGACAGGGTCGAGTGGGTCGAGGCCGACGCGCGAACGGTTCGGCTCGGACGACGCTTCGATCTGTTGCTGCTGACCGGGCATTCGTTTCAAGTCTTTCTGACAGAAGAAGACCAGAGCGCCGTGCTGCGCACCATCGCCAGTCATCTTGCTCCCGATGGACGTTTCATTTTCGACACTCGCAATCCCGCCATGGAGATGTGGCGGGAATGGACGCCGCAGCGCTCAGAACGGGTGGTGGCGCATCCTAGCCTCGGCGCCGTCAAGGCTTGGTATGATGCCAAACATGTTGCCGCCACCGGCGTTGTTACCTATTCGACCTTCTATGAAATTCCAGGTGGCAGACCGGTTCTGGGCGCCGAATCCAAGATCGCTTTCCCCAGGAAAGAAGGTCTTGCCAGGATGGTGGATGACGCTGGACTGCGGGTTGAGCAGTGGCTCGGCGACTGGCAGGGCGCGCCTTATGTCGCGACCTCGCCGGAAATCATTCCGATCGGCCGGCTGCGCTGATCCGCCAAACCAGCAGCCAGGATTGCCCTACGCCGTCTTCGCCGCCACCGTCTCGCTGAGCCAGGTGCCGATCTTGGCGCCGAGGCGGTCGGGGGAAACCGGCTTCGGCAGGTAGTCGTCCATGCCGGCCTCGATGCATTTCTCGCGGTCGCCCTTGAGCGCGTGGGCGGTGACGCCGATGATCGGCGTATGGCTGCCGTTCTGCTCTTCGATCGCGCGGATGGCGCGGGTCGCCTCATAGCCGTTCAGCTCCGGCATGGAGACGTCCATCAGCACCAGCCGCGGCTGCAGCGAGCGGTACATCTCGACCGCGGTGCGGCCATTGCCGGCGATGCGGTAGCTGAGGCCGAGGCCGTTGAGGATCTGGCCGAAGACCAGCTGGTTCACGTCATTGTCCTCGGCGATCAGGATATCGATCGGGCCGCTCGGCGCTGCAGTCGATTCCGGCGCGGCGGGGACCGGAACGGCCGGGCCGCGGATGACGGTGAAGGCTGGCGGGGCTGGCTGGGCCACCACCGGCTCGCGCACGAAATGCGCCTTGGCGCCTTGCGTGCGCGCCTTCTGGATGGCGGAGATCACAGTGCCGAGCAGCACCGCCGAACGCGCCGGCTTGGTCAGATGCGCGACGATGCCGAAGTCGATCACCATCTTGCCGAAATCGACCTGGTCGACCGAGGTCAAGAGCACGACCGGAATGGAGGAGAGGCGGCCGTCGGCGGCGATCGCCTTGGCGACATCGGCGCCGTTCATGCCGGGCATCTGGTAGTCGAGGATGATGCAGTCGACCGAGGCGCCGAGCTGGTAGGCGCGGTCGAGGAAGGCGAGGCCGACGGCGCCGCTTTCGGCCGCGGCGCAGTCGAAGCTCCAGCTTCTGAGCTGCTCCAGCAGGATCTCGCGGTTGACCGGGTTGTCGTCGATGACCAGCACGCGGGCGCCGGTGACGTCGACCGGCACGATCTCGTTGCGCCCATCCTGGCTGTGCGCCCGCAGCGGCACGGCGAACCAGAAGACCGAGCCGCGGCCGATCTCGCTTTCGACGCCGATCTTGCCGCCCATAAGGTCGACGAGGCGGGCGGAGATGGCGAGGCCGAGCCCGGTGCCTTCGTGACGACGGGTGGACGAGCCGTCGACCTGGGCGAACTTCTCGAACACGCTTTGCAGCTTTTCGGCCGGAATGCCGATTCCGGTGTCCTCGACGCGGACCTTGAGCTGGACTACGCCGTCGACGACATCGCCGCCGACATCGATCAGCACATGCCCCTTCTCGGTGAACTTCACCGCATTGCCGAGCAGGTTGGTGACGATCTGGCGGAAGCGCCCGGCGTCGCCGACGACGAAGGCCGGCAGGCGCGGATCGACGCGCACGATGAGCTCGAGGTTCTTTTCGGCGACGCGGGCCGACACCAGCGTCGCCACGTCCTCGACCGCTTCGGCCAGGCGGAAGGGGGCAGGGTCGAGCGTCAGCTGACCGGCATTGATCTTGGAGAAATCGAGGATGTCGTTGATGATGGTGAGCAACGCGTTGCCGGATTTGACGATGACGTCGGTGAAGGTCTTCTGGCGCGGCGTCAGCTCGGTCTTGGCGAGAAGCTCGGCCATGCCGAGCACGCCGTTCATCGGCGTGCGGATCTCATGGCTCATATTGGCGAGGAATTCGGACTTGGCGCGGTCGGCGGCCTCGGCCTTGAACAGCGACGCGGCGGTTTCGGCGAAGGCGCGGCGGATCGCATTCTCCATCGGCCGGAAGATCCACATCGCGGCAATGGCGAGCACGGCGATCAGCAGGCCGCTCGCCCATAGCAGCAGCCTGTCGCTGGAGGCGTCGGCGAGATGCCGCTCGGCGTCGAGCGCGGTGCGCGCGCGCACCAGCATCGGCTGGGCGAAAAGATCGTTCTGGTTGCGGATCTCGCGGTAGCTCCATTCGTCGACCTTCTGGGCCACCGACATCACGTTGAAGTTGCGCACCATGTCGCGCGCCGACCAGAACAGGTCGGCGTTCACCGAAGCGGACTCCAGCGCGTTGAGGGTGTTCTTCGACAGTCGCGGCCTGATCGCCGCGAGCTGCGCGTTGAGCACCTCGATCTCGCCCATCAGACGTTCGGAATGGCCGCGCGCTGCGGCGGTCAGCGCATCGCGGGTCTCGGCCCGCCAGGCCGTTCCGGTCGTCTCGGCGAAATTGGTGGCGTTGCGAAGGTCACGCGAGAAGATGACGAAATTGCCGCTCAAGGCATCGACCTCGTGGCGGTATGAATTCACGCGGTTGAGCGCGAACATCACGGCGGCCGAGGCCAGCGCGAAGACAAGCAATCCCGAAATGTAGCGGACCCGGATCGACCGGATGAAGGAGGAATATTCCGGCATGCGCAACCCCAACCCATACGCACAATCTTAACGGCCGGGATTACGCTTGATTTACATTAAGATTTCGTTGGTGGTGGCATCGGGCGCCTGAGAGATGCGCGCGTTCTTCGCGCGCTGCCAAAAGCGCAACCGCCTGAAAACGTGCCTGCACTACCGCCGATTCGACCGAAACAGGATGTTTGTTGATGCCGGCGTCAGACCGGCAGCCCGAGCTGCTTTCGCAGGCTCTTGTCGAATGCGGAGGCGGGGACGAAACGGCGCAGGAAACTGACCTGGCGCGCCATTTTTCCCGCCGCATAGCGCCTCTTCGGAGCGGGATCGATCGCAGCGGCCAAAACGGTCTTGGCTACAACCTCGGGAGCATCGCCTTTTTCCATCGCCTTCCGCACGGCTATGGTCATGCCAGCGCGCGCGGAGTCATAGATATCAAGCGACTGGTCGCCGGCGGCGAGATTCTCCTCGAACGACGTACGGGTATAGGCGGGCTCCACCAACGAAACGCGAATGCCGAAGGTGCGCAATTCGTGATCGAGCGATTCGGAATAACCCTCGACGGCATGTTTGGTCGACGCGTAAAGCGCGAAATAGGGAGCGGGGATGAACCCTTGCACTGAGCTCAAATTGACGATCCTGCCCTTCCCTTGGCGTCGCATTGCCGGCAACACCGCGTTGGTCACGCGGAAAACGCCGAAGACGTTCACGTCGAACAGCGCCTGGGCCTGGGCGATCGAGGACTCCTCCGCGCCGCCAAACAGACCCATGCCGGCATTGTTGACAAGCAGGTCGATGCGTCCGGCCTTAGCCAGAACGTCATCGACCATTTTCGCAACGGACGCGTCGTCGGTCACGTCGCAGGTCAACATGGTAATGCCGTCTGAGCTTTCGGCGGCTCCGCGGCGGCTGGTTCCGAATACGCGAAAGCCCGCGCTCTGCAAGGCTTTGGCCGTCGCGCGCCCGATGCCGGAAGATGCCCCGGTAACCAGGGCTACGCCAGGATTGGTCTTGTTCATGGAAATCATTTCCTTCTTTGCGTTGGATCGGCGTGGAGAAGCATGAAAGGTCGGAGCGAAGGTACCTAAGCGCCTCTGGCCCTCGCGTCGGTTCACCGGGTGGTCCATCGTCTGAACAAGGCGCTGGCATTCACGCCGCCAAAGCCGAAACCATTGGAGATCGCGTAGTCCATCTCCATTGGCCGGGGCTCGTTTGCGACGAAGTCGATTCCGTCACCTGCCGGATCAGGCGCGCTCAGATTGAGGGTGGGCGGTGCCACCTGGTCCCTGAGCGCCAGGATTGTGAAGATGGCTCCAAGCCCGCCGGCGGCTCCGAGCAGGTGTCCGGTCGCCGATTTCGTTCCGCTGACGGCTATCGAAAAATCCGTGCCGAAGAGCCTCTTGATCGCTTCGATTTCTCCCAGGTCGCCAACCGGCGTAGAGGTCGCGTGCGCGTTGAGATGGCGAACCTCACGTGGTGAAATGCCGGCTTGGGCAATTGCGATCTCCATGGCACGGCGCGCACCATCGCCGTCCTCGGGACCGGAAGTGACGTGATGAGCATCCGCCGTGGTGCCATAGCCGACGAGTTCGGCGAGCGGTTTCGCGCCGCGCGCAAGCGCATGGCTCAATTCTTCGATGACCAGCACGCCGGCTCCTTCGCCCATGACGAAACCGTCCCGCGACATGTCGAAAGGACGCGAGGCTTGGTCAGGGCGGTGATTGAACGAGGTTGAGAGCGAGCGTGCCGCTGCAAAGCCACCCAGACTGACGGTGTTCATGCACGCTTCAGTGCCGCCGCACACGGCGATGTCGGCTTCATTCGCGCGGATAAGACGAGCCGCATCGCCGATCGCCTGGATGCCGGCCGCGCACGCTGTCACCGGCGCGCCGAGCGGACCTTTGAGGCCATGGCGGATCGAGATGTGGCCCGCCGCGAGGTTCACCAGGAAGGACGGCACCGTGAAAGGCGACAGCCGGCGTACGCCGCGCAGGTCGACCGTCCGTACTGCCTCGGTTATGGCTGGGAACCCGCCGATACCCGACGCGATGATCGTGGCCGTGCGCAGGCGATCCGCTTCCGAGACGGGCGCCCATCCTGCCTGGGCGAGCGCCTCTTTTGCCGCTGCCAGCGCAAAGAGAATGAATCGGTCTACCTTGCGCTGATCCTTCGGCGGCAGGACGGCGTCCGGATCGAAGCCGGCGGCCGGATCTTCTTCCAGCGAGGGAACCGCCCCGCCGACCTTCGCCGGCAGATCTTCGACCACATCGTCCGCAAGTCTGCGGATGCCCGAGCGACCGGCCAGCAGACGCGACCAGGACGTTTCGACGTCGGCGGCAAGGGGCGTGACCGCGCCCATGCCTGTAACAACAACCCGTCGCATTTACTCTCCAATCAAAACTGCTTGTGCCGCGAGGGTCTGCCCCACGCGATGGGATGGTCCTGGACGGCATGGGTTCCGCCTTGCCCAGTTCGCGCTGAGAGGGCGGGCCCTACGGCTGCTTACGCACGATCAGGCAAGTCACAGAAACCTGCGTCATTGGCGCGGCCCCGGTTGCACATCCACGGCAGACGACGTCCTCAGCACGCTCTTTGCGGCCGCTTGCAGGAACTGCTTTGACAGCCGCTCGTCGTTCACTGTCCGTGAGAGGACGACCGCACCGACCATGGTCGAGAGAATGGCCATGGCCTTATCGCTGGGCTCTTCGGCGCCGGTAGCGCCAACCCAACCACCGAGCAGCTCGAGGTATTCCCTGATCCCGGCCTCGAATGACGCTTTCACGTCGCTGCCCTGCCTGGCGGCATCCGAGCCGAGCGCCACAACTGGGCAGCCGTCCCTTCTTTCTCCGCGATGATCCATGCTGAGGTAGAACGCGGTCACCGCGCCAAGCGGATCGTCGGGATTCTCGGCGATCGCGGCCGACCATCGGTGTGTGGCGCTCTCCATCGCCCGCCGGGACGCCTGCGCCGCCAGGTCCTCCTTTGATGCGAACTGTTTGTAGAAAGCGCCTTGGGTCAGCCCGGCGCCCTTCATCAGGTCCTTAAGGCCGATGCCGTCAAAGCCGTGCTCCCGGAAAAGGCGGCTTGCCACGTCGATCACGGTTTCCCGGTTCTTCTCAGCCTGAATGCGGCTCACGCGCATCGTCGATCTCCATTTAGATTGCGTACAAAATCTATAACTCAATATAGAGGGCGAATGCAATCTATCAAGAAAATGTACGAGATGATCCTGGGCAACGCTCCTTCCACACTGTTTCCGGCGACTCCGGCGGTTTGCCCGAATAGACGGCTCGCCACGCTGATAGGTGCGGCGGTTTGACGCGGGCTGGATGCATCTCAGCATTCTTTTTAGATTGCGTTCGAAATCTATCTGGTATAGAGTTCGAGCACAATCTAAAAAAGGAGATACGAGATGATCCGCAGAACCCTAGGTGCATCGCTTTTAGCCGCACTGTTTGTCGCGACGCCGGCGCTTGCCGAAGAAGTCACCATCGGACGCCCGATCGAAGGCGGCAGCCTGCACGAGGGCCGCCTCGACATGGTGGCCTACTACGTCCCGGTCGACGGCAGCCTCCTGGAGGTCACCGCCACCTTCGCGCCGAAGGCTGGGGGCGATCCGCTCCGCGTCGTGATGGGCCTCGCCAACGGGGACTCCGTGGCGTTTTCAATGCCGGGCCACCAGGGCTCGCCCTACGCGTTCTCGAGATCCGGCGGGAAGGTGACGGTGTCGTCCGGGAACGACGTGCCCACGCGAGAGCCGATGACCATGAACTGACCGGCCGTGCAGGCGGCAGCAGGACCACGGCACAGGGCACGAACGCAATCTATTTCGACATGAGGCGATGGGCATGAAAAAGAGACCGGTTATTATGCTGGGCGCGGTTCTGATCACGGCATCAGGGGCGATCGCGGTGTCGGGGGCGACGGCATTCGTCACGTTTGCCAATCCCGCTCAGGAGGCTTCCACCGTGGGCGACCCGCGGCAGGAACCGCCTATCGTCAGGCTGTCGGCGGCAGCGCGGGTGAGCGGATCAGAACGCGGCTTCACCGGCATCGTCGGGGCGAGGGTGCAGAGCAATCTCGGCTTCCGCGTACCGGGCAAGATCGTGGAGCGGCTGGTGGATGTCGGCCAGGAGGTCAAGGCCGGTCAGCCGCTGATGCGGATCGACGACACTGACCTTCGCCTCGCGCTCACGGGAAAGCGCAATGCCGTTATTGCCGCGCGTGCGATCGTTGCTCAGACAGAACCGGATGAACGGCGATACGCCAATCTGCTGAAAGATGGCTGGGTCCCGCGGCAGCGGTACGAACAGGCGAAGGCCGCGCTGGATACTGCCGCGGCCCAGCTCGCCGCCGCCCAGGCTGACGCGAAGGTCGCTGAGAATGAGGCGACCTACGCAGTCCTGGTGGCGGACGCCGATGGAACGGTGGTTGAAACGCTCGGTGAGCCGGGGCAGGTCGTCCCTGCCGGCCAGCCGGTGGTCCGGATCGCCAAGGCCGGCCCCCGCGAAGCGGTGGTCGCGCTCCCCGAGACGATCCGGCCGGCGATCGGCTCGGCGGCCGAGGCCAGCGTATATGGGGATGTTGAGCACCGCCATACGGCACATCTGCGACAATTATCCAACTCTGCCGATGCCCAGACCCGCACCTATGAGGCCCGCTATGTGCTCGATGGTGAGGCCGCGGCAGCGCCGCTTGGCGCGACGGTAACCATTCGGCTTGCAACCCAGGCGAGCCAGCCGGAGGTCCAGGTGCCACTGGGAGCCGTGCTCGACGACGGCAAGAAGACCGGCGTTTGGGTCCTGGACAGCGCCGCGTCGACCGTGCACTTCCAGCCTGTCCAGCTTGTTCGTGTAACCAGCGAAACCGCTGTGGTCAGCGGACTGAACTCCAGTGATCGGATCGTTTCGCTCGGCGCTCATCTCCTGCAGGAGGGCGCCCGCGTCAGGACTGCGCCTGGAAGCGGAGGCAACTGACGATGAACCTCAATCTTTCCGCGTTCGCCGTTGGAGAAGTCCAATGATATACAGTTACATTGTCAAGAAAGAGATCCGAAAGACCTTCGACCACGTCAACAACCATCGCTGGGATGCGGCGGTGAAAGCACTCGCGCCGCATGTCCATCACCGGGTTTCCGGAGCCCACGCGCTTGGTGGTGAGCGCCACGACAAAGAAGCTCTGCGCCGCTGGTTTGAGCGCCTCGGCCGTGTCCTGCCCACGCTCCATCTCACGGTCAACCACATCTGGGTGAAGGGCTGGCCGTGGCATACCACAGCGTTTGCCCAGTGGGACGGCACCGCAACGCTGCTCAACGGCGACGCGTCGTACGTCAACCGTGGCCTCCACGTGTTCACCCTGCGGTGGGGCAGAGTCTACGCACTCGAGGAATTTTACGATTCACAAGCGGCTGCCCGCGGTCTTGCCGTCCAAGCGGCAGCTGGTCTCGAAGAGGCCGTCGCCGAACAAATTGTGAGCTAGTGGAAACCGATGAACCTCAATCTTTCCGCGATCGCCGTCCGCGAACGCGCCGTCACCCTGTTCTTCATCCTCCTGCTGGTGGCCGCCGGCGCCTACGCCTTCGTCATGCTCGGGCGAGCGGAGGACCCCAACTTCACCATCAAGACCCTGACGGTCACGACGGCGTGGCCGGGCGCGACGGCGCGCGAGATGCAGGACCTTGTCGCCGAACCGTTGGAGAAGCGGCTTCAGGAACTGACCTGGTACGACCGGGTGGAGACGACCGCACGGCCGGGCTACGCGTATATGACGCTCACGCTGAAGGACAGCACGCCGCCATCCGTCGTGCAGGAGGAGTTCTACCAGGCCCGCAAGAAACTTGGAGATGAAGCCCGCAACCTGCCGTCCGGCGTCTATGGCCCGTTCGTCAACGACGAATATTCGGATGTGAGCTTCGCCCTTTACGCGCTGAAGGCCAAGGGCATGCCGATGCGTGAGCTGGCGAGGCAGGCCGAGGTGATCCGCCAGGACCTCCTGCACGTGCCCGGCGTCAAGAAGATCAACATCCTTGGTGAACGTCCCGAACAGATATTCGTCGAGTTTTCCTACGCCAAGCTGGCTACCCTCGGCGTATCGGCACAGGACATCCTCGCCGCCTTGCAGCGGCAGAACACCGTCACGCCGGCAGGCTCGATCGACACCCAGGGGCCGCGGCTCTTCATCCGGGTCGACGGCGCTTATGACAGCGTTCAGGCGATCGCCGACACGCCGATTGTCGCTGCGGGGCGGACGCTGAAGCTCTCCGACATCGCCGAGGTCAGCCGCGGCTATGAAGACCCTCCCACTTACCTCATCCGGCGCCAGGGCGAGCCCACAATCATGCTCGCGGCCGTTATGCAGGAGGGCTGGGATGGTCGCGCGCTCGGCAAGGCGCTGGAGGACAGGACGGCGGCCATCGCAAAGACGTTGCCGCTCGGAATGACGCTCGACAAGGTGTCCGATCAGGCCGTGAACATCACCTCGGCGGTTGACGAGTTCATGTTGAAGTTCGCGATGGCGCTCGGCGTCGTGCTGCTGATCAGCCTGCTCAGCATGGGCTGGCGCGTCGGCATCGTCGTGGCGGCTGCCGTCCCGCTGACGCTCGCCGTCGTGTTCCTCATCATGCTGGAGACCGGCCGGTTCTTCGATCGAATCACGCTCGGCGCCCTTATTCTGGCGCTTGGTCTGCTGGTGGACGACGCCATCATCGCCATCGAGGTGATGGTGGTGAAAATGGAAGAGGGCATGGACCGCATCAAGGCGGCAGCCTATGCGTGGAGCCACACCGCGGCGCCGATGCTGTCGGGAACACTCGTGACGATCGCCGGCTTCCTGCCGGTGGGCTTCGCGCGCTCCACGGCCGGCGAATACGCCGGCAACATCTTCTGGGTCGTGGGGTTCGCCCTCATCGTCTCCTGGATCGTCGCGGTGGTCTTCACGCCCTATCTCGGCGTCAAGATGCTGCCCGCGATCAAACCGGTCGAAGGCGGTCACCACGCTATCTACGACACGCCGAATTACCGGCGCCTGCGGCGGCTCATCACCTTTGCCGTGCGCCACAAGTTCGTCACCTGCGGTATCGTCGGCATCGCCTTCGCGATTTCCGTCGTCGGAATGGGCTCCCTCAAGCAGCAGTTCTTCCCGACGTCGGACCGCCCGGAAGTGCTTGTCGAGGTTCGCCTGCCGGAAGGCACCGGCATCGAGACGACGACCGCGACGGTCGAGAAGCTCGAGCATTGGCTGGACAGCCAGCCCGAGGCCAAGATCGTCACCAGCTATGTCGGTCAGGGCGCTCCACGCTTCTTCTTCGCGATGGCGCCGGAACTGCCCGATCCTGCCTTCGCCAAGATTGTCGTGCTGACCCCGAACGCCGAGGCGCGCGAGGCGTTGAAGCACCGGCTCCGGGGGGCGGTGGCGCAGGGGCTTGCACCCGAGGCTCGTGTCCGCGTCACGCAGCTCGTATTCGGCCCCTACACGCCGTTCCCGGTCGAATTCCGGGTCATGGGACCCGATCCCGAGCAACTCTACAGCATTTCCGAAAAGGCCCTCGACATCATGCGGGGCGTCCCCGACGTGCGGCAGGCCAACCGCGACTGGGGCGACCGCGCGCCGGTGCTTCGCTTCGTCCCGGATCAGGATCGACTGAACCTCATCGGCCTCTCGCCGGCGGAGGTGGGCCAGCAACTGCAGTTCCTGCTCACCGGCATCCCCGTCACGCAGGTCCGCGAGGACATCCGCAATGTCCCCATCGTGGCGCGCAGCGCCGGCGTCGAGCGGCTGGATCCGGCGCGTCTGGCGGATTTCTCGCTGATGAGCCGGGACGGCCGCTCGATTCCGCTCGACCAGATCGGCCATTCGGAAATCCATCTGGAAGAGCCGATCCTGAAGCGCCGCGATCGCACGCCTGTCGTCACGATCCGTTCAGATATCAACGAGGCGACTCAGCCTCCGGAGGTTTCCAAGCAGATCATGAAGGCCCTTCAGCCGCTGATCGCATCCCTTCCGGTCGGCTATCGCATCGAATTGGGCGGATCGATCGAGGAGGCTGAAAAGGCCAACACCGCGTTAGGCAAGGTCTTCCCGGCCATGATAGCCGCCATGCTGATCGTCATCATGCTGCAGGTGCGATCCTTCTCGACGATGTCTTTGGTCATGCTGACGGCACCGCTCGGCCTTGTCGGCGTCGTGCCGATGCTGCTCACCTTCAACCAGCCCTTCGGATTCAACGCCATTCTGGGCCTGATAGGACTGGCCGGCATCCTGATGCGCAACACGCTGATCCTGACCGAACAGATCAAGGAGAACCGTGCTGCCGGCCTTGACGGCTATCACGCCGTCATCGAGGCCACGGTGCAACGCACGAGGCCCGTGATCCTGACGGCACTTGCCGCCGTGCTGGCTTTCATCCCCCTCACGCACTCCGTCTTCTGGGGATCGATGGCTTATACGCTGATCGGCGGCACGGCGGTCGGCACGGTGCTGATCCTGCTCTTCCTTCCCGCGCTCTATGCCGCCTGGTTCCGCGTCAAGCCGACTGCCGACGAGATCCCAATTGCGGACGATATCCACGAGGTTTCGACGGAGGAACCGGAACTGCGGGTAGCAATGGCCGCCGAATAGGGGCGCTGTCGTGGAGGAGGCGGTTCAAGTTCTCGCCGCTGGATTTGCCTGAACAGAGCAGGGGCAGTTGCCCGATCGCGCCGACAGTCGGCTCAGGGTCGCCGCCCTCAGCTATTGCGCGTCGCCACGAAGGTCGCGGCGGCTTTCAGCAGCGCGGCCTCTTCGCCATAGGGGTCAAGCAGCGCGTGCGCCTGGTCGATGAGGCCGTGGAGCTGCTCGCGCGCCCAGTCGGCGCCGTGCAGCGCAGCGAGCGTCGCCTTGCCGGCGGCTGCATCTTTCTTTGTCGCCTTGCCCATCTGCTTCGTATCCGCGGTCAGGTCGAGCAGGTCGTCGGCGAGCTGGAAGGCAAGGCCGATCGCCGAGCCGAACTCGGCCAACCGCTCGCGGTCGGCGGCCGGCGCGCCGGCGACGATGGCCCCGGCCTCGCAAGCGAAGCGGATCAGCGCGCCTGTCTTCATGGCCTGCAGCCGGATGATGCCGGCCTCGTCCGGGCGCTTGCGCTCGGCTTCGAGGTCGAGCGTCTGGCCGCCGACCATGCCGCCGGCTCCGGCGGCACGCGCAAGCGCCAGCACGAGCGCCACCCGACGCTCGGCCGGCAGCGCGGTCGCCTCGTCGGCGATGATGTCGAAGGCCAATGTGAGAAGCGCGTCGCCGGCAAGGATGGCGGTCGCCTCGTCGAAGGCCTTGTGCACCGTCGGCTGGCCGCGGCGCAAATCGTCGTCGTCCATCGCCGGCAGATCGTCATGGATCAGCGAGTAGCAATGCACGCATTCGAGCGCCGCCGCGACACGCAGCGCCGCCTCGCCGTCAGCAGAAAAAAGGGCGGCACTTTCCATGACCAGGAAAGGGCGGAGCCGCTTGCCGCCGTTGAGCACGCCATGGCGCATGGCCGCCATCAGCCGTTCCGGCCTGGCGATCTCGCCGGAAAGCAGGCGCGCGTCAAGGACCTGCCTAAGCTGGGCCTCGCTTGCTGCGGCGCGCGCGAAAAGCGCGGATTCGAAGGCCATCTGGTCCTCTTTCGTCATGGCCGGGACCGGTAGCCGACACTCAGACATTGCGCAAGAAGCCTCGCGCCATTATGCCGGAGTGGCGAGTGGCACAGGTGGGGGCGGCTTGACGGAACCGATCGTCGATCATGAAATCGAAGGGCTGGACATGGCGCGACCACGGCGCCTGAACCGCGCCGGTCTGAAGCGCCTCGGCCGGCGCTGCCTGGTCGTTGCGATCGTGCTGGCGGCGATACCGGTGGTGCTCACCTTCCTCTATCTGCCGCCCTTCGTGCATCCGGTCTCGACGCTGATGCTGAAGGATCTTGCGACCTTTTCCGGATACGACCGGCGCTGGGTGCCGATCGACGACATGGCGCCGGTGCTCATACATTCGGTGATCATGTCGGAGGACGGGCAGTTCTGCTTCCATCGCGGCGTCGACCTCGGCGAATTGCGCGGCGTCGTCGACGATGCGCTTGCCGGCGAGGCGACGCGCGGCGCCTCCACCATCACCATGCAGACGGTGAAGAATCTCTTCCTGTGGTCGCGGCCGCTGGGCAGCGTGCGCAAGGTGGTCGAGCTGCCTTTAGCTGTCTATTTCGACGCGGTGATGTCGAAACGGCGCATCATGGAGATCTATCTCAACATCGCGGAATGGGGACCGGGCATCTACGGCATAGAGGCAGCCGCGCGGCATCACTTCGGCGTCTCGGCCAAGCAATTGTCGCGCCGGCAGGCAGCACTGCTTGCCGTCAGCTTGCCCAACCCGATCGCGCGCAATCCGGCGAGGCCCGGGCCGGGGCTCAGGCGGCTCGCCAATCTGATCGAGCGGCGTGCCGGACGCTCTGGCGCCTATGTCGGTTGTCTCGATTAGGACGAAGCGTCACCGGCTCAAAAAAATTCGCCGCGGTGCTGGCCAAAACCGAGCAACGCGTGTATAGGCACCCGACTTTCTCAGATTATGGCCTCGGTGCGGCCCTTTCGCGAGGGTGCCGGGGCATTTTGACCATGTAGTGGAGCATATCCATGGCCGTTCCAAAAAGAAAAACCTCTCCGTCGAAGCGCGGCATGCGCCGCTCGGCCGACGCTCTCAAGGCCCCGACCTATGTCGAGGACAAGAACTCCGGCGAAATGCGCCGCCCGCACCATATCGACCTGAAGACCGGCATGTATCGCGGCCGCCAGGTCCTGGAGCCGAAGGAAAGCTGAGAAGCTTCCACTGTTTGTGACGTTTCAAAGGACCGGCCTCTGGCCGGTCTTTTTGCGTCTGGCGATCAGATTGACCGGGCAGGATCGCACTCGATGCCGAAGCGCCGGGCAACCGGCTGACATCCTTATTTCATTAGGTCTTAGAGCGTGTTCGACAGGGCGGCGAAAAGCCTTGACGGCGTCTCTGCGGCGGATTTTACAAAAGGGTGCCTCATTGGAGACGCCCCAGATGTTCGGTGCCATCCCGCTGCTGATCGTACCCTTCGTCCTCTACAATCTCGGACTGCTGGGATTGTTCGGCGGCGGCGACGATCCATGGACCACCGAAATGTTCTCGTTCCGCATGATGTCGGGCGGCGTCTTCTCGATGACGCTCGGCGACCTTATGGTGTTGATCGGGTTGATCTTCCTGTTCGTCGAGATTTCAAAATCGGTGCGCACGACCAATGCGTCGATCCTGGATCATCTGTTGTCGACGCTGGTCTTCATCGCCTTCCTGGTCGAGTTCCTGCTGGTGAAAGGCGCGGCGCATTCGGTGTTCTTCACGCTGATGATCATCGCGCTGTTCGATGTGCTGGCCGGCTTCTCGGTATCGATGCGGTCGGCGAGCCGGGATATCAATCTCAATTAGTCGCATTCGTGGCGATAGGCGGAAACCTCCAGCTCTTCGTCATCCTATTCTATGGCGGAGCAAGGAGCGAAGCGACGCGGCGCAGACCATAGGATCCATGCCGTGACCTTGACGCTTCGCCAGCGGTGCTGAATTCTGCTCCGCTGCATGCTACGGTCGAAGTAACGCCATGGATCCCAGGGTCTCGGCGACGGAGCTTCGCTCCTGCTTCGCCCTGGGATGACGAGGTTCCTATTCCTCGCCTCAACCTGCCTCGCGTCAGCCTGCTGCGATCTCGGCCTTCCGCGAGACCGCAGCCTCATAGGCGGCCTGCAGCTGTTGCCGCACGCCAGGCGTGCCCGGCGGCGTCTTCGTCGGCGCGCCGAGATGCTCGTGACGCAGCTCGTCCATGAATTGCTCCCACAGCGGCGGGCCGCCTTTTTCCAGAAGCTCGGCGCGGATCGATAGCTCCTCGCTGACCGGCAGCCATACGCGCCCCCAGGCACCGAGATGCGCCATGATCGGCACCAGGGTGATCGCCATCTCGGTCAGGCTGTAGATCGCCTTCTGCTTGTGGCTCGGATCGTCGGCCTTGGTCAGCAGGCCGAGCTCCATCAGCCGTTTCAGCCGGTCGGCCAGGATGTTGGAGGCGATGCCTTCCAGCG
The DNA here is from genome assembly GCF_003863365.1 of Mesorhizobium tamadayense. GTDB lineage: Bacteria > Pseudomonadota > Alphaproteobacteria > Rhizobiales > Rhizobiaceae > Mesorhizobium > Mesorhizobium tamadayense. Next base: position 182,089 of record NZ_RQXT01000006.1, on the reverse strand, counting down.
ATCCGTTGAGCAGCTCGCGGAAATGGCGCCTGCCGCCGAAGATCATGTCGCGCAGGATGATCAGGGTCCAGCGGTCGCCGAAAACCTCGAGCGACAGATTGATCGGGCAGCCGGAGCGGTGCTCGGTGTTCATGACAGTCTCCCAAAACCGGTTGCATTATGATATCGGTTTGATTATCGTGCAACTGATTGCAAAATGCAATCGGATTGACAGGAGAGAAGGATGGCCACTTTGCCACGCCCTGAAATCGTCTCGGAGACCTTCGGCAGTCCGGCCGATCCGGCGATCCTTCTGATCATGGGTGCCATGGCCTCGTTGCTCTGGTGGCCGGAAGCCTTCTGCCGGCAGCTTGCCCAGCGCGGCCGCTTCGTCATCCGCTACGACAATCGCGATACTGGTCTCTCGACCAAATACACGCCGGGCGCGCCGCCCTATACGTTCGAGGACATGGTGGACGATGCCGTCCGCGTGCTCGACGACCATAATATCAACAAGGCGCATGTCGTCGGCATGTCGATGGGCGGCATGATCGCGCAGATCGTGGCGCTGAAATATCCCGAACGCGTCAGCGCGCTCACCGTGATCTCCAGCTCGCCGCTCGGCGTCGATACGTCCAGCCTGCCGGGGGCGAGCCAGGCCTACAAGGAGCATTCCGCGGAAGGCGCCGATGTCGACTGGTCGAACCGGGGACAGGTGCTCGACTTCATGGTCAAGGGCGCTCGCGCGATTGCCAGCACGATGCATCCCTTCGACGAGGAACGGACACGCGCGATGATCGAGGAGGATTACGACCGTTCCGGCGGCCTCGCCAGCGCCATCAACCACTTCCTGCTCAAGAGCGGCGAGCCGGAGCGGCGGATAAAGGATTTTACGGCGCCGCTGCTCGTCATCCACGGCGCCACCGATCCGCTCATCCCGATCGAGCACGGCGAGGCGCTTGCCGGCGCGGTTCCCGGCGCCCGGCTGGTGCGGATCGAAGGCGGCGGCCATGAGCTGCATCGCGACGACTGGCCGGAGATCATCGAAGCCATCGCGACCCACGGCTGACCGGCGGGAGCCGGCCTTGACTCCGGTGGTCTTTGAAAATAGTTAAGTAGTTACTTCAGTATTTCGACGACGACAGGAGAAGCGAGTATGTCCCTGACGCTGCATTTCCACCCGCTGGCGTCCTTCTGCTGGAAGCCGCTGATCGCGTTCTACGAGAACGGCACGCCCTTCAGGCCGGTGATCGTCGATCTCGGCGACGAGCAGTCGCGCGCGGCCTTCCTGAAGGTTTCGCCGACGGGCAAGATGCCGGCCCTGCGCGACGACGCACGGGACCGCACGGTGCTGGAATCGACCATCGTCATCGAATATCTCGCCGCCTATTACCCCGGGCCGGTCGAGCTCATCCCCGCCGACATCGACCTCGCCATCAAGGTCCGCCAGGCCGATCGCTTCTACGACTTCTACGTGCAGGAGCCGATGCAGAAGATCGTCGGCGACCGGTTGCGGCCAAAGGACAGAACCGATCCGTTCGGGGTCGAGGAGGCGCGCGTGCAGCTGCGCAATTCCTACGCTATCATCGAACAGGAGATGCAGGCTAGGACCTGGGCGGTGGGCGAGACCTTCACCATGGCCGACTGCGCCGCCTCGCCGGCGCTGTACTATGCCAACAAGGTCGAGCCGTTCGGCGACAAGTTCCCGGCCGTGAAACGCTATCACGACCGCCTGCTCGAACGGCCGAGCTTCGCCCGCGTGATCGAGGAAGCGCAGCCCTATTTCAGGCTCTTCCCCTACAATAATGGCTAGTGCGCCATGCTGCACGATCCCGCCCAGCTCGACTTGATGTTCCAGGCGCTCGCGGATCCGGCGCGGCGCCAGATGGTGGAACGTCTGTCGCGCGGGCCGGCCTCGGTCAGCCAGCTGGCCGAGCCGCTGGCGATGTCGCTGTCGGCCGTCGTCCAGCACCTCAACGTTCTCGAGGCGAGCGGCCTGGTGAGCACCGAGAAGCTCGGCCGGGTGCGCACCTGCCGGATCGAGCCGCATGCGCTCAAGGCCGCCGAGCACTGGATCAATGAGCGGCGCCTCGCCTGGGAGCGCAGGCTCGATCGCCTCGGCGATTTTCTCGCTGACACCAAAGACGAAACTTGAAGGAAGCCACGATAACAGAACGATCCGTCGTCCATTCACCTTCGTCGTCGAGCGCGTCTATCCGGCGGCGCCCGAAAAGGTCTATTTCGCGCTGAGCGATCCAGCTGCCAAGAAGCGCTGGTTCGTCGATCCCGACAACCCGATGCCGAGCCGGCATGAAAGGATTTCCGCGTCGGCGGCAAGGAGGTGAATGCCGGCTGCCCCAGCGACGGGCAGATGCATTTCTTCAACATCAGGACATCATGCCGAACCAGCGCATCGTCTACAGCTATGAGCTGTTGTTCGGCGAAACCCGGGTCTCGGTGTCGCTCGCGACGATCGAGCTCATCGCGGACGGCAAGGGCACGCGGCTTATCCTGACGGAGCAAGGAGCCATCTTCGACGGTCACGATACGCCAAACACGCGCGAGCACGGAACGGGCGAACTGCTTGACGCGCTTGGCGCGGCACTGGAGGCCGCTGAATGAGGCTTCAGTTGGCGCCGCCGCCGATTTGCCGCCAAGGAGCGACGAGCCGCTTCAGCGATCACTCTCCGGGCGACAGTTCCCAGAACTGGTCGAGCCAAATGTTGAGCCTGAGGAAGCCGGCGGTGCTGACGGCATAGACGCGTCTGGTGCCTTCCGCCTTGGCCTTGACCAGGCCGGCGTCGAGCAGAACCTTTAGATGCTGGGAAACGGCCGGGCGCGAAACGGGTAACCCGGCTGCCAATTCGTTCACCGTCTTCGGACCGCGCCGGAGCTCTTCCAAGAGATAGCGCCGGTTGGGATCGGCTATCGCCACGAAGGCGTCGGAAAACATCATGCCTTATTTGTGAGGCAAAGTTTTCCAAATCTCAACTGTCGGTTTCAACCTTTCTGCGCGGATCGAGGCGCAAGGCTTCCGGCGTGACGGCGCGGTCAGCCGGCTGCGTCTTGAAGGCATCGCGGTTTTCGATCGGAACCGGCGCGCGGGCGCGGATGCGCAGCAGCGTGTAGCCGGCAAGGCAGAGATGGGCGAATGCGGTCGCAAGGAAGAGGCCTTCCGCCCGCAGCCAGCCCATCAGGGCAGCTGCGAGCAGCGGTCCGATCATCGTGCCGAAGCCGTAAAGCAACAGCAGGCCGCCGGAAACCTTGACGAAATCCTCCGACCGCGCGTGGTCGTTGGCATGCGCGACCGCGATGGAGTAGAGCGTGTAGGCGAAGGCGCCGTAGGCGGCGGCCAGCACAATGACGAAGACGCCCGAATGCGGCTCGACCAGGAAGATCAGCACCGCGAAAAGTGCCGCGCCGAAGGCCGCGCCGGCGAGCACGAAGCGGCGATCAGTCGTGTCGGAAAGCCGGCCCGCGGGAAGCTGCATGGCGGCGCCGGCGACGACCACGAGGCTCATCATCAGCGCGATCTCGGCGGTGGAGATGCCGATGCGGGCGCCATAGACGGCGCCGAGTGTGCCCCAGGCGCCGTTGGCGATGCCGATCAGAACACAGGCCACCGCCGACACCGGCGAATTCGCATAGAGGCCTTTGACGTCGAGCTTGACGTCCTGCAGCGGCTTCGGATGCGACTGCGTCGAAACGGCGGTCGGAATGAGCGACAGGCAGAACAGGATGCCGGTGATCATGAACAGCGAGGCCGACTTCACGTCGCCGCCGGCGACGATCATCTGGCCGCCCATGATCGAGGCATAGGTGACCATCATATAAAGGCCGAAGACCGTGCCGCGGTTCTCGTTGGTGGCTTTCTCGTTCAGCCAGCTTTCGATGACCATGAAGGCGCCGGCCATGGTGAAGCCGGTGAAGGCGCGCAGCAGGATCCAGAAATACTCGTCGATGATGAGGCCGGTGAGCAGCGCGATGATCGCTCCCGACGCGGCGAAGGCGCCGAACGCCCTGACATGGCCGGCGCGGCGCACCAGCCGCGGCGCGAAGAAGCAGCCGGTGACGAAACCGCCGGCCCAAGCCGTGCCCATCAGGCCGAGCGAGGCGGTCGAGAACCCTTCCACCTGGCCGCGCAGCGGCAGCAGCAGGCCATGCAGGCCGGACGCCGCCAGCAGGAACGCGGTGCCGCGCAGCAGCGAGAGGATCGGTCGGTAGGTTGCGAACATGGGCTGATCCGGCAGGAGATTTCAGGGCGCAGGTCTGTTTCAGAGGGAAGGTCTGGAGGTCGCAATCAGGCTTTTCCGGGGCAGCCGCCGGCGCGCTCGGCTTATCCTCGACGAAACAGCTCCTCGGCCGCGGATTTGGTGGCTCCCTTGGCGGCCCGCTCGGCTTCCAGCCTGGCGATCTCCTCGCGCAGCAGGGCAATTCGCTCGGACAACTCGTCGACGGACAGCAGCGACAGATCCTGTCCGATCTCGTGCGGGCGCGGCTTCTTTTTGGGTTCGTCGTCGAAGATCGCCATCGTCGCTCCTCCCTGTTTGGGCCATTTGCCTGATTTGCCAATCAGCATACATAGGGCAAGGGCACCGATGCAAACGGCCGGCAACGACGGTCAGAGCGTCGCGCGTCTTTCAGACGCGCAAAGGACGCTCTAAGTTTTTTGAGTTGCGCATCGTGCTTGTCGGAAAATCGATTCCGATTTTCGGCCGATGCGGCACAAGGAGACGGGACACCATGGCAAGCGGACAGAAGATTCCGGCAAGGATGACGGCCATCGCGATCTCGCAACCCGGCGGCCCCAGGGTGTTGAAGCCGGAGACGCGCGACGTGCCCGCACCTGGTCCCGGCGAGATCCTCATCCGCGTGCACGCGGCCGGCGTCAACCGGCCGGACGTGCAGCAGCGCAAGGGCGCCTATCCGCCGCCGCCTGGCGCCTCGGACCTGCCCGGTCTCGAGGCGGCCGGCGAGGTCGCCGCGCTCGGCGACGACATATCGCGCTGGCGCATCGGCGACCGGGTCTGCGCGCTGACGCCGGGCGGCGGCTATGCCGAATATGTCAAGGTCCATGCCGGCAGCGTGCTGCCGATCCCGGCCGGCTTCACCTATTCGGAGGCCGCCGCTGTGCCGGAGAACTATTTCACCGTCTGGCACAATGTGTTTGAGCGCGGCGGGCTGAAGAAGGGCGAGACGCTGCTCGTCCATGGCGGCTCATCCGGCATAGGCACCACGGCCATACAACTGGCGTCGGCGTTCGGCGCCTATGTCATCACCACGGCCGGCAGCAAGGAGAAATGCGACGCCTGCCTGAAGCTCGGCGCCGACCGGGCGATCAATTATCGCGAGCAGGACTTCGTCGCCGAGGTGAAGGACGCAACTGGCGGCAAGGGCGCCGACGTCATCCTCGACATGGTGGGCGGCGACTATGTGGCGCGCAACTACGAAGCCGCGGCGATCGAGGGTCGCATCGTCCAGATCGCCGTGCAGGCCGGCGCGGTGGCAAGCGCCGATTTCGCAAAGCTTATGGTCAAGCGCCTTGTCCATACCGGCTCGACGCTGCGCCCGCGCACGGTCGAATTCAAGGCGGCCATCGCGGCGGCTCTCGAGGCTCAGGTCTGGCCGCTGCTAGGTGCCCGCAAGGTCGCTCCGGTCATGGACATGATCTTCCCGCTGACGGAAGCCTGGCGCGCGCATGAGCGGATGGAGGAAGGCGAGCATATCGGCAAGATCGTGCTCGACGTCGGCTGAGGCGTGTCGAGATTCAGGAGATGCCGACACCCGCGTGGTGCGCATCGCCAGCGACAGGTTCAATAATGCTTAATGCTGCATTGCAACAAATGCATTGCCGCCATGCAAAAGCGTCCGTTCAATTCTTGGGCAAGGGTGCCTATTTACGCGGCATCGAAACAATCGATCCCACGAATGGAGGACTGAAATGAACCCGATCCGCGCTTTCCGCAACTGGCGCCTTTACAACGAGACCGTGCGTGAGCTGAACAAGCTCAACGCCCGTCAGCTGAACGACCTCGGCATCAACCGCGGCGACATCGAGAGAATCGCCCGCAAGGCTCTTTGATTTGAAGCGCGCCTGGCCGCAAGGCCGGGCTGCGGCCTCGAAGCCAGAGCCGTCGCAGACGCTTGCTCGTCTCCGGTTCCGAACCCGCTGGACCCAGTCCGGCGGGTTTTGTCTTTTTGGAGCTTCAGACGCTCCTTGCCAAAAACATTGCGAAATCGTGACGGAGCGTTTATACAGGCCGCGAATTTCCCATTTTGGTGGCTCTAAAACCACCGCCCGCGCGGGAACGCGGGCGAACGAGAAGGATTTTTGACATGGCCAATACGCTGCTGATGCCCAAGGCGACCGCCGTCTGGCTGGTCGACAACACCGCGCTCTCCTTCGAGCAGATCGCGCAGTTCTGCGGGCTGCATCCGCTGGAGGTCAAGGCGATCGCCGACGGCGAGTCGGCGCAGGGTATCAAGGGAATGGACCCGATCATGACCGGCCAGCTCACCCGCGACGAGATCGCGCGCGGCGAGAAGGACCCGAACCACCGGCTGAAATTGTCCGACCCCAAGGTGCGGGTGCCGGAATCGAAGCGCAAGGGCCCTCGCTACACGCCTCTGTCGAAGCGCCAGGACCGGCCGAACGCCATTCTCTGGCTGGTGCGCAACCATCCCGAGCTCAAGGACGCGCAGATCGCACGGCTGGTCGGCACCACCAAGTCGACGATCGAGCAGATCCGCGAGCGCAAGCACTGGAACTCGGCCAATCTGCAGCCGATGGATCCGGTGACGCTCGGCCTGACCTCGCAGATCGACCTCGATCTGGAAGTCAACCGCGCCTCGCGCGGCCGCGAGCAGGTACAGCCGGTCGCCGGCGACACGCTGCTGCCGGCGGCGCTGACCGAAAGGCTGACGCCGGCTCCGGAGAAGCCGAAGGACGAGGATCAGGAACTGGACGCCAATGCCGTTTTCGCCAAGCTTTCGGCGCTGAAGTCGAAGGACAAGGACGAAGACGAGGAGTAAGCAGTTCCACTCGATAAAAAAAGCCCGCTTCGAGCGGGCTTTTTTATCGGACAGTCGCTTGGGAGGACTTACGTCCGTGCCGCGCGGTCGGGCGCCATGCCGTAGTCCTCGCTGCGCTCCACGGCGCGGTAGAAATCGGCGAGCTGCTTGCCGCGCTCCGGCTTGTAGATGCGGCCGGCGATCACCACCGAGGCGATGCGGTCGATGCGGAAGGCGCGAAAATCGTCGCGCATCTCGCACCAGGCGACCAGCGTCCAGACCTTGCCCCAGAACCACAGACCCAAGGGCCGGATGTCGCGGGCGGTGCCGCGGCCGGCCTCGTCCGAATAGTCTATGGTCAGCACCTGGCGCTTCTCGATGGCGCGCTCGATGAGATCGATCGCTTCGCGCGCGGCATCGCTCACCACCCACATCGGCGTGTGGATCTCGGTGCGGGCGATGCGGTCCTTTTCCGTGTCGGGCAGCACGGCGCCGATCTTGACCAGCGCCTCGTCCGCGGCCCTTGCCATCGCCGCGCCGCCAAAAGCACGCACCATGCGCGCGCCGGCAACCAGCGCCACGATCTCGTCACGCGTGAACATCAGCGGCGGAAGGTCGAAACCCTCCCTCATCATGTAGCCGACACCCGCCTCGCCGTCGATCGGCACGCCGGTCGACTGCAGGTCGGCTATGTCGCGGTAGATAGTCCGCTCGGAAACCTCGAGCCACGTGCCGAGCTTCTGCGCGGTGACCAACCGGCCACCGCGCAGATGCTGCACGATCTGGAAAAGTCTGTCGGCGCGGCGCATCGTTTGACCCCTTGGTTTCGGTTCTACGCATGCCGCGGTCCCAAAACCGGTTCCCGCAGGTTGGAGGCTGCTTCAATAACGCAGGCCTCCTGACAACATACTGTCAGGAGGATGCAGCCATTCCAACACGAGATAGCGGCGTCTTCCCTGAAACCCAGCGTTTCGACCGCCATTAGATCTGGGCGCGGCACGGCCGCTATCCAAGTCGCGCGCCGAAAAATTTCAGTTCTCACGCGCGCGGCCATTATAAAGGTCCGGCCAACCGATGTCCTTGCGAATGTCCGCCGGCAAATTGTTCAGGAAACGCTGGGTGCGGATCTCATTCCGCACGGTGCGGATCTTGCCGACATAGTGCTTCACGCTACGCAGTATCGTAAAACCGTTCATGACCAGGCTCCTCTTTTTCGATGAGAGGAGTATCTCACACCCCTGCTGACAGCTGTCTGTCAGGAGGTTGGCAGCACGCCGTAGAAAGACCCGCGACGTCCCGCGAGAGCTCGATGAGGTTCGGATTCTGTCAGGAGCGTCCCGCCCGAACGGCAGCATCAAGAACGGCTTTGACAGCCGTCGGCGATGCTGATCAAAGGCGGCATGACGAAACTGCTCGCCCTTGTCATCATCGGCATTATGCTGATCCAGGTCATCAAGCCGCTCGGCTGGCCCGGACTGAAGCGCCGCACCGATTTCTGGAAGCTGGCGGTGCTTGCCATGGCCGCGATCTCGTTGGCGGCCGTGCTCGGGCACTGGGGGTAAGAATGACGAAAAGCCATTAGCGCATGTTTTGGCCGAGGTGAACTAGGCGGGTCACTCGCAGCAGTCCGGCCGATCCTTGGTCCTGTCCTGGTATTCGTCGTGCAGGCGCACCCAGTCCATCAGGCCGTGATAGGGGCCGGTCTCGTTGCGGCCCTTCGGCGTCATGTCGAGATAGTGGTAGGCGCCGATCAGCGCGTCGCCGCCGCGGGCGCGCGACATGAAGGTGAGGAAGACGTCGCCGTTTTCGTCGCGATAAAAGACGCTGGTGCCGGGCAGGTCCTTCGATCGCAACGGGCGTTTCTCGAAATTGTAGACCGTGTCGCCGGCCGCGATCTGCCTGTCGGTGAAGGAGACCTGCATGTCGAAGTTGAAGTCCGACGCATAGGAGGACACCCAGTCGAATTTCCAGCCCATGCGCTGCTTGTAGGGCAAGAGCTCGGCCAGCGGCGCCCGCGAGATGACGACCAGCGACACGTCGTGGTGCTTGAGATGCCGGTTGGCGCCATCGATGTGGTCGGCCAGGAACGAGCAGCCTTCGCAGCGGTGGTCGGAGCCCGGCGTCATCATGAAGTGGTAGACGATGAGCTGGCTCTTGCCGGCGAACAGTTCGGCGAGGCGCTTCGTTCCCTGCTCGCTTTCGAAGACATAATCCTTGCGCAGCTTGAGCCAGGGCAGTTGCCGACGCTCGGCGGCGATGCAATCGCGAAACCGCGTCAATTCCTTCTCGCGCTCGAGGTGCCTTCTGTGCGCCTCGAACCAGTCCTCCCGCGAAACGACGGCAATGCGATGCATGACTATCTCCTGTCCTCTCCTGCCAAGGACGTTCGACATGGGCGCGACCCGACATTCGCCGCCGCTGTTTCGATGCATCAAGTAGGAATGCGGCCGGCAAAAAACAAAACCCGGGCCTTGGCCCGGGTTTTCGGTGATTTGGGAAGCCTGGTATCAGGCGGCCTTTTCCAGCGCCGGCTGCCATTTGCCGAGCGCGGCCAGATGGTTCATGTGAGCGCGGTGGATGAAGGCGGCCTGGCCGGCGGCGACGTTCGACGCCTTGCCGCTCCATGCCTTCTGCGCGGCCGCCTGCAAGGCGCGGCCATAAGAGAAGGAGAGCTTCCACGGATGCGGGCCGATGACGTTGATGGCATTGAGGTTGGCCGTCGCCTGCTCGTCGTCCTGGCCGCCGGAGAGGAAGGCGATGCCGGGCACCGCCGCGGGCACGGTTTCGCGGAACAGCTTGATCGTCTTCTCGGCGACCTCCTCGGGCCTGTCTTTCTTGCCCGATTTCTTGCCGGAGATGACCATGTTCGGCTTCAGGATGGTGCCTTCCAGCACGACGCGCGCCGCATAAAGCTCGCCATAGAGCTTCAGCAGCGTCGCCTTGCTGATCTCGTAGCAGGTGTCGATCGAGTGGGCGCCGTCCATCAGCACTTCCGGCTCGACGATCGGCACGATGCCGGCTTCCTGGCAGAGCGCGGCGTAACGGGCCAGCGCATGCGCGTTGGAGCCGATCGACGTCGCCGATGGCACGCCCTTGGCGGTGTCGATGTCGATCACGGCGCGCCATTTGGCGAAGCGGGCGCCGAGCTTGTAATAATCCGCAAGCCGCTCGCGCAGGCCGTCCAGGCCTTCGGTGATGGTATCGCCGGGAAAGCCGGCGAGAGGCTTGGCGCCGAGATCGACCTTGATGCCCGGAATGGCGCCTGAGGCCTTGATGATGTCGACCAGCGGCGTGCCGTCGGCGGCCTTCTGGCGAATCGTCTCGTCATAGAGGATGACGCCGGAAATGTACCTGGTCATCGCGTCCTTGGCGCGGAACATCATCTCGCGATAGTCGCGCCGGCTGTCGGCGGTCGATTCGACGCCGATGACGTCGAAGCGCTTCTTGATGGTACCGGAGCTCTCATCGGCGGCCAGCAGGCCCTTGCCGTCGGCCACGATCGCGGCGGCAATGTCTTCGAGACGTTCGCTCATTGTTGCTCTCCTTGACGGTTCCGCGCCTGCGGTCAGCCCGCTGACCGCTTCAGGCCTTTGTTTTCCCGCAATTCCGAACGGAAAACCGCTTCGCACTTTTCCTGGAATTGCTCTAAGCAGAACACTACCGCCAAAGGAATGAACGCGGAAAGCTCGAATCGATTGAAAGTATTCGACGGGCGGAACCGCTCGCTAAGTGTTGACTGGTTCAGCGCTTCAGCACCTCGACGCCGGGCAGCGGCTTGCCTTCCATCCATTCCAGGAAAGCGCCGCCGGCGGTCGAGACATAGGTGAAGTCGTCGGCGACGCCGGCATGGTTGAGCGCGGCTACCGTGTCGCCGCCGCCGGCAACCGAGACAAGCTTGCCTTCCCTGGTACGGGCTGCGGCGTGCTTTGCCGCCGCAACGGTCGCACGATCGAAGGGCTCAATCTCGAAAGCGCCGAGCGGGCCGTTCCAGACAAGCGTGGCGGCGCGGTCGACCCAGTCGGTGACGGTCTTCACGGTCTTTGCGCCGACGTCGAGGATCATGCTGTCGGCCGGCACGTCCGCAATGGCCACGGTCTCGCTCGCAGCACCTGCCTTGAATTCCTTCGCCACGACGCCGTCGGCGGGCAGGATGATGGCGCAGCCCGCCTCGGCCGCCTCGATCATGATCTGCTTGGCGGTAGAGGCCAAATCATGCTCGCAGAGCGATTTGCCGACATCGGTGCCGCGCGCCGCCAGGAACGTGTTGGCCATGCCGCCGCCAATGACCAGCGCATCGACCTTCTTCACCAGGTTCATCAGGAGGTCGATCTTGGTCGAGACCTTGGCGCCGCCGACAATGGCCACCACGGGTCGTACCGGATTGCCGAGACCCTTTTCCAGCGCATCGAGCTCGGCCTGCATGGTGCGGCCGGCATAGGCCGGCAGCCGGTGCGCCAGGCCTTCGGTCGACGCATGCGCGCGGTGGGCGGCGGAAAAGGCGTCGTTGACATAGATGTCGCCATTGGCGGCGAGCTTTTCGGTGAAGGCCGGGTCGTTCTTCTCCTCGGCCTTGTAGAAACGGGTGTTTTCCAGGAGCAGGATGTCGCCATTCTTCATGGCGGCGACCGCGTCCGCGGCCTTGTCGCCAATGCAGTCGGAGGCGAAGCCGACCGGGCGGCCGAGCACTTCCGCCGTCGCGCGGGCGATCGGTTCCAGCGAGAACTCGGCCGAGGGGCCCTCCTTGGGGCGGCCGAAATGCGCGAGCAGGATGACCTTGGCGCCCTTGCCGGAGAGCTCGGAAATCGTCGGTGCGATGCGCTCGATGCGCGTGGCGTCGGTGACCTTGCCGTCGGCGACCGGAACGTTGAGGTCGACGCGCACCAGGATGCGCTTGCCGCTGACGGCGCCGATATCGTCGAGTGTCTTGAATCCGGCCATGGTCGTTCCTTTCCGCGAAAAACGCGGCGACCTTACCCGGCACCGGGGACGATGCAAGCCTCGCGTTGAAGCGCGCGCGCAAAAATGATGTCGTCGTGTGACGTCAGCTTTCGGTTGCTGCTTTCTGCGCCACAGACTCCGCCGCTGCCGCTTCGTTTGGCTCGCTTTCGGCAGCCTGCGTTTGCGCCGGTTTGCGCCAGTTGCGGATGAAGGCGGCGATGCGGTCGGCGATCTCGCCGGCGCTCAGGAAAACCGGCACGCGCGCCACCGGCGCGGTCGGCTCGAAGGACAGGCCAAGCCCTGTGATCCGGCCCTTCTCGTCGACGTCGCGCACGATCAGCTCGATCGGGCCGATCATCACGCGATCGGCATATTCGGCGGTGCCGCCGAGCCGCTCGGTGACCAGCGCTGCGACGGTGAGCTTCTGTTCGGCCTCGGTGAGGCCCGGCGCGTAGGCGGCTTCCAGCTCGGCAGCGAAGCGGGCCGGATCGACTGGGAAGGCACCGAAGAAATCGGCGTCCTCGGGGTCGACCACGGCGCGGCTGGCGAAGAGCTTGTCGAGCAGGCGCGGATAGCGGTCCGGCACGAAGATGTAGACCTGGTCGCCTGCGGTGAGCCGGCCCATGTCCTGGAAGCGCATGGAGCGGCCATCGCGCAGCACCAGCGAGGGCCTCGCCCAGCGCGGGATGCGCTCGCCGCGCGCCACCGGACTGCCTGGCGCGACTCGGTAGGCCAGCAGCTCGTGATGGGCCGAGCCCGGCAACTCGAGTTCGACCTTGTCGAGCGGTCCAAGCCGTGCCGGCACGATCAGGCCGAGGCGACGCGCCAGCGGACCGACAGTCCAGCCCTGCACCACCAGCGATACCAGGACAATGATGAAGGCGACATTGAAGATGAGGCGACCGTTCGCCAGCCCGCCGAGCAGAGGCGTGATGGCAAGCAGGATCGAGACGGCGCCACGCAGGCCGACCCAAGAGACGAAGGCGACCTCGGGGCGCGGCAGGCGGAACGGGATCAGGCAGAGCCAGACGGCTAAAGGCCGCGCCACGAAGATCAGGAACAGGCCGAGCAGGATCGCGGGCACCAGGATCGCCGGGAACTGCGAGGGCGTGGCGAACAGGCCGAGGATCAGGAACATGATGATCTGCGCCAGCCACGACATGCCGTCCTGGAAGCGTTTCAGGATGGTGACGGCGCGGATGTCGGAATTGCCGGCGACGAGACCGGCGAGATAGACGGCCAGGAAGCCGGAGCCGCCGACGGCGCCGGCGGCGGCGAAGACCATCAGCGAGAGCGTTAGCACGAAGATCGGCAGCAGGCCGTGGTCGAGGTTCAGCCGATCGACGAGGCGCACGATTGCCATGCCACCGAGAACGCCGATGACGGCGCCGAGCCCCATATTGATGAGGAAGCCGATCGCCAGGTTGGTGGCCAGCACATTGGCCTCCGGATTGGCATGCGCGGCTATGATCTCGACCAGGGTGATGGTGAGGAAAATGGCGATCGGATCGTTGGTGCCGGATTCGACCTCCAGCGTCGAACGCACGCGCTCGCGCAAATGGATCTCGCCGGCGCGCAGCAGGAAGAACACGGCGGCCGCGTCGGTGGAGGCGACGGCGGCGCCGAGCAGCGAGGATTCCAGCCAGCTGAGGTTGAGGAGGTAGAAGGCGGCGACGCCGAAAATGCCGGTGGTGAGCATGACGCCGATGGTTGCCAGCGACAATGCCGGCCCGGCCGCCTGACGCAAGGCGTTGAGCGGCGTGCCGAAGCCGGAATCGAACAGGATGATGGCTAAAGCCAGCGAGCCGGCAAAATAAGCCAGCCGCGCATTGTCGAACTCGATGCCGAGGCCGTCGACACCGGTGGCGAGCCCGATGCAGAGGAAGAGGAGCAACAGGGGAGCGCCGAAGCGGAAGGCGATCAGGCTCGAAAACGCGGCGGCGACAATGAGCGCCGTGCCGACCAGCGTCACGAGATAGATCGCATGCTCCACCGGTATTGCCCCTCCAAGTCCCTCTGTTTCGTGGCTTTACGGGAGAGTGGGGCGAAGACATGACCAGTGCAAGGCAACGGCGTGGTTTTTCGCTTTATGCCGCTGATTCTCGGAGGTTTTGGCGATCAGGCGCTCAAACGAAAACGCCCGGCCGAAGCCGGGCGTCTGGATCAGAGAGACTAAAGCAGGTCGCTTGAAAAGGATTCACGCGACCTACTTTAGGTTTTTGATTTTAAGCATGTCTTTGTCCCGAAACCGCTGCACACTTTCGGGAGACATGCTCTAAGCCCCGGATCAGGCGATGGTCTTGCCGAAGGCGACGGCCGTGTCGCCCATGCGGTTGGAGAAGCCCCATTCGTTGTCGTACCAGGAGAGCACCGACACAAAGTTGCCGTCCATGACCTTGGTCTGGTCGAGCGCCACGATCGAGGAATGCGGATCGTGGTTGAAGTCGATCGACACGTTCGGGTGATGGGTGACCGAGAGGATGCCCTTCAGCTTGCCGTTGGAGGCGGCGATCAGCGCTTCGTTGATCTCCTGCACGGTGGTCGAGCGCTTGGCGATGAACTTGAGGTCGACCACCGAGACGTTCGGGGTCGGCACGCGGATCGAGATGCCGTCGAGCTTGCCCTTGAGGTCGGGCAGCACCAGCCCGATCGCCTTGGCGGCACCGGTCGAGGTCGGGATCTGCGACAGGGCAGCCGCGCGGGCGCGGTAAAGGTCCTTGTGCATGGTGTCCAGCGTCGGCTGGTCGCCGGTATAGGAGTGGATTGTCGTCATCATGCCCTTCTCGATGCCGACGGCCTCGTGCAGCACGGCAGCAAGCGGCGCCAGGCAGTTGGTGGTGCAGGACGCGTTGGAGATGACGACGTGGTCCTTGGTCAGCTTGTCGTGGTTGATGCCGTAGACGACGGTGAGGTCGGCGCCTTCGGCCGGGGCCGAGACGATGACGCGCTTGGCGCCGGCGGTCAGATGCGCGGCGGCCTTGTCGCGGGCGGTGAAGATGCCGGTGCATTCGAGCGCGATGTCGATGCCGAGCTCCTTCCAGGGAAGCTGAGTCGGATCCTTGATGGCGGTGACCTTGAACTTCTCCTTGCCGACCGAGATCTGGTCGCCGTCGACCGTCACCTCGTGCGGGAAGCGGCCATGCACGCTGTCGTAGCGGAGCAGGTGCGCGTTGGTCTCGACCGGGCCGAGGTCGTTGACGGCGACGACATCGATGTCCTTTCGGCCGGATTCATGGATCGCGCGCAGGATGTTGCGGCCGATGCGGCCAAATCCGTTGATGGCAACTCTAACGGTCATTTTTCTCTCCCTGGGAGCTGGAAAGCGGATGGGTCCGCTGCTTCATAGCGGCGGGCGGGCAAAGAATCCAGCCGTAGAAGTCCAAATTTAAATCGATTAGGTTTGGCCAGCCCGGCAAAAGCCTTTGAATGACTTCGCCCGACCGGGGCCTTCTTGTTTCTACATGTCGCTCAGAACCGCCGTGCGCTTTTGAGCGACATGAAATGCCTCACTTGCCGTGCAGGCGCGCTTCCACGGCGTTGGCCGCAGCCTCGGCAGTGATGCCGAAATGCGGATAGAGCTGCTCGATCGAACCCGAAGCGCCGAAGCCGGTCATGCCGACAAAGATGCCGTCGGTACCGATCAAGTGATCCCAGCCCTGGCGGATGCCGGCCTCGATGGCGACCTTGATCTTGGCGTTGCCGATCGTCTTCTTGCGATAGTCCTCGCTCTGCTGGTCGAACAGCTCGAAGCACGGCACCGATACGACGCGGGTCGGATGGCCATGCCTTTCCAGCAACTCGCGGGCGCCAAGCGCGATCTCGACCTCGGAACCGGTGGCGAAGATCGTCACCGCCGCCTCGCCGCTCGCCGCGGCAAGCTCGTAGGCGCCGGAGGCGCTGAGGTTCACCTCGCTGAATTCGGTGCGCACGGTCGGCAGGTTCTGGCGGGTCAGCGCCAGCGTCGACGGCGTCTTTTCCGATTCCAGCGCCAGCTGCCAGCATTCCGCCGTTTCGACCGCATCGGCCGGACGGAAAACGTTGTGGTTGGGGATGGCGCGCAGCGCCGCCAGATGCTCGACCGGCTGATGGGTCGGGCCGTCCTCGCCAAGGCCGATCGAGTCATGCGTCATGACAAAGATCGAGCGGATGCCCATCAGCGAGGCAAGGCGCATCGAGGGACGGGCATAGTCGGAGAAGCACAGGAACGTGCCGCCATAGGCAATCAGGCCGCCATGCAGCGTCAGCCCGTTGATGGCGGCCGCCATGCCGTGCTCGCGGATGCCGTAGTGGACATAACGCTGGCCGTAGTCGTCCGGCGTGATGTTCTTGGTCTGGCTGGTCTTGGTGTTGTTGGAGCCGGTGAGGTCGGCCGAGCCGCCGATGGTTTCGGGAACCGCGCCGTTGATGACCTCCAGCGCCATTTCCGACGACTTGCGGGTCGCGACCTTCGGCTTGTCGGCCGAGAGCTTCTTCTTGTACTCGGCGATGACGGCGTCGAAATTGGACGGCAGCTTGCCACTGAGGCGGCGCTCGAACTCACCCTGCAGCGTGGCGTCGTGCTTCGCAAGACGGCCTTCCCAGTCGGCGCGCGCCTTGGCGCCGCTCCTGCCGACGGCGCGCCAGGTGTCGAGGATGTCGGCCGGAATCTCGAAGGGCGGCGACTCCCAATTGAAGAATTTGCGAGCGCCGGCGATCTCCTCGGCGCCGAGCGGCGAGCCATGCGCCTTGTTGGTGCCGGCCTTGGTCGGGGCGCCGAAGCCGATCGTCGTCTTGCAAGCGATCATCGTCGGCTTGTCGGAATGGCGCGCTGCCTCGATGGCGTAGGCGATCGCCTCCGGATCGGTGCCGTCGATGTGGCTGGCATTCCAGCCGCTAGCCTGGAAACGGGCGACCTGGTCGGTGTTGTCGGCGAGCGAGACCGGGCCGTCGATCGAGATGTTGTTGTTGTCCCAGAATACGATCAGCTTGTTCAGCTTCAGATGCCCGGCCAGCGCGATGGCTTCCTGGGAAACGCCTTCCATCAGGCAGCCGTCGCCGGCCAGCACATAGGTGTAATGGTCGACCAGGTCGTTGCCGAAGGCGGCGTTCATGATGCGCTCGCCGAGCGCGAAGCCGACCGAATTGGCGAGGCCCTGGCCGAGCGGACCGGTGGTGGTCTCGATACCGGCGGCATGGCCGTACTCGGGATGGCCCGCGGTCTTCGATCCGACCTGCCGGAAGTTCTTGATCTGGTCGATCGTCATGTCCTCATAGCCGGTGAGGTACAAGAGCGAGTAGAGCAGCATCGAGCCGTGGCCGGCCGACAGGATGAAACGGTCGCGGTCGGCCCAGCGCGGCGCCTTGGCGTCGAATTTCAGGAAGCGGGTGAACAGCACCGTGGCGACATCGGCGCAGCCCATGGGCAGGCCAGGGTGGCCGGAATTCGCCTTCTCGACGGCATCCATGGAAAGAAAACGGATCGCATTGGCCATCCGGTCATGTTGTTCACGCGAGGTCATGCTTTCTCCGGAAGTTGGGTTGGAACCTTGGGGGAGCCCTGGGAAAGGATGCCGCGACACATAGCAGGCGCGGCCTTTTAGTCAACAAATCCGGTCGGCTTTTGCCGGGCTCGTGAAGGGGCCGGGTGCGCTACATTAGCGTTAGCGGGGGACAGTCGCGAGAGCTTTATTGACGTGCGCTTCACCCGGCGCCTAATGTTTCCAGGATAACGCGTTCTGAACGCGAGCGATTCGGTGACGGGCAGGGCATAGGACTGAGGCCATGACCGGGGAAACGACCCTCAAGGAAATCATCGCCAGGCTCGGCAAGGCCATGGAGGGGCTGGAAAGCGCCGTCGCGGCGCGGCTGGAGCACGAGCGCGACTATTCCGAAGCCGAGGCCGAGGTGCAGCGCATGAATGCCGACCGCTCGCGGCTGGCGCAGGAGCTCGACAATTCCGAAGCCCGCGCCGAACGGCTGGAAGATGCCAACAAGGAAGTGTCGCGCCGGCTGGTGACCGCCATGGAAACCATCCGCGCGGTACTCGACAGGTAAGCCAATGGCACAGGTCACGGTCTCCATCGACGGCAAGCAGTACCGGATGGCTTGCGACGAGGGTCAGGAGGAGCATCTGATCGACCTCGCCGAGCGCTTCGACCGCTATGTGGCGCATCTGAAGGATTCCTTCGGCGAGATCGGCGACCAGCGGCTGACCGTCATGGCCGGCATCATGGTGATGGACGAGCTCTCGGAACTCAGCAAGCGCGTCAAGGGCATGGAGAGCGAAGTGCTGACGCTGCGCAAGACGCGCGACGAGGCGCTGACCAAGGCCGACAGGAACGACAGCGTGCTGACCACCGCGCTCGCCGCGCTTGCGCAGCGCATGGAAGATCTGGCGACAACGCTGGCGGTGAAGAAG
This sequence comes from Mesorhizobium tamadayense, assembly GCF_003863365.1. Taxonomy (GTDB): domain Bacteria; phylum Pseudomonadota; class Alphaproteobacteria; order Rhizobiales; family Rhizobiaceae; genus Mesorhizobium; species Mesorhizobium tamadayense. The sequence goes on along the minus strand of NZ_RQXT01000006.1, from coordinate 163,764 downwards.
GCCTAAGCCGCCTCGTCCAGCCCCCCTGCATCATCCGTCGCGGAAATTCCTGCTGTCTTTTCCAGGAAAAGACGAATTTTTTCGCTGCTTCGATCACGCTTGCAGACACAAGTCTTTTGAACTGGCCCGTCCAGCGGTATAGAAGGCTGAGCCACGCCGATGGGGTTGGCCCATGCTGGCGGCATGTCACAGGGTAGGGAGCGCGTCATGAGCCTTCGTATCAACGATATCGCGCCGGATTTCACGGCCGAGACCACGCAGGGGACGATCAATTTCCATCAATGGATCGGTGACGGCTGGGCGGTGCTGTTCAGCCATCCGAAGAATTTCACGCCGGTCTGCACGACCGAGCTCGGCACAATGGCCGGGCTGGAAGGCGAATTCAAAAAGCGCAACGTCAAGATCATCGGCATTTCCGTCGATCCGGTGGCGAGCCACGACAAGTGGCAGGCCGACATCAAGACCGCTACCGGCCAGACGGTGAATTACCCGCTGATCGGCGACAGGGATCTCAAGGTCGCCAAGCTCTACGAGATGCTGCCGGCGGGCGCCGGCGAGAGCTCGGAAGGCCGCACGCCGGCCGACAACGCTACGGTGCGCTCGGTCTACGTCATCGGCCCGGACAAGAAGATCAAGCTGGTGCTGACCTATCCGATGACCACGGGCCGCAACTTCGACGAGATCCTGCGCGTCATCGATTCCATCCAGCTGACGGCCAAGCACCAGGTGGCGACGCCGGCAAACTGGAAACAGGGCGAGGATGTGATCATCACCGCCGCCGTCTCCAACGAGGATGCGATCAAGCGCTTCGGCGCCTATGAGACGGTGCTGCCGTATCTGCGCAAGACCAAGCAGCCCGCGGCCTGAGCCAAAGCTGCGGTTCCGAAAACAAAAAAGGCGGCGCCGGGGCGCCGCCTTTTTTGTTTCTTGTCTTGATGCCTTACCTTAAGCCGCCGGCTGCGCTTCTATGGTGCGCAGCGCCTGGTTCTGGCGCTTGGCCGCGGCCTTGACCGCGTCCTGCACCTTCTCGAAGGCGCGCACCTCGATCTGGCGCACGCGCTCGCGGCTGATGTCGAACTCGGCCGACAGCTCTTCCAGCGTCAGCGGCTCCTCGGCCAGGCGGCGCGCCTCGAAGATGCGCCGCTCGCGGTCGTTGAGCACCGACAGGGCGCCCGACAGCATGGCGCGCCGGCTTTCCAGCTCGTCCTGCTCGATCAGCATCTCTTCCTGGCTTTCGTGGTCGTCGACCAGCCAGTCCTGCCATTCCCCGGACTCGCCCTCGCTCGCCCGGATCGGGGCATTGAGCGAAGCGTCACCCGACAGGCGGCGGTTCATCGACACCACTTCCGCCTCGGAGACGTTGAGGCGGGTGGCGATCTCGGTGATCTGTTCGGGCTTCAGGTCGCCGTCGTCGAGCGCCTGGATCTTGCCCTTCACCTTGCGCAGGTTGAAGAACAGGCGCTTCTGGTTGGCGGTGGTGCCCATCTTGACCAGGCTCCACGAGCGCAGAATGTATTCCTGGATCGAGGCCTTGATCCACCACATGGCGTATGTGGCGAGCCGGAAGCCACGCTCCGGTTCGAATTTCTTCACGGCCTGCATGAGACCGACATTGCCTTCCGAGATCACCTCGCCGATCGGCAGGCCGTAGCCGCGATAGCCCATGGCGATCTTGGCGACGAGCCGCAAATGGCTGGTGACAAGCTTGTGCGCGGCGGAAGTGTCCTGATGCTCGGCGTAACGCTTGGCGAGCATGTACTCTTCCTGCGGCTGCAGCATCGGAAAGCGACGGATTTCTTCCAGGTAACGGGCGAGACCGCCTTCACCGGAAACGATACTGGGTAGTGACTGGGCCATGATAGCGCCCCCTCTCTATTGGAGTGATGCCCCCGTAACGCGGCGGGCATGTGACGCGAATGCCAATCGGCTCATCCGCGGCAACTGCTGTATATAGGAACAAAACCAGAAAGGACAGGCATTGGTTCAACACGGAACAGTGTGTCACGCTAAAGTGAACAATGCCAGTCAGGTTTTTTGATGGCTGGTTTGAAGCGTCTTGATGGCGGCTCAGAGTTTGCGAAAACCGCCAACCAGTTCCTCCATGTTCTTCGGCATCGGCGCCTCGAACCTCATCGTTAGATGGGTGGTCGGGTGTCGGAATTCAAGGAGCCAGGCATGGAGCGCCTGTCGGGAAAACCTCTTGACCTCGGACTTCAGCGGGTCCGGCAGCCGGTTGGCCTTGGTGCGGAAGGCCTGGCCGTAGTCCGGGTCGCCGATCACTGGATGGCCGATATGGGCCATGTGGACCCGGATCTGGTGTGTGCGGCCGGTCTCCAGCCGGCACTCGACCAGGCTTGCGGTGGCGAATTCCTTCTGCCGCTCGCCGAAACGCTCGACTACCGAAAAATGGGTGACAGCGTGGCGGGCGTCGTCGCGGCCCTCGGGAACCACGGCGCGGCGCACGCGGTCGGCGGCGCGGCCAAGGGCGGCGTCGACGGTGCCGGTCGGCCGCTGCGGAATGCCCCAGACCAGCGCCAGATAGGCGCGTTGGAGATCGCCGGTCAGGCCGTGATCGGCAAAGGCCTCGGACAGTGTCTTGTGGGCGCGGTCGGTCTTGGCCACCACCATGACGCCGCTGGTTTCCTTGTCCAGCCGGTGCACGATGCCGGGCCGCCTGACGCCGCCTATGCCGGACAGGCTGTCGCCGCAATGATGGATCAGCGCGTTGACCAGCGTGCCGGTCCAGTTGCCGGCGCCCGGATGGACGACCAGCCCCGCCGGCTTGTTGACGACGATCAGCTCGTCGTCCTCGTAGAGGATGTCGAGCGGGATCGCTTCGCCCTGCGGCTCAGCCGGCTCCGGTTCGGGCATGACGACCGAGACGCGCTCGCCGGCCGCCATCTTGCGCTTGGCTTCCTCGACCGGCCTGCCGGCGATGGAGACCGCACCCTGCTTGATCAGCGCCTGCACGCGGCTGCGCGAGATGTCGGGGCCGAGCTTCGCAGCCAGCCATTGGTCAAGGCGCTGGCCGGCCGCATCGGCGCCGGCCTCCAGAACGACCGCTTCGCCCGCGGTCAATTCATCCCCTATCAAAATCGGGGGCTCTTCGTTATGAGCGCTCATCGAAACCCGTTGCGGATTGTTTAGCCATGGCCCGGCCCATCGCCGAAGAAGACCTGTTTGCTGAAGGCGAGGAAAAGCCGCTCGACCCTGCGGCCGAGAAAGTACGCAGGAAGCTCGTCCGCTTCATGATCGTCAATCTCGGCCTTCTGTTCCTCGCCCTTATGGTGGTGATCGGGGCCCTTGTCTACAAAGCCCGCAATGCACCCGGCGCTGGTCCGACGCCCGCAGGCGACGTCCAGGCCCCGGCGGGCGCGCCGCTCTCCGGCGATATCGTGCTTCCGGTCGGTGCCAGGGTGGTCAGCCAGTCGCTGTCCGGCAACCGGCTGTCGATCGACGCCGAGCTTGCCGGCGGCGGCCGCGCCATCTTCGTCTACGACATTGCCGAGCGCCGCATGATCGGCCAATTCGCCATCCGCAACAAATGAGCGACTTTGCCGAAAACCGCAGCATCGCGACCGTGGCGCTCGTCGTCAGCAACTATGACGAGGCGGTTCGCTGGTATGTCGAGCGGCTTGGATTCGTGCTGACCGACGATGTCGACCTCGGCGGCGGCAAGCGCTGGGTGACGGTCACGCCGGCGAACGGGCAGGGCGCGCGGCTGCTCTTGGCGGAGGCCTCCGGCGAGACGCAGGCGAGCCGTATCGGCGACCAGACCGGCGGGCGGGTGTTTCTCTTCCTCGAAACGGACGACTTCGCGCGCGACCATCGGGCGATGCTGGCCAATGGCGTCGAGTTCCTCGAGGCGCCGCGCTTTGAGCCCCACGGCACGGTGGCGGTGTTTGCCGATCTCTACGGCAATCTCTGGGACCTGATCGAGCCGAAACGACAGGGTTGAGAGGGCCGTTCGGCAAAGTCCGCGAACAGCCTGAAACCCCAGTTGCTTTTTCCCAGCCGTCAGCCTATATCGCCGGTTCTTGAGCGCGCCCATCGTCTAGCGGTCAGGACACCGCCCTCTCACGGCGGGAACAGGGGTTCGATTCCCCTTGGGCGTACCAAGCTTTCCAAGCTTTCAGCAAACCACCCGATCCATCGCTTTGGGTCGCGGCGGGTCTTCGCTCATTGCCGCTTCTGGCGCAGCGGAGCCGATTGCATTAGCATCGCATCATGGGTCTTGAGGCACAGCCTTAGCGGCGCGCAGAACGTCGCGCTGAACAGGGCAGTCGATGCCAAGCGGGGAGGAGCCAGATACAGAAACTACAATCGCAAGGCGTCCATCACGCTGGTCGGCGCTGCCTGGAGCCGACCTGAGCTACAGCTGCCGGCGGCGGATCGTTTTGGCGAGCTCGGCGAAGGCGCCTCTCCCTCGAAGGGTGGATGCCAGGAATAGTCGGCCCTTAGCACCCGCCAGCGAAGCTGCGCGCGACGCGCATGGCTGGGCTCTAGACGCGCCATACTCCAGAAACGTGTTGTAGTATCGTAGCTTCTTTGCCGTTCGAATTTCTCTCAGTCATGGCTTCGCACGATGCCAAGATATGCAGTGAACGACACATCCACGGCGCGCTCAACCATTCGATCTATTCCGGCAAGCAGAAAAGTGTTTGCGCGCCTGCTATTCCTCTGAGCTGATGACTGCCCATGGCGATCATCGGCTCGGTAGTTTCTGCCTCGAACACTGTCGACGCGAGCACCGTCCGTCCTAACGGCTTGCACAGCCCTTCGATGCGGCTGACAAGATTTACAGCCTTGCCGATCGCGGTGAAGTCCAACCTGCCGGCAGTGCCGATATTCCCCCAAAGTATCTCGCCGACGTGCAGGCCAATGCCATATCCGAACTCTGGGCCCCCATTGCGGCGCCGAGTTTGGTTGAGATGATCTATCCCGGCGCGCGTGGCCTTCACGGCGCGTACCGCCGCGTCACATGCGGCCCTTGCATCGCGCTCGCCAATCGGGAAAATCGCGAGGACGCCATCACCTATAAACTTGAGAACCTCGCCACCAAATGCGTGCACCGCGCCGGCGACGCAATCGAACCAGGCATCAAGTACCAATACGATCTCGTCTGCATCATGAACCTCGGATAGATCGGTGAAACCTCGAAGGTCCGCGCACAGAAGCGCAGCCCGTATCGTCTCTCCCTTTACTCGACGAGAATGGCCGTTGAGCACATGTGCTGCACTGCGCTTTCCCAAATATGCTTCGAGCAATGCGCGTTTCGCGGACCGTTCTGCGAGTGCGGTCATCGGAGCCGCAGCAAACCGGGAGATTTGCCGCAGCAGCTCAGACTGCGCCTCATCCGGAGTATGATCGAACGCCCACACCAAAGTCGGTGCGACACCGCCCGCTCGCTCGTCGAACACGATCGCCCGCGTCGTGCCAAGCCACTCCCGCAGCACGAGCCGGGGATCGGCATTCTGGCGGTCGGCGCCTATCCCCAAAGCCTCGACCACTTCATTGCTAGGCGCTCGCCAGAGCCAGATGCGGCGTGAAATGATCGGGTCCGGAGCATCCTGCGCCAGCGCGCCGGCAATGATCGGCAAGCCGTCTTCCATCAAATGCGTTGAGAGCTGCAATAGAAGTCGCCCACCGTCGCCCATATGCGCGGCGTCGTCCAGAAGAAATGAAAGCGATTTTGCGAGAAGCATCGGTAGAAGGTCACTCGGCACCAGCTTATGCTTACGCCTCGAACATCTTCTTGCAACTCCCCACATTCGCTTCAATCATGCACGGCATTCGATGCGGATGTGACCTGGAGTGAGCAATGGCGGAATCGGTTTACACAGAGATTGAGGTCACGGCGCCACAAGCGACCGTGTTCGCGCTTTTGACGGATCCGGACCAGATCGTGCGATGGATCGGGACCGAAGCGAATTTGGATTCAACGCCGGGCGGTCTGTTCCTCGTCAATGTCGGTGGTCGCCATATGGCGCGCGGCGAGTTCACCGAGGTGATCCCGGTCCACCGTCTTGCCTACAGTTTTGGCTGGGAAGACAACGAGACCGTGCCGCCCGGCTCCAGCCATGTCGAGATCGACCTGATCGCGAGGGATGCGGGGACACTGATCCGCTTCACGCACAGCGGACTGCCGAACGCAAAGGAGCGTGACAGCCACCGAAGGGGATGGGAGCACTACCTCTCAAGGCTGAAGATCACTGCCGATGGGGGACATGTCGATCCCGACGTGCCGATGAAGAATATGTGATTTTCATCTAAGGGCCGCGGATGCCCGTCATCCGAACCAGGCGCGGCATGCGTCAACGAGGCCCTTTGAACTGCCGTCGCCAAGCCGGCCGCTCGGGAAACCCAGCGACCTGCGGGCTGCCGCACCATTATAGCTGCCGACGACGGATCGTTTCGGCGAGCTCGGCGAAGGCGTCCGCGATCCCGGCGCCGCTCTTGGCGCCTGCGTGGAGTTCTTGAAACTCAGCGCTTCTGGCGCAACGCCTCGGATTGAATTAGCATCCGTTCATCAAAGCTCCGGCCGCACTCCTGCAGGATGCGGAATGCGGAGCGCAGGGGAGCGAGGCCGGGCGGCGGTCACATGCCGAGCGCTGATCCAAGCGCGAGTGGGCATCTGAAACCCGCCGGCAAGGCGCGGCGTGGCCGGGAGGAGCCAGATGCAGAAACTACAATCGCAAGGCGTCCATCACATCACGCTGGTCGGCGCAGATCGCCAGACCTCGATCGATTTCTGGGAAGGCGTGCTCGGCATGCCCTTCATCTTCGAGCAGCCCAATCTCGACAAGGCGAGCGAAAGCCACCTCTATTTCGACCCAGGCGACGGGCGGCTGATCACGGTCTTCACCGATGAGAGCCGCAGCCCGGTCAAGCGGCGCACGCCGATTGATACCGGCTGCGTCCACCACATCGCGTTCTCGGTGTCGCGGGTGACCTTCCTGCAGGCGGTCGCCCGGCTCGACGAGCGCGGCATCAAGCACAGCGGCGTCAAGGATCGCGGTTTCATGGATTCGATCTATTTCGAGGATCCGCTTGGCCTGCTGATCGAGCTTGCCTCCTACCGTTTCGAGCCGCCGGCCGGGTTCAGCCATGCCGACGTGCTGATGGAGGCGCACAAGATCCGCGTGGGGCGCGGCGACTATAATATTGCCGAGGTGCACCTTGCCGACGCCATCCAGGCGCTGGTCGAGCGATCGCGCGAAACATTGTCCGAGAACCGGGCGGCTAAAAATCCATACTGAGCAAGTCAGAGGGAGGACCAAGATGGCAAAGGCAGCCACAAAAGGAACGAAGAAGGCCGCGGCCAAATCGGCCGCGAAGGTCGCCAAGCCGGCGGCGAAAGCTGCGGCGAAGGCACCGAGCGCCACAAAAGCGTCGGCGAAGCCCGCTGCCAAGCCGTCCGCGAAGGTGACGGCAAAAGCCGCACCTAAAGCGACGGCAAAAGCAGCGCCCAAAGCGACGGCAAGAGCCGCGCTTAAAGCCAAGGCGAAGCCGGCCAGGAAGCCTGTGATCAAGCTCAGCATGCTGAGGCCTAGCGTCAACAACATGACGGTTCGGGTGTTCGCGCGCGCGGCCGGGCTCGACCCGTCGGAGACCGACGCCTGGGGGCACACCCGCTCGCCCGAATTCCTGGCGCGCAACCCGGCGCATCTCACGCCGATGATCGAGGACAAGGGGCTGCCACGCGGCGTGCTTTGGGAAAGCTGCGCCATCATGCAGTATCTCGCCAACAAGCACGGACTGGACAAATTCTATCCAAAGGCGCCGGCCAAGCGGGCAATGGTCGACAGCGCCATGTTCTACCTAGTCGGCACGCTCTATCCCTATGTGGCTAGAGCCACCTATCCGGCGCTCGGCTTTCCGCAATATGCCGGCGAGGTCGGCTGCAGCGACGCCCATCCCGACAAGAAATCGGAGGCGCAGAAAGCGGCCACCGCCGCGATCGCCGAGCCGCTCGAGGTCTTCCACAGCTTCTTCCGGGACGGCAAGCCGTTCATCGGCGGCAGCAACCCGTCGATCGCCGACATACGTCTGGCGGCGACGCTCGAATTCCTGGCCGTGATCGACTACGCGCTTCCCAACTGGGCGAAGGACTATATGGCCGCGATCGAGAAGAAGCTCGGCAAGGCCTATGCGGAGCCCGCGGGCGACGTGCGCGGCTATATCGCTCATGTGAAATCGCAGGCCACGGCATAGGACAACCGCGAGGTTAGAGATTCGTTAACCAAAGCCCTGTCTACTGGCTCGGTCCTCGTTGCGACCACGGATGTACTGGCGCGATGGCGAGGCGAAGGGAAAGGTCGGCCGAGTGCCGGCCTTTTGCTTTTGGTGCCGGTCGCGCGATCACGCAGTCTGATTTCGACGGCGCCAAGTCGGTCGAAAATCCTATTGTCATCCCCCTCGTTGATCGTACGATGCCATTGGGCGACCGGCGAAAGCGACGAGGACCTGCGATGAGCAACACGGCAAGACTTTCAGCGATCGCAAGCGCGCTGCTGGCGATGTCTTTTCCGGCGGATGCCGCATCGCTCAACACCATGAACGAGGTCGGCGCCGCCCTGCAGGCGTGCTGGACCCCGCCTGCCAATTCCGAGAACTCCACGGTCACCTTGAGCTTCAGCTTCAAGCGCGACGGCACGCTGATCGGCCCGCCGAAGCCGACGGGCATCAAGGTCGGCGGCAATGACAAGGCGCGTCAGGCTTATGTCGACGCGGCGACCGCCGCCCTGCGCAACTGTCTGCCGCTCAGCTTTTCGCCGACGCTCGCGCAAGGAATTCCCGGGAAGGTGTTTACGCTTCAGTTCAATTCACCAAAAAGCAACGCCAAAGCAGTTAAGCAATAGAATTGCCGGATTGCTCAAATTTACCTTTGCCCAATTCCGAAGCGAAAGCCGTTATTCTTTGTAGGGTTGCTCTGCACCCGAAAGCACTACGCCGAATTGCGCCCGCGCCGGGCATTCGCGTGCTTTTCCAGCTCCGGCATCTCAAAGACATAGTCATGCCAAGCCGATTCCGGGATTTGTCCGGCCAGATAGCATTCCAGCAGCAGCATCTGCTCGGGTGTCAGCGCCCGCTCGTGATCCAATCCAAGCGAATGGATCAGGTTCCTGGTCAGGCCAGAGACGGTGAAGTGAATGGACATCTTCAGTCTCCCTCGCGCTGCAGGGATAACGTCGGATGCCGGCCAAAGGTTTCATCGGCAGTCCGTGATCAAGGGGCGCAAGGCGGCCGACGCCGGGCTCGGCCCCAGGGCGCGGACCGCGACGCCGGGCAACGTGCAAAACGCCACCATCCCTTGCTGAGGCAAAGTCCGATCTGGCGACGGCTTCGGATATTCTGGCGGCCACCGAAGCGGAGTCTGGCGGCGCGCTCTAGGTCTTTGCTTTGATGCATGTCGGTCTCCCAAACCCGCAGCGGTTTTGGGAGACATGCATTAGTCGCAGACGACGCGGTAGCGCTTGCCGGGCTCGCTGACATTCCTGCAGGCGAGCGCCTTCTCCGTCTGGGAGGACGCATCGGGCAAATCCGGCTGCAAGGAAGGGGTCGTCGAAGCCAGCCTGGAATGTCTTCGGCTGGAGGGACCCGCAGGCGCGCTCGGTGGCTGAGGAAATACGTCGGATGCAACCTGCCTCGAGGCGGTTGTTCCTGGCGGCGCCTCGTCCCAAATGCGCCGGACGTCCATCCGGCTTGGAACGATGACGGTTCCGTCGTCGCTGCGCGTGCAACCGCTTGCCGCCAGCAGCGCCGGGCAGAGAACAAAAGTCAGCATTCGACCAAGCATCAGCAATACCCCCAACCGATTCTATAGCCCGGCAGCGGTGGGTCCGCCAACGGACGGATTACCGCAGCAGGCATGGACCAGCGTCTGATCAAACCGCGTCGAGCTGAATGGGCTCGGGCGACACGCTTTCGGTTTGTTCTGCGCATGCCGTTTCCCAAAACCGCTGCACACTTTTGGCCGACATGCGTTAACGGCATCGGGTGCATTCGGTTGCGAATCGTTAAGGTTAGCGGATCGTTAATGCTTGTCGGGCACATTCCGCCGACGAACCGGCGAGGGTTCTGCCTGGGGGTAGGGATGGCGGATACGGACGACACTTTCGGGACGGCAGACGCGCGCGATTCCCAAAGGACGGTCACGGGCGGCGAGGAGATATTCGCCGGAGCACAACACGCGGCAGGGACTTCGGAAGCGCTTGCCGATCTTCGCCTGATGGTCGATTCGATGCCGATCGGCGTCATCGTCCTCGATGCCGATCTCAGGGCGGAGATCATCAACCGCGCTTTCTACGACTTCTGGAAGATCGATCCGCGCCGCGCCACGGTCGGCTGCGGCTTCCGCGACCTGATGGAGGCAAGCCGCGACGCCGACCCCTATGGCGCCGACGAGGCGGCCTGGCGGCGCCACATCGCCGAGCGCGAGGCGGAAATCCGGGCGGGCGTTGCCGGGTCCAGGCAGTTGCCGCGCAACGACGGCCGCACGCTGATCGCCTCGCTGGCACCGCTTGCCGGCGGCAAGCGGCTCATCTCCTATGTCGACATCACCGACATGAAGCATCGCGAGACGGAAGCCGATGATGCGCGCAAGAACCTCGCAACGGTGCTTGAATCGCTGCCGGCGGGCGTCATCATCTATGATCGGGACGATAAATTCGTCTTCGCCAACCGCAAGCTGCAGGACAGCTTGCCGGCGCTGAAACCGGCCTGGCAGCCGGGCCGCACGTTCCGCGAAGCGCTCGCTCTCGGTCATTCCGTCGGCTATTTCGGGTCGAGCGGCGACGTCGAGATCGACAACCTCTACAGCGTAGACAAGGAACGCTGGCTCGACGCGCTGCTCAAGCGTTGCCACCTGCCCAATTCGTCCTACGAGCGGCTCAATCCCGACGGTCGCTGGTATCAGGTCTACGACGTGCGCACCGACGACGGCACCTTCATCGGCGTGCGCGTCGACATCTCCGACATCAAAGCGCGCGAGAAGGCGCTGCGCGACTCGATGCGTCAGATCGACCTTTACCGGCATGTCATGGACGAATTGCCGGTGGCTGCTTTCATCAAGGCCGAGGATCTCAGCATCGAGTTCGTCAACAAGGCCTGGTGCGCGCTGACCGGCATCCCCAAAGAGGATGTCATCGGCAAGACGGACCGCGAGCTTTTCGGGACCGAGGACGCGGAGAGCTACAGCCAGGACGATGTCGAGGTCGTGGCGACCGGCAAGGGACGAGAGGTCGAGGAGCCCGTCACCCACCGCGACGGCACCGTGCGGCAGCTGATGACGCGCAAGAGCCGGCTGGTGGCCATCGACGGGTCGGTGCATCTGGTCGGCTCCAGCACCGACATCACGGACGTCAAGGCGCGCGAGCGGGCGCTCAAGGAAAGCATGAGCGAGAACGAGGTTTTCCGCAGCCTCATCGACAATGTGCCGGTCTCGATCTACGCCAAGCGTTCGGATCTGAGGCAATTCTACGTCAACAAGGGCTGGTGCGACCTCACCGGCTTCAGCAAGGAAGAGGCGATCGGCAAGACCGACGTCGAGATCTTCGGCGCGGACGGCGAAGCCTTCGTGGCAAGCGACCTCGCTGTGCTGCGCACCGGCGAGACGCAGGAGATCGAGGAAAAGGTGATGCTGCCCGATGGCAGCGTCCGGCACCAGTTCGCGCGCAAGGGCGCGATGATTGCGTCCGACGGCTCGCTCTATCTGATCGGGTCGACCACGGACATAACGGAACTGAAGCAGCGCGAGGCCGAGCTCAGCGAGGCGCGCCAGCGCGCCGTGCTCGCCGACCGCGCCAAGTCGGAATTCCTCGCCAATATGAGCCACGAGATCCGCACGCCGATGAACGGCGTGCTCGGCATGGCTGAGCTGCTCGCCAAGTCGGACCTCGACCCGAAGCAGAAGACGTTCACCGACATCATCGTCAAATCGGGCAACGCGCTGCTCACCATCATCAACGATATCCTCGACTTCTCCAAGATCGATGCCGGCCAGCTGGTGCTCGACCCAGCGCCCTTCAACCTCGCCGAGGCGATCGAGGATGTGGCCACGCTGGTCTCGACGCGCGCCAAGGAGAAGGACCTCGAGCTCATCGTCCGCGTCCAGCCCGGGCTCGACGGGCAGTTCGTGGGCGATGTCGGTCGCCTCAGGCAGATCGTCACCAACCTGCTCGGCAACGCGGTGAAATTCACCGAGGAGGGTCACGTGCTGGTCGACGTCACGGGCGAGCGGGTTCCGGCCGGCACGAGGCTCACCATCTCGATCACCGATACGGGCATCGGCATTCCCGAGGACAAGCTGAAGCTGGTGTTCGAGAAGTTCAGCCAGGTCGACACTTCCTCGACAAGGCGGCACGAGGGCACCGGGCTCGGACTTGCCATCACCTCTCGGCTTGTCGAGATGATGGGCGGCGAGATCGGCGTCGACAGCGCCTCGGGCAAGGGCTCGACTTTCTGGTTCACGGTCACGCTGCCGCGGGCAGAGTGGGGCGGGCAACGCATCATGCCGGTCGACGTGACCGGCGCGCGCGTGCTGATCGTCGACGACAATGCCGTCAACCGTTCGATCCTCAGCGAGCAGATGGCCTCGTGGACCTTCGATTCCTGCGCGGCAGAAAGCGGCGCCGAGGGACTGAAGGTGCTGATTGCCGCGGCCGCCTACGGCGTGCCTGTCGACTGCGTCGTGCTCGACTACCAGATGCCGGGCATGACCGGCGCCGAGATGGCGCGCATCGTGCGCAATACCGCCGGCCTCGCGCATACGCCGATCATCATGCTGACCTCGGTAGACCAGTCGCTTGCCAGCGCCGCCTACCGCGATCTCGGCATCGATGCGCAGCTGATCAAACCGGCGCGCTCCTCCATCCTCTTGGAGACACTGGTCGCTACCATCCAGCGCCATCGCCACAGCACGGCGGCCGTCCATCCGCCCTTGGCCGGCAGCGTCGAGACAGGGTCCGGCGCGCCGCGAGCGTCCAGCGCGCAGGCGACGGCGTCGGATCGCGTCCTGCTGCAACCGCCGCCGGCGCGTGCCCGTCCGCGCGCGGCCGGCTCGGAGCTCGGACTCGACATCCTCGTCGCCGAGGACAATGAGGTGAACCAGCTGGTGTTCACGCAAATCCTGGGCGAGACCGGCTATCAGTTCGAAATCGTCGGCAACGGCCGTAAGGCGCTCGACGCTTTCGGCAAGCACAATCCGCGGATGATCCTGATGGACGTGTCGATGCCCGAGATGAGCGGCCTGGAGGCGACCGCCGCCATCCGCCTGCTCGAAGCGGAGACGGGGACGCATGTTCCGATCGTCGGCGTCACCGCGCACGCGCTGAAAGGCGACCGCGAGCGCTGCCTGGAAGCCGGCATGGACGACTACCTGCCAAAGCCGATCAGCCCGAAGGCGCTGCTGGAGAAGCTGGAACGATGGCTCGGTCCGGACTCAGCGGTGCGCCGCAGCGCCGGCTAAGCGCGGGTTCCTCACTGCCGACCGCCAGCGGCCATCGCCAGCCGCGCCGCCAGCAGGTTTGACGCAGGCGTATGGTGTGATCGCACCATATCAAAGCGAAGCCAAGCTAGGACAATAGGAGTTGTCGATTCCGCCCCTCGGTTACGGGCGGGAGCAGCGACCGCCGGCAAAGGAACAGCGTCGAATCTACCCCAACGGACCTGTTTTCGGCGATGGCTAGGCCACGATCCGCTCTGGCACACAGGCAACGCGCTCTCGTCCGGTTTTTATTTCCCGGCGGCCGTGATCACGGCCGCCGGGATAATTTTTTATTCAAACGTCAGACAAGTCACTGATTCCCGCGGCAAACTTCGGCTGGTCCGCAAATGGCGGCCGCAGGCCTTCCAGGCATCCCCGTTCAGACGTTACCGGGCTGACACGAAACTGTCATGCGACTGTTATAATCGGGAGCTATTGCGCTCACCGGGCGCCGATAGAACGGGTGCCGAAAGACCATATTCCGAACAGGAGCAGGCCACATGAGACATTTCATCCGCTCGGCGGCCGTTGCGATTGCAATGGCTGCGGCATCCGCACTTTCCCTCTCCGCCGCGATGGCGGCCGATATCTCGGGCGCCGGCGCGACCTTCCCCTATCCGATCTACGCGAAGTGGGCCGACGCCTACAAGAAGGAGACCGGCATCGGTCTCAACTATCAGTCGATCGGCTCCGGCGGCGGCATCAAGCAGATCAAGGCCAAGACCGTGACCTTCGGCGCTTCCGACGCCCCGCTCAAGGGCGAGGAGCTGGACTCCACCGGGCTCGCGCAGTTCCCGATGGTGATGGGCGGCATCGTTCCGGTCGTCAATCTCGAAGGCATCAAGCCGGGCGAGCTGGTGCTCGACGGCCCGACGCTGGCCGATATTTTCCTCGGCAAGATCACCAACTGGAACGACGAGGCGATCAAGAAGCTCAACCCCGACGTCAAGCTGCCCGACCAGGCGATCGCGGTCGTTCACCGTTCCGACGGTTCGGGCACCACGTTCAACTTCACATACTATCTCGGCGACGTCAGTGCGGACTGGAAGGAAAAGGTCGGCGTCGACAAGGCGGTGGAATGGCCCGTCGGCATTGGCGCCAAGGGCAATGAGGGCGTTGCCAACAACGTCGCCCAGACTGGCGGTGCGATTGGCTATGTCGAGTATGCCTATGCCAAGCAGAACAAGCTGACCTACACCGATCTGGTGAACAAGGATGGAAAGAAGGTCGAGCCGACGGCGGCAGCGTTTTCGGCTGCGGCGGCCAATGCCGACTGGAGCTCGCAGCCGGGCTACGGCGTGATCCTTGCCAACCAGCCGGGTGCCGAATCATGGCCGATGACAGCGGCTACATGGATTCTTGTCTATAAGAAACCCGACGATGCGGCGGCTACCGGCGAAGCGCTCAAGTTCTTCGCCTGGTCCTATGCCAAGGGCGACGACATGGCCGGCCAACTGGACTACGTTCCGATGCCCGACGCGGTCGTGAAGAGTGTCGAGGAAATGTGGGGCAAGGACATCGTCGACGCGAGCGGTAAGCCGCTCTACTCCGGCATGTAATTTCCTGAATAAGGAGGGCGCCGGAAGCGCCCTCCTTAACTCTTTTTCGAAACGCGAGGGGCAGATGAGCGCCGTTTCCGAAGCCGTGACATCGTCAGCCATGCGGACCAGAGAAGCGACAGTGCGCCGCTTCGCGCTCACCGACACGATCTTCCGGGCGGCTACCAGGGCTTCTGCCATCCTTGTTCTGGTTATTCTCGGCGGGGTCGCCATCTCGCTGATCGCCGGCTCATGGGAGGCGCTGTCGAAGTTCGGCCTCTCTTTCCTGACGACCGAAGCCTGGAACCCGGTCACCGAAAATTTCGGCGCGCTGGCGCCCATCTACGGCACCGTCGTCACCTCGGCCATCGCCATCATCATCGCTGTGCCGATCGGCATCGGCATCGCAATCTTCCTGACCGAGCTCTGCCCGCGCCCGCTCAGGCGCCCGATCGGCATTGCGGTCGAGCTGCTCGCCGGCATTCCCTCGATCATCTACGGCATCTGGGGCCTGTTCGTGTTCGCGCCGTTCCTGCAGACGACGGTACAGCCCTTCATCATCAATCTTTTCCACGGTATACCGGGCCTCTCAAGCCTGTTTGCCGGTCCGCCCTACGGCATCGGCCTGCTGACGTCGTCGCTTATCCTTGCCATCATGGTGCTGCCGTTCATCACCTCGATCACCAAGGATGTATTCGACACGGTGCCCGCGGTGCTGAAGGAATCGGCCTACGGCATCGGCTGCACAACATGGGAAGTGACCCGGCGCGTGACCATCCCCTATACCCGCATAGGCATCATGGGCGGCGTCATGCTCGGTCTCGGCCGCGCGCTCGGCGAGACGATGGCCGTCACCTTCGTCATCGGCAACGCCCACCGCATCAGCGCCTCGCTGTTTGCGCCCGGCACGACGATCTCGGCGACCATCGCCAATGAATTCACGGAAGCCGACGGCGATCTCTACACATCTTCGCTGGTATCGCTCGGCCTGATCCTGTTCATCATCACCTTCCTGATCCTCGCCATCGCGCGCTACATGCTGATGCGCATCGATAGCCGCACGGGAGCCTGACCGATGTCGACAGCCGCATCGCTCCACCAGAGCCGCAAGCGCAAGAACGCCGTGATGATGGCGCTATGCGTCATTGCGGCGGGCATTGGCCTTGCCTGGCTGGCGCTGATACTCGGCGCCCTGCTCTACAAGGGGCTCACGGGCGTCTCGCTTTCGGTGTTCACGGAGATGACGCCGCCGCCCGGCGACGCCGGCGGCCTGCTCAACGCCATCTACGGCAGCATCGTGATGACCATCATCGGCGTCGTCGTCGGCACGCCGATCGGCGTGCTCGCCGGGACCTATATGGCCGAGTACGGGCGCTTCTCGCGTCTCACCACGGTGGTGCGTTTCATCAACGACATCCTGTTGTCGGCGCCGTCGATCATCGTCGGCCTGTTCGTCTATGAGCTGATGGTCCGGCCGATGGGGCATTTCTCGGCGATCGCCGGTGCTGTTTCGCTGTCAATCCTGGTGATCCCCGTCGTGGTGCGCACCACCGAGGACATGCTCAACCTGGTGCCCAACGCGCTGCGCGAAGCCGGCACCGCCATCGGCGCGCCGCGCTGGGTGGTGATCCGCTCGGTCGCCTATCGCGCCGCGCTGTCCGGCATCGTCACCGGCATATTGCTGGCGATCGCCCGCATTTCGGGCGAGACGGCGCCGCTGCTCTTCACCGCGCTCAACAACCAGTTCTGGTCGAGCAACCTCAACGCGCCGATGGCCAGCCTGCCGGTGACCATCTTCCAGTTCGCGCTCAGCCCCTATGAGGAATGGCAGCAACTGGCCTGGACGGGCGCACTCATAATAACCCTGACGGTTCTCGGGCTGAGCATCATCGCCCGCAGCCTTACCGGACGCAGAGAGGACAGATGAAACCGATGTTGTCCACCGACCTTAACGTAGCCGCGACGACCGTCGAGAAGGTCAAGATCGAGGTCAAGAACCTCAACTTCTACTACGGCCAGTCGAAGGCGCTGAAGGACATCAACCTGTCGCTGCCCGAGCGCAGCGTCACCGCCTTCATCGGGCCGTCGGGCTGCGGGAAGTCGACGCTGCTGCGCGTCATGAACCGCATCTACGAGCTTTACCCGAAGCAGAGCGCCGAGGGTCAGGTGTTGCTCGACGGCAAGAACATCTTGGACCGCTCGCAGGACCTCAACCTGCTCAGGACCAAGATCGGCATGGTGTTCCAGAAGCCGACGCCGTTCCCGATGTCGATCTACGAGAACATCGCCTTCGGCGTCAGGCTGTATGAGAAGCTCAGCAAGGCCGAGATGGACAGCCGCGTCGAGCAGGCGCTGAAGCGCGCAGCGCTTTGGAACGAGGTCAAGGACAAGCTCAACGCCAGCGGCCTCAGCCTTTCCGGCGGCCAGCAGCAGCGTCTCTGCATCGCCCGCACGGTGGCGGTGAAGCCGGAAGTCATCCTACTCGACGAGCCGGCCTCGGCGCTCGACCCGCTGTCGACCGCCAAGATCGAGGAACTGATCGATGAGTTGCAGGCCGACTACACGATTGTCATCGTCACGCACAACATGCAGCAGGCGGCGCGCGTGTCGCGGCAGACGGCGTTCATGTATCTAGGCGAGCTGGTCGAGTTCGACCGAACCGAGAAGATCTTCACCTCGCCACGCGAGAAGCGCACGCAGGACTATATCACCGGCCGCTTCGGCTGAGCTCATACGAGGACATTATCATGGCCCATACGGTCGCTTCCTTCGACGAGGATCTGAGGCAGATCAGCCAGCTCATCCGTGACATGGGCGATCTTGCCGGCTCGATGGTCGGCGCGTCAACCAAGGCTCTGCTGAATTCCGACAACGCGATGGCGCAGCGCGTGGTCTCCGACGATGCCATCATGGACGCGCGGCAGCGCGAGCTCGACGATCGCGCCATCACGCTGATCGCCAAGCGCCAGCCGATGGCCGACGACCTGCGCAGCGTGGTCGGCGCCATCCGCATGGCCGGCGACCTCGAGCGCATCGGCGACCTTGCCAAGAACATCGCCAAGCGCGTCGGTTCCGTCGGCGTCAGCGCCGCGCCGCGCGACCTGTCGCACTCCATCGACGCGATGGCGCAGCTGGTGCTGATCCAGGTTCAGGGCGTGATCGAGGAGTACACGGCGGGCGACGCCGCAGCGCTCGCCAAGCTCCGGAACGACGACGAGCGCATCGACGTCAAATATACCTCCGTCTTCCGCGAGCTCTTGACCTACATGATGGAGGATCCGCGCAACATCACGGCCTGCACGCATCTCTTGTTCTGCGCCAAGAATCTGGAGCGCATCGGCGACCATGTGACCAACATCGCCGAGAACGCTTATTATGTGCTGACCGGCACGCAATTGCCCGCGAACCGTCCGAAGCAGGACGAGACGGCGATGTCGGCGCCGGCGGCCTGACAGCGAAGGTATCTGGCATATGATCGCGCCACGCATCATGGTGGTGGAGGACGAGGAGCCGCTGGGGGTGCTGCTCCGCTACAACCTCGAATCCGAGGGCTACCAGGTCGAGGTGGTGACCCGCGGCGACGAGGCCGAGATTCGCCTGCAGGAGAACGTGCCCGACCTCCTGGTGCTCGACTGGATGGTGCCGGCGGTTTCCGGCATCGAGCTTTGCCGGCGGCTCAGGATGCGGCCCGAGACCGAACGGCTGCCGATCATCATGCTGACCGCGCGCGGCGAGGAAAGCGACAGGGTGCGCGGCCTCTCGACGGGCGCCGACGACTATCTGGTCAAGCCGTTCTCGACGCCGGAATTCATGGCCAGGGTCAAGGCGCTTCTGCGCCGCGCCAAGCCGGAGGTGCTGTCCAGCGTGCTCAAGGTCGGCGACATCGTGCTCGACCGTGAATCGCACCGCGTCTACCGCAAGAAGAGCGAGATCAGGCTCGGCCCGACCGAGTTCCGGCTGCTCGAATTCATGATGCGGCATCCCGGCCGTGTGTTCTCGCGCAGCCAGCTGCTCGACAATGTCTGGGGCGAGACGATCTATATCGACGAGCGCACGGTAGACGTGCATGTCGGACGCCTGCGCAAGGCGGTCAACAACGGCCGCATGCCCGATGTCATCCGCACCATCCGCGGGGCAGGCTACGCGATCCGGGAGGATTAGGTCCAGGGCGCGGAAGTTTTGATAGGTTGAATGCGCTTCCGTTGGCGGATCGCATGCGTTGGCGATTAGCCGGAAACGCCTATCGCTTCGTCATCCTATGGCGAAGCAAGGAGCGAAGCGACGCGGCGCAGACCCCAGGATCCTGCCGTGACTATAGGGCGCCGCTACGGTGCAGAATTCTGCTCCGCCGCATTTCCCTCCGAGGTAGCGGCATGGAATCCTTGGGTCTCCGCGACGGAGCTTCGCTCCTGCTCCGCCCAAGGATGACCACGTCCGAGAGGCCCCAGCCAATCTCGAACGGCGGCGTTGGTCCCGAGACAATGACAGGCCTATGCAACGTTCTTTCCTGAACCTGCTCTCGCCTGCACGCCCGGCGCGAAGATCTCCTGGTCGACGAAGGTCAGCGCGCGGATGGCGCAGCCTTCGCGGATCAGCGGCAATTCGTTCGGCTCGGTGTCGAAGGAGATAGATTTGGAGTGCTGGCCGCCGGCGGTCTGGGCGATCGCCTCGCGCAGCGCCGGCTCGATCAGGTCGAAAGCGGCGGCGCTGACGCCGACCATGGCGACGGGCGCCGGGTCGATCAGCGCGAACAGGTTGCCGAGGCTGAAGCCCAGCGCCTCGCCGGCCCGCCGGTAGGCGTCGCGCTCCGGGCCGTCCTTCTCGCGCGCCTTCGCCGCAAGCGCCCGCATGTCGGCGTCGCCGACGTCGACCGGCTCAGCATCCTCGCTCATCTTCATGGCGCTGCGCCAGATGGCGTAGTTGCCGGCATAGGCCTCGACGCACCCGCGGCGACCGCAGCGGCAGAGCGCGCCGCCCGGACGATGGATCATGTGACCGAACTCGCCTCCGGAAGAATGCGTGCCGGTGAACAGCTCGCCCTTCAGCACCAGGCCCATGCCGATGCCGTGCGAGAGCAGGATGGCGATGAAATTGTCGCGATAGCGGTCGGGGTCGCGCCATTGCAGCGCCACCGCCATCATGTTGCAATCGTTCTCCATGGTGGCCGGAATGCCGAATTCGGCTTCCAGGATGTCGGCGAAGGGAATGTCGGTCAGCGGCGTGATCGGCGACCACAGCATGGCGCGAGCATGGGAATCGGTGATGCCCTGGATGCCCATGGCGATGCGGGCGACGCTGCCGAGATCGAGATCCGGATCCTCCAGCCGGCGCCGGACGATCGCCGTGCATTCGCCGATCAACTCGTCGCGCGGCATGGTAAGCGTGTCGAGGCGCCGCTGCTCCTCGGCGATGACCTGGCCGGCATAGTCGATGACGGCGACGGAGAGGAAATTCAGCGACAGCACGACCGTCACCACGGCGGCCGCCTCGGGGTTGAGGGTGAGGCCGACCTGGGGTCGGCCGCGCTTCAGGGACGTGGTCTCGCTTGGCTTGCCCTCGGCCAGGATGCCTTCCTGGATCAGGTCCGAGGAGATCGCCGAAATGGTCGAGTGGCTGAGCCCGGTGGTCGCGGCGATTTCCGTGCGCGACGGCTGGCCGGCCCGGCGCACGGCCGAGAGCACCATGGCGCGGTTGCGCCGGCGCAAGTCGTCGTGGCGGATTCCGACCGACATTTGTCCTTCCTCCCGGTCAGCGCGGCCTCTTGAAGAATGCATGGGCCGTCGGCGACGCGCCAGATCGGTTCAGTTCCGGATACAGCCACCGAACCGCCCTGGATTTGTTTTGTTCAGTCCAGACGGAAGCGGTTCCACGCTTTCTCTGGAACTGTTTCGGGATAGTGGCAGAAGCGGCCGGGACTGTCATTATTTATTGCGGGCCTCGAAAAAAAGTTCATGCCACCTCAAAAACCATCAGATCGCAGTTGACAGCGCTTCGGGGTTGGATCACTATTTTTTCGAGGCTCGAAAAAAAGCCTCTGTATCGGCCTTCGGGCCATCTGGGTCGCGCCGCAAGGGCGCAGGGAGGAAATCATGAAAAGTTTCGCAGCCGCCATGCTGGCGGGTGTCGCCATGTCGTTGACGCTGGCGTCGGTCGCAGAGGCGAAGGACAAGGTGATCGGCGTTTCGTGGTCGAATTTCCAGGAAGAGCGCTGGAAGACCGACGAAGCGGCAATGAAGAAGGCGATCGAGGCCGCCGGCGACAAATATATCTCCGCCGACGCGCAGTCCAATCCGGGCAAGCAGCTGACCGACGTCGAGAGCCTGATCTCGCAGGGCGCCAACGCGCTGATCATCCTGGCGCAGGACGCCTCGGCGATCGGGCCGGCGGTGCAGAAGGCGCTCGACGAGGGCATTCCGGTCGTCGGCTACGACCGCCTGATCGAGAACAAGGACGTGTTCTACCTGACCTTTGATAACAAGGAAGTCGGGCGCATGCAGGCCCGCGAGGTGTTCAAGGCCAAGCCCGAGGGCAACTACGTCTTCATCAAGGGCTCCGGCTCCGATCCGAACGCCGACTTCCTGTTCTCGGGCTCGATGGAAGTGCTGAAGGAAGCCATCGACAGCGGCAAGGTCAAGAATGTCGGCGAGGCCTATACGGACGGCTGGCTGCCCGCCAATGCGCAGAAGAACATGGAGCAGTTCCTCACCGCCAACGACAACAAGGTCGATGCGGTGGTGGCGGCCAATGACGGCACCGCCGGCGGCGTCGTCGCGGCGCTGACTGCGCAAGGGTTGGCCGGCACTGTTCCGGTCTCGGGCCAGGACGGCGACCATGCCGCGCTCAACCGCATCGCGCTCGGCACGCAGACGGTGTCGGTGTGGAAGGACGCGCGCGAGCTCGGCAAGAACGCCGCCGAGATCGCCTCGCAGTTGGCCGAAGGCAAGAAGATGGGAGACATCGCCGGCGCCAAGGACTTCACCACGCCTGGCGGCAACACCGTCAAGTCGCTGTTCCTGACGCCGGTCGCGATCACCAAGGACAATCTCAACGTCGTCATCGACGCCGGCTGGATCAAGAAGGACGAGGTCTGCACCGGCGTTGCCGCCGGCAGCGTCGCGGTCTGCAACTAACCGGGCGACGTCCGTTCAAATCCTGACGCCGCGGCCCAAAGCCGCGGCGTTTCTCAAAAGGGCATCCCGCTTCAATTGAATCGGGAAAGCCAATAGCATCGTGGTCCGGCATCCGCGCCAGACGGCAGGCCGGTGGGAGGAGATCATGACCGATACGACCTCTGATACGCCGGCCAACCCGGCCGCGGATCGCGCGCGTGCTTCCGAACTCAGCGCCGCTGGGCGCTTCCTCAAGGCGACCGAGCTCGACACGCGCATGCTCGGCATGGTCGGCGCGCTGCTCATCATCTGGATCGGCCTGCACGTCATCTCGAGCCTGCGGCTGGGCGTCAATCCGCTCGATTTCGACAGCCGCACGTTCCTCACGCCGCGCAACCTGTGGAACCTGTCGGTGCAGACCTCGGCGGTCGCCATCATGGCCTCCGGCATGGTGCTGGTCATCGTCATGCGCAACATCGACCTGTCCGTCGGCTCCGCCGAGGGGCTGATCGGCATGGTCATGGGCTTCGCCCAGGTGCATTTCCTGGTGCGTATGGTCGGGCTCGAGCTCGGCAATCCGTGGATCTGGGTGCTGGCGCTGGCCATCGGCCTGGCCCTCGGCCTGTTGATCGGCGCCTTCCAGGGCTTCGTCATCGCCTATCTCGAAGTGCCGGCCTTCATCGTGACGCTTGGCGGGCTGCTGGTATGGCGCGGCGCCGCCTGGTGGGTCACCAGCGGCCAGACGGTGGCGCCGCTCGACGCCACTTTCCAGCTCATGGGCGGCGGACCGGCCGGCTCGATCGGCGCCAGGTGGAGCTGGGTGGTCGGTATCGTCGCCTGCCTTGCCGTGGTGTTCGCGCTGTTCAACGGCCGGGTGCAGCGCAAGCGGTTCCGCTTCCCGCTGCGTCCGATCTGGGCCGAGACGCTGCTCGGCGCGGTCACCTGCGCGGTCATCATGGGCGCGGTGTGGCTGGCCAATTCCTATCCCTGGCCGGTCGGCATCGTGAACCGCTACGCCGCCGCCAACAACATCACGGTCCCCGAGGGAGGGCTGTTCATCGCCCACGGCATCGCCATTCCGGTGCTGATGGCGGTCGCGGTAGGCCTCATCATGACGTTCATCACCAAGCGCACGCGCTTCGGCCGCTATGTCTTTGCCATCGGCGGCAATCCGGAGGCGGCGAACCTTGCCGGCATCAACACGCGCTGGATCACCATGAAGGTGTTCATGATCATGGGCGTGCTGGCGACGATCGCCGCGGCGATCTCGTCGGCGCGGCAGAATTCATCGACCAATGCGCTGGGCACCCTGGACGAGCTTCTGGTCATCGCCGCGGCGGTGATCGGCGGCACCTCGCTTGCCGGCGGTTCGGGAACCGTGCTCGGCGCCATGCTCGGCGCGCTTTTGATGCAGTCGCTGCAGTCCGGCATGGTGCTGCTCGGCGTCGACTCACCGCTGCAAAGCATCGTCGTCGGCGCCGTGCTGGTCATCGCCGTCTGGCTCGACACGATCTACCGCAAGCGCGTCTGAGCATGATCCCGCAAAGTGGAAACCGGTTTGCGGAAATGATCATGCTCAAAGGCAACCACTAGGGAGGTAGACATCATGGCAGACAAGAACGCTCCCGCCGGCGTCCCGCTGGTCGACATGCGCAACATCTCAATCGCCTTCGGCGGCATCCGCGCCGTCGACGACGCGTCCATCGATCTCTTCCCCGGCGAAGTGGTGGCGCTGCTCGGCCACAACGGCGCCGGCAAGTCGACGCTGATCAAGATCCTATCCGGCGCCTACAAGCGCGATGTGGGGCAGATATTCGTCAACGGCGAGGAGGCACCGATCTCCAACCCGCGCGACGCCAAGAAATACGGCATCGAGACGATCTACCAGACGCTGGCGCTTGCCGACAATGTCGACGCCGCCGCCAATCTTTTCCTCGGCCGCGAGCTGATGACCGCTTGGGGCACGCTCGACGACGTCGCCATGGAGGCCGAGGCGCGCAAGGTGATGGGCCGGCTCAATCCGCGCTTCCAGCGCTTCAAGGAGCCGGTGATCAAGCTGTCCGGCGGGCAAAGGCAATCGGTGGCGATCGCCCGCGCGATCCTGTTCAACGCCCGCATCCTGATCATGGACGAACCGACGGCGGCGCTAGGTCCCCAGGAGACCGCCCAGGTCGGCGAGCTGGTGCGGCAACTCAAGGCCGACGGCATCGGCATCTTCCTGATCAGCCACGACATCCATGACGTGTTCGAGCTTGCCGACCGGGTCTGCGTGATGAAGAACGGCCAGGTCGTCGGCACGGCGCGCACCGGCGACGTGACTCAGGACGAGGTGCTCGGCATGATCATTTTGGGCAAGTGCCCACCGGGCGCCTTTCCGGGTCCCGGAGCGCTAAAAATCGCGGCCTAAGGCCATAATTTAGCTGGCTAATTTACGACTGGCTGATGTGCCGGCTGACACGAGATTTTGGCGTCGCCATTGTGTTGGAGCGGAGAGTTGCCCATAAAGGTGGTCAACCATCCATGGGGCCGCACCCTGCATTGAAAAGGCTCTTTCCGACCATCGCTTTCATCGCCGTCGCGCTGATCAGCCTGACGATGGCGGGGTTCGCCTATTTCGCGACCCAGGAGGCGGCGCGCATCAAATTCGAGGGTACGGCCGACGACGCGCTCAACCGCATCGAGAGCCGCATCGACCTGCATTTGTCGCTGCTGCGCTCGACGCAGGCGCTGTTCGACGCCCGCAACGGCGACATCACGCGCGGCGAGTTCAACGCCTTCTTCACCGCGCTCCACATAGACGACAATTTCGCCGGCCTGCTCGGCATCGGCTTCCTGAGGCTGGCCAAGGCCGGCGACGAGGCCACGGTCGAGCGCGACATCCTGCACGACTACGGTTCGGCCCACCCGATCTATCCAGCCACCACCGGGCAGCATTGGCGAACGCCCATCGTGCTGTTCGAGCCGCTCAACACGTCCAACTACCAGTCGATCATCGGCTTCGACATGTTCAGCGAGGCGGTTCGGCGGGCGGCGATCGAGAAGGCTATGGCCGACGACCGGGAGCATGCCAGCGGCCTTCTCCAACTCGGTGAGGGCGCCGGGGTCGCGCAGACCTTCCCCGGGCTCCTGGTTTTCGTGCGGCTGAACGTGGAGACGGCCCCGGACGTCATCAATGCCAGCCGCTCCTCGACCGCAGGCTTCCTCTACGCCGCCTTCCGCGCGCGCGATCTGTTCCAGGTAGCGCTCAGCAAGGCACCGCTGCTGCCGGTCAATGTCGAGATCTATGACGGCAAGCCGGGAGCCGACAATCTCCTGTTCCGGTCGGAGGCGCCGCCTGCCGAATCGTTAGGCGGAAAGCTTGTGGCGCGCCGGGATATCGTCGTGGCCGGCCGACCCTGGACTGTTCTGTTTCGGCCGACGAGCGCATTTTCGCTGCCTTCCTCGCGCGCCATTCCCGTGATGCTAGGGCTGTTCGGGCTGCTGCTCGCCGGGGCGATCGCCCTGGTGGCCCGCTATCAGGAGCGCGCCTATGAGGCGAAGTCGCTGCTGCATGAGGCGACGGAGAAGAGCCTGCTGGAAAAGGACCTGATCCTGCAGGAGATGAAGCACCGCATCAAGAATTCGATCACAAGGGTGCTGGCGATCGCGCGGCAGACCGCCTCCCAGGCCACCGACGTGAAGGAGTTCTCGGCATCGTTCTCGGCGCGGCTGCAGGCGATGGCGGCTTCGCAGGACATGCTGACACGCTCGCGCTGGCAGAAGGCGGACCTCGGCGACCTCCTGCGCATCGAGCTGGGGCAGGTGTTCGGCAAGGAGCTTCCCGACGGCATATTGTCGGGGCCGGAGGTGCTGCTAGACGAGACGACGACACAGGCGCTCGGCCTGACCTTCCACGAGCTTGCCACCAATGCGCTGAAATATGGCGAAGCCGGCAACTCGACCAACACGCTCAAGGGAAATTCGGCGTTGAAAGTCGACTGGGCGGTCGAAGCACGCAGCCAGGAACGGACGCTGGTGCTCAACTGGCGCGAGGCAGGGCACAAACAACTGGAAGCGCCGGCAAAGATCGGCTTCGGCACCAAGCTGATCGATCTCAATGTCACGCGCGAATTGCGCGGCACGATCAAGCGCGATTTTCAGGCCGGCGGCCTGAAGGTGGAAATAAGGATTCCCCTGACAGAGTGAACAGCGCCGGCGCGGCAGCGGGCGACGCGCCGTTCAGGCAAAGAAAATGGAGGCCGGCAGACCGGCCTCCAGATCGACATTCCTACGAGATCGGTGTTCGGCAAAATCGCCGAACCGATCCAACTGTCTGTTTTCATGCAATTCCGGACGGAAAGCTCACTATGCGCCTTCCTGGAATTGCTCTGTCTCGGGATTAGTTGCAGCGGGCGGTGTAAATCCGGCCGCGATGATCGCGATATTGGCAATAACCGTTGCGTAGGTTGCGGACCAAGAGGCCGGACCCGGCTCCTACAGCCGCGCCGATAAGAGCGCCCTTGCCGCCGCCGACCAAGCCGCCCACACCGGCGCCGATCAGGCCGCCGCCGACGACATCCTGCTCGGTCGTGGTGCAGCCGCTGACGGCGACCACGGCAACCATGGCAATGATCATCTTCCGCATAAAATTGCTCCTCACTTTTGTCCTCACTTTCGGCAGTGCCAGCCGCCATTTAGCATGAAAAAACGGGCTTTGCCTGCCCGATCTTATTGTTGCTGAAGAGAGTCTTTTTCGGGGCGTGCGCCGTTCGACGCGACAAGCGCGGCGGAGACCTCCAGTGACGTCACCGCACGCCGCGAGCCTTGGCAACCACGCGCTTGCTCGATCGCTGCCAGATCAGATCAACTGCCACGCCGCCGCCAGCACCAGGGCAGCAAGGAGCGCGACGGCGCCGAGGCGAAGCGAGAGATGGGAGGCGCGGGGCGACGGCGGCGCCTCGGCGTCCTGGAAGCCGCCCATCGAGACGCGGGCGGCCTGCTCCAACCTGTTCATGTCGGCAATCATCATTTCAGTCCTCCCAAATCGCGTGCCAAATCGCGTGCCAATCGTGTGACTGGGCGCGGCTGGGCTCCGGCGCACCCGAGCGGTTCAGCGTTTGATGGGGAACGCCGATCCGCGCTAAAGCTGGTCGCGTGAAAAAGGATACACGCGACCAGCTTTAGGTCTTTGATTTTAAGCATGTCTTTGTCCCGAAACCGCTGCACACTTTCGGGAGACATGCTGTGTGCCTGTTTCACGCAACTGCGGGCGGAAAGCCGTCACGCGCTTTTCCTGGAGCTGCTTTTAGCCGGGGATAGAATCGGACTTTATGGTGAACAGCCGGTTAAGGGGCTTGCCGGCGAATGCCGGCCGCGGCGTGGCGGTCACTCTATCTCGAAGTTGCCGCGCGGGATCGTGAGGCGATATTCGAGACGACCCTCGTCGATATCGAGGGTGGCGGAGCCATTCAGCGACGTCGGCACGACGCGTTCGAGAGCGACGCTGCCAAAGCGTTTTTTGTTGCGCCGGCCGGCGCCGATCCTTTCTGTCCATGTCAACAACAGGCCAGGCGGAGTTTCGCTGCCGGCCGCGATCATGGCGCTTACCTTGACCCGACCGTCAGGCTGCGACAGGGCGCCATAACTTACCGAATTCACGGCCAGCTCATGCATGGCCAGCCCGATATGCAGGGCAGCGTTTGGGTTGAGGTAAGGGTTCTCGCCGTCGAAACGCAAGCTGCGGCTTGGGTCGGCGCTATAGCGGCCGACCTGGCCGGACACGAGCTCTCGAAGTGCTGCTCCCCGCCAGTTGGAGGATGTCACCAGATCCTGAGACGAAGCTAGCGACTGAATGCGGCCGCGAAAGCGCGTCAGGAAGTCGCCAAGCGTCTCCGAGTAGCGCCCGGTCTGGGTGGCTATGCTCTGGATGATGGCCAGAAGGTTCTTCGAGCGATGGCTGACCTCACGCAGCAGCGTCTTCAGCGTCTGCTCGCGGCGCTTCTGCTCCGTCGTCTCGACCATGGTGGTGACGACGCCCTGGACCTCACCAGCGTCGCTACGATCGGCATCAATCCAGATATGGAACCAGCGCACGCCGTTACTGTCGGGAATGCCGAGCTCGAGGCGGTCCGCGTTGCCGGTTTCAACCACCTTGCGTTTGGCTGCGCCTATGCGCTCGGCCTGCGCGGGGGAGAGCAAATCCTTGCCTTCGGCCGTTTCGGATGCCCACGGCGCGCTCATGTTGCGGGCCCAGACGGTCTTCATTTCACGGTCCTGATAGAGGACCGAAATTCCAGCGTTGTGAAGCGCATGGAGCAGCGCGCGTCCTAGCTGCATCCCGCTTTCCGCCGGATGCATCGCGATCACTTCGTCGCTGCGTTTTTCCGTATGGTCCTTCTCTGAGGCCTTGGAACGCATCCGGTAGTTCCCGCATCCCGGCTGAACGGCTACGACAGGCTGCTGCCCCGGCTTTGACATGCGGAGGCTGCGCGCATCCCCAAAAGCGGCCCGCCGGACGATGCCCTTTGGGGGCACCGCCCGGCGGTAGCTGGAAACCGTTTGAGGGGTGCGGCTTCCAGTGTTCGGCGCTCCCGCGTCAGGCCCGTCTGAAGAGGCCGGCGATGAGCGAAATCACCAGGAAGGCAAGGAAGATGAAGAACAAGATCTGTGCGATGCCAGCCGATGTACCGGCAATGCCGCCGAACCCAAGCGCGCCAGCGATAATCGCGACCACAAGAAAAACGAGCGCCCAGTACAGCATGATACATCTCCTTCCGATGACCTGAAAAACGTGGCTGGATACCGTTTGTTCCACCATTCGCGGAAAAAGACGACCCCCCGCAAGCAGTTGCCAAGCAGGCACAGGCCAGCCTCATGAGAGGCGGGACCCTCGCATGAGGTCGCGACCGTCGGTATTGGATGAAGTCAGGCTGCGGCTTTTGCCTGGCGGTCGAAGAAAAGCGCCTGGCTGATCAGGGCCTTGACCATGTCGGGATTGAACGGCTTGGTCACCAGAAACGCCGGTTCGGGACGCTCGCCGGTCAACAGGCGTTCGGGGAAAGCGGTGATGAAGATCACCGGCACCGGCGTCGAGGACAAGATCTCGTTCACTGCCTCGATGCCAGAGCTGCCGTCGGCGAGCTGGATGTCGGCCAGGACCATTTTCGGACGCGTCCTGCCGAAAATGGCTACCGCCTCGGCGTGCGTGCGCGCCGTGCCGACAACGCGATGGCCGAGGCTTTCGACCATCTCCTCGATGTCCATGGCGATCAGCGGCTCGTCCTCGATGATCAGCACGTCTGTCGCGACCTGGCGGGAAATCTCGTTGCTTGCCTGGGCAAGCAATTCGGAGAACTCCTGTTCGTCGGCATCGAGGATTTCCGCCGCTTCGTCCTCGCTGAAACCCTCCACGGCAACCAGCAGGAAGGCCTGTCTCGGCCGTGGCGCGATCGCGTTCAGATTGGCGGCCGCCCGCTGCTCCCAGGCAGTCTGCGCATGCTCTTGCGGCACGCGGATGGCAATCGAGGTGAAGAGCCTGGCAAAGACCTTGTACAGCGCGATGCGGTCGCTAGATCCCCTTGGGAACACCTCGGTGTCGGCGATGATGGCCTCCAGCATGGCGGCGACCAGCGCGTCGCCGCTTTCCTGCGATCCCGTGACGGCGCGCGAGAAACGGCGAAGGAACGGCAGGTGAGGAGCGATGGTTGCGGATAGGCTCATATTTGACGTCTCCCTCAGATGACGTTGTTGCATTTCACAGGCCACACTGGTCGCAAACCCCGGCAAATCCAACGTCGGCTTGCTGAAAAAGTTCCGCCAGGCATGGAACTAAATTAGCAAGCGGGCGTTTCCGGCTTCGGGATGGGCAACCAGACGAGGATGTCGCTTGCGTTGCGATCTGTGGTTCTAAGCGGTTTCCGGTGCTGGAAATTAGGGCGAATATGAAAGAAATGTCAAAGAATTCAACAGCTGGCGCCGCGAGCAGGCACCGGAATGGGGGCGGTAATCCGCTCGGACCGAACTCCGAAATTGCCCGCAAACTCAAGCAATATTACGACGAACTGGTCTCCGATCAGGTGCCGGATCGATTTGCTCAGTTGCTCAGCCAACTGGAAAAGGCCGAACCCGCCGAGAAAAAGGACTGAGGCATGGCGGCGGTCTCCCAGAGCTTCAAGACCGAGTTGCTCGGCGCGATCCCGAGCCTGCGCGCCTTTGCGGTGTCGCTGACGCAGAATGCCGACAAGGCGGATGACCTCGTCCAGGAAACCCTGGTCAAGGCGTGGGATAAGCATGAGAGCTTCCAGCCGGGCACCAACCTCAAGGCCTGGCTGTTCACCATCCTGCGCAACGAATTCTATTCGCAGATGCGCAAGCGCGGCCGCGAGGTGCAGGACAGCGACGGCATCATGACCGCCAGACTTGCCGTCCACCCGGCCCAGCTTGGCCAGCTCGACCTCAAGGATTTTCGCGGCGCGCTGGAGCAGTTGCCGGAGGACCAGCGCGAAGCCATCATCCTGATCGGCGCGTCCGGCTTCTCTTACGAAGAGGCAGCCGAGATCTGCGGCTGCGCGGTCGGCACGATCAAGAGCCGGGTCAGCCGGGCGCGCGCCCGGCTGCAGGATATCCTCAAGATTTCCGGCGAGGACGAATACGGTCCCGATGCGATCTCGGCGCAGGTGACAGGCTCAAACGCCGCCTGACACCGACGTCCGGCTTCTTCTTGGGCTGTGACGTCGTCAAGCCGCTTTGGCGCGCCCGCAGGCCGCCGCCACGGCCTCGATCAGATCGTCTCCCGAGTAAGGTTTGGTGACCAGCTGGATTTCCGGAAAAGAGCCCATGATCTCCTCTGCGTCGGAGTACCCGGAGGCAAAGACGAACGGAACGCCTGCGCTGCGCAGCCGCCGGGCGAAGTCGAGCGTCGAGGCGCCGCCAAGCATCAGGTCGACGATAGCGGCGTCGAACCACGAAAGTCCGTCCCGCAGGTCGATTTCCGCCAGATCGCCGACAATCGTGACGTCGGCGGCGCCCTGGTCGCGGCATAGTTGCTCGACATCCATCGCTATCAGGAATTCGTCTTCCAGGATCAGGATACGCAATCCGTCTAGCAGTGGTGGCACGTGTCGGCGACTCCTACAATGCCGCAGTCATGCGCGGTATTGCGCTCTCTGTCATTTAAAAAAGACATTACCGGTGAAGCATTGCCGTGATCGGCGGAACCTCGATCCGCGTGGAGCGTTTCTATCCGCCCGATCGGGACAGGGATTTCGAAGAGGGGTCGAAATGTCCGGCCAGAGCGCACGTTCCGTTCCTAGCCGCCAACATTCCAACATTCTCGCGAGAAATGCCCGCTGCGGTCGCTGCCGGCCTACCCGGGCCTGGCCTGCTACATAACCTGGATGGCGAGGAGCGCAGGCCGCCGATCTGAGGGGATTGGACCGCGAAGAACGGAACCCTGGTCCCGGCCAGGCGTTGAAATCGAAGCAAACTTAAGGAGTTACGCAATGGCGACCGCCGCAGGCAGATCCGCAACAGATACTCCCTCCAACTCCGACCTCGAAGCCGACATCCGGCAATTGAAGGCCGATATCGAAGAACTCACCAGGCAATTGGCCAAGACCAGGGACGATAGTTACGGGGCGGCGCGCCGCGCCGCCACCGAGGGCGTCGAGCAGCTGCGGGCGCAAGGCGAGGCAGCGTTTGAAAGCGTGCGCGGAAGTGCCCAGGATATTGAAGCGCAGCTGATAGCCAGCGTTCGCGAAAAGCCGGTGACATCGCTGGCGATCGCCGCGGGACTGGGCTTCCTGCTCGCGCTTCTTTCGCGCCGCTAGCCTGCAATGGGGATGCTGGTTTCGCTGATTTCGGCTCTTGCTTCCGGCGAGGCGACGGCTGCTTTGCAAAGGGCGCGGATGACGGCAATCCTCTATGGGTTTGCCGGTATATTCGCCCTGTGCGGCGTCGGCTTCCTCACCGGTGCGGCGTATATCTGGCTGGCGGCGCGCTACGGACCGTTGGCGACCAGCCTCGGCTTTGGCGTCGGCTTCCTGGCGATCGCCGGGCTCATTCTCGTGGCGCACAAGCTGACTGCCGGGATGCGGGCGCGGCGGCGCGCGCGAAGGCGAAAGGCCGACATGACAGCAGTTGGCGTTACGGCGGCGCTCGCGCTGCTGCCTGCGCTTGCGAAGAGCAAGGGTGGCCTGGGCACGCTTCTCGCGCCCGCGATCGCGCTCGCTGCCTATGCCATCTACCGCGAGAACGTGAAGCCCGGCCCTCACGAGCCGGATTCCGACAAAACGCCGTAGCGCGGTTCATGTTTGACTGTTGAACTGCCCTAAAGCAGGTCGCGTGAAAAAGGATTCACGCGACCTGCTTTAGGTCTTTGATTTTAAGCATGTCTTCGTCCCGAAACCGCTGCACACTTTCGGGAGACATGCTTTGGCTGTTTGTTTTTCCGCAGTTCCGGACGGAAAGCTGTTTTACGGTTTTCCTGCTTTTGGCCGGATCACTTTAACGGCGGCTCGAGCGGCATCGATATTTCGGCAAAGACGCCATCAGGGCGATATTCGTGGGTCACCTCGCTGGCGATGACCTTGGCAAGGCTGCGCCGGATCAGAATGGAACCAAAGCCATAGCGATCGGGAGGCTCAACCTTGGGTCCGCCGCTCTCGCGCCAGGTCAGCACCAGCCGTCTCGCGCCCTTTCGACCTTGCGTCTTCCATTGCAGATCGACCGTTCCGGAGGGAAACGAGAGCGATCCATATTTCAGCGCGTTGCTGGCGAGCTCATGCAGGATCAAGCCGAGCCCAACGGCCTGATCCGGCGAGAGCAGGAGGTCGGGGCCGGAAATCGTAATGCGCGACTGGCCGCCGGCGTCGAAGGCTCTCGTCTCGATCCTTGCCAGCTCGGCGATCCCGATGCCGCGCCATTCGCGGTCTGACAGCAGGCTGTGGGCGGCGCCAAGCGCCTGCAGCCTGGCGCTGAAGGCCTCGAGAAACTCGTTCGGCTGGCGGGCATGGCGCACGGTCTGCGTCGCCAGGGCCTGCACCGTCGCCAGCGTGTTCTTGACGCGATGGTTCAGCTCGCGCAGCAGCAGGCGCTGGCGCTCGTCGCCGAGCTTGCGCTCGGTGATGTCGTAATTGACGCCGAAGATAAGCGTCGGCCTGCCGTCGCCGTCGCGCTCGATGACGCGTCCGCGCGTCGCGATCCAGCGGGCGGGATGAGATCCCTTGACCCGATATTCGCCAAAATAGTCGTCGCTGCCGCTCAGCGCGTCGCGGAAGCGCGTCTCGGTCTGATAGACGTCGCGGAGGTCGATGGCCCGCAGGATGTCCCGAGCTTTCAGCCTGTTCGATGGCGGCAGGTCGAAAAGTTCCGCCAAAAGCGGATCGCAGTCGATCATGTCGGTGCGGATGTCCCAGGCCCAGCTCGCCAGCGAGGCGGCGTCGAGCGCAATCGCCCGGCGCTTTTCCTCGCGTGCCAATTCCGCCCGGGCGATGGCGCCGTTGCGCGTGCCATCCTTGAGCACGAACAGGCTGGCTGCAAGCTCGGCCAGCGTTTTCAACTGCGCGATCTTCTCGTCGGCCGGAAACGCTCTCGGCTTCCGGTCGAGCACACAGAGCGTGCCGACCCTGACGCCGGCAACGATCATCGGCGCGCCGGCGTAGAAACGGACGTGCTGCCTGCCGATGACCAGCGGGTTGCCGGTAAAGCGCGGATCGAGCGTGGCGTCGGTGACCACCATGGGATCGTCGCCGGCGGCAATGGCATGGGCGCAGAAGGAGATGCCGGTCGGCGTCTCCTTCTCGTCGAACCCCAGTCGCGACTTGAACCACTGGCGATCGGTGTCGACCAGCGTCACCAGCGCGGTCGGCGCCTCGAGGATCGCGGCCGCGAGACCGCTGATGCGGTCGAAGTCGGGATCGTTGGCCGTATCCATGGCCTCGAGGTTGCGGAGCACGGCAAGCCGGCCCGCATCGTCAACGAAGCGGCCGACATCGGCCGGCAAGCTGGCTGCCCTGCTATCCACCAACCCCCCATGCGCCGCGCCCCGCGACAAGCGGTGGCCCGATCACTGCCGAACCTCGCCGGTTTCGGAACCTTCGCGGAAAGGGCCCGTTACCCGACCATGCCGAAGCGCCCGCCGCCACGCAATATGGAGGCCTATAATGCCCAAGATCGTTCCTGAAGACAAAGCCCGCCAGGGACACTGGGGCTGGCACGCGCTCAGGATACTTCTTGCCGGGCTGTTGCTGGCTTTTATCGCCTGGGGCGCGGTCGAAATCTATGGCGAGATGATCGAGAGCCCGACGAGCGACCAGAGCGTGCCTCAGGCGCCGGCGCCTCGGCAGCAACCCCCGCAAGGCGGCTGACCGCACCATCACGCCGCCTTGGCCTGCGCATTGCGTGCCGGAACCAGCACGTTCAAGGCGCGGGGATGAATCTCGATCACCGTCTCGCGTTCCAGCCCGACCAACTCGCCATCCATGACCGCGCTGAACTTTTTCGTCGGCGAATGGATCTTGAGGACGGCCTTGTCGGCCTGATGGATCTCGACATGCTCGCTGTCGCGCCATCGGCCGCGCAGCATGTCGAGGAGCAATTTCGCCATGTGGTGGCGTCTGTGCGCGACGCTGACATAGATGCCTAGCACGCCACCCGCCGGATTGTCCGCATAAGGCAGATGACCTTCGCCGAACAGGTTGTTGCTGATGCCGATGCCGGTTGTCCGGGTGACGATCTCGGCCTTGCCGATGCTCAAGGTCACCTTGAAGCTACGCGGGTTCTTGATGGTTGCCCATGCCGCGCGAACGGAAGCCTGCATCTTTCCCAGCCGCGAACCGAAAACCATGTTCTCCCGGAGCTGCACCATCCTGGCATGCATGCCGATCGAGAACTGATGCACGAAAGGTTGGCCGTTGGCGCTCGCGACGTCGACGGCCATCACCTCGCCGTCGGCGAAGGATTTCAGCGCCGCATCCAATGTCTGCGGGATGCCAAGGCCGCGCGCGAAGAGATTCATCGTGCCGGCCGGCAATATGGCCAAAGCCTTCTTCTTGTTCATGAGCAGGGATGCGGCGGTCGAAATCGTCCCGTCGCCGCCTCCGGCGATCACAACGTCGATGTTGCGCTTGGCTATGGCCTTTTCCAATGCGGCGCCGATGTTGCTGCCCGCAACGATCTCGATCTGAGCCGAATGGCCCGCCGCTTCCAGCGTTCGGCGCAATCGATCGGCAAAGGCAGAGATATCGGCCGTCCGCAGCGTGCCGCCGTCCTGGTTCAGCACCGCAGCAAACCGCATGCCCGCTCCGTTCTTCTGTTCTTTGGGCCGAAAATGACCTCAGCCAAGGGCTGGAACGAAATGAACTGCCGAAAGTTCCGCATAAGCCGGGGAACCCGCTCGGCCGCAGGCTCGCCTTTTTGGAACTACGCCCCGCTCACAACGTTGTGAAGGTATCGAACAATGCCGCGTCTGGCCTGCTGCTAAGGCCGGGTCGCGGACGCGGCGCGCAAGAAACGAGGAGGAAACAATGATGATCCGCACTCTTTTTGCGACGACCGCGCTTGCAACGCTGGTTGCAACCGGCGCCGCCTTCGCCCAGACGGCGACGCCTTCGCCCACGCAGCCCCCCGTAGCCGAAAACCCGGCTCCCGTGATTCGCGCCGAAGGTTCCCTGATGACCAACATCATCGGCGAATCCGTCTATAACGGCACCGGCGACGACGCCCAGGACATCGGCAAGGTCGACGACGTCGTCTTCGACGCGAACGGCCAAGCCAAATCCGCGATCATCGGCGTCGGCGGCTTCCTTGGCGTTGGCTCGAAGGATGTCGCCTTCGACTACAGCAAGCTGGAATGGGCCGAGAAGAACGGTGACCGCTGGCTCGTGGCCAAGACGACCAAGGACAAGCTCAATGCCCAACCGGCGTTCGACCGCAGGCCGTACGACCCGGCTCCGGCGCAGCCGGCCGATGCTACGCAGCCTGCAACCACCGACAACGGAACGGCGCAGGCGCCGGCGCAGCCAGCCGAACCGGTGAAGAAGGCTGAAGGCAATCTCGCCACCAACATCATGGGCGAGTCGGTCTACAACGGCACCGCCGACGATGCCCAAAAGATCGGCGACGTGAACGACGTCGTGCTCGCCAAGGACGGCAAGGCCGAGTCGCTCGTTATCGGCGTTGGCGGCTTCCTGGGCATCGGCGAGAAGAACGTGACCTTTGACTTCGCCAAGGCGAAATGGGCGGAGAAGAACGGCGACCGCTGGCTTGTCGCCGAAACAACGAAGGAAGAACTACAAGCCCAGCCCGACTTCAACCGCACGGCCTATGATCCGGCGCCGGCGTCGACTGCGACGGCAACCAACGCTCCCGCCACCACCACGCCGGCAGTCGACTCCTCCCAGGCCACGGCGGACAAGGGAAGCAAGCCGGCGGAGACCACCGCCGAGAACAAGCCCGCGGATACCGGCACATCAGCTACCGACACGACGCAAACAGCCTCGATCGACAAGTCGACACTGACCGAGATGCCGATGGGCAATATCAGAGGTGACGACCTGAAGGGCGCGACGGTCTATGGGGCCAACGATGCCAAGATCGGCACGATCGGCGATGTCGTGCTGACGCCGGACAACAAGCCGGATGCGGTGATCGTCGACGTCGGCGGCTTCCTCGGCATCGGCGCCAAGGAAGTGGCGGTCGGCATGGATAAGCTCAAATTCATGACCGACAAGAGCGGCAAGAAATATCTCTACACCAACTTCACCAAGGAGCAGCTGCAGGGGCAGGCGGCCTATGACAAGAGCACATATGCTGCGAACCGCGACAAGCAGCGGATGCTACTCAAGTAGGGCAGTAGGGCAGTAGGGCAGTAGGGCAGTAGGGCAGTAGGGCAGTAGGGCAGTAGGGCAGTAGGGCAGTAGGGCAGTAGGGCAGTAGGGCAGTAGGGACAGGATCGTTCCATACTGCCCTATTTATTGCCTTACTGCCCTATTGCCTTGGCCACTTGGCCAACCACGCCATCTTCCGTCAGTTCCGCCAGCGCCAGCGACTGGTCGAGATGCCTGGCGCGCCAGGCAAGCATCTTCTCGGCAAACTCCAGTCGCACCGGCAGACAGGCGGGGTCGTTCGCGACGTTGTTGATCTCGCCGGGATCCTTCGCGAGATCGAACAGCAGTGGCGGCAGGCCGCCGAAATGGACATATTTGAAGTCCTCGGCGCGGATGACAGCCAGGTTGCAATCGCGTGAGCCGATGCCGAAATGACGCTCGGCCTCGCCTTCGACGACCGAGCGGAAATCGAACTCCCAATGCGCGGCGTCACGCCAGTCGCCTGGCCGGCCGCCGTCGAGCCAGGGCGCTAGCGACGTGCCGTCGAGGTGCGGCTCCGGCGCGGCGCCGATCAGGTCGAGCAAGGTTGGAAAGATGTCGACGGCTTCGGTGAAGCGGTCGACAGCCGCGCCGGCTGCCGCCCTGCGGCGCGGATCGCGGACGATCAGCGGAATGTGGTAGCTGGTGTCGAAGAAGCCGCCTTTGCCGAGCATGAAATGATCGCCCATCATCTCGGCATGGTCGGAGGTCAGCACGATCACGGTGTCGTCCCAGGCGCCGGCCGCCTTCAGCGCCTGCCAGACGCGGCCGAGCTGCGCGTCGAGCTCGGAGATCATGCCGTAATAGATCGCGCGGATGCGGCGGAAATTCTCCTCACTCCAATCCGGTACGTCACCCTCCATGCCGGGAACGAACTTTGTCCGCTTCTGCCGGCCAAGATCGTAGGCGAGGTAGGGGTGGCTCAGCGCCTCGGCCTGCCAGTTTGCCGCGCGCCGGAAAGCGGGACCGTCGGCCGGGTCATACATGGTGTTGTAGGGTTCAGGCACGATGAAGGGCGGGTGCGGGCTGATGAAGGAGATGTGCGCGAACCACGGCGCGGCTTGCTCCTGCTCGCCGAGCCAGCGGATGAACTCGCCGGCCAGGAAAGCGGTCGGCGTCTGGTCTTTCGAATAGACCGGCGGCGCGTTGCTCACATCGCCGAGGATCTTGCCTTGCTCGCCCACCGGCCGATGGATGCCAGGGCTGCCGGCGCCGGTGTCGATGCCTTGCGCCCGCAGCCAGGACAGCCATTGCTTCTGGTGCTCGGGCAGGGACTGCCGCACGGTGAAGCCGGGCAGCACGCCTTCATAACTTCGCAGCCGCGGATCGGCGGCCGCCAACAGGCGTGGATCCGGCGCGACATCGGTGTAGCCGAACAGCGTCGGATCATAGCCCGCCGCGCGCGCCGAGTGCGCGATGTTGCCGTGGCGGGCGTCGAGCGGCGAGCCGTTGCGGCAGACGCGGTTGTTCATCTGGTAGAGGCCGGTATAGAGGCAGGCGCGGGCCGGCGAGCAAGGTGCGGCCCCGCCGTAGTGGCGCCGGAACAGCACGCCTTCGGCTGCAAGCGCGTCGGCGTTCGGCGTCCTGACCACCGGGAGGCCCATGGCCGACAGGCAATCGCCCCGCCACTGGTCGCAGGTGATGAGGAGAACATTCGGGCGGCTCACTCGGTTGTCCATGAATCTTCTCCTCAAGAGGGCGCGCCGCTCATGGAGCCGAAATTGCCGAGCGGTGCAAGCAGGCGAATTTCCTCAATTGGTGAACATGAGACGTCCATTCGTTCACTTTTATGATACAGTCCATCGTGTATTTGCGCGCTTTGCCGCTGCCGGGGCTATCCTCATATTGGCGAGGACAGCGGCGAGGGCCGCAGCAAGGATAGGGAAGGAGCAACAGCATGCTCAATCAGATCAAGGGCCTGCATCACGTCACCTCGATGGCTAGCGATGCGCGCCGCAACAATGAATTCTTCACCAAGCAGCTTGGCCTGCGCCGGGTCAAGAAAACAGTCAATTTCGACGCGCCCGACGTCTATCATCTCTACTATGCCGATGAATTCGGCACGCCGGGCTCGGTGATGACCTATTTCCCGTTCCCCGATATCGGCAAGGGCCGGCATGGGGTGGGCGAGGTCGGCACCACGGTCTTCTCGGTGCCGGAAGGCACGCTCGCCTATTGGGAAAAGCGCTTCGCCGATGAAGGCGTGGGTAATGTCGCCCGCAACGAAAGCTTCGGCGAGAAGCGGCTCACCTTCACCGGTCCCGACGGCGACAGTTTCGCTCTGGTCGAGGACAAAGCCGATAGGCGCGCGCCCTGGGTGAAGGGCGGCGTTCCCGGCGACGAAGCGATCCGCGGCTTCCACTCGGTCGCGCTCAGGCTGAAGGACGGCGGCGCCACCGAGGAGCTGTTGAAGTTCATGGGCTATGAGGAAGTCGACAAGTCCGGCAACACCCGCCGGCTGGCGATCCAGAACGGCAACGGCGCCGATGTCGTCGACATCGAATCGCTGCCCGGCGCCGGCTTCGCCAATCTCGGCGCCGGCTCGGTGCACCACGTCGCCTTCGCCGTCGAGGACCGCGCTAGGCAGCTCGAGGTGCGCAAGGCGCTGGTCGACACCGGCTACGGCGTGACGCCGGTCATCGATCGCGATTACTTCTGGGCGATCTATTTCCGCACGCCGGGCGGCGTGCTGTTCGAGGTGTCCACCAACGAGCCGGGCTTCGACCGCGACGAGGACACCGCGCATCTGGGCGAGGCGCTGAAGCTGCCGACGCAGCATCAGCATCTGAGGCCTTATCTCGAGCAGCACCTGCAGAAGCTGGAAGACTAAAGCCATGAGCAAGGACGCTTACATCCACAAGGTGCTGCCCGGTTCGCCGGGCGGCCCGCTGCTCTTCGTCTTCCACGGCACCGGGGCCGGCGAGAACCAGCTTCTGTCGTTCGGCCGCGAGATCGCGCCTTCAGCGACCATCGCGTCGCCGCGCGGCGACGTCTCGGAGCAGGGTGCCGCCCGCTTCTTCCGCCGCGCCGGCGAAGGCGTCTACGACATGGACGACCTGGCGCGGGCGACGGCCAAGATGGCCGGCTTCGTCAAGGCGCATGTCGAGACCGCAAAGCCCTCGGCGGTGTTCGGGCTCGGCTATTCCAACGGCGCCAACATCCTGGCCTCGGTGGTGTTCGCCGAGCCGAGCCTGTTCGATGCCACGGCGCTCATGCATCCGCTGATTCCGTTCGAGCCGGACGTGAAAGGCAGCCTCGCCGGCCGCCATATCCTGATCACGGCCGGCAGGCGCGATCCGATTTGCCCGCCGAATCTGACTTCTCGGCTGGAAGCCTATTTGCGCGCCGACGGGGCCGATGTCACAGTGGAATGGCACGACGGCGGGCACGAGGTGCGGCCGAATGAAATCGAAGCGGCGCGGCGGCTGTTCGCTCTCGCGCCGGCCGCCGAAGGAGGCAAGAACAATGGCTGACCAACTGCCCGAGATCGAGCTGGAGGACCACGGCTCCAAGGGGCGCTACGTGCTGCGCGGTCCCGGCGGCGCCGAGGCCGAGATGACCTTCACCAAGATCGGCGAGCACCAGCTCATCATCGATCACACCGAGGTGCCGGACGTCTTTCGCGGCCAAGGCGCCGGGCTTCGGCTCGTCACCCGCGCCGTCGAGGACGCGCGCGCCGCCGGCAAGACGATCATTCCGCTCTGCCCCTTCGCCAATGCCCAATTCCGCCGTCATCCGGAATGGGCGGATGTGTTGAAGCGGTAGCACCGTCTTCCCCTTCCCCTTGTGGGAGAAGGTGGATCGGCGCGCAGCGCCGAGACGGTTGAGGGGTGGGTGACGGATCGTCGTCCTTGCCAAGCTGGAACACCCCTCATCCGACCGAGTTTCGCTCGGCCACCTTCTTCCGCAAGGGGAGGAGGGATATCCAGCTACCCAGCCACAACTACGAACACGCGTCTGGCATTTGCGCAGTTCGGCCATCTTGCCTAAGTAGACAGATCGCTCGCGGACGGAGCCTTTCATCCCGCCTGCCCTGTCATATCAATTGAAATGGCTTCCCTGATGATCGAACCCGACCTCATCCCCGTTTTCGACGGCCACAACGACACGCTGCTGAGGCTCTACCAGTCAAAAGAAGCGGATGTCGAAAAGCTGTTCATCGAGGGCACGCCGGGCGGTCATATCGATCTGCCGCGCGCCAAAAAGAGCGGCTTTGCCGGCGGCATGTTCGCGATCTTCCCGCCGCCGATCGAAAAGACCAAGCGCAGCGCCGTGCCGCCGGCGCCAAGCGACAACGAACCCCTGCCGCCGGAACTGCCGCGCGCCGAGGCGATCACGTCGACCATCGGCATGGCCTCGATCCTGTTCAGGCTGGAGCGGGCGGGCGCGCTGACCGTCTGCCGCAGCGCAGCCGATATCCGCGATGCGATGGCGAAGGGCTCGATCGCCGCGGTCTTCCACATCGAAGGCGTCGAGGCGATCGATCCCGAGCTTGCCATGCTCGACGTGCTCCATGCCGCCGGCTTGCGTTCGCTCGGCATCGTCTGGAGCCGGCCGAATGCGTTTGGAAACGGCGTTCCGTTCCGCTTTCCGTCCTCGCCCGATACCGGGCCGGGCCTCACCGATGCCGGCAAGGCGCTGGTCAAGGCCTGCAATCAGCTGAAGATCATGATCGACCTCTCGCATCTCAACGAGAAGGGTTTTCGCGACGTGGCCGTGCTCAGCGATGCGCCGCTGGTTGCGACACATTCCAATATGCATGCGATCTGCGGCCATTCGCGCAACCTGACCGAATGGCAGCTCGGTGCGATCCGCGAGACCGGCGGCATGGTGGGCTTGAACTTCGCCACCGGCTTCCTGCGCGAGGACGGCCGCATGAATGCCGACACCGGCCTCGACATCATGGTGCGCCACATCGATTCACTGCTGCAGGCGCTGGGCGAGGACGGCGTCGGTCTCGGCTCGGACTTCGACGGCGCCATGATCCCGGCGGTGATCGGCGACGTCGCCGGTCTGCCCAAGCTCATCGATGCGCTTGCCGCACGCGGCTTCGGGCGCGCGCTGATCGAGAAGATCGCCTATCGGAATTGGTTGAATGTGCTCGAACGGACCATAGGCTAGGCGCGACTACTGCGCGTAGCCGATGCGCTGCAGCCATTCCTTGCCGACGCCGCGGTCGCGGATGATCGGCAAGGGGTGTTCATGGTCGAGCCGCGTGCAGACAATTCCGGTCTCTCGGCTGAAGGCGACGAAGGTGCTGGACAGGGGTGAGGGCGCCCCACTCATCTGCACGGTTGGAGGCCGGTTGAATTGCCGGCAGATCAAGGCGGGCTATTGGGCAACAAGACCGAAAGAACCGACGTTGCGATCGTCGGAGCAGGGTTCACCGGCCTGTCAGCCGCATTGGAACTCAAGCGCGTTGGGATCGATTTCGTGCTCCTGGAAGCACGCGATCGTGCCGGCGGCCGCGTCGAGGCCACGCGAAACGGGCTTGGCGAACGGATCGACAGCGGCGCCCAGTTCTTGTGCGAGGACATGCCGGAGCTGATGGCGCTGGCGAGGGCGCGCGGCAAGACATTCGTGAAAACCAATGTCGATGGCGATTTCATCACCTATCCGCCGATGCCGATGGACCGGGCGATTCACAGCTATCACGCCGCGATGGAGATGCGCGAACGCATGAACAGGATAGAGCCGGACGACCCAAGGATCGCCGGCTTAAGCGTCGCTGCCTGGGTCCAACGCCAAAGGGATTCGGAAGATGCCAAGGCTGCCTTCCGCTCGATGATCGAGGGCCTGTGGTGCCTGGCTCTGGATAAGGTGCCGCTCTGGCATCTGATCGACAATGACCGCCGCATCACCAATGAGGTGCCGGAGCTGCAGTACTCGCTGCGCGAGACCATGCAGTCGCTTGCCGACGATCTGGCGGGCGACCTCGGTGGAAGCCTCAGGTTGAATGAACCAGCCATGAGAATCGAGCATGGACCGGGAGGTGTACGCCTCGGCACCGCCGCAGGCGGCACTATCGAAGCGCGCGAAGTCCTGATCGCACTGCCGCCGGTGACAGCAGCGAAGCTCGCCTTCGCGCCTGCTCTGCCGGCAGCGCTGACGAAGGCTCTGGGTGTCTGGGAAAGCGGCGCGGTGGTCAAGATACTGGTGCGCTATGCCAGGCCGTTCTGGCGCGAGCGGGGTCTGAGCGGCATGGTGATGTGGCGCGACCTGCCTGGATTGTTTGCTTGCGACGCCAGCAGGGACGCCGAGCATGCAGCGCTCACCGTCTTCGTCGGCGGGCCGCGGGCATTGCACTGGCGCGAGCTCGGCGAGACGGCACTGCGCGCGGAAGTAACGGTGAGGCTTGTCGATGCGCTCGGCGCGGACGCCGCCGATATGCTCGATTTCAACCAGCGCGACTGGACGCATGACCGCTGGAGCGGCGGCGCCTATGGCGATCTCATTGTCGATGTGACGGCGCGGGACGCCGAGCGCACCATTCTTGCCGGCGCGCCGCCCGTCCATTTCGCCGCCTCGGAATTGTCTCCGTCCTTTCCGGGCTATGTCGAAGGCGCGATCGTTGCGGGCCGTAGCGCTGCCCGCAAGCTCGCGACCGAGCACAAATCGGCCACTGCCGACAGCGCGTCGCGGCCGTAGGCGAGGCGGGCCCACCGCGGCCGTCGTTCCGCGCGAACGCCTCGGGCTTATTGGCTTTGACGCGGCAAAAATCTCGCCAACCAGAGCGACTGTGTGAGGTCGCTTACAGTCCGCTGCGCCCGACTGGAGCATGTGTTTCGCAAACAAGAGGCGGTGAGTACCCGCCGGCGACAAGCAGGGACGGAAGCATGGCAGTCCCTGTTTCAATCCTGTTACACGGGCAATCGCACCCTACCATTCGGCTGTTACGTGGCGCGGATAAGTTCGTTTCAAGAGAAAAAGAAAGATAACGAAGAGAACGCCGATGTTTACGAAAGTCCAGATCGCTGACACCAGCCGCCGCGAACACGGCCCCGAGCGCAATGACCGCCGGCCGAAGCTGGCGCTGCGCCAGCGCGCCAGCGACCATCCGATGGCGATGTTCATGCTGCTGGGCGCAACCGCCTTTACCAGCATGGTGCTTGCCCCCGCCGCGGGTCCCGCTTTCGCTTCGATCAATCCCCCGGCCAATGTCGTGGAGGGCGCGCCGACCACGCTCAAGACCGCACGCCTGCCACAGCCGCAGATCGATTTCGCCTGCAAGGGCCAGAACTGGGGCGCCGAAAACGCCGAATGCCTGCGCGCCATTGC
The DNA here is from genome assembly GCF_003863365.1 of Mesorhizobium tamadayense. Lineage (GTDB taxonomy): Bacteria > Pseudomonadota > Alphaproteobacteria > Rhizobiales > Rhizobiaceae > Mesorhizobium > Mesorhizobium tamadayense. The sequence continues at coordinate 119,510 of NZ_RQXT01000006.1, read as the reverse complement.
CGAGCAGTCCGGTCAGCACAAGGCCCGCGCGGTGCGCATGATCGCCAACGCCGCGCCGCTCACCAACACTCCGAACATCTTTTAGAGTTCCCCTGAGCGCTCCCTCCAGCGCTCCAGTCAGGCTCCCGCCGCAATGTCGGTCGGGAGCCTCTTTTTTTGTATCTGTTGAGATTCAGGTCAGGCTGGCCTGACCTGAATCTCAACAGATCCCATAGAGCCGCGGGATTTCAGCTCTCCCCGGCCGCCTGATCGGCGATGGCGGCGAGGACGCCGCGGACGTCCAGCGTCGAGAACGGCTTCTCCAGGATCTGCGGCCGCTGCTGCGGCGGCAGCGCCTCGATTTCCGCCTTGGCGCCGATAAGGTCGCCGGTGACCAGCACGAAACGCTGCGCCAGTCCCGGCCGTTCTGCCAGCAACTCGCGGTAGATCGACATGCCGCTGGTGCCCGGCATGCGCAGGTCGGAAAAGACGATGTCCGGCGGCATCTGCCCGCCCAGCACCTCGCCGGCGGATGTCCAGTTCGGCACGAGACGCGACTTGACCCCCATGAGCTCCAGTATGTCGGAGAGCGAAGCGGCGACATCGGGTTCGTCGTCGATGATCAGCGCATGGCGCAGCCCGCTCGATCGCGCCGGACCCTCGCCGGCTTTAGCGGCATCGCCGGTTATCGCCGGCAACTGGACGACGAAGCGCGCGCCGTGCGGCTGCACCTCCTCGAACCAGATGTTGCCCTTGTGGCGCTCGACAATCGATTTCGAGATCGACAGGCCGATGCCGGTGCCGACGCCGACCGGCTTGGTGGTGAAATAGGATTCGAAGATGCGCGAGCGGATCGCCTCGGGAATGCCTGGACCGTTGTCCTCGACCGAGAAGCCGGGATTGCCGCGCTCGCTGCGGAAGGTCCGCACCTTGAGGCGCCGTTCGCCGGTGACACCGGCCAGCGCATGCTGGCTGTTGATGAGGAAATTGGCCGCGACCTGCGTGATATGGTCGGCGTCCGCCATGGCGAGCAGCGGGCCGTTGGCGAAATCGGTGTCGATAACGATGCCGCTGGAGCGCGCGCCATAGGCGGTGACTTCGAGCGCCGAGCGCATCACCTGGTTGAGGTCGGTTTCGGCCTGCTCGGTCGGATGCAGGCGCACCATCGACAGGAAGCTCTTGACGATGCGGCCGCAGCGTTCGGCGGCCGCGCGCACCTTCTCGGCGCGCACCTTGGTCTGCGGGTCGGTCGCGAATTCATGCAGCAGGGTCGATTGTGCAACCACCACCGCCAGCGGATTGTTGAGCTCGTGCGAGACGCCGGCGAGCAGAGAGCCCATCGCTGCCATCTTTTCGTTCTGGTGCAGCTTCTCGCGCTGGCGGTTGATCTCTTCTTCGGCGTGCAGCTTCTCGCGCAGGTCGCGGATCGAGCCGAAGATCAGACGGCGGTCGGCGACACGCATCTCGGTTGCCGTCAGTTCGATCGGGAACACCTCGCCGGCGGCATTCTGGGTGACGGTCTCCATCCGCTGGCCGACCATCGGCGCGCCGCGGCCCGACATGTATTCGGCGCCCGAGGCATAGCCCTTGCGGTAATAGATCGGCACGATGGTGTCGAGCAGGTCCTTGCCGAGGATGTCGCTGCGCGGGAAGCCGAACATCTTCTCGGCCGCGGGATTGAACTCGATGATCGAGCCCGCCTCGTCGATGACGATGATGGCGTCGAGCGAGGCCTGCAGCATGGTGCGGCGGATGACTTCGCTGGCATGCGCATCGGAGGGGGAATGTTCGATGGCGTCGCCGATGGCGAGCGCGATGATGTGGAGCGTCGCCTCTTCCTCGTCGGTCCATTCGCGTTCGGCGACGCAGTCGTTGACGGCAAGCGTGCCCCAGAGATGGCCATGCGCGAAGACCGAGACCGACAGGAAGGACTTGATGTTCTGCTTCTCGAAATCGGTCCGCAAAAAACCTTCGAGATTGCGCGTGTGGCCGGCAAAGACCTTGCCCTGCCGTTCGTCCTCCTGCAACCGTTCCAGAAGCGGATCCGCGTTGATGATCGATTGCACGATCACCGTCGGCGATGCCAGCTCGCCGCCGAAGTCAGCGTCGATCCAGTAGGCCGAAACGGACTGGGCGAAGCCCTGGCCCGGCAGCTCGCGCAGGCGGAAGAGAATGCCGCGCTGGCAGTCCATGGCCCGGCACAACGCTTCCAATATGCCGTCCATCTCGCGCTGCCAGTCGCCGGCCTCGCGCAGGCGGCGCACGACATGGACGGCCGCCATAGCGGCGCCTTGGCGGGAGCCCGGCATATCCGTGTGTGCGGCTTCAGCGGTCATCGTCGAACGTCATCCCCGGAGCCATATCGGTAAACTATGAAATCCAGCACGCAAGCCCCGAAAATCGATCGCGGTTTCCAGGTGCGCAGGATCAGAATGCTACAGCGTCCCTTGCGCATCCGGAAGGACGTGCGGGTGACGGCGCCGGCTTTGGATATCGGACGTATCGAGCCGCTGTGGCTCAGGCTCAGTTGGCCTCGCTAGTCGGCAGCGAGAAGATATAGCCTTCGCCGCGCACCGTGCGCAGGAATTTCGGATTGGCGGGATCGGCCTCGATCTTCTTCCTCAGGCGCATGATGCGGATGTCGACGGCACGCGACGATTCCGGATCTTCGACGAAGCCGATCGCCTCCGAGATCGCAGCCCGCGTCAGAAGCCGGTTGGCACGGGTGAGGAAAACCTCCAGCACGTCGAACTCGCTCTTGGCCATCTCGATGACCGCGCCGTTGGCGGCGGTCACCAGCCTGCCGTCGAAATCGGCCTGGAAGCCGCCGAAGGTCATGAAACGACGCGTGCCTGCTGCCTCGGCCTTCGCGGCCTGCGGCGCGACCGGCTGCGGCACGCGGCGCAGCACGCTGCGGACCCTCGCCAGCACTTCGCGCAACTCATAGGGCTTGACGATGTAGTCGTCGGCGCCGAGCTCCAGGCCGACGATGCGGTCGAGCGCGGTGCCGGCGGCGGTGGCATAGATGATGCCGATCTGGGTCTTGGAGCGCAGCCAGCGGCCGAGCGACAGGCCGTCCTCGCCGGGCATGGCGATGTCGAGGATGGCGAGGTGGAAGGGCTGCGCGTCGAGCAGGCTGCGCGCCGCCGCGGCATTCTCGGCCGTGGCGACGTCATAGCCATTGGCGCCGAGATACTCGGCAACCGCTTCCCTCAGATCCGGCTCGTCCTCGACGACGATGATGCGCGCCTTCACAATGGTCTCGCTCCCGCTTTGAGCGGAAAGTAGATTGGGTGTAAACATGATGTCCAGCGCTCATATCGGGTTGTCTGTGGCGGGGTGAAGAAAATGGCAGCACGATCCGTCGTCGCGCTTGTATCCGTTGCCGAAGTGGTGGCCGGCGATCTCGCCGACCATCTCGAGCGGCGCGGGCATTACGTGCGCCAGGCGCGCCAGCCCTGGGAGGCCGAATCGCTGCTTTCGGCCGGAGGCATCGATGTCGTGGTCGTCGGTGACGACGTGAGCCAAGCGGAGGGGCGCGAGCTGCTCAAGCGCTACGGCGGCGAGGGCGGCGCTGACTTCATCCTGATCTGCCGGCCCGCCGATCTCGTCGACAAGGTGCTGGCGCTCGAGCTTGGCGCCGCCGACGTGGTGCAAAGTCCGCTGAACGTGCGCGAGCTCGCGGCGCGCATCGGCGGCCTGCTGACGCGGCGCGGCCGCAACACCCAGGAACTGATCGTGCTGGAGAACGCCACCGTCGATTTGAGGTCGGCCATGGTCATGCACCGCTCCGGCGCCGAGCATCAGCTGTCGCCTGGGCAGGTGGCGCTGTTGAGACTGTTTCTGGCGAGCCCGCGAAAGGTGCTGACGCGCGACGACATCATCGCCGCCGCGCCGGCCGAGAATGCCGACGCTTTCGACCGCTCGATCGATTCGCGTATCGTGAGGTTGCGCCGCAAGCTCGACACGGAGACCATCACCACCATCAGGGGCGCCGGCTACCGCTTCGATCCGCCGACGCCGCGCGGCGATTGAGGTCAGGGCATTTTTCTGATCTGGCATCGGATCCCCCCAAAGCCGATCTGCACTTTTGGATCCGATGCCGGGCGCTTATCGCACCACGAGGACCGAAGGACCCGATGGCATGTCGGCGCTGACGGTGATTTCGGCATGGGCGCGCTCCTTCAGAAGCACCGTTGCGAGTGCGGCAAAGCCAAGCAGCCCCTGTGCATAGAGCAGTGCGGAAAGCACCGACGCAGCAAATTTGGTCTTCATTTGATTAACCCCTAAAATCATTTGATTAACCCCTAAAATCGATATGCATCGGTGCTTCAGGAAACTCCCGAAGCGCCCGCGCCGCCTACGGAGCCCCCCGCTGCGGCGCGGGCCTTCGGTCCTCTCGGCAGCAAGTAGCCGGAGGGGCCGCGCATCCTCATCAGCCGAAGGCCGACCCGCCAGAGGGCCTTCAGCCAGTGGACGCGCAGGCTGGAAACGATCCAGACCGTGGCGATGAACAGTGCAGTGTGCGGCGTCGAAACCTCGCCGGAATTCATGGCACCAAAATTCATGGCGCCAAGCGTCGTCACGGGGTTGCCGGCGACGGAGCCGGCGCCACCAAGGATGACCGCCGAGACGCCGATCCCGAGAAGCCAGGAGCGTAGGTTCGATTTCCTGCCCATTTTCGTTTGCTGATGTCTGTTCCCGTTGCGTCAACATTGTCGTCGGCCTGTATCCGCATCATGCCGCGCAAGCTGCGTTTTGTTGCAATTGGGTTTCGAGATTGGCGAAATGGCTTTCATATCAGAGCCATGCTGGGTTCGTTTGCCAACTTCCCTTCACTGCCGTTAACCCATGCGGGATCGCGGGATCTATGAGTGGGGTTCCTTCGGGCCGGCGCCGTTAACTTAGGGAAACAGATTCGAAACAATAACGAGCATTAAGCGAAATAAGCCTGAAACAGGTGACCACGATAAAGCGATCCATCGAATTGAAGCCGGCCCGACCGGCATAAAAAGAGAGGGATCGTCATGCACACCGCCATTTCCGCCAAGCTCATCAACGTCACAGCCGCGGCGCTCACCGGCGCGGCACTGCTTTTCGGCAGCAATGCCGCCCACGCCAATCAGATCGTCGCCAAGGTTTCGCTGTCGCAGCAGGTCATGGAAGTCACGGTCGACGGCCGGCCGACCTTCACCTGGAAGGTGTCGACGGGCGACAGAGGGCACATCACGCCAACGGGGTCGTTCAAGCCGACCCGCATGCATGAGATGTGGTATTCGAAGAAATACGACAATGCGCCGATGCCGCATTCGGTGTTCTTCAGCGGCGGCTATGCCGTGCACGCGACCTACGCCATCAACCGCCTCGGCCGGCCGGCCTCGCATGGCTGCGTGCGCCTGCATCCCGATGCCGCGGCCGACTTCTATCAGCTTGTCGAGGCTTTCGGCGTGGCCAATACCAGCATCGTCATCGTCAAGTAGCAGGCAGGTTGCCGCCTTCGGCCGAATGCGCCGAAGCCGCGGGAGCGACCGCCAAAAATGAGGCCGGAAAATTTCCGGCCTCATTTTTTGTTCGGAGCGGTTCAGTTTCCCGCTCAATTTCTTAACGCAATTGCGGACGGACAAGCGCCATGCGCTTTTCAATTGCTTCAGTCCGGTAGCGCCGGCATCAGCTTCGGATCGGGCTTCTCGGCGAGATGCGGCAGATCACTGCTGGCGATGAAGGTGTAGAACATCGGCACGACGAAGAGCGTGAACATGGTGCCGACCAGGATGCCGGTGAAGATGACGAGGCCCATCGAGTAGCGCGCAGCCGCGCCCGCGCCGCTGGAGATGATCAGCGGCACCACGCCGAGCGCCATCGCCGCCGTCGTCATCAGGATCGGCCGCAGGCGCACCTTGGCCGAGGCGATGATGGCGTCGCGCCGCCGCATGCCGTGGATCTCGCGCTGCTGGTTGGCGAACTCGACCAGAAGGATGCCGTGCTTGGTGATCAGGCCGATCAGCGTAATTAGGCCGACCTGGGTATAGATGTTGAGGGTACCAAGTCCGATGTTGAGCGGCACGATGGCGCCGAAGATCGACAGCGGCACCGCCATCATGATGATCAGCGGGTCGCGGAAGCTCTCGAACTGGGCGGCCAGCACCAGATAGATGACGAGCACGGCGGCCGCGAAGGCGATCAGGATCGTATTGCCCTGCTCCTTCTCCTGCCGCGACTGGCCGGAATAGTCGATGAAGAAGGTATCGGGCAGCGTCTCCCTGGCGAGATCCTCCAGCACCTTCAGCCCGTCGCCGGTCGTCACGCCGGGCAAGGGTAGGGCGGAAATCGTGGCCGAGTTCAATTGGTTGAACTGCTCGATCGCCGCCGGCGAGGCGTTGGTCGAGATCTTCACCACCGCCGACAGCGGCACCATCTTGCCGTCCACGCTGCGCACGAAATACTCGGCGAGCTTCTCCGGATTGTCGCGGAACTGCTGAGGCACCTGCGGGATGATGTCGTAGCTGTTGGAGTCGCGATCGAACTGCGCCACCTCGGCGCCGCCGACCAGGAGCGTCAGCGTGCGGCCGATATCGGCGATCGGCAGGTTCAGCGCCGCGGCGCGCTCGCGGTCGATTGTGACGGTCACTTGCGGCGCGTCATAGGACATCGAGTTCTGCACGACGATGAAGCGGCCGGAATCCTGCGCCTTTTTCTTGATCTTCTCGGCTTGGTCGAAGACCTCGGAGGCAGCGCCGGTCGAGCGCACCACCATGGAGATGGGCAAGCCGCCGCCGGAGCCCGGCAGCGTCGGCGGCGCGAAGACGAAGGCTTCGACGCCGGCGACCTTGGCGAGCCGCCCCTGGATGTCGGCCTGCAGCTCCTTCGAGTTGCGCTGGCGCTCCGCCCAATCCTTGAAGGCGAAACCGACGAAGGCGCCGTTGGTCTGGCCGCCGAAAGCGACGGCCGAGAACTGCGCCCTGGTCTCAGGGATGTCCCTCACCAGCCCGAGGATCTGGTTGACATAGGTCTCGGTGTAATCCGATGTCGCGTAGCGCGGTCCGGTCACGATCGAGAGCAGGAAGCCCTGATCTTCCTCCGGCGCCAGTTCGCCCGAAGTCTTGGTGAACATGAAGCCGGTGAGCGCGACCAGCGCGGCGACGATGATCAGCGTCACCGGCCGGTTCCTCAAGGAGGCGGTGACGGCCCGCTCGTAGACGTGCTCGACGCGGCCGAAGGTGCCGTCGACGACGCGCTGGAATCGGCTGTGCGCGCCTGCCTTCAGGAGGCGGGCCGACATCATCGGCGTGACGGTCACGGCGATCACGCCGGACAGCACCACGGAGCCGGCCAGCGTGACCGCGAATTCGCGAAACAACGCACCGGTCAGGCCGCCGGTGAAGGCCAGCGGCGCAAACACGGCGGCCAGCGTAATGGTCATGGCGACGATAGCCGAGAAGATTTCGCGCATGCCGTTGAAGGCCGCCTGCATTGGCGACATGCCTTCTTCTTCCATGTGGCGGTGGATGTTCTCCACCACCACGATGGCGTCGTCGACGACGAGGCCGATCGCCAACACCATGGCGAGCAGTGACAGAAGATTGATCGAGTAGCCGACCGAAAACAGCAGGAAGCAGACGCCGATCAGCGACAGCGGGATGGTCACGATCGGCATCATCACCGAGCGGAACGAGCCGAGGAACAGGAGGATGACCAAGATGACGATGGCAACCGCCTCGCCGATGGTCTTGAACACCTCCTCGATCGAGGCGCTGATCTGCTCGGTGGAATCATAGACGATCTCGATCGTCATGCCTTTGGGCAAGGTGTCCTGGATCACCGGCACGATCTTGTGGATCGCCTCCGCCGTCGTCAGCGGGTTGGCCGCAGGCGTCGGGAAGATGGCGAGGAAGGTGCCGGGCTTGCCGTTGAAGCTCACCCTGGTGTCGGTGCTTGCGGCGCCGAGCTCGACGCGCGCCACGTCGCGCAGGCGCACGACCTGTCCGTCGGTCGAACGGATCGGCAGTTGGGAGAAGGCCTCCGGCGTCTGCAGCGTGGAGCGAACCGTGATCGAGGAGACCACATATTCGTTCTGGGTGTTGCCGGGGGCGGACAGGAAGTTGGAGTTGTTGATCGCGGTCAGCACATCGGCCGCCGTCACGCCGCGCGCTGCCAGCCTGATCGGATCGATCCAGACGCGCATCGAATATTCCTCGGCGCCGAAGATCTGGACATCGGCAACGCCTTCCACCGTCGAGATGCGCGGCCGCACGACGCGCTCGATATACTCGGTGAGCTGCTCCTTCGTCATGTTCGGATTCTGCATCGAGATGTACATCATCGCGAACTGCTGGCCGGTGCCCTTTACGATCACCGGGTCCTTGGAGGCGTCCGGCAAGTCGCCGCGCACGCTCTGCACCTTCGACAGCACCTCGGTGAGCGCCACGTCGGGGTTGGAGCCGAGCTTCATCTGCACCGTCACGGTGCTGGAAGACGGGCGGCTCGATGACGTGACGTAGTCGATGTTTTCCGTCGAGGCGACGGCGCGCGCGATCGGGGCGGAGATGAAGCCCTGGATCAGGTCGGCGCTGGCGCCAGGATAGGCGGTGGTTATGGTGATCGCCGTCTCGTCGACCTTCGGATACTGGCGGATCGACAGGTTGAAGATGCCCTGGAAACCCAGGAGCAAGATCATGCAGGCCAGCACCGTCGAGAGGACTGGCCGGCGAATAAAGATGTCGGAAAAGCTCATTGCTGAACCTGTCTGTTCGCCGATTTGCTGGGATCGATGGTGTTGTCGACGGCAACTGACATGCCGTTGAAGAGCCGGTTCTGACCGGCAGTAACGACCTCGTCGCCTGCCTTCAGGCCCTCGACGATCTCAACCATGCCGTTGTTGCGGCGGCCGAGCTTGACGAACACCTGTGACAGAACGAGCGCCGGCTGCTGCCCTACATCGGCCGGCTTCTGAGCGTTGTCAGCAGCCGGCTTTGCCGTATCGGAGGCCGGCTTCGAGGCATCGGCTTGCGGCTTGGCGGCATCACCGGCAGGCTTTTCCGCGCCGGCATCATCGGGCTTGGCCGGCACCACCACGAAGACATAGTCGCCGTAAAGGCTGGACGTCACGGCCGTCTGCGGAATGGAAATGACATTGCTTTCCTCAGGCAGTTCGACGCGAATCTGAACGAACTGGCCCGGGGTCAGCTTGCCTTCAGGATTGGCGACCTCGCCGCGGATCGACACCAGCCGGCTCGCCGGGTCGATCTTGGGATCGATGCCGCGAATGGAGCCGGCAAAGGGCAGGTCCGTGCCGCTCGCGCCGAGGCGGATTGTCTGGCCGATTTTCAGCGACGACAGCTGCTGTTCGGGAATGGTGAAGTCGACGCGCATTGTATCGAGATCCTGGAGCGTCACCACCGAGTTGCCAGGCGCCAGGTACTGGCCGACATCGATCTTCGGAATGCCCGCAGTGCCGCTAAAGGGCGCTGTCAGCTGTTTCTGCTCGAGGACCGCCTGAAGCTTGTTCACCTGCGAAGCGGAAGCGGTTGCCGCCGCGCGCGCGGCGTCGAGCGTCGCGTCGGTGCCGACACCGCGCCGCTGCAATTCGAGCGCTCGGGTCAGCGCCGCCTGATCGGATGCGGCCTGCGCCTTCTGCGCCTCGAGATCGGCGCGTTCGACGGCGTCGTCGAGCTGCAACAGAACCGCGTTGTCGGTAACCTTCTGATTGGCGTGGAAGAGAATCTCCTTGACGATGCCGGTGGTTTCGACGGTCAGGTCGACGCCGCGCACGGCATTGACGGTGCCGATCGCCTCGATCCCCGGTGTCCAGCTCGACGGCTTGACGATCACCGTGGAGACGGTCGCGGCCGGCGGCTTCATGGTGGCGAAAAACTGCTTGATGCCGTTGTCGCGCAGGATGTTGAAGCCGACGATGCCGCCGCACACCAAAATGAGCAGAAGCAGGATTCCAGTGATGATAAAGAAGCGCTTCACGGACAGTCCCCTCGAGCCGGCAACCGGCAAAACGTCGATGCCGGGACACATACCGATGATGGGTCCCGATTTCAAATTGCGGGCGCTTTACTGTACCGTCTGGACGGTCTTGTCAATTCCGCATAGGCTAATGTAAGGGAGGCGTGATGAAGGCTCGCAGGGCAAATTCACGCGGCAGGATATTGGCTGCCGCCGCCGACGTGGCGCGCGAGGCGGGTCCGGGAAGCCTGTCGCTCGACGCCGTTGCCAGCCGCGCCGGCGTCTCGAAGGGCGGCCTGCTCTACAATTTCCCGACCAAGGCCAAGCTGATGCAGGGGCTGGTCGAGAATTACCTCGATGCTTTTGAAAAGGCGCTTGAAGAACGTACGACCGAAGCCAGCGACGAAAGCGTGCTCGCGGCCTACATACGGCTTTCGGCCGATAACTGCGAGAAGCCGAAACCGTCGGCTTCCTGGATGTTCTCTGCGATCGCAGAGGATCCGGAATTCCTGACGCCGATAAAAGCGTTCAAGCGGCAGCTGTTCGAACGGCTGAAGGGGGAAACGGACGATCTCGGCTCGCTGCTGGTCTGCTTCCTCGCCATCGAAGGGCTGCGCAGCATGGATCTTTTCGATTCCGACGTGCTCTCGCCGGAGGAGCGCAAGCTCCTGGTTTCCTCGCTTCTCAAGATAGCCGGATAGGTTGCAGGGCGTCACACCAGCTTCATCCTGGAGACATAGCGTTCGTCCCGGTTCTTTGCTGCAAGGCAAAAGGAGTGGGACATGGTGGACGTTGGGCAAATATGTCAAGCCGGGGGTGACCGTCGCCGACGCGAAAGCCGCGGTTCAGGACGCCGTGCGGACCAAGACCTGGAGCGACCAGACAACGGTGGCGCTGCAGACCTATATCCACGACACGACCGCCGGGTTGCAGCCCTATGCCTCGGTCGACAAAGTCCCGACCGACCTGGTCAGCAACGCCCGCAACGACATCTACCTGATCGGCGAAGCGCTGAAGCTGATCGACAAGAGAAAGCTGCTGCCGATGCAGGCCGACGACCTGAAGGCGGTGACCGACTATCACAAGGCGGTCGACAACGCGACGAAGTTCATCCCGCTGTGGGTGAAGATCGCCGTCGCGCTGGCGCTCGGCCTCGGCACCATGGTCGGCTGGAAGCGCATCGTCGTCACCGTCGGCGAGAAGATCGGCAAGAGCCATCTGACCTATGGCCAGGGCGCTGCAGCCGAGTTGGTGGCGATGGTGACGATCGGCATGGCCGACCGCCTCGGCCTGCCGGTGTCGACCACCCACGTCCTGTCGTCAGGCGTTGCCGGCACGATGGCGGCGAACGGCTCCGGCCTGCAGTGGGCGACGGTGCGCAACCTGCTGCTTGCCTGGGTGCTCACGCTGCCCTGCTCGATCGCGCTGTCCTTCGCGCTCTTCGTGGTCTTCCGCCAGGTGTTCTGAGCGGCGGCAATGGCGTCAACGGTGCCAGCTTTGAGGCTCCGTGCCCCTTCGGGTTATCCCGTAACGCTTGCGGGACAGCGCCCCCCTCTGTCCTGCCGGACATCTCCCCGCAAGGGGGGAGATCGGATGTCACGCCGGCTGTCGCCAATCATCAACGTTGGAAAATGAACGCCGACGGTCGAGCTGCCAATCTCCCCCCTTGCGGGGGAGATGTCCGGCAGGACAGAGGGGGGTGTGACGGAACTCGACGAAGAGGGCGTTCGGTACCGGAGCGGTCGTCGAATCCTAAGTCGGATCCTCGCGGTGCAGGTCGTGGATGGCGACGCCTTCGACATTGGTCGGCAGCATCAGCCACTGCTTGTGGCGCAGCGTGCGCTCGGTGTCCTCGAGGCCCATTTCCCAGTGCTCGCGCATTGAGGTGCCCGAGAACTCATAGTCCTTGGCGTGGCCTTCATAGCCTTTGTGCTGGTAGATCAGGTGGACGATGTTGACCACGCCGGCGTCGGAATAGTCGGCGATCAGCGCCTTCTCGCCCTCTTTCAGCAGTTCCGGCAGAACGCGCTTGAGGGCATCGAGCAGCTTCATCTTGAGCGCATGGATGCGCTGGAAATTGTCGGTGTTCTGGCGTGTGCGGCTCGAATACATGATGTCCTTGTGGCGCGACAGCACGTCCGTCATGCCGCGCGGCAGGGTTCCGCGGGCGCTGAACAGATCGACCTGGAAGACGAGCGACGAACGGTCCTCTTCCTGATCGAGCAGGTATTGTAGCGGCGTGTTGGAGACAATGCCGCCGTCCCAGTAATACTCGCCCTCGATGCGGATCGATGGGAAGGCCGGCGGCAGCGCGCCGCTCGCCATGATGTGCTCCGGCTCGATGTGCACCTTGTCGGTGTCGAAATAGATGAAGTTGCCGGTCCTGACATTGACCGCGCCGACGCTCAGCCGCTTCCTGCCGTCGTTCAGCACGTCGAAGTCGATCAGGCTCTCCAGCGTGTCCTTCAGCTCGGCGGTGTCGTAGAAGCTGGTTGCGCCATCAGCGCCCGGCGGCTGAAACCACGGGTTGGGATTGCGCGGCTTGAAGAAGCCGGGCTGGCCCATGGCCATCGTCATCCACGACGAGGTGCGGTTGCGGATGTCGCGATAGATGTCGCCTTCGGGCTTGTAGGCCCAGATCTTGCGGCCGGAGACCGTCTGCCAGAACTGCTCCAGCCGCTGCAGGCGCCGGCTCGGCTCGTTGCCGGCGATGATCGAGGCATTGATCGCGCCGATCGAAACGCCGGAGAGCCAGGTCGGCTCGCAGCCGGCGTCGGAAAGCGCCTGATAGACGCCGGCCTGATAAGCGCCCAGCGCGCCGCCGCCCTGGAACACCAGGGCGACACGGTCATATTGCTGCGAGATTTCCTGGATGGTGGCGGCGACCGCCTTGTTTCGGGTGCGTTCAAGCACGAGCTTTCTCCGGCTGGATTGCGCTCACCGCGGACGGGCTGCGATCCGCGAGATAGTCATGGACGACCTCGCCCAGCCCAAGCGTCAAATCGGCGGTGAAGTGGACTGCCGAGACGATTTCCAGCACAGGCAGCTTCGCCACGTCCGCCATGACATGCGGCCGAAGGTCGAGCGCGGCCGGCGCCGTCCAGGCCTCCTTCAGCGTCACGTCGGTCAGGTAGTAGCGCACCAGCTCGCAGATGCGCGGGCTGCCGTCGACATGCGGGATGATCTTGATCAGGAAGTTGGGCGCGGCGAGCGAGGCGAGCACCTGGTCGTGGTCGGCCTCACGGTGCTTGTAGCCCATCGTGCCGGTGGCGCACAGAACGCTGCCGTAGTGAAGCGTGCCCACCACCACCTCGCCCTCATGCACGATCTTTTGGCCGGCAAGCTTCTTCGGGAAACCCAAGAGCTCGCGGCCGCCGGCGATCGGCGCGTCGTCGTCGAGATACATGGAATGGACATAGCCGCCATGCTGGCCGCCGAAGCGGACGGGGATCACCTGGCCGGTCTCGGTGTAATCGCCGAAGCCGGTCGAATCCGGCATGCGGATGAACTCGTATTTTACCAGCGGCTCGTCGATCTCCAGCGGCGCCGGTACCACCGCCTCCAGCGCCTCGCGCGTCGTGCGGTAGGTGATGATGATGTATTCGCGGTCGAAGAAACGGCAGGGGCCGGGCGGGAAGGAAGGATTGGTGAGCGGCATCGCATAGGCGCGCTTCACGACATCGTCGATTTCCAAGCTATTCACCCATCGGTTCAGGATGACACGCGCGAGACGCGCAGGAAGAATATGTTGCACGGCACCATGACAGTGCCATGTCATGGTCCTTGAGCGCCAGCTTCACGGCTCCCGGACAGCATCACAACATTGCAATCGCAGCGACATACGGCCATGGCATTGTCATGCTGCGGCGCACAAACTATGTGCCTTCATAATCCCTCCCATCTGTCGCGAGATTTTTCATGGGTTCCCTGTCTTCGAAGAATGCGCTCGTCACCGGCTCGACCAGCGGCATCGGCCTGGCAATCGCCCGCGCCTTTGCCGCCGAGGGCGCCAACGTCACCATCAACGGCCTTGGCGATGCCGCGGCGATCGAGCAGGAGCGGGCCGGCATCGAGAGGGATTTCGGCGTCAAATGCCGCTACTCGGGCGCCAATATGATGGACGGCGCGGCGGTGACCGCGATGATCCGCGAGGCCGAAGCGGCGTTCGGTAGCCTCGACATCCTGGTCAACAATGCCGGCATCCAGCATGTCGCGCCGATCGACGAGTTTCCCGACGACAAATGGGAGGCGATCATCCGCATCAACCTGCTTGCCGCCTTTTACGCCATCAAGGCGGCGCTGCCCGGCATGAAGAGCCGCAAATGGGGCCGCATCATCAATACGGCCTCGGCGCACGCGCTGGTCGCCTCGCCGTTCAAGTCGGCCTATGTCTCGGCCAAGCACGGCATTGCCGGCCTGACCAAGACGGTGGCGCTGGAAGTGGCGCAGGACGGCATCACCGTCAACGCGATCGCCCCCGGCTATGTCTGGACGCCGCTGGTCGAGAAGCAGATCCCCGACACGATGAAGGCGCGCGGCATGACCGAGGAGCAGGTCAAGCACGACGTGCTGCTCGCCGCCCAGCCGACCAAGGAGTTCGTCACCGTCGAGGAGCTTGCCGCGCTGACGCTGTTCCTGTGCTCGGACGCCGCCAGGCAGATCACCGGCACAACCCTGCCGATGGATGGCGGCTGGACGGCGCAGTAAGGCGCAAAGCTGGTCTCAAAGGGAAGGCGGGGCGGAAGTTTGGCCTTCCTTGACAATTGGCAGGTGTGTCCTGCCTTCGGCAAGAGGCTTTCCCCACGACGACCCTGAGAGGCGTCAGCCCAACGATTTGCCCCACGTTCAGTTCTGGCAAAGCGTCCGTCAAATCTTTGGCAAAGGGCGTGCGGGGCCTAGAAGCTCAGATCGTTCCGGTCGCCACGCCGTAGAGCAGGCCGAGGATCGAGCATGCCACCAGCACCGGGATCATGCCGATCTTGAAACGGAAAACGGCAAGCATTGCGCCGAGCGTAAGGACCAGCGAGGGGAGATTCAAGGAGCTGAACACCGGCACATCCAGCTTCATGCCGAGCCAGTGGACCTCAAGCAGTTCGCGGAACAGCACATGAAGCGCGAACCACACGGCCAGGTTCAAGATCACACCGACAACTGCTGCAGTAATGGCAGACAGCGCCGAGGACAGGGCCTTGTTGCTGCGCATCGTTTCCATGAACGGTGCGCCTAGAAATATCCATAGGAAGCAGGGAACGAACGTGACCCACGTCGTTAGCAGGCCGCCGAGCGTTCCGGCGACAAGGGGGCTAAGCACTCCTGGCGCCCGGTAGGCGCCCATGAAACCGACGAACTGGGTGACCATGATCAGCGGGCCGGGCGTGGTCTCGGCCATGCCGAGGCCATCCAGCATTTCTCCCGGCTTGAGCCAGCCATAGTGCTCGACACCTTGCTGCGCGACATAAGCGAGCACCGCATAGGCTCCGCCGAAGGTCACCATCGCCATCTTGGAAAAGAAGATGGCGATGTCGGTGAAGACATTGCCTTGCCCAAGCAACACCAGCAATCCCAGGACCGGCACGAACCATAGCGCCAGAAACACCGCTGCAATCTTCAGCGACCAGCCGACGGGTGGCCGAGCATGTGCTGGTACCCCTTCGCCCAGAACTGTATCGGCATCGGCGACCTGCATGCCACCGACCTTGCCGTGGCCGTTGCCTGGGGTGAATGAGGCCCAGCCCGCTCGCCCGCCGACAAAACCGATCGCGCCGGCGATCAGGATGACCAACGGAAACGGCGCGTGGAAGAGAAAAAGAGCAAGAAAGGCCGCTGCCGCGAGCCCGATCATGACATTGTTTTTGAGCGCCCGCCTGCCGATCCGCGAAACTGCTTCAAGCACGATCGCAAGGACCGCAGCCTTCAGGCCGAAGAAGAGCGCCTGAACCGCACCAACATTGCCGAAAATTGCATAAATCCAGCTGAGCGCCATGATGGCGATCGCGCCCGGCAGCACGAACAGGATGCCAGCGACAAGGCCCCCTTTGGTCTTGTGCATGAGCCAGCCGATGTAGATGGCCAATTGCTGCGCCTCCGGACCGGGCAGCAGCGTGCAATAATTCAGCGCATGCAGGAACCTCGTCTCGCCGATCCAGCGTTTTTCCTCGACAATGATCCGGTGCATCATGGCAATCTGACCGGCCGGCCCGCCGAAACTGAGCGCGGCGACGCGAGCCCACACCCGCGTTGCCTCGGCGAACGAAACGCCATGGCCCGTTACTTCGGTCGGCTGGGTTGGTGCCGTCATGGCGCCGTTTGGATTTGCCATGGCTCAGTCACCCTTTTTTCGAGCGGAAATAGCGATAGAGGTTGTCGAATACCGAAGCGCCCTCGGCGATCCTTTGCTCGTCGCTTGCATTCGCCATCGCGATACCGGCGATCAAGCTGGCAATGCCGGTAGTCTCCTCGCGATTGAACTTGCCGTCCTTGAGATCGATATCGTGTACGACCTCCGCGATGGCCTGCAACGCCGGATCGGCTATTCCGGCGCGGGCAAGCAGTACCTCGAAGCTGCAGCGATCCCCCTCATGGGTGATCTCGCCCTCGAACATGTCGAAGCGCAATTCACCCTCCTTCGGCACATATCCCTTTCCCGCAACGAAGCGGATCGTTGCGTCGGCATCGATGAAGCGACGGATCAGCCAGCTGCAGGCAATGCGGTCGACATGTACATCGCGGCGCGTGACCCAGATCCGGCCCTTGAGCGCGCCCGGTTCGGCAGCCGCTTTGGGTTCCTTCGTCATGGGCTCATCCTGTTCAAGCATTGCCTCGACCTCGGCGAAGTATCCCTCGACTGCAAGGCGACCGCTGGCCCCGAAAAAATCGATCGCCACGACTTCGGCGAGCCGCTTTCGCAGGCGGCCGAGTTGC
This sequence comes from Mesorhizobium tamadayense, assembly GCF_003863365.1. Lineage (GTDB taxonomy): Bacteria > Pseudomonadota > Alphaproteobacteria > Rhizobiales > Rhizobiaceae > Mesorhizobium > Mesorhizobium tamadayense. The sequence goes on along the minus strand of NZ_RQXT01000006.1, from coordinate 102,659 downwards.
GAACGCGCTTCCGCATGCTTTTCCGACGTCGCGTTTGCCTCGATCTCAGTTGCCAGTTCTCGCGCCCCCTTAACGATCTCCGCATAGTCGGCGTCACGCGCGGCGTCGAACAGCGCCCGGACCTGAGCATCCGACAGGCCATCGACAAGGCGCGCCTCGCACATCATGGCTTCACCGCCGCCCGCGACGATCTCCTTCAGAAGCCATTCGAAATCCTCCTGCATCTCGGCGTTGGCCGGCAGTGCGTAAACGGTGCTTTTGACTGCGACCGCGCCGATGCCTTGCAGCCGCCGCCAGATCTTCACGCGGAAATAAGCCGGCTTGCTTGGCAGCTGATGGATAAGCAGCAGCCAACGTCCTTCCGTCGATCTCCCCTCACTCATAAGTGAAACCGTATCACGGGCGGATTGAAATGCAACACTTGTATCATCTCTTGTTTGGGCATAGCGTTCGACTCCCGACGGATAGCCCGTGCTCCGGAGCGAGGAAAAGATGCCCCACCAGATCATGCCACTGCCATTCAAGCCGCCCCGGCTCGAGGGCCTTTCCGAACGGCTGCTAGCGAGCCATTACGAGAACAACTATGGCGGTGCCGTTCGCCGCCTTAATGCAATCGAACGGCGGCTCGACGAACTCGATTGGAACGCGGCACCGGTCTTCGATATCAACGGGCTGAAGCGGGAGGAGCTGGTCGCCGCCAACTCGGCGATCCTGCACGAAATCTATTTCGACGGGCTGGGCGGCTCCGGGGATGCGGCCGGCGATCTCGCTGCAGCGCTGGAGCGGGACTTCGGCAGCGTGGCGGCTTGGCGCGCCAAATTCACGGCATGCGCCAAGGCGCAGGCCGGAGGCTCCGGGTGGACTCTGCTGACCTGGTCGGAGCGGCGCGACAGGCTCATGATCCAATGGGCAGCGGACCACACCAACTGCCTCGCCGGCGGCGTACCCATCCTTGCGCTCGACATGTACGAGCACGCCTATCATCTCGATTTCGGCGCCAAGGCCGGCGCGTATGTCGATGCCTTCATGAAGAACATTCATTGGGAGCGAGTCGCTGCCCGCCACCGCCGAGCCATCGCGCAGCCCGATCCCGCACTGAGACCCGAATCGCTTGAAAGTGTTCCGGCGGTCGCGCCGGAGGAACTGCGGGCGCGCCTTGATAGTGGAGAAGATCTCGTTCTGCTCGACGTCTGCCTCGCAGAGGATATGGCAAAACGCAGCGACATGCTGCCTGGAGCCAAGCTTCGTGCCCCGGAGAAGATCGCCGACTGGGCGGATGAGCTGCCGAAGGACATGCCGGTCATCGTCTATTGCCTTTATGGCTTTCAGGTCTCGGGCGACGCGGTGGCCGAACTGCGGCGGCGCGGCGTCGACGCAGTAGCGCTTTCGGGTGGCATTGCCGCTTGGCACGCGATCGGCGCGCCCACCATCCCTCTGACCAGTGAAGAAAGGATTGCGCCATGAAATGGGTTACCCGCGAACGTCCGGTCATCGATCGTATTGCCTGCCCCTGGCTGATTGAGCGTTTCATCGACAAGGAACCGGAGTTCCTCTTCGTGCCGCCCGATCAGGTAGTCAAGGTTGCCAACGAGACGGGCGCCACGCCCTACGACGTGCCCGACGTCGAATTCACCCATGTCGGCGACGGCTGCAGCTTCGACACTTTCGTTTCCAAATACGGTCTTGAGCGCGACCCGGCGATCGTGACCATCGCCGCGATCGTGCGCGGCGCCGACACGGACCGGCACGATCTGACGCCACAGTCGGCAGGGCTGCTTGCCATCTCAATGGGACTGCGGGACCTCAGTCCGGACGACCACGAGGTACTGAAACACGGATTCGTCATCTATGACGCGCTCTATGCTTGGGCTTCGCGTCGCAAGGCGGAGACGCATAGTTGGCCACCCGCCATGAAGCCGGCGGCGGCGTGATGAATTGGGCAATGGGGGCAAATCACAAGGAGAAACCCCATGCATGCAAAACTCATGGCTGGTGCAATGCTGCTGGACGTCGGCGCTGCTCCAGCCCGCCTCGGCTGCCCCAGATTGGAAAATGGTAGCAAAGACGTTCGGCAAAGCCGGAACGGAAATGCCTGATGGCGTCTACCGGGTCGGACTGCTGCGAACCGACCTGAAGGTATCGCTTGATGGCGTATCCCTGAAACCAGGGTTTGCCCTCGGAGGCTGGATCGCGTTCGAGCCCATGGGAAACCAGGCAATGGTCATGGGGGACATCGTCCTGACCCAGGACGAGGCGAACCCGGTCATGAAGAAGCTTGAAGAAACCGGGATCGAGATCACCGCGTTGCACAACCATTTGCTGCGCGCCGAGCCGATGACCCTCTACATGCATGTCTTTGGCCAGGGCGATCCGGTCACGCTCGCCACGGCACTTCACGACGGACTGGCCTTGAGCAAGACGCCGATGGGGAATGCAGCGCAAACACAAGCTTCCGCCCAGCAGATCGGTTTCGCCGTCGACCAGGCCATTGGCCGCAAAGGCAAGGCGAGCGAAAGCGTCTATCAGTTCAGCATCCCGCGAGCCGAAAAGATCACCGACGGCGGCATGGCGGTCCCGGCATCGATGGGCAGCGCCATCGCCATCAATTTCCAGCCGACCGGGGCCGGCAAGGCGGCGATCACGGGAGATTTCGTCCTGATCGCTTCAGAGGTGAATCCCGTTCTTCGAACTCTGCGCGACAACGGCATCGAGGTGACGGCTTTGCATAGTCACATGCTGGAAGAGCAGCCGCGGCTCTTCTTCATGCATTTCTGGGCTAACGATGACGCCGCCAAGCTGGCGCTCGACAAGATGAACCTAGCGAACAGCTAGATCGTAGGGACGGGCCGCTTCCGGAGGTCTCCTCGCTCGACCGCGCTGCTGTCCATAGCGGCGATGGTCGCTATGCTCAGGCTGAAAGCCGGCATGCTGCCGACGCTGGCGGGATCTGCGCTGGCGGGGCTGGCTTTGCAGGCATTGTGAATTATTTCGGGTGAATTGTTTCCGGTCGCATCCGAGCGTGATCGACAAGCTTGTTTACATCTAACATGTTAGCGTGGTACGGCTGCGTACAGGTTGATGAATTGGAGACTTTGCAAGTGGCTTCGCGCTTTGGTCTGTCGGTTGCCCTCACAACCCCGTTTGATGCAGCCGGGCGGATTGCCCTTCCGCTGATGACCGCGCATGCCAGGGCCTGTCTCGATGCCGGCTGCAGCAGCGTGACGCTGTTCGGAACCACCGGTGAAGGCGCTTCCGTCGGTACGGCGGAACGGCAACCAGTCCTCGATGCCATGCTTGCGGCAGGCATCCCGGCCGATCAGCTCGTCGCCGGCGTGCTCGTCGATGCGGCGGAGGACGCCGCCGAGCAGTGCCGCCAAGCCTTGCAGCGCGGCGCCCGCAATATCCTGTTGGCACCGCCGAGCTATTTCAAGAATGTCGGCGACGACGGGCTGTTCGGCTGGTTTGCCGCCGTGTTCACCGCGCTCGGTCCGCTCGCCCGCGGCATGCTACTCTACAACATCCCCTCGGTCACGATGGTGCAGTTGTCGCTCGACCTGATCGGCCGGCTGCGCAAGGCGTATCCGGGCGTGATCGCCGGGGTCAAGGATTCGGGTGGAAACTGGGCCTACAGCGAAGCGCTGCTCAAGGCGCATGGCGACCTGATCATCCTGATCGGCGATGAACGGCATCTGGCGCCGGCGGTGCGGATCGGCGGCCAGGGCGCGATTTCCGGCATGGCCAATTTCGCCGCCGGGGAGCTTCGCGCCATTGTCGAGAGCGGACGCGACGAGGCCCGTGTCGAGGGCTTTGTCCTCGAATTGCTGAGGCATCCGGTCATTCCGGCGGTGAAGGCCATGGTGGCGCATCAGACCGGAGACGAGCGCTGGCTGACGGTTCGGCCGCCGCTCGAGCCGGTAGCCTCGCAGGAGCGGCAGCAGCTTGGCGCCGCTTACGACAGGCTGTTCGCAACACAAGCGGCCTGACTCGTCGGAGGACCAGCATCGGCATGGACGACACGAGCGAACCGGCAACCCTCAGGGAAAAGGCCTATGCCAGCTTCACGCGGCATCTGCTGGCCCGCGACCTGAGGCCCGGCCAGTTCGTGTCGCAGCGCGAGCTGGTCGCCTTTACCGGCCTGCCGCTTGGCGCCATCCGCGAGATCGTGCCGCGGCTCGAGGCGGAGGGGCTGCTGACCACCATTCCGCAACGCGGCATGCAGATCGCGCATATAGACATCAACCTGATCCGCGAGGCCTTCCAGTTCCGCCTGTTCATGGAGCGCGAGGCGGTGGCGCTGTTTGCCGTCAACGCTTCCGACGCCGAGATTGCCCGCTTGCGGCGCGAGCATGAGGACATGCTCGCGCAGGCGCTGGCGCAGACGCCGACACCGGAAATGGAAGCCAGGGCCCAGAACATCGACTGGGCCATGCATGACACGTTCATCAGCGCGCTGGGCAACGAGATCATCGCCAAGGCCTATCTGGTGAATTCGGTGAAGATCCGGCTCATCCACCAGGAGCGGTTCCGCATCGACGGTCGCGTCGTGCCGGTCATGCGCGAGCATCTCGCGGTGATCGAGGCGCTGGAGAGCCGCGATCCGCAAAAGGCGGTCGAGGCGATCAGCCGGCATATAGACAACGCGCGCCGGCTGGCGCTGCAGATTTGAGGAAGCAGGACCGCGCCGCAATCGTCGCGGCGCAATCGACAACGACAGCAACCGGGAGGAAGAAATGTCGTCCAATCCGTTCAATCCAACCAGGAGACAGCTTCTCCAGGGAACCGCCGCGCTCGCCGCCGCCGGCCTTACCGGCCTGCGTCCCAGCTTCGCCGCGGGCGTCGACTGGAAGCGCTTTGCCGGCACGACGCTCGACGTCAACCTGGTGAAGAGCCCGCGCAGCGACACCATCCTGAAGAATCTTGCCGAGTTCGAGGAACTGACCGGCATCAAGGTCAACGCGGAGGCGACGCCGGAGCAGCAGCAGCGCCAGAAGACGGTGATCGAGCTCAGCTCCGGCAAGCCGAGCTTCGACGTCGTGCATCTGAGCTACCATGTGCAGAAGCGGCAGTTCGAGAAGGGCGGCTGGCTGGCCGACATTTCCGGCTACCTTGCCGATCCGGGCCTCACCGATCCGGGATTGGTCGAAAGCGATTTCGCCGAGGCCGGCATGCAGTTCGCCAAGGACGGCCAGGGCGTGCTGCGCTCGCTGCCGTTCTCGGTCGACTACTGGATTCTCTACTGGAACAAGGAGATGTTCGACGCCAAGGGGCTGAAATATCCCGAAACCTTCGAGCAGCTGGTGGCCGCCGCGGAAGCGCTGACCGACCCGTCGAGCAACACTTTCGGCTTCGTCGCCCGCGGCCTGAAGAACGCCAACACGCCGGTATGGACCTCGCTGATGCTCGGCTACGACATGACGCCGCTCGGCAGCGACGGCAAGCTGCGCACCACGTCGCCGGAAGCGATCGAAGCCGCCGGCCTCTACCAGCGGCTGATGACCAAGGCCGCGCCTCCAGGCGTCACCGGCTTCAACTGGGCCGAGGCGCAGTCTGCCTTCCTGCAGGGCAAGATCGGCATGTGGTTCGACGGCGTGGGCTTCGCGCCGCCGATGGAAAATCCGGAAAAGTCGCGGGTGGTCGGCAAGGTCGGCTACGGCGTCATGCCGAAAGGCCCCAAGGCGCATGCCGCGGGCACTTTCGGCGACGGCATCGGCGTCACGTCCGCCAGCACGAAGAAGGAAGCGGGTTATCTGTTCTGCCAGTGGGCGGTGTCTCCGGCCATGGGCGCGCGGTTGCTGCAGGCCGGCGCCGGCGTGCCGTTCCGCAAATCCGTGCTGGAAGACCCCAAGGTGCGCGAAGGCGTGACCATGCCGCCGAGCTGGCTCGACGCCGTAGTCGGCTCCGGCAACATCAGCCGGCTGTCGCTGCCGGTCATCATCCCGGTCACCGAGTTCCGCGACATCTACGGCGTGGCGCTGACCAACATGATTGCCGGCGCCGACCCGGCCGACGAGCTGAAGAAGGCCACCGAGCAGTTCCAGCCGGTTCTCGACAGGAGCGAGCAAGGCTGATGTCCGCCATCGCCCCAGAACGCGCGGGGGTGACGACGCAAGCCATCGAAGGGAGCCAGCCGGTGCGGCTGGCTCCCAACTACTGGCCTTTCGTCGTCCCAGCGTTGGTCGTCGTCGGCGCCGTCATCGTCTTCCCCTGGGCCTTCACGCTGTGGATGAGCGTCAACAGCTGGACGCTCGGCCAGTCGCGAAGCTTTGCCGGGATGGAAAACTATCTGCGCCTGGCGAGCGACCCGCGTTTCTGGGAATCGCTCTGGCATACCTTGACCTACACCTTCCTGTCGGTGGTCGCGCCGATGTTCTTCGGCACCGTCGCCGCCCTGATCTTCGACGCCAGGTTCCCGTTGCGCGGCCTGTTGCGCGGCCTATTCGTGATGCCGATGATGGCAACGCCGGTTGCCGTGGCCCTTGTCTGGACGATGATGTTCCACCCGCAACTCGGCGTGCTCAACTATCTGCTCTCGCTGGTCGGCATTCCCGCCCAGGAGTGGATCTTCAACGCCAACACGGTCATTCCTTCGCTGGTCGCGGTCGAGACGTGGCAGTGGACGCCGCTGGTGATGCTGATCGTGCTGGGCGGGCTGGCATCCGTGCCGCGCGAGCCGTTCGAGAGCGCCGAGATCGACGGCGCCAATGCCTGGCAACAGTTCCGCTATCTCACCTTGCCGATGATCGCGCCGTTCCTGATGATCGCAATGATCATCCGCACGATCGATGCGCTGAAGAGCTTCGACATCATCTACGCGATGACGCAGGGCGGGCCTGGCACCGCCTCGGAGACCATCAACATCTATCTATACAACACCGCCTTCTCCTACTACGACATGGGCTATGGCTCGGCCATGGTGGTCGTCTTCTTCATCGTCATCGTCGCCCTGTCCTTCATTCTCCTGATGCTGCGCCAGCGCACGCAATGGGTCGACACGGAGGGCAAGTAGATGAGCTCGCGGCTGCTCAACAAGCTGGGTCTGTTCTTCGTGGCGCTGGTCCTGGTCTCGCCGGCGATCCTGTTCTTCCTCTGGATGATCTCGCTGTCGCTTAAATTCGAGATCGACAACGGCGCCTACCCGCCGATCCTGATCCCGGAGCGCTTCGCATGGTCGAACTACGCGAAGGTGTTCGAGGAGAACAACTTCCTGCTCTATCTCTGGAACTCGGTACTGGTCACCGGCACGGCGACGCTGCTCGCGCTGCTGATCGGGGTGCCGGCCGGCTACGGCATCGCCCGGCTCAAGGCGGAGCGATCGGCGATCGTCATCATGATCGCGCGCATGACGCCGGGGCTTTCCTATCTCATCCCGCTGTTCCTGTTGTTCCAGTGGCTGGGCATCCTCGGCACGCTCTGGCCGCAGATCATCATCCATCTGGTGGTGACGGTGCCGATCGTGGTCTGGGTGATGATCGGCTACTTCGAGACGACGCCAATGGAACTGGAAGAGGCGGCCAATATCGACGGCGCCTCGTCCTGGCAGGTGTTCCGGCTGGTGGCGCTGCCGATCGCGAAGCCCGGCATCGTGGTGGCCTTCATCCTGTCGGTCATCTTCTCGTGGAACAATTTCGTCTTTGGCGTGGTGCTCGCCAGCCGCGAGACGCGGACATTGCCGGTCGCGGTCTACAACATGCTGTCCTACGAGCAGGTGAGCTGGGGGCCGCTCGCCGCTGCAGCACTGGTGGTGACGCTGCCGGTGCTGGTGCTGACCATGTTCGCGCAACGGCAGATCGTCGCCGGGCTGACTGCAGGCGCGGTCAAGGGCGGCTGAGCGGCCCGAACGGACGTCACTCTTTCTGGAGGAATCCAATGGCATCGGTAAGCATCAACAACGTGCAGAAGGCCTTCGGAGCTACCCGGATCATCCACGATGTCAGCGTCGATATCGCCGATGGCGAGTTCGTCATCCTGGTCGGGCCGTCGGGCTGCGGAAAGTCGACGCTGCTGCGGATGATCGCGGGGCTTGAAACGATCTCGGCCGGAAAGATCGCGATCGGCGAGCGCGTCGTCAACAATCTGCGGGCGCGCGACCGCAACATCGCCATGGTGTTCCAGAACTACGCGCTCTATCCGCACATGACGGTGGCCGACAATATGGGCTTCGCGCTCAGGATCAAGAAAGCCGATGCGGCCGACACCGCGAGCCGGGTCAAGCGGGCGGCGGGCATCCTCGGCCTGGAGAAGCTGCTCGACCGCTATCCGCGCCAGCTCTCCGGCGGCCAGCGTCAGCGCGTCGCCATGGGCCGCGCCATCGTGCGCGATCCGCAAGTGTTCCTGTTCGACGAGCCGCTCAGCAATCTCGACGCCAAGTTGCGGGTGCAGATGCGCGGCGAGATCAAGGCGCTGCATCAGCGGCTCGGCACCACCACCGTCTATGTCACGCACGACCAGATCGAAGCCATGACCATGGCGGACAAGATCGTCGTGCTGCATGACGGCCTTGTCGAGCAGATCGGCGCGCCGCTCGATCTCTACGACCGCCCGGCCAATCTGTTCGTCGCCGGCTTCATCGGTTCGCCCGCCATGAACTTCATCCATGGCCATATCGAAGAGGGCATCTTCCGCAGCGCCGGCGGGCTGACGCTGCCGCTGCCGGAAGGCATCCAGCCGGCCGAGGTCGCGGGAAGGGAACTGGTCTACGGCATTCGGCCAGAGCACATCCGGGCGAGCGGCAAAGGCCTTGCCGGCACGGTCACGCTTCTGGAAGCGACCGGCTCCGAGATATTCGCCACGGTCGACTGCAGCGGAGGGGTGATCTCCTGCCTCTTCCGCGAGCGGCTGGCTCTGAAGCAGGGCGAGAGCGTGCGGATCGAGGTCGACCGTAGCTTAGCGCATCTGTTCGACGCCAAGACCGGCCAGCGAATCTGATCTCTCGGCCGGCGGGTTCCTGCTCGTCCACTGGACCGACGGCGCCTTCTCCTACTGGGCGATCTCGGACGCCGAACGGCCGGAGCGCTGCGAGATCTCCAGCATGCGTCTCGATTGTGCACGGCGCGTCGCCGAGTTCCCTCAAGCCGTGGCCGCGCTTGTCGTGGACGATGAAGCCACAGCGGTCCCTGAGCGGCGGCTCGACCTCGTTCCAGACGCGCAGGTCGGTGCCGAGCGAATTCACAAAGACTGCGATCGGCCTGCCTGCGAGTGGCTTCTGGCGAAGGTGGAGGGTCGCTCCCTTTTCATGCGGATCAGACCTTCGGCATCCCCTCGGGCCGCATCAAGCGTTTTTGCGCGGCGATGCGGAACGGCGCGTTCGGCCCGCCATAGCCCGCATAGGCGCCGCGGCGCTCGACGATCTCGAAGATGAAACCTTCGCCGAAGGTCGGAGCGTAGAGCTGGAAGAACTCGCCCTTGTCATCGCGGTCATAGAGGATGTTCGATACGCGCAGCCGGTCGGCGAGATCGGGATCGAGGCCGAAACGCGCCTCCACATCGTCATAGTAGTTCATCGAGATCTGCAATGGCTCGAAGCCGTTGGCCTTGAGCCTTTCGGCGGTCATGAAAATGTCGCCAGTTGCCATAGCGAGATGCTGGATGCTCGAGCCGAAAGTCTCGGCGATGAAGTGGCCGGCAAGCGTGCGGCGGCTCTCGGCGCCGTTGAGCGTGAGACGAACGCGCTTGTCGAGACCTTCGATCACCTGGCTGCGAACGAGGCCTGCCGGATCGACGATGTCGACCATCGGCGTCTTCGTTGTCCTGAAGAGCGAGACATAGAAGAGCAGCCAGCTCGGCATCTCCTCGTGAAACATGGTCTGGCCGACATGGTCGATACGGGTGAGGCCAGCGCCACTGCCGGCATCCGCAGCAACGACAGGCTTGAACTCGATGTCCCAGACCTTGGCCAGGTCCGTCTTGCCATCGAGGAAATAGATCAACCCGCCGCCGACGCCACGAATCGCCGGGATCGACAGCTCGCCCTGGCCGACGCGCTGATGGAATATTTCGGCGCCCAGCGTCCTGGCGCGGGCTACTGCCGCCGCCGCATCCTCGACCTTCAACCCGATCGCATAGGCCGACGTGCCGTGAACCACGAAGGAGGAGTGCGCAAAGCCCTGCCGCTCGGTGTTGACGACAATGTTGATCTCTCCCTGCCGATAAAGAGTGACGTCCTTGGAGATGTGACGCCCGGCTTGGGTGAATTCCAGCGTTGTGAGCAGTCTGCCGAGCGATTCCGCTCCTTCCGGATTCGCGGCGAATTCGACGAACTCGACTCCTTCGACGCCAATGCGGTCTGGCATCGCCGGCGCCGAAACCTTCAGCGCCGGCTCCTCGCGCCGTACCTGATCCATCAGCCAGACAAGAGAGCGCTTGCCGTCGACGGAAATCGCCTTGGCCGAGCCGCCGCGGAACTGGTCGTTGAAAATTTCGAGCGATATATAGCCATTGTAGCCGGTTGCTGCGACGGCCCGCATGAACTCGCGCACCGGCAAGTCACCTTCGCCCGGCATGTTGCGGAAGTGCCGGCTCCAGTAGAGCAGGTCCATGTCGATCAGCGGCGCGTCGGCGAGTTGGACGATGAAGATCTTGTCCGAGGGGATCGAGCGGATCGAGGCCAGCTCGATCTTGCGAGCCAGCGTGTGGAAGGAATCGAGGATCAGCCCGATGTTTGGGTGCGCCGCGCGGCGCACGACCTCCCAGGCATCGCGATGATCGTTGACGTGCCGGCCCCAGGCGAGCGCCTCGTAGCCGACCCGCAAGCTTCGCTTCGCCGCGCGATCGCCGAGTTCGCGGAAGTCTGCGGCAGCGCGGTCGATGCCGCCGAGCGACACCGGTGAGACCGACGAGCAGACGAGCATCAAGTCGGTGCCGAGTTCCTGCATCATGTCGAACTTGCGCTCGGCGCGGTCGAAGGCGCGGCTTCGCTGCGGCTCGGGCAGACCCTCGAAATCGCGGAATGGCTGGAATAGGGTGATCTCCAGCCCGTGGTCGCGCACCATGCGGCCGACCTCGGCGGGCGTGCCGTCGAAGGCCAGGAAATCGTTCTCGAATATCTCCACGCCATCGAATCCGGCAGCGGCGATCGCCGCGAGTTTTTCCCGCAGGTCGCCGCTTATGGAAACGGTTGCGATGGAGGTTTTCATTGCTTCACCTGCCAACTTACAGAAGCGCGATCGCCCGGGTGGGGCCGCCGGTCGCGCCCTTCACCTTGGGGATGCCAAGGAACAGTTTACCGGCGCTGCCTGGGCCGGGGGCGTCCCCGGAGCCGCCGCGGCCGCCGCGCCGAGGCCGAGCGTGAGCCCGGCTTTGAGCAAGCCTCTGCGTGTGGCATTTTCGCAGATCGAATGAAGGCATCCCGGAGGGCACATGTGATTTTTCCTTCCCCTGCTTTAGTTTTAACTCTGCATACGTCTTGCACTCACCAGTTCGCTTGAAACTCGCGCAGAGCGAACTGCGGGCGGCACCGCAGGCTTCTGCTTTTCGATCACCTCCTTCAGCGATTTGACGGCAATCGCATATCCGCGAGGTCCGAGACCGGCGATGACCGCCGTCGCGACCTTGGAGATCAGAGAGCGATGATAGATTTCCTCGCGCCGGTGGATGTTGGAGATGTGCAGTTCGACGATCGGCCCCGCGAACATTTTCAGCGCGTCGAGGATTGCAATCGAGGTGAAGGAGAAGCCGGCCGGATTTATGACGATGCCGGCAGCGTCGTCGATCGCCTCGTGGATCCAATTGACGATCTCACCCTCGAAATTCGACTGGTGAAAGCGAACCGGGTGTTCCCCGGCCGCCTCCCGGCACATGATCTCGATCTCTGCAAGGGTCGTCCTGCCGTAGATCTCGGGTTCTCTCGTGCCGAGACGGTTGAGGTTTGGACCGTTGATCACGAAGATGGACTTCATTCCTCCAACTCCTGTCACCCCTGATAGCCGAGCAGGCGCGGCAGCCAGAGCACCAGCCCCGGAAAAAACGTGATTAAGGCCAGCGAGCCGATCATCGCCCAAAGGAAGGGCAGCACATTGCGCACCAGATCCCTGAACGGCACCTCGGCGATCCTGGTCATGATGAAAAGCAGGAGGCCGTAAGGCGGCGTCACGAGGCCGAGCATGATGTTGACCACGACCACCACGCCGAAATGCACCAGATCGATACCCAGGGCCCTCGCGGTCGGGATGAGCACCGGAACGATCACAAGCAGGATGGTCGTTCCCTCCAGCACGCAGCCGAGCAGGAGGAGCAATACGTTTACGAGAATGAGGAAGCCGGTCGGCGACAACTGCCACGTCTGCAGAAGCGCGCTCACCGACTGGGGAATGTTTTCGACGGTGACCACATAGTTGAACACCAGCGCGCCGCCGATCAGCATGCCGATCGAGGCGCTGGTGCGAGCGCTGACCAGCACCGAGCGGTAGAAATCGGCGAAGCTGACGCTGTGGTAGAGGAAGACAGAAACCAGCAGCGCGTAGGCACCGGCGACGGCAGCCGCCTCGGTTGGCGTCGTCACTCCGCTATAGATGCCGCCGAGCAGCACCACGGGCATCATCAGCGAGGGCAGCGCCTGCCAAGTGATGCGCGGCAGCTGGCGCAGCGGCGTCGGCGGCTCGACCGGGAAGCCGCAGACGCGGGCATGATAGGCGACGATGATCATCTGGCCGCCCGCCATCAGAAGGCCCGGCACGACGCCACCGAGGAAGAGGTAGCCGATCGATGCGTCGGAGACGAGCGCGTAGACAACCATCGGGATTGAAGGCGGGATAATCGGGCCGATCACCGCAGTCGCGGCGGAGAGCGCGGCGGCGTAGCTCGGCGGATATTTTCCGTCGTTGGTCATCATCTTCTGCATGAGCTTGCCGGGGCCGGCGGCGTCGGCGATAGCCGAGCCCGACATGCCGGCAAAGATGATCGCCTGGACGATGTTGACAAAGGCAAGGCCGCCGCGGAACCGGCCGACGAAGGCGTTGCAGAAGCGCAGCAGGCGCTCCGTCATGGAGCCGATGTTCATCAGCTCGGCGGCCAACACAAACAGGGGGACGGCGAGGATGATGTAGTTGGCGTACATGCCGTTCAGGAGCTGCTCGGCGACGGTGCCCATGTCGAGCCCGGCGAGCAGCAGGTAGAGGATCGAGCCGGCGATCATCGCGTGACCGATCGGCAGGCCAAGAAAGGCAAGCGCGGTGATCGCGACGACCGACAGGGAGAAAGGGCGGGCGAGGTTCACGTGCCGGATCCCATCTCTGTCGGATCGGGCCTCTTCGGAGCCGGGCCGAAGGCGGCCCGCCAGGAAAGCCAAAGGTAGCGGACCAGCGTGGCAACGACGAAGACCAGATAGATGGAGAAGAGCCAATCGAAGCGGAACTTCAAGTAGGCGGTGCGCTCTACCCTCATGAATGTCACGTAATCGAAGACTGCCCGGAAGGAGATCGTGTAGAGCGCGATGAGCGCTGTGGCCGCGGCCAGGAACATGATGCGGCGTCCCCTCGGCCCGGCCGATGCATAGAAGAGATCGAAGCGTATCTCCTCCTCTTCGCGGGTCACGAAGGCTGCACCCCAGAGCACCAGCCAGATCCAGAGCATCACGCTGAGCTCATTGGTCCAGCCAATCGGCAGGTTGAGCAGATAACGAAAGGCGATCTGCAGGATGAACACGGCAAACATCAGCGCCATCATGGCCGCGAGCACGGCCTCCGCAACGCGATAAAGTCTGCCGGCGATCAAGCGCGAGTTGGCATCCAAGATGGTGTCCTTCACGGTATCAGACGTGGCAGCAACGGCTTCGGCGGGCTCCTGACCGCCGAAGCCGGGGCGGGTCAGAGAGCGTTGATCTTTTCCAGCATGCCCGCGGGCCAATCTTTCGCCAGGTCGGAAGCCAGATACTGCTCCTGGACATGTTTGCGGAAGGCCCCAACGTCGGGTTCATAAAGCTTCAATCCCTTGCCTTTGAAGAACTCGACCAGCTCTTTTTCCCGTGCCAAGTGCTTGTCGGTCGAGAATTCGATGGCCGCATCGGCCGCCGCCTGGAACCTTGTCTGCTTCTCGGCGCCCATTTCGTCCCACACCTTCTTCGACACCGCGAGAAGATCGAAGCCGACGAGGTGCGAGGTGAGCACGATCTGCGACATCACCTCGTAAAATTTCATGTTCTCGACATTCGGCAGCGGATTGTCCTGACCATCGATCGCACCCGTCTGCAGGCCGGTGTATACCTCCGCATAAGCCATCGGGGTTGGGTTGGCGCCGAGCGCCGAGCCGAGGAACTGCCAGGCATCGCCGCCCGGCATCCTGAGCTTGATGCCGGCAAGATCGGCTGGCGTCTTGATCTCCTTGTCAGGCTTGAGGCCCACCTGACGCATGCCGAAATAGGTGGGGCCAAGCACCTTTATACCGAGCTGGTCCTCGGTCATCTTCTTCATTTCCGCGCCCGGTTCGCTGGCGAAGAATTTCCGCATGTGGGCGGCGTCGCGGAAAAGATAGCCGGCGGTGACGATAGACCATGCCGGGATCTGCTTGGAGACGTCCTGCGGCGCGATGTTCCCCATTTCCAAGGTGCCGCGCTGGATAGCGACGAGCTCCGTTCCCTGCTTGAAGAGATTGCCCCCGTAGTAGCCTTCGAAGGTGAAGTCGTCCTTGATGGCATCGGCGAATTTCTTCATCATCTCGGCGCGGATATCCTGCTCGGAGAACACCGCCGAGAAGCGTAGCTTCGGCTTCTCCTGAGCAAAGGCCGGAAACGCCGTGGCGGCCGCCACGAGACCAGTGCCGACAAGAAACTGGCGGCGGCTTGCATTCGAAGTCATGTCTTCCTCCCTGTTTCATTCTCATAGGCTTGGCGGCTTTCGCCCCCACCCGCCCGTTCCGGAACGGGCTTGTCGCCGAAGGTCGCGAAGGCCGCCTTCATTCGATCGACGTCCGGCTGAATGCCGGTGAAAAGCTCGAACGCCCGCGCCGCCTGATGGACGGCCATGCCCTCGCCGTTGAGCGTGCGGCAGCCGCGCTGTCTCGCAGCGGCGAGCAGCTCCGTCTCCAGCGGGAAATAGACGATGTCGGCGACCCAGCATTCAGGTCTCAATAGCGCTGGATCGAGCGGGATGCCCGGCAGCTTGGCCATCCCGACCGGCGTCGCATTGACGATCCCGTCGGTTTGCTGCGCAGCCGCGGCGAAATCGGAAACGGCCGTCACCCGGTCCGGCCCGAACAGCGATCCGAGCCGCTGGGCGAGCGCCGCCGCCTTGGCAGGCACGATGTCGCCGACAAGCAATTGCCTGACACCCAGCTGGAGCACGGCATGAGCCACCGCGGCGCCGGCTCCCCCGGCTCCGAGCAGCAGCACGCTGTCGCGCGGCGCCCCCGCCATGCCGCCTCGGAAACTCTCCGTAAAACCCCACAGGTCGGTGTTGTGGCCGATC
This sequence comes from Mesorhizobium tamadayense, assembly GCF_003863365.1. Lineage (GTDB taxonomy): Bacteria > Pseudomonadota > Alphaproteobacteria > Rhizobiales > Rhizobiaceae > Mesorhizobium > Mesorhizobium tamadayense. The sequence continues at coordinate 87,264 of NZ_RQXT01000006.1, read as the reverse complement.
CGGCGGCCGCCGCGCAGCACCACGGTGTTGACCGAGCCGAGCGCCTCCGCGGCCTCCGACAATTCGTCGAGCAACGGAATGATCTCCTGCTTGTAAGGGAAGGTGACGTTCAGCCCGTCGAAGCCGAAATGCCCGGCGAAAGCGAGTATGTCGTCCAGCCGGAGCGTGCCGTCACCCATGCGGTCGGCATCAAGCAGCCGGTAGATGTAGGCGATGCCCTGCGCCCTCCCTTCGGCCTGGTGCATCGCCGGCGTCCGCGACGCCTGGATGCCACGCCCGACCAAGCCCACCAGCACGCGCCGCGGATCGGAAGCCGTAACTTCTCCATCCGCCATCTCGCGAGCAGCAAACGATGTCAATGCAACCTCCCGGAGCCGGACTTGCCGTTTCATCAGCAAGCTCCTCCCGACATCCGCCTGCACTTTGTACCGTTTGGTTAATTCCGTCAACGACTTTGTACGAGCCGGTTAATTTGCTAAAGACTCGATCGGATGCAACGGTTCGGACTGGGAGGGCATCAGCCGATCATGGACGATAAACCGGCGAATGGACGGAGCGGCGGCTGGAAACAGGATCCCGCAGGCGTGCGCAAGAATATCCTATCCGTGGCGATGGCGGAATTTGCCGCAAACGGCCTGTCGGGAGCACGCATCGACGAGATCGCAGCCAAGACGAACACCTCGAAGCGCATGATCTACTACTATTTCGGCGACAAGGAGCGGCTGTATGAGCGGGTCCTGGAAGAAGCCTATCGCGAGGTTCGTGCCGGCGAACAGGAACTGGAACTCGACCATTTGCCGCCAGTCGAGGCTTTGAAACTGCTCGCGGAATTCACCTTCGACCACCACAGCCGCCACCCGGACTTCATCCGGATCGTCATGATCGAGAACATCCACCACGGGGCTTATCTGGAACGATCCGAACTGATCCGCCCGCTGAATGCCGGCGCCATACAGAAATTGGAGGCGATCTGCCGACGCGGCCGCGAGGCTGGTCTGTTTCGCAAGGACGTGACTCCGCTTCAATTGCACTGGCACATCAGCGCAATGAGCTTCTTCAATGTCTCGAACCGAACCACCTTCTCGCACATTTTCGGCACGGACCTTTTCATGGGCGACGGGCAGGAGGCGCTCAAAAGACAAATGGTGGAAATGGTGGTCGGCCTCGCGCTGAAGCCGGAACGTCGCTAATCGTTTCTCGGCTAGCTTAAGGCGGCCTCGGCGTGAGCGGGGTGCCGGAACCGAGATTTGGAGGATGAGAGTTTTCTGTCGGCCTGCGTGAAAGGACGCTTTCCGATATCGGCCCGTCTATACGACGTCGGGTTAAACCTTTGAAAAGCATGGTGATCCCGACAGGAATCGAACCTGTGACCTACAGATTAGGAATCTGCCGCTCTATCCTACTGAGCTACGGGACCACGCGGCCAGACACATAGCCGCTTCGAACCGGTTCGCCAAGAGGCATACAGTCGATCCGCTGCGGAGGCACCTGATGTTCATCCGCTTCCGCAGACCCGGCAATAGGCCCGGCGGGATGTTCGCCGGGCTCTGATCGCAGATCGCTCAGGCGCCCAGCGCCGTCTCCGCCAGCTTTACCCAGTAGCTCACGCCGTGCGGGATGACCTCGTCGTTGAAGTCATAGGCCGGATGATGGAGGCCGGCTGAGTCGCCGTTGCCGATGAATATGAAAGCGCCGGGGCGCGCTTCCAGCATGTAGGAAAAATCCTCGCCGCCCATCACCGGCTGGATGGCGCGGTGGACATGGGCCTCGCCAGCGACGTCGGCGGCAATATCGCTGGCGAAGACCGTCTCTTCTGCATGGTTGAAGGTGACGGGATAGTTGGCGTCGTAGTCAACCTCGATCGTCGCGCCGAAAGCCGACGCCAGGCCGGCGCAGATGGCGCGGATGCGTTCTTCCGCCTTCCTGGCCACTTCCTTCTTCAGCGTGCGTACCGTGCCGGCGATCTCGGCTTGTTCCGGAATGACGTTGTAGGCATCGCCGGCGTGGAACTTGGTCACCGACACGACGACGGCCTCGACCGGATCGGTGCTGCGCGAGGCAATGGTCTGCAAAGCGCCCACCAACTGGCTGGTGATGACGATCGGATCGATGGTGCCGTGCGGCATGGCCGCATGGCCGCCGTGCCCCTTGACGGTGATGGTGAATTCGGCGGTCGCCGCCATGATCGGGCCGGGCTTGATAGCGAACTCGCCAACGGGAAGGCCGGGCATGTTGTGCATGCCGAACACCTTCGAGATGCCGAAGCGCTCCATCATGCCGTCCTTGACCATCTCGTTGCCGCCGCCGCCACCTTCCTCGGCCGGCTGGAAGATCACCGCCACGGAGCCGGCGAAATTGCGCGTTTCGGCGAGATACTTCGCGGCGCCGAGCAGCATGGCGGTGTGGCCGTCATGGCCGCAGGCATGCATCTTGCCGGGGACGGTCGACGCATAGGGCTTGCCGGTGATCTCATTGATCGGCAGCGCGTCCATGTCGGCACGCAGCCCAATGGCCGGACCCTCGCCCTTGCGGCCGCGGATGATGCCGACGACGCCGGTCTTGCCCAGCCCCGCCACAACCTCGTCGCAGCCGAAAGCCTGCAGCTTGTCGGTGACGAAGGCGGCGGTCTGGAACACGTCAAAGTTCAGCTCCGGCGTCTGGTGCAGATGGCGCCGCCAGCCGGCGACCTCTTCCTGCATTTCCGCGGCACGGTTGAGAATTGGCATAATCGGTCCATTTCTTTGTTGGGGCAGGCGGTTCAGGGCCGCTTGCCGGCAATCGTGATTGTCTGGCGCTTTGCCATTTTGGCGTCACATAGGGTAAATAGCACCGCATAATGCGGTCCGGGGTCGAGGGTCGGTCCGCACCATGCTGGCCATCGCGTAACGAAATCTTACGGAGCCAGCGGCAACTACGGCAAGAGGCGATTTCGGAATTGATCATGCGGCAAAGGCATTTCCTCAACCTGTTGCTTGCGGGCGCGCTGGCGCTGCCGGTGTTTTCGGGCGCCGCGCACGCCAATCCGGTGGTGCTGTTTGACCTGAAGAGCGGCAACGTGCTGGAGCATCAGGACGCCTTCAAGCGCTGGTATCCGGCCTCTCTGAGCAAGTTGATGACGGCCTATGTCGCGTTTCGGGCGATCGCCGCCGGCGAGGTGGCGCTCGATTCGCCGATCAAGGTGACAAAACATTCCGCCGGCGAGCCGCCGAGCAAGATGGGCTTCAAGCCCGGCTCGATAATGCGGCTCGACAATGCGCTGAAGATGATACTGGTCAAGTCGGCAAACGACATCGCCATGGCAGTCGGCGAGAACATCGGCGGATCGCAAGCCGCCTTTGCCGATCGTATGAATGCCGAGGCCGCCAGGCTCGGCATGGTCGGAACGCATTTCGTCAATCCGAACGGGCTCTATTCGCCGGACCAGTACACGACCGCGCGCGACCTTGCAGTCCTGGTGATGGCGCTTCGCAACGATTTTCCGCAATATGCGCCGTGGTTCTCCATCGAGGGACTTGCCGTCGGCAAGAAGGCGATCCCGAACTACAACCTCCTGATTGGCCGCTATCCGGGCGCCGACGGCATGAAAACCGGCTTCGTCTGTTCCTCGGGCTTCAACATGATAGGCTCGGCGACGCGCAACGGCCGCACGCTGGTCGCCGTCGTGCTCGGCGAAAAATCGGCGATCAGCCGCGCCGAAACGGCGGCGAAGCTGCTCGACCAGGGTTTTGACGCGCCGGCCGTCGGCACGACGACGCTCGCGGCGCTCAAGCCCTATGGCGACACGCTGTCGCCCAACGATCTGAACGACGAGATCTGCAAGAAGAAGCCGAAAGAAGAACAATCCGAGGCAGCGCCCACCTTGGCCGCCAAGGACAAGCCGAAGTCGCCCTACCAGGTGAAGCTCGATCATCCGACGCTGATCGCCGTCGGCCTCGGCGGCGCGACCGGGCCGGCGCCCAAGGCTTTCGTCGACCAGACCGATCAAAACTATGCCGATGTGCCGCTGCCGACCTGGCGGCCCGACAGGCCGGCGCCGGCCGGCGCCGCACCCGCCGCCACTGCTGCCGCGGCGGCGCAGGGGGATCAGCCGGCCAAGGCGGCGAACTAGCGATGACAGGGCAGATGCGCGTCGACTTTCCCATTCCCGTCTCGGTGCTCACCGGCTTTCTCGGCGCCGGCAAAACGACGCTGCTCAACCGGCTGCTCAAGGATCCGGCGCTTGCCGACACGGCCGTCATCATCAACGAGCTCGGCGAGGTGGCGATCGACCATCTGCTCGTCGAGCAGGCCTCGGACGGCATCATCCAGCTTTCCGACGGCTGCCTCTGCTGCACGGTGCGCGGCGACCTGGTGGACACGCTGGCCGATCTCGTCGACCGGGTGCAGACCGGCCGCATCGCCAGACTTGCCCGCGTCGTGGTCGAGACCACCGGTCTTGCCGATCCCGCGCCGGTGCTGCAGTCGATCATGGCGCATCCGGCGCTGGTGCAGGCTTTCCGGCTCGACGGCGTCATCACGCTGGTCGATGCCGTGAACGGCGAGGCCACGCTCGATGGCCATGTCGAGGCAGTGAAGCAGGCGGCGGTCGCAGACCGCATCGTGCTGACCAAGTCCGATCTCGCCGAGGCGGCCAATGCCGACGCCTTGCGGGCGAGGCTGCGCCAGATCAATCCGGGCGCGGTGCTGCTCGACGTCGACGATCCCGCTGCCGGGGCCGCGTCCCTGTTCAATTGCGGCCTCTACAATCCCGAAACCAAGAGCGCCGATGTGCGGCGCTGGCTTGGAGAGGAGGCTGCGCATGATCACGATCATCATCACCACGGCGATGACCATGATCACAGCCACCATCATCACGACCACCGCCACGATAGCCGCCTGCGCTCCCACTCGCTCGTCCACGAGGGGCCGGTGCCATTCTCGGCGATCGAGATGTTCCTCGATCTCTTGCGCTCGACGCATGGCGAGAATCTGCTGCGCATGAAGGGCGTGATCGAGCTGATGGAGGATCCGTCACGGCCGCTGGTCATCCACGGCGTGCAGAAGATCCTGCATCCACCGGCAAGGCTGCCGGCCTGGCCGGACGGGCAGCGCGGCACCCGGTTGGTGCTGATCACGCTCGACATGCCGCAAGACTATGTCGAGCGGCTGTTCGCAGCCTTCACCAACAAGCCGTCGATCGACACACCCGACCGGGCGGCGCTCGAGGCCAATCCGCTGGCGATCGCCGGGCTGTAGCTGCGGGAAATTCCGATTGGCTTAAAGCGCGTCGCGCTGAAACGGATTTGAGGCGACGCGCTTTACGTCTTTGTTTGATGCATGTCGTTTTCCCAAAACCGCTGCGCACTTTTGGGCGACATGCATTAAGCCAGGCCGCCACGCTCGACCAGGAAACGATGGCCGCCGTCGACCGCGGCCGTCTCGATCAGCCGGTGGCCGGCATCGGTGCAGAAGGCCGGAATGTCGATCACGGCCAGCGGATCGGTGGTTTCCAGCCACAGACGGTTGCCGGGCCGCATCGCGGCCAGGCGCTTGCGCGCCTTCAGCACCGGCAACGGGCAATTCAATCCCTTGAGGTCGTAAATGGCTGGCCTGGACAAGGCGAAAGATCTCAGCCGCCGAACATGCCGAGCAGCTTCTTCTTCAGCTTCGACACCGTGCCTTCGTCGGCGCTTGCCGCCTGGGTCTCAGCCGCCGGCCGGGTCGGCGCCGCCTCGACACCCGCGGTGACCACCGGCTGCTGGGCTGCCTGCTTGGCGGCTTCCTTCTCGCCCAGAGCCTGCGCCTTGGCTTGTTCCTTGGCGGCCTTGGCCGCCACGATCGCCGCCAGCCGCTGCTCCTCGGCCTTGCGCTTGGCTTCTTTCTCCGCGTCGATCGCCGCCATCTTGCGGCCGATCGGGGAATCGATGCGGCCCATGCGCGCCGTCTCGGTCACCGAGCCGTCGGAATTCAGCGACGGCGGATCGATCGGCACGCGCTCGCCGCGGGCACGACGCTTCGACCAGTCGGAAACGATGCTGGCTTCCTTGATGCCGGCAATGGTCGGCCTGGGGGCCGGAGTGCTCGAGTTCACGGCCGCGTTGTAGGCCGCGTCATAACGCTTCTCGTAATCGGCATAGGCCGTCTTCAACGAGTCGGGCTGGGCGCTCGCCGGGCAGGGGCCGGTCGGATCGAAGGTCGTGCCTTCAGGCGCGACCTGGTTGAAGACGTAGCGTTTCTCGCAGACGTCGACCCTCGGCGGCACCTTGGTGATCTCGAAATTGTCGTAGCCGACCTTCAGCATCTTCCAGAACTCGTAGTTCGGGTCGTTGCGGTAGCGCGCCATGTTGGCGGCGGTCATGCGGAACGGGAAGGCCTGGATCTGGAACTCGGTCTGGCCGCCCTGGAAGGCATCGCGGCCGAAGGCATAGATCTGCTCGATCTGGGCGTCGGTCATCGAATAGCAGCCGGACGAGGAGCAGGCGCCGTGCACCATCAGATTGGAGCCGGTGCGGCCGTTGGCCCGGTCATAGGTGTTGGGATAGCCGATGTTGAAGGACAGATGGTAGTTCGAGCGCGGATTCATCTGCGACGGACGCACCGTATAGAAGCCTTCCGGCGCCTGGCGGTCGCCCTCGGTGTATTTGGGGCCGAGCTTGCCCGACCATTTGCAGATGTCGTAGCTGGCGACCAGATCGTAGCGGCCGTTGGTCTTGGCCTTCCAGATCTCCAGCTTGCCTTCTTCCTTGAAGATGCGCGCCATTACCGAGGAGGTGCGCACCATGCCCTTCGCCTTCAGGTCAGCAAGGATCTTGTCCGGCAGCGGCTTATTGGCCTCCGGCGCGAAATCCTTCATCGAGGAATCATTGCAGCCGGCGACGCCTATCGCGGCGATCAGGACTCCGGTGCGGGCAAGCTTGGCAAACATCGATACGGCTATGTCTTTTCTCTCGGGCCAACGGCTTCGGCATGGCCGGGCCCTCAGGCTGAACACCAATGGACCGTAAGCCCGTTAACCTTGAAAATTTCTTACCGCAAGCATCGGCCAACCCCTCACGGCGAATTTCATTGAGCCGAATGCGGCGGCATTTTTGTGGCGAAATTGTTGTTTGCCGCCACAGTTCACCACGAACGGCCCGATTAAAGCCCGATTAAAGGCTGCGGCCCATCGCCAGATATTTCTCGCGGCGCTGCTCGCGGAAGTCGGTGTTGGCGCCGGCAAAGTCCTTCATCGTCCTGGCGATCAGGTCGCCGGTGGCGGCAATCACCGTCTCCGGCGCTCGCTGGGCGCCGCCCATCGGCTCGGGAACGATGGCGTCGATGATCTTCATTTCGAGAAGATCCTGGGCGGTGATCTTCATGTTGGTCGCCGCGTCCTTGGAACGGGTGGTGTCGCGCCAAAGAATAGAGGCCGCGCCCTCGGGCGAGATCACCGAATAGATGGCGTGCTCCAGCATGTAGACGCGATTGGCGGTGGCGATCGCGATGGCGCCGCCGGAGCCGCCTTCGCCGATGACGACGGAGATCGACGGCACCTTGAGCCCCAGGCAGGCCGAGGTCGAGCGCGCGATGGCCTCGGCCTGGCCGCGCTCCTCGGCGCCGACGCCGGGATAGGCGCCGGCGGTGTCCACCAGCGTCAAAAGCGGGATCTTGAAGCGGTCGGCGAGTTCCATCAGCCGCACCGCCTTGCGGTAGCCTTCCGGCCGTACCGAGCCGAAATTGTGCTTGATGCGGCTTGCCGTGTCCGAACCCTTCTCCTGGCCGATCACCGCCACCGGCTCGCCGTGGAAGCGGGCGAAGCCGCCGACGATGGCCTGGTCGTCGCCGAAATTGCGGTCGCCGGCCAAAGGCGTGAAATCGCTGAACAGGCCCTTGATGTAGTCGACGCAGTGCGGCCTGTCGGGATGGCGGGCGACCTGCACCTTCTGCCAAGGGGTGAGTGCCTTGTAGAGGTCGCGCAGCGCATCGCGCGAACGCTTCTCCAGCCTGCTGATCTCGTCGGCGACATCGACCGCCTCGCCGTTCTCCGCGAGCTTCTTCAGCTCAAGGATCTTGAGCTCCAGATCCTGCACCGGCTTTTCGAAGTCGAGGTAGTTGTACATGCTTGGGCGGACCGATCCGTCGGAAGGCAATGGCTGGCGGAACCGTGGAAATGCTGGCTCCGGGCGGTGGAACGTCGCCCTCACATAGCGATATGAGGCCTAGTCGGCAAGCGGATGATGATCGTTGACCAGCCGCACCAGCCGCTCCTCCAGCACATGGGTGTAGATCTGCGTGGTGGAGATATCGGCGTGGCCAAGCAGTTGCTGCACGGCCCTAAGATCGGCGCCGTTTTGCAGCAGATGGCTGGCAAAAGCGTGGCGCAGGACATGCGGCGAGATCTTGGCTGAGGCGATGCCGGCCCGCGCCGCCAAACCTTTGAGATCGCGTGCGAAAACCTGCCGGGAGAGATGGCCGCTGTCCGAGGCGGCGGGAAACAGGTAGGGGCTGTCGGCGAAGGCCGGCCGAACTGCCCGTTCCGAAAGCCATGCCCGCATCGCGGCGCGCGCCTTCGCCGACAGCGGCACCATGCGTTCCTTGTCGCCCTTGCCGCGCACCATGAAGAAACGGTCGTCGCGCTGCGCCACCGTCACCGGCAGGCCGACCAGCTCGGAGACGCGCAGGCCCGTGGCATAGAGCACCTCGACCAGCGCGTGCAGGCGCAGCCGCGCCAGCCGGTCGCCGTCGGACCCGGCTTCGCCCGCCTCCTCGGCCGCGCGGTCGAGCAGACGCCCGGTCTCGGCCTCGGTCATGGTCTTCGGCAGCAGCCGGCCCTTGCGCGGGCTGTCCAGCGTGCCTGTCGGATCGTCGCCGCGCAGACCTTCGGCGTAAAGGAATTTGAAGAACTGGCGGATCGCCGACAATTTGCGCGCCTGCGAGGTCGGTGCGAAGCCGCGCGCGGCGATGTCGTCGAGATAGGCGCGGATGTCGGCGGCAGCCGCTCCCGCCAGTCCGCCGTCGATGGCTTCGGAGGCGTCTTCCAGGTCGCGGCGGTAGGAGGACAGCGTGTTCTCGGCCGCACCCCGCTCGGCGCTCATCATCTCCAGAAAAGCTTCGATGCGGGCCGCGCTGTTCATCTGGCCGGGATCAGTTCTTCTTCGGGTTGAGCTTTTCCGCGGGAATGCGCACGCTCATTTCCGCCTTCTTCGGCTCCACGAACATCGCCAGCGCGAACATCGCGCCATAGGCGACGCCTGCAAGAACCGCCAGCGTCACGACAAAGCGAAACAATGTCGGCATTCAGTCTTCGCCCGTCTTCTTGTTCTGCGATTCCAAACCCTGTGCCCTTATGGGACGCTAATCCGGCCAATTCAAGGACGAAGGATTTGTCGACGAAGGTTCCCGGCGGAAAGCCGCACGATCCGGTCCGCTTGCGGCGCCGTGCTTGACGCAAACAGGCTTTTGATGTCGATACGGCGCAAAGAGGGTTCCGCATGAGCGCGCTACCAGCAAATCCGCCGGACGAAGGCCGTGTCGCGCTGCTCGAGCGGCTCGGCAGCCGCTCGGTCGTCTTTGTCGGCCTGATGGGCGCGGGCAAGACGGCGATCGGCCGCAAGGTGGCGGCCATGCTTTCGCTGCCCTTCATCGACAGCGACCAGGAGATCGAGAGCGTATCGCGCATGACCGTGCCGGAGCTGTTCGAGCGCTATGGCGAGCTTGAATTCCGGGCGCTGGAGCAGCGGGTGATCCTGCGTCTGCTCGAGAACGGCCCGCAGGTGCTGTCGACCGGTGGCGGTGCCTTCATGAACGCGCAGACGCGGGAGGCGATCGCCGGCCATGGCGTCTCGGTCTGGCTGAAGGCTGATCTCGATCTCCTGATGGAGCGGGTCTCGAAGAAGCAGAACCGGCCGCTGTTGAAGAATCCCGATCCGCGCGGCGTTCTGGAGAAGCTGATGGATGAGCGCTATCCGGTCTATGCCACGGCCGACATCACGGTTGCGACCCGCGACGACCGCAAGGAAGTCATCGCCGGCGAGGTGGTATGCGCGCTTTGCGCCTATCTCGGGATCGACGCGATCGCGACCAGCAACGAGGTGGAACAGTGAGCCGTGCCGAACCGGTGAAGGTCGAGGTCGGGCTCGGCGACCGTGCCTATGACATCTTGATCGGGCCGGGCCTGCTTTCCGGCGCCGGAACGGAAATCGCGCGCCGCCTTCCCGGCACGCGCGCGGCCATCGTCACCGACGAGAATGTCGCCGCAACGCATCTCAAAACGCTGAAGGCCGGCCTGGAAAAAGGCGGTATCCAGACAGCCGTCATCACGCTGCCGGCCGGCGAAAAGACCAAGAGCTTTGCTCACCTCGAAGAGGTCGTCGATGGCGTGCTTGCCGCCAAGCTCGAACGCCGCGATGTCGTCGTGGCGCTTGGCGGCGGCGTCATCGGCGACCTTGCCGGTTTCGCCGCCGGCATCCTGCGGCGCGGGATGAATTTCGTGCAGGTGCCGACCTCGCTGCTGGCGCAGGTCGATTCTTCCGTCGGCGGCAAGACCGGCATCAACAGCGCGCGCGGCAAGAACCTGGTCGGGGTCTTCAACCAGCCAAAGCTGGTGCTTGCCGACACCGGCGTGCTCGACACGCTGCCGATCCGCGAGTTCCGGGCCGGCTATGCCGAGCTTGCCAAATACGGGCTGATCGACCGCCCGGCCTTCTTCGCCTGGCTGGAGGAGAACTGGCAAAAGGTGTTCGCCGGCGGCCAGGAGCGGACCGAAGCCATCGCCGAGGCCTGCCGCGCCAAGGCCGATGTGGTCGCGCGCGACGAGTTCGAGACCGGCGACCGCGCGCTGCTCAATCTCGGCCACACTTTCGGCCACGCGCTCGAAGCCGCCACGAATTATGACGGCGCCCGCCTCGTCCATGGCGAGGGCGTCGCCATCGGCATGGCGCTGGCGCACCGTTTCTCGGCGCGCCTCAATCTGGCGAGCCCGGACGATGCCGAGCGCGTGGAAGCGCATCTTCGCGCCGTCGGCCTGCCCTGGCGGATGGCCGACATATCAGGCGAATTGCCGGATGCCGAGGCGCTGCTTGGCTTCATCACCCAGGACAAGAAGGTGTCGCGCGGCGCGCTCACCTTCATCCTGACGCGCGGCGTTGGCCAGGCCTTCATCGCCAAGGACGTGCCGCCTTCGGAAGTGCTGTCCTTCCTCAAGGCGAGCCATCCGGGATGAGCGACGCCGGCTGGATCGCCGCAGCCGTTCTGGCCGCCATCATTCTGTTGGCGCTTCTGTTCCGCACGCGCCTGTTCGCAGCGCTCGGCTACAGCCTGCAGCCGATCGAGCCGGTGGCGCCCGAGGACGATGAATCGGACGAGAACGGCGACGACAGCCGCCGCAACGGGCAGGCGCGCGATGGCCGCAACCGGCTGGGCGCGCTTTTCGATCTTGAGGAGCTCGAAGTTTCGGACGTGATGGTCCATCGCACCAACATGCGCTCGGTCAACGCCGACGACCCGCCGGAAATGGTCGTACGCGAGATCCTGCAGAGCCCGCACACGCGCATGCCGCTCTGGAAAGGCTCGCTCGACAACATCGTCGGCGTGCTGCACGCCAAGGATCTGCTGAGGGCCCTCAACGAGGTCGGCAACGACTTTTCCAGGATCGACGTGACAAAGATCGCGTCGAAGCCATGGTTCGTGCCCGACACCACCACCTTGCAGGACCAGCTCAACGCCTTCTTGCGCCGCAAGGCGCATTTCGCTCTCGTCGTCGACGAATATGGCGAAATGGAAGGGCTGGTGACGCTGGAGGACATCATCGAGGAGATCGTCGGCGAGATCGCCGACGAGCACGATATCGACGTGCAAGGCGTCAAGCAGGAGGCGGACGGCTCAGTCGTCGTCGACGGCACCGTGCCGATCCGCGATCTCAACCGGGCGCTCGACTGGGACCTGCCGGACGAGGAGGCCACGACGATCGCCGGCCTGGTCATCCATGAGACGCAGACGATCCCCGAGGAGAAGCAGGCCTTCACATTCCACGGCAAGCGTTTTGTCGTCATGAAGCGCGACAAGAACCGCATCGCAAAGCTAAGGATCAGACCTGCCGGCGAGGGCTAAGAGTTTGTCGATATCCAGGTGATGCCGGCACCTTGGGCAGAGCTGGGCCTCCGGCCTCACAGTTCCTTCGTCGAGCGCTCGCTGAGCATCGCGCCGGTTTCAGCATCCATGGCCGCCAGGCTGACGTCGTAGCCCCATAGGCTTCGGATATGGCGCAAGGTTGCGTCGCGGCTTTCGCCCTCGAGCAGGATGCCGTCCTTCACTTTGTGCTGCAGCCGCAGATGCCGGTCGCCCAAAAGGTCCACGTCAACCACCTGGATGTCGGGCCGGCTCGCCCCGACATCGTAGCTTTGGGCCAGCGCGGACCGTATCTTGCTGTAGCCGCGCTCATTGTGGATCGAGGCGACTTCGTAGTGCGGCTCGTCGGCGCCGTCGGCCAAAACGAAGAGCCGCCATTTCCGGATCAGGGCGGGGCTCAGGTACTGGCGGATGAAGGATTCGTCACGGTGGTTGGCCCAGGCATCGAGCAGGGTGTCGCGCCAGTCGCCGCGGCCGGCGATGTCCGGGAACCAGTCGCGGTCCTCCGCGGTCGGTTCGGTCGAGATGCGCTTGATGTCCTGCATCATGTCGAGACCCAGCGCATAGGGATTGATGCCGGAATAACGCGGATCGTCATAGGCCGGCTGGAAAACCACGTTCGAATGGTTGCGCAAGATCTCAAGCATGGCGCCTTCGCTGATACGGCCACGATCGAAGAGCGTGTTCATGAGCGTGTAATGCACGAAGGTGGCGCAGCCCTCGTTCATCACCTGGGTTTGCCGCTGCGGGTAAAAATATTGCGCAATAACACGCACGATCCTGATGATCTCGCGCTGCCAGGGTTCAAGCACAAGGCTGTTCTTCTCAAGGAAGTAGAGCAGATTCTCCTCAGGCAGTTTGAGCGATTTCTTCCGTGCCGCCGCACCGTCGTCGCGCGTTTCGCTCTTGTCGGTGTCTTGCGAAGGCGGCAGCGTGCGCCATAGATCGTTGTAGGAACGCTCCTCGTATTCGAGGCGCTCGCGAAGCCCTTCGCGCTGCTGCTCCGACGACAGCTTCGGCGGCCGATGGTAGCGGAAGACGCCTTGCTCCATCAGCGCGTGGGCGGAATCGAGCACTGCCTCCACGGCCGCGAGGCCGTGCCGCTCCTCGCATCGGGCGATGTAGCCCTTGGCAAAATCCAGATAGCTCAGGATGCCTCCGGCGTCCGTCCATTGCCGGAAGAGATGATTGTTCTTGAAGAAATGGTTGTGCCCAAGCGCGGCATGGGCGGTCACCAGGGCCTGCAGGGCCATGGTGTTCTCTTCCATGAGATAGACGATGCAGGGATTGGAGTTGATGACCAGCTCATAAGCCAAACCGCGCGCGCCCTTGCGGTAGAGAAGCTCGTTGTAAAGGAAATGCTTGCCGAAAGACCAATGTCGATACATCAGCGGCATGCCTACCGAGGAATAGGCGTCGAGCATCTGCTCGGAGGAAATGACCTCCATCTGCACCGGGTAGATGTCGAGGCGAAGCTCTTCGACCCCGATCGCTTCGATCTCGTCGTAGACCCGCGATAATTTCCTGAAATCCCAGTCCGCCCCAGAAAAAAGCAGCTCGGATTTGCGCGCCTGACTGACCATCGGCCTCTATCCCATCGACCCCGTGTCTTTACGCACTCTTGCGCAGAGCAGGCTGCCTGGCGAAAAGCTCGCGGAAGACCGGATAGATATCGGCCGGAGCAGCGATGCGCCTCATCTGGAAATTCGGCCATTTCCCGTCGACAGCGTTGTAGGCGCGCCAGAGCGACGTCCCGTTCTCGGTTGAGCCGAAAATGTGGCTTTCGCGTTCGTCGATGATCTCAACATAGGCGAAATACTGGCAAAGACGCATCAGCTTGCGGTCGAGCAGCGCTATGCAGCGCTCGGAGTCGGTGGCGAAGTTGTCGCCGTCGGAAGCCTGGGCGGCGTAGATATTCCACTCGGCGGCCGGATAGCGCTGCTCGATGATGCGATGCATTTCCTCAAGCGCCGTGGAGACGACGGTGCCGCCGCTTTGGGTATGGTAGAAGAACGTGTGCTCGTCCACCTCCTTGGCCTCGTGGGTGTGGCGAATGAAGACGATCTCGGTGCGTTCATAACGTCGTGTCAGGAACAGATGCAGCAGCACGAAGAAGCGCTTGGCCAGATCCTTCTCGCGCTCGCCCATCGATCCCGAGACGTCCATCAGACAGAACATGACCGCGCTCGCATTCGGCACCGGTTGGGGGTCGAAGCGATTGAAACGGATGTCGACCGGATCGACATAGGCAATTCGCTTGCGCCGGCGCTCAAGCCGGTCAAGCTCCTCGCGCAGGGCCGCGATACTCTCGCGCATTGCAGCGTTTGAAGGGTTCGATTCCAGCTCGGCGAGCTGCCTGGCGACGGCGTCCACGGCCTCTTGCTTGGGTCGCCTGAGCGCGATGCGGCGCCCGTGGCTGTTTCGCATCGTGCGTCCGACATTGATGTTGGTCGGCGCCCCGCTTGCCGTGAAGCCCGCCCGTCTTGGCTTGAAGCTCAGGATTTGCTTGAGATTGAGCTTGACCAGATCGGGCAGCTCGAGGTCCTCGAAGAAGAGATCGAGCACTTCCTCGCGCGACAGCACAAAGCGAAAGTCGTCCTCGGATTCGGTGGTTCCCGGAGCCGATGGATTGCCGCCTCCACCGCCGGGCTTGGGGATCAGGTCACCGGGGCTGAACGACCTGTTACCGGGCAGGATGTGCTGGCGCTCTCCACTGTCCTTGGCGTCGCTGAAGGTCGGTTCGCCGGTGCCTTTTCGAGGCATCGGCACGGCATGTTCCCGGTCGAGATCGGCGATGCGGCCTGTGCGAACCCGGTCGCGGATGCTGCGCTTGAGCTCTTCGCGGGCGCGCCTCAGGAAGCGCTGGCGGTTGCCCAGGCTTTTGTCCTTCGGGTTCAGGCGGCGGTCGATGAAGATCGGCATGGAACCGTCCCGGTTTGCTCAGCCCGCCTTATTCACGCGCATGTACCAGTCGACCAGCCGGCGCACCTGCCGCTCGGTGTAGCCGCGCTCCACCATGCGCTGCACGAATTCATGGTGCCGCTTTTCCGTGACGCTGTCCTGCTTGGAGCCGAAACTGATCACCGGTAGCAGATCCTCGACCTGGCCGAACATGCGCTTTTCGATCACCTCGCGAAGCTTTTCATAGCTTGTCCACGACGGGTTGCGGCCATGATTGCGCGCCCGGGCACGCAAGGTGAACTTGACCACTTCGTTGCGGAAGTCCTTGGGATTGGCGATGCCGGCCGGCTTCTCGACCTGCGACAGTTCCTTGTCCAGGATCTCGCGATTGAGGATCTGCCCGGTATCGGGGTCCTTGTAGTCCTGATCCTCGATCCAGGCATCGGCGTAGGCGATGTAGCGGTCGAAAAGGTTCTGGCCGTACTCGCTATACGATTCCAGATAGGCCTTCTGGATCTCATGACCGATGAACTCGGCGTAGCGCGTTGCAAGTTCCGACTTGATGAACTCGAGATAGGCGGCTTCCGTTTCCTTCGGGAATTGCTCGCGTTTGATCGCCTCCTCGAGGATGTACATCAGATGCACCGGATCGGCGGCCACCTCCTTGGTGTCGTAGTTGAAGGTCTGCGACAGGATCTTGAAGGCGAAGCGCGTGCTGACCCCGGTCATGCCTTCGTCGACGCCCGCGGCATCGCGATATTCCTGGACCGACTTCGCCTTTGTGTCGACCTCCTTGAGGTTCTCGCCGTCATAGGCGCGCATCTTGGTGTAGAGCGGCGAGTTCTCATGCTCGGCAAGGCGGGTAGAGACCGTGAAACGGCTGAGAATGTCCAGCACTTCGGGCGCGCAGGGGCTGCTCGCCAGATCGCTTTCGCGCAGCAGCTTCTCGTAGATTTGCCTTTCCTCGGTGATGCGAAGGCAATACGGAACCTTGACCACGAGGATGCGGTCGAGGAAAGCCTCATTGTTCTTGTTGTTCTTGAACTGCTGCCATTCCGATTCGTTGGAATGGGCAACGACGATGCCCTGATAGGGGAAGGCGCCGAAATTCTCGGTGCCGTTGTAGCTGCCTTCCTGGGTCGCCGTCAGCAACGGGTGCAGGACCTTGATCGGCGCCTTGAACATCTCGACGAACTCGAGCAGGCCCTGCGTGGTCCGGTTCAAGCCGCCGCTGTAGGAATAGGCATCCGGATCGGACTGGCTGAAATTCTCCAATTGCCTGATGTCGACCTTGCCGACCAGGGCCGAGACGTCCTGATTGTTCTCGTCGCCGGGCTCGGTCTTGGCGATGGCGATCTGGCGCAGACGCGACGGCGACAGCTTGACCACGCTGAACTTGGAAATGTCGCCGGACAGTTCGTCGAGGCGCTTGGCCGCCCAGGGCGAGATGAGCCCGTTCAGACGACGGCGGGCTATCCCGTATTTGTCTTCCAGCAGATCGCCCATGCGATCGGGATGGAAAAGGCCGAGCGGCGATTCGAAAATCGGACTGATCTGGTTGCCGACCTTCAGCGTGTAGATCGGGCGTTGCTCCATCAGCTTCTTCAGCCGTTCGGCAAGCGAGGACTTGCCGCCGCCGACCGGCCCGAGCAGGTAGAGGATCTGCTTGCGCTCCTCGAGGCCCTGCGAGGCATAACGGAAATATCCGGCGATGCGCTCTATCGTATCCTCCATTCCGTAGAAGTCGGAGAAGGAGGGATACACCTTGATGGTGCGGTTCGAGAAAATGCGCCCGAGCCGCTCGTCCTTGCTGGTGTCGACCAGGTTCGGCTCGCCTATTGCCTCGACCATCCGTTCAGGCGCCGAGGCATACATGGATTTGTCCTCGCGGCAGGCGAGCAGATATTGCTGGAGGCTGATCTCTTCCTGGGCCGCGTTGGCGTAAATCTCCGAAAACAGATCGAAGACGTCGGATTGGTTCTCTCGCATGATATTCTGCCCTCAGAGCCGCTCTAGCTTCCAGTCGGCCAGTCGGCTCGTCTCGTATTCAACTGCCGGAAAGCATTGTGGTTCCCTCACATGAAGGAGAGCGTCTGCAATCGGGCATCGACGTCTCAAAGCACCCGATGCGGACGGAATGCTCACCTATGATCTTTAGGTGGTGATGGCGGGGAGAGCTTCAAGGAGAATCTTGGTTTTTCCACTACATATCGTGGTCGGGAACGTAGAGGCAGAACGAATGCTGAGACGCCGCGTCGCCGCCGGGCTTGCACTCGTGAAAGAACTCGTCACGCGAGCGCTTGATCCGACTGTCGGAGTAGGGGATGAGCTCTCCGGTGGAGAGCTGGTATCCATATTTCGTTTCCTTCACGTCGGCCGTGGGTGCCTGGTAGCAGTCCATTCCCGAGCAGCATGAGCTGTCATACTGCCAGCCCTTGGGCGCCTGATGCGCGGCGGCCGGAGCCGACAGGAAGGCCGCCAGCGCGATTGCCGGAAACAGGCGCAGAGGGTGCAAACGGCCTGAGCACCCGTTGGCACGCGCGGCTGGAACTCGATACTTCGTCGTCATTGACGGTCACCGTTCGGAGGCGCCGGCCGAGGGCATCGGCTCTCCTGTCTGACAAGCGATTCGTTCCGGTATGGATGAAGGCTTCCTCCGGATCCGGGCCTCCACTCAAACTGCCAGGCCAAGGAAATGTTCCATGATCCTCCCGGTGGCGGAGTTGCGCGCCGGCGCTTTTTGAGGGCGCGAGACGGGCGCGGGCCAACGTTGACGGGCCCCAATCCCACAGTCGATGAACAATCCTAGCTGGACGCTCGCCGAGCTCGCATGCACTCTTTGCGGAGTGGGCGGTCAGGGGGCCGGAGGGCTGTCAGGAGATGACGATGATCGATCGGCGACATTTTGTCCTTGCGTCGGTTGCTGCCATGCTGCCGACAGCTGCGTCGGCAGCATGGCGTGGGCGCCAGCCGACGCCAATGACGCTCGACTACGGGCCGGCCAAGCTCGACATCTACGCACGCGACGGCGCCAAGGGCGATCCGGTCGTCTTTTTCATCCATGGCGGCGCCTGGCGGCTCGGCAACCGCAACAATGTCAATGCCAAGCCTGGTTTCCTGCTCGCCAAGGACTTCCTGTTCGTCTCGATCGACTACCGCATGCTGCCGGAGGCCGCCGTCGCCACCCAGGCGAGCGACGTCGAGAAGGCTTACGGCTATGTGCGCGCCAATATCGCCAAATATGGCGGCGATCCCGACCGCATCGTGGTGATGGGCCACTCGGCCGGTTGCCATCTCGCGGCGCTGACGGGGTTTCGCGGCGGCTTGCCCGGCGTCGCCGCGCTGGTGCTCGACGATACCGAGGCCTATGACATCGAGGCCCTGGCCAAGGCGCAAGGCGGCAAGCTGCGTCCGGTCTATGCCCAGGCGTTTTCGGATCCGAGCCAGTGGCGGGCGCTGTCGCCCGCGACTTATATCGGGACGGCCAAGCATCCGCCCGTGTTCGTCGCCTATTCGAACGCGCCGATCCGCGCGGTCGCCGCGCGTGATTTAGCGGACCGGCTGCGGGCAAGGGGCACCAAGGTGACGCTGTTCGACGGCAGCGCCTATTCGCATATGGCGATCAACCGCCGCTTCGGCGAGGACGGCGATGCGCTGACCGCCGCGGTCATGGCTTTCCTGAAGGCGACGCTCGTGTAGTTACCAGCGCGTTTTCTCCCCCGGCGCCGCCGGCTCGATCGCCAGCGCGTGCACGCCGGCCTTCAGCTCGTCGGCGAGCAGTTCGTTGACGGCGCGGTGGCGGTCGATGCGGCTCATGCCGGCAAAATTCGGCGAGACGATGCGGACGCGGAAATGCGTCTCGCCGGCGCCGTCGAAGGTGGCGTGATGGCCCGACTCGACATGATGATGGCCGGCATGAAGGTGGCTTTCGTTGATGACGGCGAGCCTTTCCGGCGAAAACGCCGCCCTCAGCTTGTTTTCCATCGTCGACTGTATGGACATCGGGGCTCCCCTTCACCACATCTGCGGCACCGCCGCAAAATCTGCACTTTCGACCGCTTTTAAGCCGTGATTCAGCGGTTAGGGCGATCATCGGCGAAATGTCAATTCTTGTTTCGCACTGGCGAACAGCCCATAAATGGGTGAGATGAAACCATATCCCAAATATTTCGAGAAAATTCGCATCCGGCCGGAAAAGGATGCGGAGCTGAAGTCGCGCTCGCCGATCTGCCAGTGGGACGGTTGCAAGGAGGCCGGCACGCATCGCGCGCCGGTCGGACGCCTGAAGGAGGGCGAGTATTTCCGCTTCTGCTTCGAGCATGTGCGCGAATACAACAAAGGTTTCAACTATTTCTCGGGTGTGCCGGACAGCGAGATCGCCCGCTTCCAGAAGGAGGCGCTGACCGGTCATCGGCCGACCTGGCGCATGGGCGCCAATGGCGGCGGGATGCGTTCGGCGCCCGATTTCGCGCAGCAGCGTTCGGGGCGCGCCGGCTACTACAACCGCATGCGCGACCCCTTCAACCTGTTCGGCGGCGGAACGCGGGAGGTGCGCGAGCGCAAGGCCAAGCCGCTTGAGGCCAAGGCGCTGGAAACGCTTGGCCTTGATACAAAGGCGACTGGCAAGGATATCAAGGCGCGCTATAAGGAACTCGTTAAGCGCCACCATCCGGATGCGAATGGCGGCGACAGGGGTTCGGAAGACCGGTTCCGCGATGTGCTGCAGGCCTATCGCGTGCTCAAGCAAGCAGGATTGTGCTGAGCGACCCTACGGTCCCATGTCGTTTTCCAACTTTCATAAGGTTGGAAAAGGCTCTAAGACCGCCCCCGAACAAAATCGATTGCCGGCGAAACGCGGCGTTTCGCCCGTGGAGACGTTGATAGAGATGAACAAGGTCGATCGCGACATCGCCAACCTGCCCGACACGACGGCGTCGGTGAAGGACAAGTTCGGCTTCGATTCCAAGATGATCGTGCCGGCCTATTCCGTCTCGACCGAGCACGTGCCCGACATCGACCCGGACTACCTCTTCGACCGGGCGACGACATTGGCGATCCTCGCCGGCTTCGCCTACAACCGCCGCGTCATGGTGTCGGGTTATCACGGCACCGGCAAGTCGACGCATATCGAGCAGGTCGCCGCGCGCCTCAACTGGCCCTGCGTGCGCGTCAACCTCGACAGCCATGTCAGCCGCATCGACCTCGTCGGCAAGGACGCCATCGTCGTCAAGGAAGGCCTGCAGATCACCGAGTTCCGCGACGGCATCCTGCCCTGGGCCTATCAACACAATGTGGCGCTCTGCTTCGACGAGTACGACGCCGGCCGCCCGGACGTGATGTTCGTCATCCAGCGCGTGCTGGAATCGTCTGGCCGCCTGACGCTGCTCGACCAGAGCCGCGTCATCCGCCCGCATCCGGCCTTCCGGCTGTTCGCCACCGCCAACACGGTCGGGCTGGGCGACACCACCGGCCTCTATCACGGCACGCAGCAGATCAACCAGGCGCAGATGGATCGCTGGTCGATCGTCACCACGCTCAATTACCTGCCGCACGACAACGAGGTCTCGATCGTCCTGGCCAAGGCCAAGCATTATCGCGACAACAAGGGCAAGGAGATCGTCAACAAGATGGTGCGCGTCGCCGACATGACGCGCTCGGCCTTCATCAACGGCGACCTGTCGACGGTGATGAGCCCGCGCACCGTCATCACCTGGGCCGAGAATGCCGAGATCTTCGGCGATATCGGCATGGCGTTCCGGCTGACCTTCCTCAACAAGTGCGACGAGCTGGAGCGTTCGGTGGTCGCCGAATTCTACCAGCGCGCCTTCGGCGAGGATCTTCCGGAGAGCGCCGCCAACGTGGTGCTGGGGTAGGCGCGCGCCGGAAGGCTTGGCCTTTCCGGCGAAATCGCGCAGGGAATGATCGATGGCGGGTCCGGGCGACAACACGCGCAACAAGCCGAAGAACGGGTCTGAAGCCGACAGCTTCAAGCGCGCCGTCACCGTCTGCATGCGCGCGGTCGCCGGCGACAAGGACCTCGAGGTCGGCTTCGCCAAGGACCGGCCGGCGCTGGCCGGCAATCGTGCGCGCCTGCCCGAGCTGCCGAAGAAGGCTTCCCGCAACGACATTGCGATCACCCGCGGCATCGGCGATTCCATGGCGCTGAAGCGCGCCTGCCACGACGCGCGCATTCACAGCAAGCTGGCGCCGGAGGGCAAGCTCGCGCGCGCCATCTACGACGCGGTCGAGCAGGCGCGGGTCGAGGCGATCGGCAGCCGCGCCATGCAGGGCGTGGCCGACAATATCGGCTCGATGCTCGAGGACAAATACGCGAGAGCCAACCTCGTCGACGTCAAGGACAGGGCCGACGCGCCGCTCGAGGAGGCGGTGGCGCTGATGGTGCGCGAGAAGCTCACCGGCCGCGCCGTGCCGAAGAGCGGCGAGCGGCTGGTGGATCTGTGGCGCCCCTGGGTCGAGGAGAAGGCAAGCGCCGATCTCGATGGCCTGTCGTCCAGGCTCGACGACCAGCAGGCCTTCGCCCGGATCGTGCGCGACATGCTCGTTTCCATGGAGATGGCCGAGGAGCTCGGCGACGACCAGGATACCGAGGATAGCGAGGACGACGAAGAAAACGAGCAGCAGGGCGAGGAGCAGAGCGAGGAAGGCGGCGAGGACGATTCCGGCTCGGAACAGTCGCAGTCCGAAGATGCCGAGGCCTCTGCCGACGAGGAAGACTCTGCCGAGACCGAGGCGACCGACGCCACATCGGACGACCTCTCCGACGAGGACGATTCCGACGCCGAGACGCCCGGCGAGGCGCGCCGCAACGACAATCCGTTCCTCAACCTGCCGAGGGAGATCGACTACAAGGTCTTCACCACCGCCTTCGACGAGACGGTCGGCGCCGAGGACCTTTGCGAGGAAGAGGAACTCGACCGGCTGCGTGCCTTCCTCGACAAGCAGCTCGCCAATCTCTCGGGCGTCGTCGGTCGCCTGGCCAACCGCCTGCAGCGCCGCCTGATGGCCCAGCAGAACCGCTCCTGGGACTTCGACCTGGAGGAAGGCTATCTCGATCCGGCGCGGCTGGTGCGCGTCGTCATCGATCCGATGCAGCCGCTGTCCTTCAAGCAGGAGCGCGATACCAAGTTCCGCGACACGGTGGTGTCGCTGGTGCTCGACAATTCGGGCTCGATGCGCGGGCGCCCGATCACCGTTGCCGCGACCTGCGCCGACATTCTGGCGCGCACGCTGGAGCGCTGCGGCGTTTCGGTGGAAATCCTCGGCTTCACCACCCGCGCCTGGAAGGGCGGGCAGGCGCGCGAGAAATGGCTGAAGGACGGCAAGCCGCCGAGTCCGGGCCGGCTCAACGACCTGCGCCACATCATCTACAAGTCCGCCGACCATCCGTGGCGGCGGGCGCGCCGCAATCTCGGCCTGATGATGCGCGAGGGCCTGCTCAAGGAGAACATCGACGGCGAGGCGCTGCTTTGGGCGCACAATCGGCTGATCGGCCGGCCGGAGCAGCGCAAGATCTTGATGATGATCTCGGACGGCGCGCCGGTCGACGATTCCACCTTGTCGGTCAATCCCGGCAACTATCTGGAGCGTCACCTGCGCGCGGTGATCGATCTCATCGAGACGCGCTCGCCGGTGGAGCTTTTGGCCATCGGTATCGGCCACGACGTCACGCGCTACTACCGCCGCGCCGTCACCATCGTCGATGCCGAGGAGCTGGCCGGCGCCATGACCGAGCAATTGGCATCGCTGTTCGGCGAGGAGAGCGCGCGCGACACGCGGCGCGGCGGCTTGCGGCGCGCCGGATGATCTTTTCGCGGGGCGGATCCCGGCGGACGGTTTTCGCTTGCGCGCTGGTTTGCGCGGCCGCCTCTCCGGTCTTCGCCGAGGGAGGCGCTCCGGTCGAGACGATCGAGATCGCGGCGCGGCCGATCGCTGAGTTTCACATCGGCCGCGACCGGAAACAGTTCGGGCCGCTCGAGTTCGTCGGCGGACTGGAGATGACCTCGCCGTCGCGCGATTTCGGCGCGCTATCGGCTTTCCGTTTCCTCAAGTCTGGCAGCGATTTCATCGGCCTCGCCGACACCGGCTTCTGGTTCTTCGGCACCATCGCCCATGATGCCGACAAGCGGCCCTCGGGCGTGTCGAATTTCCGCATGCAGCAAATGGTCGACGCTTCGGGCCAGCCGATCGACAAGAAATGGCAGGTCGACGCCGAAGGCCTGGCGGTCAAGGACGGCATCGCCACCGTCGGCTTCGAGCGCGAACAGCGCGTCGTCCAGTTCAAGATCGAGCCGGACAACATGAAGGCGCCGTTCAAGTCGCTCGACTATCTGGTCCCGGCCTGGGAGCTGCGCCAGAATCGCGGCTTCGAGACGGTCACGCATGCCAATGCCTACGGCCAGCATGAGGGCGGCCTGGTCGTGGTTTCGGAAAAGAGCCTCGACAAGGTCGGCAACATCTATGCCGCCATCATCGAGGGACCGAGGAAGGGCGTCTTCACCGTCAAGCGCAACGGAGATTTCGACATCACCGACGGCGCCTTCCTGCCGGATGGCGACCTGCTTCTGCTCGAACGCAGCTTCTCGATGGCGCGCGGGGTGAAGATGCGGCTGAGGCGCATCTACGGAGAGAGCGTCGAGAAGGGCGCGGTCGCCGACGGCCCGGTGCTGATGGAAGCCGATATGGGATATCAGATCGACAATATGGAAGGGCTCGACGTCTGGACGCGCGACGACGGCGCGCTGATGGTGTCGCTGGTGTCGGACGACAACCACTCGATCCTGCAGCGCAACCTCTATCTGGAGTTTATTCTCCACCAGGATTGAGCCGGATATTCCGATTCTCAGCGGACCTTGTAGACCTTGACCGGCTTGCCGGCGGTCTGGCCGTCCAATTCCAGCCAGTCCGGCACGTCTCCGTGCAGCAACCGCGCGGCCAGGCCTGCGGGGGCCTCCGCGGCGAGCGACAGCTCTTCCGAATTGCCGCGGCATATGGCGACCAGCCCGACATGCTCGCGCTCGACGACGGCTCGGGCGGCGTCCGGCGTTCCCATGAAGGCGTCGAGCATGGCGAGGTTGCCGCCGACATTGCGATGGTAGGGGCTGGCCAATGCCCTGTGGCCGGTGAACATCACTATGGCCGAGCCGAGATTGGAAGACGCAAGCACCGTCGTTGCCGGCAGGGCGGCAAGATCACCGAAATCTCCGGCCTTGCTGCAGGTCAGCGCATGGTCCGCGTCGGAATTTATCCCTGCGGGCGCCTTTTGGGCAACGGACTGCGCCGCGACCGCGACGCCGGCCCAGGTCACGTTAAGCGATGCCAGCCATGCAGCCGCAATGCGGGTGGAGCCGCGCCATGACTGCGCGGCGCTTGCCTGGAGGCGAATCCCGGCGATCCAGGTCGAAAGCGGCAGCACCGCGAAGGCGACCGAGAAGGTCGAGCCGCGCACCTGCCACAGGCTGATGACGAAAGCGATGATCAGCAGCGCAGCGGCAATGGCCTCTTCGCGGCGCGGGCGGCGCCTGTGAAGTTGAAAGCCGATCAGAAGGAGCGCAATGAAGGGCGTAACATAGCGCGCCGCCATCAGCTTCGGCTCGTTGACGGCGACGCTCAAGAAAGGCTGCGCCTCGACGACGTCGTTCAGCCAGTAGGTGCGAAGGCGCTCGTCCAAGCCGGCATAGGGCGAGGCCAGGCATTGCGGGAAGAACACGATCGCAACGGCCGCGACCGCCAGGAACAATGCGGACATTGAGACGAGCCGCGTCTTGACTGTCGATTGCCCGGACAGACCGGCAATCGCCGCCAGGCCGAAGCCGGACAGTGCCGCGATGACGAATTGGAAGGCCGAGAAGGCATCGCACTGGGCCACGCCCCAGGCCGACGGCGGTACGGTGGCAACGAGGACCACCAAGGCCACCACGGCAAATCCGGTGCCGAAGCCGCGCGCCGTCAGGCGTTCCCGTTCATCGAGGATGAAGAGCACGGCGGCACATGCGCCGAGTGCGGCCACATACGGCGCGGTCTCCATGCCGATGGCCAGCGTGAGACCCGCGCACAGGCCGGACAGAAAGGCGGCTGGCCGCCACGAGGGAGCCTCCATCAGAAGCCAGAGACTGGCCGCCGTCAGCAGGATCTGGACATTGTGGTGGTCGAGCGTGCCGGGGCTGAAGGTGCCGAGAAAGAACAGCGCGGCAGTGGACAGGATCAGCGACGGCATCGCCACGTCGGCGCCGGCAAAACGCCGCGAGGCGCGCAGGATGACGAATATGGTGAGCCCATAAAGGAAAAGCGGCCAGATGATCTGCGCCGCTCTCTCAGCGGCGGCCATGCTGGCGCCCAGCGCCTGGAAGGCCAGGATGATCAGCGAGATCGGCGTGTCGACCAGCCGCGACCAGTGCATGACGAAGCCGCCGGTCAGGCCCATACGGTATTGATGAAGGTCGAACCAGCTCTGGCCCGCCAGCAGGTCGCGAACCTCGACCAGCCTCAGCATGCTGTCGTTGTCGGCGCCAAGGTCCGCGATCGTCGGGAAGCCGGAGATCGCATTGATCGCCAGCACCAGCAGCGTCGCGCAGAGCGCGAGCAGGAGGTCATGTTTCCAACCGGTGCCCTGGATGGTCATGCTGGCGGCGCTGTCCTGGATCGTTTTCGCGATCCTGCATCATCGGCCGTAACAAAGCGTAAAGCCGCCGGGGATTTCCGATGGCGGGCCGGCTCCAGCGGCGAGCGGCCGGCAGGGATCACCGCCCTTTGGCTGCGATCCAAATGACGTGACGGGCGCCGAGCTTGACACGGGCGCGCGCGTTGATCTCCTCGACTATGAAGCCCGCCTGCTTCAGCCGCCGCGTGAAACCGCCGTCTGGTCCCTGCGACCAAACGGCCAGGACGCCGCCGGGCTTCAACGCGGCATGGGCGGCTGCCAGGCCGGCCGCGCTATAGAGCGAGTCATTTCCCTTGTAGACGATGCCTTCGGGACCATTGTCGACGTCGAGCAGGATGGCGTCCCAGGCGGCCGCTTCCGCCCTTATCAGTTGACCGACATCAGCCTCGCGAATGGTGACGCGGGGATCGTCGAGGCAGCCGTCGAAGATTCCGGCCATCGCGCCGCGCGCCCAGGCGACGACTGCGGGCACAAGTTCGGCAACGGTGACGGCAGCGTCCCTGTCAAGTGCTGCAAGAGCGGCGCGCAAGGTGAAGCCCATGCCGAGCCCGCCGATGAGGATTCTTGGCTCCTTGTGGCCAGCGATCAGCTCGCAGGAAAGCTTGGCGAGTGCCTCCTCGGAGCCGCTGAGGCGGCTGTTCATCAGCTCGTTGGTACCCAGCATGATCGAGAATTCATCGCCGCGCCGCTTCAGGCGAAGTTCCTGAGCGCCGTCGGGCGTGCGGGCTGAATCAAGCTGAACCCAGGGGATCACGAGCGAGCTCTTTGTCTGACCACGATCTTTTCCGCAAGCCGGGCTTCATTTTGCGGGATCATGGTTAGACCGCGACTGCCGGCTGGGTCCAGCGGGCGGCGAGCAGCCGGTAGGGGATCAGCGCCACCACCGCGATGATGAGCTTGACCGAGAGATCGCCGAGCGCCCAGGAGACCCAGCGCATGGTCTCGATGGGCAACACGCCCATCAGCGGCGCCGTCTCCAGCGCGAAGCCGTCGTTCGGCCCGACAAAGGCGAAGGCGGCGGAGAAGGCGACGCCGAAGAACACGACCGTATCGAAGGTTGAGCCGACCAGCGTGCCGACGATCGGCGCGCGCCACCAGCTCTGCCGGCGCAGCCGGTTGAACACGGTCACGTCGAGCAGCTGCGCGATGAGGAAGGCGGCGCCGGAAGCGGCGGCGATGCGCACCAGCCGGTCGGCGGCGGTCTCGAACTCGATCAGGCCGTGGCGGAACAGGAAGGGCGGAACGAGGATCGAGCAGATCACCGCCGTCATGAAGCCGACGAACACCACCTTGCGCGCCACGGCCGGGCCATAGCGGCGATTGGCAAGATCGGTGACCAGGAAGGAGAAGGGATAGGTGAAGGCGCCCCAGGTCAGCAGGTCGGACAGCGACAGGCCGCCGATCTGGCCCTGGATCGGGAACTGGACAAGGATGTTCGATGCCACGACGACAAGCGCCATGGCGGCCACGAAGGGCAGGTATCGCGAAAGGAAGTTCATTTTTTTATCCTGGGTAATGGAACCAGCTGAGCGTCATGTCGACGCTCGCTCATATTTGAGCACCAGTTTGAGGCCGGTGCTCGAGGCGGTCGTCCCGGCCCGAATGGCGCTTTAGGCTGCCGGCTGCTCGGCGAGCTTCTTGGCGATCTGCTTCTTCAGCAGGCGCGCGCGCTGCGACAGCTCCTTGGCGTCGGCCTTGGCCAGGAAGGCGTCGAGGCCGCCGCGATGCTCGACCGAACGCAGCGCGTTGGCCGAAATGCGCAGACGAACGTTCTGGTTCAGCACTTCGGAAATCAGCGTCACATTGACCAGGTTCGGCAGGAAGCGGCGCTTGGTCTTGTTGTTGGCATGGCTCACATTGTTGCCGGTCTGGACTGCCTTGGCAGTGAGCTCGCAGGTGCGGGACATCTTGTCTAACCTTCAGTTCTAACCTGCCAAACCATTCTGCCCGCGCCAGGCGGCGCGCGGTCTCGATCAGGCGGCCTTTGGAAAAGTTGGCGTTCCATAGTTGCATTTCGCCACTACGTCAAGCTCCGGCAGATGCGCGACGGCGAAGCGCGCTCCATATAAAGGCCGGATTTCGCCCTATAAGCCCTTCGCGAAGGGATTGCCAGGCTGGAGCCGTTGCGTTTCCGGCCAGTATCAAGGATTTGCCGCCGGCCATGCTTCGCTTATCCCATGCATTTGCAACGCTGCTTGCCGTCGCTGTGCCGGCGACGGGCTTCGCTGCTGCCTCGCCGCAGGCCTTCAAGGGCGAATATACCGTTTCGTTCCTTGGCCTTTCGGTCGCCAGGGCGACGTTTTCGAGCCGTTACGACGGCGACAACTACGCCATCAACGGCACTGTCTCCGCCGCGGGCATCGCCAAGCTGTTCGACGACACCAAGGGCACGATTTCGTCGAAAGGCACGATTGCGGGCCAGCAGATGCGGCCGCAGGCCTTCCGGGCCGACTACACCTCCGGCAAGAAGGCATCGGTGGTCGACATACGCTTCGCCGATGGGGGTGTCGCTTCGACCCAAGTCATTCCGGCGCCGAAGAAGCGCGATCCCAAGAGCTGGGTGCCGGTCGGCGCCGGCGACCTGAAATCGGTGCTCGACCCGATGGCGGCCACCGTCATCCATGCCGACAGCCTGGACAAGGTCTGCGGGCGGACAGTCAAATTCTATGACGGCGAGATGCGCGCCAACCTGTCGCTGACCTATGCTTCGAAGGGCTCGATCTCGGTGCCCGGCTACAAGGGCGACACCGTCACCTGCAAGATGGGCTTCGAGCCGGTCGCGGGCTATCGCAAAGGCCGTAAGGCGCTGGAGTTCCTCAAGAACAAGAGCCGCATGATGGTGACATTTGCGCCGGTCGGCCAATCCGGCGTATATGCGCCGATCCGCGCCACGGTCGGAACCCAGATCGGTCCGCTGACCATAAGCGCGAGACGGTTCGAAGCCGTCGAATAGTTTGTACAGGCGCCGCGGCGCGCCGCCGGGGACAGGTATGGGGCGCGCAACACTGATCGGTTTCTCGGCGGTCGCCATGTGGGCGCTGCTCGCACTGCTCACCGACGCCTCCGGGCAAGTGCCGCCGTTTCTCTTGTCGGCCATCACCTTCGCCATCGGCACCTGCGTCGGGCTTGCCGCCAGGCTGGTGATGCCGGCTCCCGACAAGAGCCGGAAGATTCCGCCGCAGGTCTGGCTGATCGGGATTGCCGGCCTGTTCGGCTACCACTTTTTCTACTTCACGGCGCTGCGCAACGCACCGGCCGTCGAGGCGAGCCTGATCGCCTATCTTTGGCCGCTGCTCATCGTGCTCGGCTCGGCGCTGATGCCGGGCGAGCGGCTCGCCTGGAACCATGTCGCCGGCGCGCTGCTCGGCCTTGCCGGCACTTTCCTGATCGTCACCAAAGGTGGCGGCCTCGCCTTCGATCCACGCTATGCCTTCGGCTATGCGATGGCCGGCGTCTGTGCGCTGCTGTGGTCGTCCTATTCGCTCTTGTCTCGCCGCTTCCCGTCGGTGCCGACCTCGATCGTCACCTGGTTCTGCGCGGCGACGTCGGTGCTTTCGCTCGCCTGCCACCTGCTGCTCGAAAAGACCGTGCTGCCCGACGGCCCCGGCCAGTGGCTGGCGGTCGTCGGGCTCGGTCTGATGCCGGTGGGGGCCGCCTTCTATGCCTGGGATATCGGCGTCAAGCGCGGCAACATCCAGGTGCTGGGGGCGGCAAGCTACGCCGCGCCGCTGTTATCGACGCTGGTGCTGATCGCCGCCGGCGTGGCCGAGCCGTCATTGCGCATCCTCGCGGCCTGCGTGCTCATCACCGGCGGGGCGGCGCTCGCCGCGAAGTCGCTCCTGCTGCGCAAGCCGGCGACCGGCGGAGCTGGCGCATGATGCCGTTTCCGGGTGGCATCGACGCCAACCCGAATGCGACGCTTTTGTTCTCGATCGCTGCCGCCGCGATCTACGGCCTTGCGCTCGAGCTGTCGCCGCGCCTCGCCCGCTCCGCCGCGAAGACGCTTGCCGTCGCCTTGCTGGCGGCGCTCGCCGTCATGCAGGGCGGTCCGCTGCTGCTCGTCGCGGCGCTGGCGCTCAGCGCCGCCGGCGATGCGTTCCTCTCGCAGGACGGCGAGAAGGCTTTTCTTGGCGGCCTGGCGAGCTTTCTTGCCGCGCATATCGCTTATGTCGCCCTGTTCCTCGAGGCGGGCGGCGGGATCGGGCTGCTCACCGCCGAACCCTGGCGCGTCGCGATCGCACTGGCGCTGGCGGTCTTCGTTATCGGAATGCTCGCCGCGCTACGGCGTCGCGTCGGTCCACCCCTGCGTATCCCGATCGCCGTCTATGTCGCGGCGATCCTCGCCATGGGCATCTCGGCGCTTACGACCTTCTATCCCTGGGTCATCATCGGAGCCGTGCTGTTCGTGGCCTCGGACGGCTTGCTGGCGGCGGAACGCTTCCTGTTTGCCGCGATCTCGCCGCATCGCGTCTGGATGCGCTACGCGGCCTGGGTGCTCTATTATGCAGCCCAGCTGGCGATCACGCTCGGCTTTCTCTTGAGTTAAGCGGTTTTCGGCTGCCAGCCCGGTTTGGCCAGCTCGAAAGCAGCGAAGTCGAAGCCGGGAGCGACGGTGCAGCCGACGAGCGTCCATTCGCCGAGGCTGCGCGCCGACTGCCACCAGCCGGCCGGCACAACGATCTGCGGCCGCTCGCCGGCGGCGAGCGCTGGCCCCAGCACCTGTTCGACGACAGCGGCGGAGCCTTCCTCATGCATGGCGAGCGCCAGCGGCGCGCCGGCATAGAAGTGCCAGACCTCCGCCGCATCCTTCACCCGGTGCCAGGCCGAAAGCTGGCCTTTCTCCAACAGGAAATAGATTGCTGTCGAATGGCCGCGCGGGCCGCCCGCTGCGTCACGAAACGTCTCGGCATACCAGCCGCCTTCGGGGTGCGGCTGGAGGCCGAGCGTTGCGATGATTTCGGCAGCACTGGTCATGCAAGAGCGCTCAGAAATTATCCTTGCGCTTGCGGATCTCGGCGAACACTTCCGCATCGCTCGCCCTCTCCATCCCGAGATGCTTGCGGATCGCCGGGTCGTGCCAGCGCAGGAACGGGTTGGTCGACAGTTCCTCGCCGATCGTCGTCGGCAGCGTCGGCTTGTTGTCGGCGCGCAGCGCCTCGATCCTGGCGGCGCGTTCCTTGAGCGCTGAATTGCTGGGGTCGACGGTCAGCGCGAAGCGGGCGTTGGCCAAAGTATATTCGTGGCCGCAATAAATGACGGTCTCGGCCGGAAGGGCGGCCAGCTTCTTCAGCGACTCGTGCATCACCGGCGGCTTGCATTCGAACAGCCGGCCGCAGCCCAGCGCAAACAGCGTGTCGGCGGTGAAGGCCACTTTCGAGGCCGGCAGATGGTAGGAGACATGGCCGGCGGTGTGGCCCGGCGTTTCGATGACCTCGATCCTTTCATCGCCAAGGCGGATGACGGAGCCTTGCCTGACGGTCTCGTCGATGCCGGGGATCTTCGCCCTCTCGGCTTCCGGTCCGATGATGCGCAATTTGAAGCGCTCCTTCAGGGCCAGATTGGCCTCGACATGGTCGCCATGATGGTGCGTGGTCAGGATCATCGTCGGCGTCCAGCCGGTGCGCTTGATCGCGGCCAGGATCGGGGCTTCCTCCGGAGCGTCGATGATTGCCGTCTGCCCGCTTTTGGGGTCATGCACCAGCACGCCGAAATTGTCGGTGCGGCACATGAACTGTTCGATTTCGACCGGCATCTCGTCACTCTCCTTATC
Source organism: Mesorhizobium tamadayense (assembly GCF_003863365.1). Taxonomy (GTDB): domain Bacteria; phylum Pseudomonadota; class Alphaproteobacteria; order Rhizobiales; family Rhizobiaceae; genus Mesorhizobium; species Mesorhizobium tamadayense. The sequence goes on along the minus strand of NZ_RQXT01000006.1, from coordinate 55,831 downwards.
GCCGCAGACATAGGGCGGCCGGCCATCGATGTCATCCGCCTTTGTTGAACTCGCCTGATATCGCGGCTACCGTCCCGGCCATGCATTCCGATATCGTCGATCTTCGCTCCTTCTATTCGACCACGCTCGGGCGCCTCGCCGAGCGCGCGATCACCATGGCGTTGTCGTCGATATGGGCAACCGTTCCGAACGAACGTCTGGTCGGCCTCGGCTACACGCTGCCGTGGCTGGAGCGGTTCGGCACCGATGCCGAGCGCGTCTTTGCCTTCATGCCGGCGACACAGGGAGCGGTGGTCTGGCCGGCGACCGGACCGACGGCGACGGCGCTGGTCTTCGACGAGGAGCTGCCGCTGGTCGATTCCTGCATCGACCGCATGCTGCTCGTCCACTCGCTCGAGCATGTCGAGAATCCGCGCGAGACGCTGAACGAGATCTGGCGCGTGCTGTCGCCGGCCGGCAGAGTCGTCATCGTCGTGCCCAACCGGCGCGGCGTCTGGGCGCGCTTCGAGCATACGCCCTTCGGCAATGGCCGGCCGTTCTCGCGCGGCCAGCTCACCGAATTGCTGCGCGAGGCGAATTTCACGCCGGCCGCGTGGTCCGACGCGCTGTTCTTCCCGCCATCGCCGCGGCGCTTCATGATGCGGTTCCACAATGTGCTGGAGCGCGCCGGCCGGCGATTGTGGCCGATTTTTTCCGGCGTCATCGTCGTCGAGGCGCAGAAGCGGCTCTACCAGGGCGTGCCCGTCGCGCAACGCGCCTCGCGCCGCGTCTTCGTGCCAGTATTCTCGCCGCAGGGCGCAACACGGCTTGGCCGGCAAGCCGCCGATACGGTGCGAAGGACAAGGCGATGACGCGTTCGTGATCGGGGCGGAGCCTTGCGTCGCACGGCAATCATCACCCTATCTCAGGGGCGGGTTCGGGGCGCGGCACCGTCGCCGTTCACCATTCCCGAAAGCAGGGATCTCGCATATGGATGATACGCCCGGTATCGAACAGCCTGCGTTCTCGGTCGAGTCGAGCAGCCTCTCAGACCAGCTGGCGACGATCAGGCTGGCGCTAAAGACGTCACCGGTACGCAGGCAGCTCTTGTGGGCCTCGATCGGCATTATCGGCGTCATCGTCGCAACCTCGATCGGGCAGGTCCTGCTCAACCGCTGGAACCAGCCTTTCTACGATGCCCTGGCGCGGCGCGACTTGCCGGCTTTCCTCCACCAGCTAATGGTATTTGCCGCAATCGCAGGCAGCCTCCTGGTGCTCAATGTCGGCCAGACCTGGCTCAACCAGACGATCCGGCTGAGGCTGCGCGAAGCGCTGACGCTCGACCTGATCGATGAATGGATGCGGCCGGCGCGCGCCTTCCGACTCACCCATGCCGGAGCCATCGGCGTCAATCCCGACCAGCGCATGCAGCAGGATGCCGGGCATTTCTCGGATCTGTCGACCGACCTCGGCGTCGGCCTGCTGCAATCTTTCATCCTGCTTGTGTCCTTCATCGGCGTGCTGTGGCAGCTCTCTTCGGGCTTCGTCTTCGATGTCGGCGGCTATTCGCTGGCAATACCCGGCTACATGGTCTGGGCGGCGCTCCTCTACGCCGGCATCGCCTCCTGGCTGAGCTGGCTGGTGGGCCGGCCGCTAATCCGCTTCAACAGCGATCGCTACACGCGCGAGGCGGTGCTGCGCTCCTCCATGGTCCGCGTCAACGAGAATGTCGACGCCATCGCGCTCGCCCATGGCGAGGCGGACGCCAGGCGGCAGCTCGAGCTCGACCTCGGTAGCGTGCTCGGCGCCATGCGGCGCATCTACGCCGCTCAGATCAACCTGTCCTGGGTCACCGATGCCTATGGCTGGATCACCGTGGTGGCGCCGATCCTTGTCGCGTCACCAGTCTATTTCGCGGGCGATATCAGCTTCGGCGGATTGATGATGGCGGTCGGCGCCTTCAACCAGGTGAATTCCTCGCTGCGCTGGTTCATCAACAACATCGGCGCCATCGCCGACTGGCGGGCGACACTGATGCGCGTCGCCGACTTCCGCATCGCGCTTGGCGAAACGGATATCCTGCATGCCCAGGAAAAGCGCATCGCGTTCGGCGAAAACGAGAATGGCAAGCTGACGTTCGACAAGCTCGAGGTCGCCTCGCCCGACGGCTGCACCAGGCTTGCCGAGACGGACGTCGAGATAAAGGCGGGCGAGCGCGTCATGATCACCGGCGATCCGCGCGCCGGCAAGACGCTGTTCTTCCGCGCCATCGCCGGTCTCTGGCCATGGGGACGCGGCCGTATCGGCATGCCGGCCGGGGAGAGGCCGTTCTTCGTGCCGCGCACGCCTTATTTCCCGCTCGGCACGCTGCGCGACGTGCTCAACCATGCCGAAGGCGCCAAGATCGACGACGCCGAGATTTCCGCGGTGCTCGGCGAAGTCGGCCTTGAGCGCCTGTCGTCCCAGCTCGACCGTTCGGCGCGCTGGGAGCATGAGCTGGCCGACGACGAGCAGCGGCTGCTCGCCTTCGCGCGGCTGGCGCTGAGGAAGCCGAAATGGGTGATCATCGACGAGGCGCTGGACACATTCGACGGCGCCACGTTGCAGCGCGTGCTGGCGATGCTGCAGGCCAGGCTGCCGGATGCCGCAATCCTCAATATCGGGCGCGGGCTGCACAACAACCAGTTCTTCCCGCGCGCGCTCACCATCGTCAAGGATAGCGGCGGATCGGCGCTCAAGCCGGCTCGCCTCCGCGCCGGAGCGATCGAACCGCCGCCAACAGCCGTGCGCGCCAACAAATAGCTTTATTTCGCCGCGATCGCCGGGAAGAATCCCGGCGTGGTGGGAGCCTGCCATGCTCAAGCTGCTCAGCCTGCTTGCATGCCTTGCCTGCGCCGAGGCAGCGCCAATGCCTGCGACCGGCGGCGGCACTGCCGTCGACGTCGAGCTCGTGCTGGCCGTCGACATTTCGCAGTCGATGGACGAGGAGGAGTTCGCCTTGCAGCGCGCCGGCTATGTCGGGGCGCTGCGCCATCCCGACTTCATCAGCGCGGTGCGCTCGGGCCCGAGAGGCCGCATCGCGCTCGCCTATTTCGAATGGGCGGGCGTCGTGCGCGACGATGGCGTGATCGCCTGGCAGGTCATCGACGGCGCGGACAGCGCCAACGCCTTCGCCGACAAGATCGCGGGCCGTCCGTTCCGGAGCTTTCGCGGCACCTCGATTTCCGGCGCTCTCGGCTTCGGCGCCGGGCTTTTGGAGAAAAACGGCTTTTCGGCGTCGCGCCGGGTCATCGACATATCGGGGGACGGGCCCAACAATGCCGGACTGCCCGTCGTCATGACCCGCGATGCGGCTTTAGCCGAGGGCATAATCATCAACGGCCTGCCGATCCTGATCAGTCCGTCGCCGAGCGTCAGCCGGCTTGATCGCTACTACGCTGATTGCGTCACCGGCGGCCCCGGCTCGTTCGTGCTGCCGATCTACGCGGCGTTCGAATTCTCGACCGCGATCCGCCGCAAGCTGATCCAGGAGGTGAGCGGCGTCGGTGGCGTCAGAATGGTCCGAGTCGACGCGCAGGCACCGACGGACTGCATGCTTGGCGAGCGGCTGCGGCAGCGGTTTTCCGACCCGTATTTTCCGGAACTGGATCGGTGAACCTGGAGCTGTCGGACGCTCCATTCTTTGTTTTTCGCAATTCGACGGAAAACCGCTACGCACTTTTCCTGGAATTGCTCTAAAGCGTGTCGCGCTGAAACGGATTCAGGCGACACGCTATAAGTCTTTGTTTTGATGCATGTCGTTCTCCCAAAACCGCTGCGCACTTTGGGCGACATGCATTTAGGTGCCCTCACACCGCCCGGGCGCCGTATTTGGCGCGGAATTCGTCATAGCAGTCGCGGCGCCAGCGCCGGCCGACGACATAGCCGCGCACCAGTTCGGTCGGCGAGTAGCCGAGCGCCTTGGACGACCGGTTGGCGAGATAACCGGAAAAAGCCTGCGGCAGCCTGCCCTTCAGGATGTCGGCGATGATCTGCCGCGCGATCATATAGGGCGGCACGTCGGGATAGCGGTCGGCGATGTAAGGGTGCTTGTCGATCAGGTTGGCATAGGCCTCGACATAGCCGTCGCGCCGGCCGGAAATCGAATTTTCCGAATTATACTTCTTCCAGTCGATATCCTCCGACAGCAAGCCGCCGCTGCGGTTGGCAAAACGCAGCAGCAGCTCGCGGTCCTGCATGCGCGTGATGTCGCTGTCAAAGCCGCCGATCGCAAGCAGCGATTCGTGCCGGGCGGTGATCGCCGAGCCGGCGATGAAGATCGTCTGCGAGACCAGGGCGCGCTGCAGCGTGCTTTTGTCGAGCAAGGCCTGACGATTGATGCATTTGGTGCTGCGGTTGCCCTTCACCGAGATGAAGGAGCTGATCAGCACCTCGAGCGAAGGGTTCTTGTCGAAATGCGACAGCGTCCGGTCCAGGCGGTCCGGCAGATAGACATCGTCCGAATCAAGGAAGGTCACGATCGGCGCCCGCGCGCGCTCGATGCCCGCGTTGCGCGCGGCATTTGCGCCTCGCCATTTCGCGCCGACATAGATCAGTCTGGGATCGCGAATTTCGGCCAGCGCCAGGGCCGTTCCGTCGGTCGAACCGTCGTCGACGACGATGTGCTCGAAGCGGGTAAGTGTCTGGGCAAGAACGCTTTCCACCGCGCGCACGACCTGGCTGCGCCGGTTGTGCGTCGGCGTGATCACGGTGATCAGCGGAGCTGTGTCGGAAGCGGTCGGCATCTAACTTTCGTTATGAGGCAGATAAGCGATAACCGGATGGATCTCGCATCTGCCCTCCATGTCCGCCCCCGGATGGATTCGACGAAACGCTACAGAAAAGAGTGGTCTATGTCACCTGAAGCGTCGCGTCGGAACCAAGTTCACACCGTATTCCTCAAAATCATGCGGTTTGAAAGCAACACTTTGCGGGCACTACCCTCAACTATGCCCAACATAGTCCGGCATGGTTTCAATCTCGTCGCTTACGAGACCTGCAGCGAGGCTGAAATGACCAAGAAAGGCCAGGGTATAAAAGGCCAGGCCCACCGCCAGCGAAAACGGGATCTGCCAAAGAGGCATACCCGTTTGCGGCGCGTGACTGAGTACGCGTCGTGTTGTGCGCCACGACATGGTTCCCCAGCGGCTTAACGACTTGACGATTCGCTGACTGCGACTGGGGGCATGAAGCGCGACGAATTTTCTGTCGGCGTCCCTGCCGGTCACCAGCGCGCGCCAACAGAAGAATCGCCAGCCGCGGGGGGGATAGTGATAGACGCGCGCGCCGGCATGGACGATTTCGTGGCCCTCGCGCCGGAGCTGATGCATCAGCAGCGTGCAAGAAACCTTGAAACCGTTGTTTTGCGGGAAGGGATGACCGGCAATCCAGTCGCGCCGGAAGGCGACGTTATTGGCGTTGATCGCCCGTTTCGCGGCAAATTTCTTGTCTCCCTGAGCCATAGGGAAGAACCAGATCAAAGCAAAGGTTCGCGAGGAGAAATCATCATAGAAAAGATAGGTATAGCCATTGACGCAAACGGTTCCGGGATTCCGAAATGGGCCGAGCAGGATCGAGAGCCAGTCCGATTCCGGAACCGTGTCGGAGTCCATGAAGACCACCACATCTGTCTCGGCGGCAAGGATGCCGTTGTTCTTGAGCTCGTAGTAGCGGCCACCGGGACAGGCGGCGAAGCGAAGCTCAGACACCTCTTTCAGCTGAGGTGCTTCCCTATTGATGTGGTCTCGCAGCGACTGGGCGTCCGCGTCGTGCCCGGCGTGCGAGATGATGACTTTCGGGCTTGCGAAACCGGCCGCCGAAACCGAGGCGATTTCATCCGCCAGGACGGTCAGTCCAACGCCGATCTCGTCCCAGTCGATCGACTTGGCGTTTTCCATTTCCACGACGACTGAGTAAGTCGGGAGATCGCCGACCATCGCTGCTTCACCAGGTTGCCTAAATTCAGGTCGGTATAGCCGCAACCGATCGTTGTCAAATGACACAAACAACAATGCAAAATATTTTGGCGCTTCACCGACATCCGCGTCTGTGCTGCCAGCCAAGAGAGCCGTTTCGGGCGCCACTATCGTCTCAGCAAAAACACCGCCTGCTGGCCGAAGAAGTTCCAGAACCACCAGGGCATCGACAGGCCGATCTTCTGGCCGTTGGCGTCGAGCGCGGTGGCCTTCTCGACGGTTGCGCCGAGCTCCTCGCACAGGTTGACGAAGTCGCGGATGGTGCAGAAGTGGATGTTCGGCGTGTCGTACCAGGAATAGGGCAGGTCCTTGGTGACCGGCATCCTGCCCTTGACCAGCAGCGAAAAGCGCACGCGCCAATGGCCGAAATTGGGGAAAGAGACGATGGCGCGGTTGCCGATCCGAAGCAACTCGTCGAGCACCAGCTTGGGATTGCGGGTCGCCTGCAGGGTTTGTGACAGCACGACGAAGTCGAAGCCCTTGTCGGGATAGAATTCCAGATCCTTGTCGGCATCGCCCTGGACGACGGAAAGGCCGCGCGCCACGCATTCGTTGACGCCGCGTTGCGACAGCTCCAGCCCGCGGCCGTCGACCTGCTTGGTTTCCTGCAGGAGTTCCAGAAGCACGCCGTCGCCCGAGCCGACATCGAGGACGCGCGAACGCGACGGGATGAGATCGGTGACGACCTCGAGGTCGACACGCTGGGCGCGATTGACGCTCATGGGCACACCTTCGGCCTCGGAGCATTTGCAGCCAAGCGGAATCGCTTGGGCGTCGCAAAAATGCGGCTAAAACAAAGAGATCGCGCGCCGCTCATAGGCTGAGCCCCCTGGCGCGGGCGGCCGAGGCGATGAAGCCATTGATGGCCGCGAACAACTCGGGCTCGTCGAGCAGGAACGCGTCGTGGCCGCGATCGGTCTCGATCTCGACGAAGGAGACGGAGGCGCCGGCGGCGTTTAGCGCATGCACGATCGAGCGGCTCTCCTCGGTCGGAAACAGCCAGTCGGATGTGAAGGACACGAGGCAGAAGCGCGTCTTGGTGCCGGCGAAGGCATCGGCCAGCCGTCCGCCGTGGTCGGCGGCGAGGTCGAAATAGTCCATCGCGCGTGTCAGATAGAGGTAGGAGTTGGCGTCGAAGCGGTCGACGAACGTCATGCCCTGATGGCGCAAATAGCTTTCGATCTGGAAATCGGCGTCGAAACCGAAGGTGAGCGCCTCGCGGTCCTGCAGGTTGCGACCGAACTTGCGGTGAAGCGCGGCCTCCGAGAGGTAAGTGATATGCGCCGCCATGCGCGCGACGGCGAGCCCCTTTTCCGGGCGCCTGCCGAAATCGAGATATTTGCCGCCGTGCCATTCCGGATCGGCCATGACGGCCTGCCGCCCGACTTCGTGGAAGGCGATGTTCTGCGAGGAATGGCGCGCGCCTGTGGCGATCGGCAGCGCGGAGAAGACGCGCTCCGGGTAGCTGGCGGCCCATTGCAGCACCTGCATGCCGCCCATCGAGCCGCCGAGCACGCAAAACAGCTTCTCGATGCCGAAATGGTCGACCAGCATCAGCTGCGCGCGCGCCATGTCGCGGATGGTGATGATCGGCAGGTCGAGGCCGTAGGGCCTGCCTGTCGCCGGATTGGTCGAGGCCGGGCCGGTGGAGCCGAGGCAGCCGCCGACGACGTTCGCGCAAATAACGAAGAAGCGACTGGTGTCGATGATCTTGCCGGGGCCGATCAGTACCTCCCACCAGCCTGGCTTGCCGGTCACCGGATTGGTGCTGGCGACATGCTGGTCGCCGGTCAGCGCGTGGCAGACGAGGATGGCGTTGGAGCGGGCGTCGTTGAGGGTGCCGTAGGTCTGGTAAGCGATCTGGAATGGCGACAGCACCGTGCCCGCATCGAGCTTCAGCGGTTTGTCGGGGCCGAACTGCAGCATCGGGCTCGACGGGTTGTCGGCCTCGTTGTTGGTTCTCACGCGCTCGGCGGCCATTGCATCCCTCATTCGGTCCGCATCGAACTTTCGCCCGACGCGTTATCCGGCCGGCGGCGGACAACAAAAAAACCGGCATGCCTTCGCAAAGCCGGTTACAGGATGCAAACGGCCCTTTAGCGAATTGTTTAACGTGGCTGCAAGCCGACCGGCCAAATCACCACGGGAAGTCCGGCTGCTCTTCTAGGGCCGGCGAGACGCTTCGTCAACGGCCCGCTGCTTGGTCAACATCTGGGGACAGCATCTCGAAGCCAGCAGCTTGGGGCCAGCATCTTGGCGCGAGCGCCGGTACTCGACATTCAGGGCCGCGGACTGTATTTCCGCTGCGGCCTCGAATGGCCTCTCGACGGATTTTTTAACATGAAGCAGGATCAGCCACGTCCAACGCCCCGCGCGGGCATCATGGACATCGAGGCCTATGTGCCGGGAAAAAGCACCGCGCCCGCCGGCGTGACGAAGGTCCATAAGCTGTCAGCCAACGAGAATCCGCTCGGGCCTTCGCCGAAGGCGATCGAGGCCGCGAGGAAGGTGGCTGCAAAACTGGAAGTCTATCCCGACGGCTCCGCCCGCCGGCTGCGCGAGGCGATCGCCGATGTGCATGGCCTCAACCCGGCAAACATCGTCTGCTCCAACGGCTCCGACGAGATCCTGGGGCTGCTCGCGCAGACCTATCTTGCGCCCGGCGACGAGGCCGTGTTCACCGAGCACGCCTTCATGGTCTACAAGATCTATATCCAGGCCGCCGGCGCCAAGCCTATAGCGGTCAAGGAAACCGAGGAGCGCGCCGACATCGACGCGATCCTCGCCGCGGTGACGCCGGCGACCCGGATCGTGTTCCTTGCCAATCCCAACAATCCGACCGGCACCTACGTGCCCTTCCAGGAGGTGCGCCGGCTGCATGCCGGCCTGCCGAAGAACGTGCTCCTGGTGCTCGACGCGGCCTATGCCGAATATGTGCGGCGCAACGACTATGAGGCCGGCATCGAGCTGGCGGGCAGCTCCGAGAATGTCGTCATGACCCGCACCTTCTCCAAGCTCGGCCTCGGCGGCGCGCGTATCGGCTGGATGTACGGGCCGGCGCATATCGTCGATGCGATCAACCGGGTGCGCGGCCCTTTCAACGTCAATGCCACCGCGATCGAGGCCGGTATCGCGGCCATCCGCGACCGCGCCCATATCGAGCGCAGCGTGGCGCATAACGAGAAATGGCTGGCCTGGGTCAGCGAGCAGCTGACGCTGCTCGGGCTGCGCGTGACGCCCAGCGTCGGCAATTTCGTGCTGATTCATTTTCCCGACGACAAGAGGCATTCGGCGGCCGCCGCGGACGACTATCTGAGCGCGCGCGGCTACATCCTGCGCCGCGTCACAGCCTACGGCTTCCCCAACGCGCTGCGCATGAGCATCGGCACCGAAGAGGCCATTCGCGGCGTTGTCGATGCGCTCAAGACCTTCCTGAAAAGCTGAAGCACCATGGCATCACCGATGTTCGAAAGAGTAGCGCTGGTCGGCATCGGCCTGATCGGCTCGTCGCTCGCCCGCGTCATCCGCCGCGAAGGCCTTGCCAGGCATATCGCCATCGCGACGCGCAGCAAATCGACGCTCAAGCGGGCCGAGGAACTCAATCTCGGCGATTCCTACATGACCGATGCAAGCGAAGCGGTGCGCGACGCGGACCTCGTCATTGTCTCGGTTCCGGTCGGCGCATCGGGCGCTATCGCGGAAGAAATCGCGCCCACGCTGAAGAAAGGCGCCATCCTCACCGATGTCGGTTCGACCAAGGCCTCCGTCATCGCGCAGATTGGGCCGCATGTGCCTGAGGGCGTGCACTTCATCCCCGGCCACCCGCTCGCCGGCACGGAAAAATCGGGCCCGGATGCCGGCTTCGCCGATCTGTTCGACAACCGCTGGTGCATCTTCACGCCGCTGCCGGGCACCGACCCGGAAGCGCTGGAGAGGCTCTCGGAGTTCTGGCGGCGTTGCGGCTCCAACATCGACACGATGGACCCGCAGCATCACGACATGACGCTGGCCATCGTCTCGCATCTGCCGCACATCATCGCCTATAACATCGTCGGCACCGCCGACGACCTGGAATCCGTGACCAAGACGGAAGTCATCAAATATTCCGCCTCCGGCTTTCGCGATTTCACCCGTCTTGCCGCCTCCGACCCGACCATGTGGCGGGATGTGTGCCTGCACAACAAGGATGCGATCCTGGAAATGCTGGCGCGTTTCTCGGAGGATCTGGCCTCGCTGCAGCGGGCGATCCGCTGGGGTGACGGTGAAAAACTGTTCGACCTCTTCACCCGCACACGCGCCATCCGCCGCTCGATCATCGAGGCCGGCCAGGATATCGACGTGCCGGATTTCGGCCGGCAGGCGGTCGAGCATCCGGGAGCCAAACCCTAAGATATTCGCGCGGCTATTCTGATGGCGGCCAGTGGGCCGCCATCATGGCCAATGTCTCGGCCCGGTCCGGAGCGCCGAGGCGGCCGCCGAAGCGCAGGCATTTGAGCGCCGCGGCGGCGCTGGCAAAGCGCAGCGCCTGCTCGGGCGGCATGGCTTCGGCAAGGCCGACGGCAAAGGCGCCGTGGAAGACGTCGCCGGCAGCGAGCGTGTCCACCGCCTTGACCTTCGGCGCCTCGACATGGCGGACGCGATCGCTTTCCCGGTCATGCCACCAGGTTCCGGCAGCGCCGCCCGTCACCGCGACGAAGGCGTCGGTGCGCGAGGCGAGGTCGGTGCAAGCGCTTTCCGGATCGAGCGCGTGGCCGCAGACGATACGCGCCGCCGGCTCCGAGGCCACGATGTGCGTGGCTGAAGGCAAGAGCCGCTCCAGCACCTCGACCGGCGCGGTGTCGGCGTCCAGGATCGCCGGACGGCCGGCGTCCCGCGCGGCCGTCAAGGCGAGCGCTGCCGCGCCCGGCCAGCGCACGTCCACCAGCACGGCGTCGAAAGAGGAAAGATCGGCAAGCGGCAGCCTATCGGGATCGGCCTGTGCTTGTCTGTCATAGAACGGCACGATGACGCGCTCGCCATGCGCATCCACCAGGATCGCGGCCAGCGCCGAGCGCGCGCCGGCGACGCGGCGGACCAGTCTGCAGTCGACGCCTTCCGCCTCGATCTCGGCGATAAGCTGGTCGCCGACCGCATCGTCTCCCGCGCTCGCCCACAGCGAAACGTTGGCGCCGAGGCGATGCGCGGCGCAGGCGGCGCTCGTCGCCATGCCGGAGGCGATCTGGACGCCGTCGCTGGCGATGAATTTGCCTTGATGCGCGGGCAGCGTCTCGACACGCAGGATCGTGTCGAGGGTGAACGCGCCGACGCTGAGCAGTCTGACTGGTCCCGCCATAGCAGCCCTCAATCGACCGGCTTGATCTTGCCGAGCGGGATGAAGCCAAGCGAAGCCTTGCCCTTGACGACCTTGAGCGGCATGGAGGGCTCGCTGCCGAGCATGGCAATGCCGGCAAAGCCTTGCTCGATCTCGCTTTTGTGCTCGGGGATGGCGCCGGCTAGGATGGCCGCCACGGCCTTCGGATCCTTGAGCTTGATCTTCAGGTTGGCATCTACCAGGCCGTCCGCGTCGACCGAGATGGGCCCGGATACGGTCACGCGCGCGGTTCCCGACGACAGATCGAGCTTGGCGATGTCGACCGCCTGGCCGCGCAGGCTTTTCGGCGGCGCGGAGAGCAGGGCGACGCCGTTCTTCAGCGTCGCTTCGCCGGCGCCGCCGAGTTCCGGCAGCACGCGCCCGCCGATCGCGTCGGCGTCGATCTTCAGATCGACAAAGCTGCCGGTATAGACGATGTCCTGGCCGTTCGGCTGCAACTGGCCAGCCGCCGTGCCGGCGCTGAACAGCTGCACGGGATCGGTGTCGTCGGCCGGATCGGTCTGTCCGGACAGACCCTCTGCCTGCAGCGAAATGCGCCGCGGACGCGGCCATGACAGCTTGACCGTGGCGTGCAGCTTGTCCCAGTCGAGCCACAGCGGCGGCATGCCTGGCGCGACGGTCCGCAACGGCCCGCGCAGGTCCGCCACGGGCGACAAGGGCTGGGTGATCTGAGCGACGGCGCTAAAATCGCCGGCCGATGCCGCGACATTCTTGGCATCGTCCTGATAGGCCAGGCTGTCGCAGGAGACAGCGAAGCTCAGCGGATAACCGCTGACCGCGAGATTGACGCAGTCGGCCTTGATGCCTTTGCCTGCAAGCTCGGTCACGGCCCGCTCCGCCTCCGTCTTGACCCGGCCGGCGAGATAGAACCATCCGCCGCTGTAGAGCGCGAACAGCACCAGGATGAACGCGGCAAGCCAGAACAGCCGGCGGCGAGGTTTGCGCGATCGCTCGTCACTTGACGTCATGCTGCGGCTCTCGTTAACCCCTCGTGCGGCGAGCGGGCAGTTGTTCTCACGCACAACAAGCGGGGACAGAAGAATCACCGTACCGGTGCGATGTCGTCACTCGAATGCGATCAGGCTTGGCGATATGGGCGATTTTTGGGTTTTTGGCTATGGGTCGCTGATCTGGCGGCCGGGATTCGCGCATGTCGAGACGCGGCGGGCCCGTCTTTATGGCTATCGCCGGTCGCTCTGCGTCTATTCCTTCGTGCATCGCGGCACACGTGAGAGGCCGGGCCTGGTGCTCGGCCTCGACCGCGGCGGCTCCTGCATTGGGCTGGCCTTTCGCGTGCCCGGCGATTTGCGCGACGAGGTGCTTTCCTATCTGCGCGAGCGCGAGCTTGTGACTGGCGTCTATCTCGAGCGCATCCTCGATGTCCGGCTGGATGCGGCAGGAGGCGGCGAAACGGCCGAGGCGGTCGCCTACATCGTCGACCGCGCGCATGAGCAGTATGCCGGCGGGCTCGACGCCAACCATGCGGCAAAGGTCGTGCGCGGCGCGGTGGGGCAGTCGGGCAGGAACGAGGATTATGTCCTGAGCACGGTGGAACACCTGAAAGCGCTCGGCATCCGCGACCACTGGCTGGAGGAGGTGGGGCGTCAGGTCGCGCGTTCGTGAAGGGCATTTCCGGCGAAAATGAGATCGCCTCCAATGCTCTATCTCTTTGTTTTTACGCAATCCCGGACGCAAAACCGCTGCGCACTTTTGCTGGAATTGCTCTGGCCCGATCAAAAAGCAAAACCATGCCTTTGACCTCGGCAAGGCGCGACCTAGCTTAACCGCAACCCGACGCCTCGGGACCTCCCCGTATCCATCCCAGCATCACGGAGATCAATCTTGCAGAAACGCCGTCTCGGTCGCACCGACCTTTCCATCGCGCCGCTGGTCCTGGGAGGCAACGTCTTCGGCTGGACAGCCGACGAGAAGACCTCGTTCGACCTGCTCGACCGGTTTGCCGATGCCGGCTTCAATGCCGTCGACACCGCCGACGCCTATTCGCGCTGGGCTCCGGACAACAGAGGCGGCGAATCCGAGACCATCATCGGCAACTGGATGAAAAGCCGCGGCAACCGCGACAAGGTCGTCGTCATCACCAAGGTCGGCTCCGACATGGGCCAGGGAAAAAAAGACCTCTCCGCGGCCTATATCGAAAAGGCGGTCGATCATTCGTTGAAGCGGCTGCAGACCGACGTCATCGACCTCTATCTGTCGCATTGGCCGGACCCGGCCACGCCTTACGAGGAAACGCTCGGCGCCTATCAGCGCCTGCTCGAGAAGGGCAAGATCCGCTATCCGGGCTGCTCCAATCTCGATGCCGGACAATTGCGCGCGGCCCTCAATGTCGCCAGCCTGCGGAGCCTGCCGCGTTATGAGGTTCTGCAGCCCGAATATAATTTGTACGACCGCTCCTCGCTGGACGGCCCGCTGCTAGATCTCTGCAAGGCGGAGGGCCTCGGCGTCATCACCTATTTCAGCCTGGCCAAGGGTTTCCTGAGCGGCAAATACCGCGGCAAGGCCGACCTCGGCCAGAGCGAGCGCGGCGAAGACGTGGCCGAGTATCTCAACGAGCGCGGCATGCGCATCCTCTCTGCCCTCGATGCCGCAGCCGGGCGCCATTCGGCCAAGCAGGCGGAAGTGGCGCTTGCCTGGATCATGGCGCGGCCTGGCGTCACCGCGCCGATCGTCAGCGCCACGACGCCGGCCCAGATGGACAGCCTGATCCGCGCCGCATCGCTCAAGCTTTCCGCCGACGATATCGCAGCACTTGACCGCGCCAGCGCCTAAGGCGTGTTGATATTCAGGTGAGGCCGGCCTGCGAACGGTGACTTCCTGCGCTTCCGGCCTTCGCCGGCCGAAGCACTCATGAATGGCGTCGCAGTTAAGGCTACGGCTGGCGTAGGCCGGTGCTCACGTACCTCAAGTACGCTCCGCTCCGGTTCTCGGAAGCCATCATTCTCGGCTCGGCCTGGCCTGAATCTCAATACGCCTTAGTGCAGTAAGTCCGCGCACGATCGTCCAAGACCTTGCCGGAGTCCCGCGATAATCCTTGCCGCATCGCGGCGGGAATTGGGGTTCACCATGGCCGGAGAGGTTCTGTCCGGAGCGCTGCCCTGGCAGCAATTGCTGGCGCTGGTGTTGGCGGCGACCGTCGTCATGGGCAGCCCCGGTCCGGCGACGATCAGCGTCACGGCTAAAGGGGCCGCCTTCGGGCTGCGGCCCTCGCTGCGCTACACGTCAGGTGTCGTGATTGGAACGACGGCCGTGCTCCTGGTTGTGGCTGCCGGCATTGACGGCTTGCTTTCCTCGATACCGGGATTGACGCCGGTGCTGGCGGTAGCCTCGGCCGCCTACATCCTCTGTCTCGCCTTCAGGATAGCAACGGCGCCGCCGCTCGCCGAAGGCGGAAACGAGGCGGCGCGTCCCACCTTCGGCGGCGGCTTCATGCTCGCCGTCGCCAACCCGAAGGCCTATGTGGCGATCGGCGCCGTGATCGCCGGCGCTTCGGCGCAGGGCGACGGGCTCGGCCTACCTGCCAGGCTACTGGTGCTTGCCGCGATGATCGTCGCCATCCACGTGCTCTGGCTTCTCGCCGGAACGGTTTTCGCGCGCTCACTGCGCAATCCGCTGGCGTCGCGGGTTATCAATCTCGTTTTCGCGGCGACGCTGGTGCTGACGACTGCGCTCGCGGCACTGCCGTGAACGGGGTCAGGCCTTTGCCGCAGCGCCAAGCTCCGCCAGCCGTTTCACCGCCGTTGGCGGCATGGGCGGCGGGTTCGGCGCGCGCGAGGCCTCGACCAGCAGCTCGTCGCAGGCCGTTTCCGTCTCGCCGATCAGCCGTCGCATGAATTCCTCCTTGTCGAGGCCGGGCGGGATCGGCGGCAGGAAGCGGGCCTTGATGGTGCCGGGATAGCGCATGAACTTGCGGCGCGGCCAGTAGAGGCCGGCGACATGGGCGACCGGCACCACGGGGACGCCGAGTTGGGTATAGAGCTCGACGATGCCGTATTTGTAGGACGGCTCTGCGCCTGGCGGGCGGCGGGTGCCTTCGGGATAGATGATGAGCTGACGGGGATTGCGCGCCATCTCCGCCTTCGTGGCGGCAACGACCGCCTTCAACGCCTTCGAGCGGTTGCCGCGGTCGACGGGGATCATGCGCATCTTCATGATGTACCAGCCGAAGAAGGGGATCCAGGTCAGTTCCCGCTTCAGGATATACAACGCGTCGTCGAGATAAGGAAAAAAGGCGATCGCGTCCCAAAAGGACTGATGCTTCGGCGCCAGGATGAAGGATCCTTCAGGCAGGTTCTCGACGCCCGTGATTTCGCTCTTGGTGCCGGCGATCCTGTCATAGAGCCACATCGAGGTGCGCGACCAGAATTTCGGCACGAACCAGGCGCGGTGGCGCGGCGACATGAAATAGAAGGGCGTCCAGAAGATCATCTGGACGACCAGGCTGAGATAGAAGGCAAGATTGAACGCCAGTGAGCGGACATAGAGCATGCGGGAAAGCGCCCGGTGTGGAAGTGTGCGTTTGGTTACACCAAGCGCGGGCAAAAAGGAAACGGCGCGGCGGCCGAACCCGGTCATAACGACCGCGCCAACCGCTCCTTGAGGCGCGGCGCCGCGAAATCGAGGAAGGCGCGCAGCTTCACCGGCAACAGGCCCTGCCCGGCATGCACGAGATTGACGGGCCAGGGCGGCGGCTCGAACGGCTCGAGCACCACGCGAAGCGTGCCCGCGCGCACCGCGGCGTCGGCCTGGTAGGAGAGCACCTTGGTCAGGCCGAGACCGGCGATCGCCGCATCGATTGCCGCCTCGGCGGTGTTGACCTGCAGCCGCGAACGGACCGGAACCGCAGCCTCGTTCCTGCCGCTGACGAAACTCCACGTCGCGGGTGAGGCAAGTCCTTCGAAGGTAATGCAGTTGTGGCCGGCGAGGTCGCGCGGTTCAAGCGGCATGCCGTGCTCGGCGAGATAGGCCGGGCTTGCGCAGACGATGCGGCGGATCGAGCCGATGCGCGTGGCGACCATGGCTGAATCCGGCAGCTCGCCGATGCGGACGGCGAGGTCGATATGCTCCTCGACCAATTGGGTGATCCGGTCGGACAGTGTCAAGCGGATGTCGACTTCGGGATAGGCGGCGAGGAAGGCAGTGACCACCGGGAGCACATGCAGCCGGCCGAAGACGACCGGCGCGGTGATGACCAGCTCGCCGGTCGGGCTCATATATTCGCCGGCCGCAGCGCGCTCGGCCTCGCTCACGTCGTCGAGGATGCGGCGGCAGGCGGCCAGATAGGATTGCCCGGCGTCAGTCAGGGTGAGGCGCCGCGTCGAGCGGTTGAGCAGACGCGTCTTGAGGTGCCTTTCCAATTCGGAGAGCTTGCGGCTGACGGTCGCGAGCGGCATGCCTGCGCGCCGCGCGGCGGCGGAAAGGCTGCCGGCCTCCACGGTGGCGACGAACAGGGACATGGCGTCGAGGCGGTCCATTCATACTTCCAGGAAATGGAAGGATAGATTGCAAATATGCCTTCTACCTCCGGATTCCGGAAGGGGCTAATTTCGGGCTAATTCGTCCGAGGAGCGCCGCCATGAACGCCTTCACCAGCGATGTCGCCTTCACGTCCACCGTCAAGGCCATCCAGTCCCGCAAGGGCTCGCGGGAGTCCTATGCCCGCGTCGAGGAGCGCGGCGGCTGGCGCGCGACGATCACGCCCGATCTCGCCGCCTTCATCGAGGCGCAGACCAGCGTGTTCCTGGCGACCGCCAATGTTCAGGGCCAGCCCTACATCCAGCATCGCGGCGGGCCGGCCGGCTTTCTGAAGGTGCTGGACGAGCACACGATCGGCTTTGCCGATTTCGCAGGAAACCGGCAGTTCATCACCCAGGGCAATCTTGCGGACAACGCCCAAGCCTTCCTGTTCCTGATCGACTACATGCTTCGGCAGCGCATCAAGATCTGGGGCAAGGCGCGGGTCGTCGAAGACGATGCGGAACTGACGGCGAGGCTGATGCCGGCAAACTACAAGGCGCGGCCGGAGCAGGCGATCCTGTTCAGCGTCACGGCCTGGGATGCCAATTGCGCGCAGCACATTCCGCAGCGCTTCGAGGCGGCGGATGTGGCGGCGGCGCTTGCCGAGCGGGATAGGCGCATTGCTGGTCTGGAGCAGGAGATCGCGCGGTTGCGCGACAATGCGCGAAGTGAGACTTAGTTCTTCGGCACAGGGATTTTGAAAGGTTGCAGGCTTCTCGGAGACGTTCGTTTCGGTGAACCATCGCAAACGCTGGGAATTGGTCGAGCCTCCCCAACCTCAAACAATCCTATGGTCTGCGCCGCGTCGCTTCGCTCCTTGCTCCGCCATAGGATGACGAAGGGAGGGCTGCCGAGGCTTCGGCCAGCGCGACGCCTTCGGCTGTTGGGCGAAGCGGAACGACGCCGCGAGCCAGTGCCAGCACATATTTGCTGTATTCGGTGAGCAGCACGCGGAGCGCTTCCGGCTTGGTCAGCCAGTTGCCATTGCCGAGATTGGTGTTGACCACCGGATAGGGCTCGAGCCGCGCGCCATGCAGCAGCCGGCTCATCTCGAGCAGGCTGCGCGGCATATGGTAGTTGTTGGTGACGAGGATGATGCTGCCATAGGCGTGGCTTTCCACCCATTTGGCGCTCTCCTCGGCATTGCCGATCGTGTCGAGCGCGGCGCGGTCGATGTCGACGCAGCAGGAGAACAACTGCTTGTCGCCGCCCAACGCCACTTGCAGCTGGCGGCGGCTGGCCGAGGGATGAACGCCGCTGATTAAGAGCCGCTCGCCCTTGCCCGACGCGAGCAGATCCATGGCGGCGTCGAGCCGCGACTGACCACCGGTGAGCACGATGATAGCATCGGCCTTGGCCGGATTGGCCGGCGTCGTCATGTTGCTGACCTTGTCGGCAAACCACCCGAAGCCGCCGGCAAAAAGCGCCAGCAGGGCAAGCACAAAGAAGCCGCAGATGCGAAGCGCGAACCTGAGACGACCAGACCTTGCCGGCGCAGCGCCCCGCGTAAGCGCCGCTGGCATCCGCCCAGCCGTTCCGGTCGAGTCCCGCGCGTCCATCATCCCCAGGTTAATCCTGACAACACCTATGGTTAACTCTGAAACGCCGCCTTTGATAGATAAGACGGCGCACATTGCGTTACGGCAGTTTCCCTTGCGTGATCATGCACTTGTTGGATCATGACGGCACAGTGGCCAGCTTTTGCATTCGCTCGCCTGCGCTTCCCGGTCATGTCATCCCGCGTCCGGCTGGCGGACATCGATATCGCTGAGATAGGCGACGACCGTGGCATGCGAGGTGGCCGCCGTCAGCGCGCCGATCACCAGCACCATCAGGCCGACGCCGAGATAGCCGGTGGAGCCGATGGCGAAATTGCCGAAGAGCGCGGTCGCCTGGTCCGCCTGCGGCGTCGCCATGTTGCGCGACGACCACCAGGAAAAGACGATGAAGACGAGAATGGCGGCGGCGCCGCCGGCGGCGGCACCCTTCATGCCGGTGACCAGGAAATGCCAGCGGAATTCGCTCGCGATGAAGCGGGCCTCGGCGCCGACGAAATGCAGCACTTCGATGATGTGGCCGTTGCCGGCCATGGCGCCGCGCGTGGCGAATACCACCGTCAGCACCGTCGCCGACAATATCAGCGCCAGAACGGCAAAGCCGATCGTCACCGTCGTGTGCGCCATGACTACCAGCCGGTCGACCCAGGTGCGATGGTCGTCGAGCGCGGCGCTCGGCAGCTTGGGCGTGATCGCTGCGCGCATGGCGGCAAAGTCGGGCGGACTGGCCTCGTCAATGGTGACGACGATGAGGCGCGGCACCGGCAACTCGTCGATGTTGAGGCCGGTGCCAAGCCACGGCTCCAAAAGGCGCGCCGTCGCATCGCGGTCGACGATCTTCGTCCCTGTCACGCCCGGGAACTCGCTGGCGATCTGCGAGGCCTGCGCAAGGGCCGCTTCCATGTCGAGGCCATCTGCCGGCTTGATCTGGATCGTCGCCTCGCGCGAGATCTGGTTCTCCCAGACCGAGGCGGTGTCACGCACCAGCGTCACGGCGCCGAAGGTCAGGCATGACAGGAAGGTCATGATGGCGATGACCAGCACCAGCGCCCGGCCGGCGATGTTCTGCGCCGGCACGATCGGCGCCATCTTGCGCTGGACACGCCGAACGGTTGCCGTCGTCTCGGCGGCTTCGTCATGCAGGTGATCGGCTGGAAGGTCAGTCATAGATGTCCAGCCTTCCGCCGGCGAGAATCATGCGCCGCGCATCGACCTGCTCCATCAGGCCGAGATCGTGGGTGGCGATCACCACGGCGGTGCCTAGCCGGTTGAGCTCGATGAACAGCCGCAGCAGCCGGCGCGCCAGGGGCGGATCGACATTGCCGGTCGGCTCATCGGCAAGCAGGATCTCCGGTTGCTCGATCAGGGCGCGGGCGATCGCGGCGCGCTGCTTCTCGCCGCCGGACAGCACAGGGGGCAGCACGTGCATGCGGTCGCCGAGGCCGACCCATTTCAGAAGCTCGGTGACGTCGGTGCGGTAGCCCGCCTCCTCACGCCCGCGCACGCGCAAGGGCAGCGCGACGTTCTCGTAGGTGGTCATATGATCGAGCAGGCGGAAATCCTGGAACACCACGCCGATGCGGCGGCGCAGCAGCGGCAGCTCGCCGCGCGATATGCGCGATCGGTCCTTGCCGAAAATGGTGATCAGGCCACGCGTCGGCTTCAGCGACATGAACAACAGGCGCAGCAAGGTCGTCTTGCCGGCGCCGGAGGGTCCGCTCAGGAACTGAAAGGAGCGCTCCGGAATGTGCAGGGAAATGTCACGGAGGATCTCCGGACCCATGCCATAGCGGAGGCCGACATTTTCGAAGCGGATCACGTTTGGCGACCTGAAACCTTGGGCGGCGTCCTGCCAGCCTGTTCTCTGCCAAGACCATCGGCCGGCATGGTTAATCGTTGGTTAATTTCGGCTCGTTTTCGACGTTTCACAGCGATTCCGGTGGGGAAGCGTTAACCATTTGTGTTTACCCAAAAGCAACGAAGATTGCACTGGGGCCGTAATGGCTGAGGATAGAACCGCGCGCCCTGTTTCCGGCGAAATCATGACCGGCACGCCGGCAAACGCCGCGCCGGAGCGCGTCATGTTCGACGCACCGGCCGACATCGTCGATGCCGACTATGTGGTGCTGCCGCAATTCGCTGCCCGTTCGGAGCCGACCGCGGCGCCGCTGCCGCCGCAAACGCCCTCGACGCCATCCATCGAAGGCATGGGCATGCTGCGCAAACCAGAGGCCGCGCCCGCGCGGCCGGCCTCGCGTGGCGGTCCGGTCTTCTGGGCCGCCGGAGTGGGCGCGGCACTCGTCGCGTTCTGGGTCTCGGGCGGACATGCACTGGTGCGTCAGAGCCCCTTCTGGGCAGCCTCGCAGCCGGCGAGCGCGCTCAGCATCTCCGGCGTGACGTCGCGAATCGATGCCTCGGGAGTTAAGCCCGTCCTGTTCGTCGACGGCGAGGCTGCCAATGACGGCGCAAGGCCGGAGTCGCTGCCGCCGCTCGAGATACGCGTAACCGACGATGCCAGCAACGTCATTCGCTACAGGCTGGGGACATCCAACCGCTCGCTGGCACCCGGCGAAAGATTTGGCTTTTCCAGCCGGCTCGATGTGCCTAGAAACGGCGTGAGGGCCGTGTCGGTGACCTTCGCCGGCTAGGTGTGTTGGTATTCAGGTGAGGCCGGCCTGCAAATAGTGGCTTCCTGCGCTTCCGGTGCTCACGTACTCAAAAGTACGCTCCGCTCCGGTTTTCGGAACCCACCCAGTTTGGTCGCTCCGCGCCCGTCTTCGACTCCGGCTCGGCCTGACCTGAATCTCAACACACCGGTATGTTCGGTGTTGTGGCGAATATTTTTGAGGAAGCAGACGTATGCCAGTCGTGCGCGGCAAGGATATCGAGGTCCTGTTTTCGGCGTCGGCGATCGCCCGCCGCAATCTCGAGCTCGCCAAGGAGATCGCCGGGCGCGACTACCACGACCTGCTTGTGATCTCGATCCTGAAAGGCTCGTTCGTTTTTGCAGCCGATCTCATCCGCGCCATGCATGATGTCGGCCTGTCGCCCGAGGTCGAGTTCATCTTCATCTCCAGCTACGGCGCCGGCACCACCAGCGGCGAGGTCAAGGTGCTGCGCGACATCGACAACGAGGTCGCCGGCCGCGACGTTCTGCTGATCGACGACATCCTCGAATCCGGCAAGACGCTTTCCTTCACCCGCGATCTGATGCTTTCGCGCGGCGCCAAGAGCTGCGCCATCGCCGTGCTGCTCGACAAACGCATGCGGCGCCAGACCACGCTCAACGCCGACTATGTCGGCTTCGACTGCCCCGATTATTTCGTCGTCGGCTATGGCATGGATGTCGCGCATGCATTCCGGGAATTGCCGTTTGTCGGTGTGGTCAAGGGCGACGCTTGACCGTCGAAGGGAACCTGCAGGATCCTTCGAATTTTCAGAAAAAGTCAACGTTTCCGCGCCATGTATGTCGGCATGGCAAAGCTTCTGATCGTCGAGGACGATGAGTCCGTCCGCACCCTCGCCGCCCGCGCGCTGGAGCGCGACGGGCACAGTGTCACCATCGCCGCCGACGGCGCGCAGGGGCTCGCCCTGATCCGCCAGGAGCGCGGCGGCTACGATCTCGTAGTGTCCGACATCCGCATGCCGGAGATGGACGGCATCGAGATGGCTACGGCGGCAGCAAAACAGTTCCCGGCGATGAAGATCATGCTGATGACCGGCTATGCCGATCAGCGCGAGCGCGCCGAGGACCTGAACGGCATCATCCTCGACGTGGTGCAGAAGCCGTTCACGCTTGCCGAGATACGCGCCCGTGTCGGTCGGGCGTTAAGCTGCTTCGCTTGACTGTTTAAAGCATGTCGCGTGAACAAGGATTTGCGCGACCTGCTTTAGGTCTCTGATTTTAAGCATGTCTTTGTCCCGAAACCGCTGCACACTTTCGGGGGACATGCTTTAGACAGCATCGCCCGTCGCTGCAATTGCCGGCGCCGCGCTGCGCCGGCGCTCGCCGTTGAGCGCGACCAGGCCGGCGCCGATGATGAGCGCCGCGCCCAGAACGGTCGTTTCGCGCGGCACCTCGGCGAAGAACAGGAAGCCCCAGAACGGCGACCACAGGATGCCGGTATATTCGAAGGTGGCGACACGGTTGGCGGGTGCCATCCGGTAGGCTTGCGACAATAAGATCATGCCGGCGGAGGCGACGAAGCCGCAGGCGGCCATCTTCAGGAAGTCCGGCATGGTCGGCCATGCCCATGGCCGCACCAGGAAGTCGAGGCTCGGATGGCCCGCGTGGGTGATGCCGGCAAGATGGAATATGGCGGCGACCGCCACGGCGCCGGTGAAGTAGGCACCGTTCTGGTAGAAGGCCATGACGGTGGAGGATTCGGTATCGCCGATCCGGCGCGCCATCAGCTGCGAAAAGCCGTAGAGGAATGCCGAGCCGAGCGACAGCAGCGCCGCCCAGTCGAACAAGCCGGCGCCCGGGCGCAGCATCACGATCACCCCGACCAGGCCGATCAGCACCGTCGTCAGTGTCCGCCAGGAGACGTGCTCACCGAGATAGGGCCCGGCAAGCGCCATGATGAATAGCGGCGCCATGAAATAAAGCGCTATCGCGTCGGCCAGCGACAGGGCGGCGATCGCCAGATAGTAGACGGTGTAGGAGCTGAATTGGATGAAGGCGCGCAGCGTCAGCATACCAAATCGCTTCGACAGCAAGGCCTTCAGGCCGACATCGGCCTGGACGATGACGATCAGGATCGGCAGCGCGACGATGGCGCGGATCGCGATCACTTCCGTCACCGGATAGCCGCCCGAAACCGCCTTCACCAGTGGGTCCTGCAGTGAAAACACGAGCACGCCCAGGCAGAGGCTCACAATGCCAAGCACCATCCGGTTCTGCATGTTCGTTCCGGCGAAAAAGAGCCCGCTACCGTTTCGGGCAGCGGGCACGAGTGAGGACTCTTCGAATTGGTCCGCGGCCGAATCTCGCAGCCGCATATCCAATGGGTGAGATGACTATCCTGCGGCGTTTGACATGTTGCAAACGAATTGGAATGATACCAGCAATCAAAATTTCTTATGGCGACGTCCATGAAGCCCACCCTCGACAGCGACCTCCTGCGCACCTTCGTGGCGGTGGCCGAGACGGGCAATTTCACCAAGGCCGCCGAAAAGGCCGGACGCACCCAGTCAGCCGTTTCCATGCAGATGAAGAAGCTGGAGGACATGGTCGGCGTCAGCCTGTTCGAGCGCGGCTCGCGCGGGGTGGCGCTGACGCGGCGCGGCGGCGAGCTCATCGCCAATGCCCGCCGCATCGTTTCGCTGCTCGACGAGACGGCGGCGTCGCTGGTGGCGCCGCCGCTCGGCGGGTTGGTGCGCATCGGGATACCTGCCGAATACGGCCGTTCGATCCTGTCGCGGGCGCTTGGCGAATTCGCCAAACGCCACCCGCGCGTGGAGGTCACGGTGCGCTACGCCCATTCGGCCTCGCAGGTGAAGGCGCTGACGGCGGGCGAGCTCGATCTGGCCGTCGTGTTCGAATGGGAAGGCTTTTCCGGCGGCGAGGTGCTGATGCACGATCCGACGGTGTGGGTGACGTCGAGGCTGCACCATATGCATGAGGAGCGGCCGGTGCCCATCGCGCTCTACAGCCGCGACGGCTGGTGCCGCGACTTCGCGATCAAGTCGTTGCAGCAGCGCGGCCTCGACTACCGTGTCGCCTACACCAGCGACACCAATGGCGGCCTGACACTGGCGGTCACCTCGGGCCTGGCGATCGCGCCGATCTCGCGCAGCAACATCCCGGCGGATTGCCGTGAGCTGATCGCCGCCGACGGCTTCGGCGACATCGATTCGTCGAACGTGGTGCTGCACCGCAATCCGCTGGCGGCCGGCGAAGCGATCGACGGCATGGAAAACGCGATCCGCGAGGCTTTCATGCTGACCAGGCAGGTCGCGCCCGCAGCATAATACCGGCGTACAGCGATCCTTCGCGCCCTTGTCTGTCCCGCCAGCATCACCAAGGCAGGGTAAGCGCCGTCATACCCGGTCTAAGAGCTCTGGGGGCTGAGCTATTTCAGCTCCAGCAGCCGTTCGAGGTAGCTGCGCTCTATGTCCGGGCTCAGCGCGTTGCCCAGGCGCTTGCGGATCGCTTCGAGGATCTGGCGGGCACGCTGCACATCGATCTCGTCCGGCACCTTGACCGAGTTGCCGTCGTCGGGACCCTTGGTGGCGCGCGGCCGGCCGAGCGGGTCGCGGTCGGCGTCCTGCTGACGCCCACCCTGCTCGCTGCCGCCCTGGTCGCCCTGCATGGCCTGCATCTGCTTCATCATGTCCTTGGCGCCGCGGCGCAGCGCCTCCAGGGCGCGGCCCTGATGGCCGACCGCCTGGTCGCCTTCGCCTTCGCCGAGCGAGTGCTCGGCATCGCCCATGGACTTGCCGGCCTCGCCGAAGCCCTCATTGGGCTGCATGCCCATGCCTTCGAGGCCCTTCCTCAGCTTGTCGAGGTCGCTCTGCAACTGGCCCTGGCCCTGCTGCAGCTGCTTCAAGGCGTCGGCGAATTCCTGCGGCGTCATCTGCGGCCGGGCAAGCGGATCGCGGTCGTCGCCGGGGCCGGGCTTCTGCCCGTCCTCCGACTGGCCCTGCTCGCCATCCTCGCCCAGCTGCTCATCGCGATTTGCACCGCGCTGCCGGTCGCCGCGCTGCATCTGGTCGAGACGGAAGGTGTCGTTCATCATCTCCTGCTGGCGCCGCATGATCTCGCCCAGCTTGTCCATCTGCTGGCGCATCTCGCTGTCCTGCTCGCCGCCCGGCCGCTGGCGGCCGGCCTGCAGGTTGTTCATCATGTCCTGCAGCTCGGACAGGAGCTGTTGCGCCCGGTCGCGGTCGCCTGATTTGGCGAGATTCTCGATCTCGTCCATCATCCGGTTGATGTCGCTCTGGCGCAGCTCCCGGCCGTTCTGCTGCATCTGCGGCGCGTTGGGGTTCTGCTGCGCGCGCTGGGCGAATTCCTGCAGGAACTGGTTCATCGCCTCGCGCAGTTCCTTCATCGCCTTCTCAAGCTCTTCGTCGCTGGCGCCGTTCTTGATGGCGTCCTGCAGCGCCTGCTGCGCCTGGCGCAACCGCCGCTCGGCGGCCGACAGATTGCCTTCCTCGATGCCGAGCGCGATCTCCCACAGATAACCCACCTCGTTGCGCAACTGGTCGTCGGTCTCGGAGAGCTTCAGCCGGCTCCTCGCGCTCATGATCGCGAGATAATGCGACATATTGTCGAAAGTGTCCTCGGGGCGCAGCGTGATCGCGTCCATCAGGTCGAGCACGCGCGGCTTGGCGTTGGTGTCGAGCGCCAACAGCCGGCGCTGCTCGATCACGGCGCGGGCCAGCGGATTGGAGAAGGGACGCTCCGGCATCGCGAGCGTCTTGGTTTCGCTGGTGGCGGTATGGCCGGCATCGTCGGTGGCGGCAAGCTTCAGCTTTATGCTGCTGCCGGCCCAGACATGCTCGGTCAGGTCCTTGGTCGTCTTGGCCGCGTTCGCCTTGCCGCCGCGGCGCGGCAGCGTCAGCGGCATGTCGGGCGGACCGTAGAGCGGGAGCGCATTGGCCGGCGGCGGATCCGACAGCTCGAAGACCGCCTTGGCGGAGGCCGCGCCATAGTCGTCGTCGATCTGGTAGTTGAGCTCGATGGCGCCGTTGACGGCGCGCTTCGGCTCGCCGACGAAACGGATCGCCGGCGGCTTGTCCGGGATGATGGCGAACGCCCAGCGGCCGAGATCGTCCTCACCGGACTTCAGCGTCAGCGTGCCATCGGCGTTCAGCTTGCCGGAGAACTGGCGCACTTTGAGCTGGGCGGCGGCTGGGGGCGCCGGTTGGCCCGCGGCGGGCGTTACGCCCTTCGGCGCGGCCGGCTCGATGGCGCGGTCATTGCCGCTCGTGTCGGCATAGTTCAACGTTTCCTCGCCGGTTCCGCCGGTGACGCGCAGCGAGACGTCGCTGCCCTGCGGGACGCTGAAGGTCTGCGCGGCATGATTGACGTCGGCGGTCAAGAACAGCGGCGGCTTGCCAGTATAGGCGGGTGGCGTCACCCAGGCATCGATGCGTGGCGGCACGGTATCGCGCGCGGCGCTGGCGACGAAGCCGTCGCTGATCCTGCCGCCGAAAGGTCCGAACGAGAAGGCAAAGGCGGTGACGAACAGCAGCCCCACCACGGCCCGCAGGCCCCAGCGGTCGTGATCCGGCACGCGTGTTCGCGGCCTGTCGGCGCCGAGGCTGGAGAGCCGCTCGGCCATGCGCTTCTGGTGCTCGCGCCACAGCGCCTGCGAGAAAAGGCTCTCGGCGCCGCTTGGCCGGTCGGTCTGCACCTGCACCGGGCTGTGCTGCAACTCGTTCGCCGCCTCGATGCGCCGGTCGACCTCGGCGGCGGCGGGAATACGGAAGAAGCGCAGCGGATAGAGCGCCGCCAGCGCCGAGATGGCGAACAGGATCAGGAGACCGATACGCGCCGAATCCGGCAGGCGCTGGAACAGGCCCAGCCACGAGACGCTGAGGAACAGGCCGGCGACGATCGCCAGCGGCAAGAGCAGCGGCCAGCCGCGCTCGAAGTTCATCGAGGCTCGCGTCGCCAGCCGGCTCAAGGCAAGACGCCCGGCCAGACCGCGTTCGCCGCTGGAAATGGGTCGTTCCGTCATCGGCCCTTCCTGCCCGGGCAGGATAGCCCGAGCCTCATGAGCAGAATACCAGCAAACACGGCAAAGGCTAGGCGGTTCCAAAATCGTGAAGAGGTTCGCCCCGATTATGGTCAGAAATTCGCGGGATTTGTGTTGGAACCGCAGACCAGGACGGCTACGCGCTCGCCAGTTGCCGGTGCATAGCGGCCGGAAAGCATCGCGGCAAAGGCAGCGGCCCCGCCGGGCTCGGCGATGATTCGCGTGCGATCCCAGAGCGCCTTCTGCGCCGCCACGATGTCGTCGTCGGCGACCAGGATCGAGCGCTCGACGAAGGCTTCCGCGATCGGGAACATCATTTCGCCGACACGCTTCGGCGCCAGCGAGTCGGCGGCGATGCCCTCGGCCGGCGCATCGACCGGCTTGCCGGCCTCGAAGGCGCGGTAAAGCGTCGGCGCCCCCTCGGGCTCGATGGCGACGATGCGGGTGCGGCCCGCGAACCAGGCTGCGATGCCGCCGATCAGGCCGCCGCCGCCGACGGCGACCAGAAGCGTGTCGAGCTCGGGAAGGTCCGCTTCGATCTCGAGGCCGAGCGTGCCCTGGCCGATGAGCGTCTCTTCCTGGTTGAAGGCATGGATCTGCAAGGCGCCGGTCTTTTCGGCAAAATCCTCGCTGGCGGCCAGCGCATCGGCGTAGCGCGCGCCCCCGACCACCAGCTCGGCGCCGTAGCCGCGGATGCGCTCGAGCTTCGCCGGCGGGCTGACCTTGGGCACGAAGATGGTCGCCTTGTGCCCGAGCTTCATGGCGGCATAGCCGACGGCGGCACCATGGTTGCCGCCGGAAGCGGCGACCACGCCGGCTTCCGGCACCTGCCGCCCGAGCAGGTTGGTGAAAGCGCCGCGCGCCTTGAACGAACCGGAATGCTGCAGGCATTCGAGCTTCAGGTCGACGGGGAAAGACGGCCGACCGAAATCCGCCATGTCGACACGCATCACCGGGGTGTGACGGACATATGGTCGGATGCGCGGTTCTACGGCGGCGATGCGTTCGCGCGTGATCGTCCCTTTGTCCGACGTGCTTGTGTTCAGCATCAATTGCTCCTCGGGATTGACTTCAATTAGTAACTTAGCAAAATGGCTAAATGCAAGAGGTCGACATCTTCAAGGCGATCGCCAACGAGCGCAGGCTGCAGATCCTCGACTGGCTGAAGGATCCGCGCGCGCATTTCCCGCGCCAGGCCGATGGCGATCTGGTCGAGGACGGCGTCTGCGCGCTGCTGATCGCCGAAAAGCTCGGCATCACCCAGGCGACGCTCAGCGAGCATATGCGCGTCTTGACCCAAGCCGGCCTGCTCAGCGCCAAGCGCACCAAGCAATGGATATTCTATCGCCGTGACGAAGACAGGATCGCCGAAGCGAAGACGCTGATCCAGCAGAGGATCTAGCGCTTCGCTACTTCAGCCAATCCGGGATCGAATCGAGCCCGATCAGTTCTTCATAGGTCTGGCGCGGCCGCACGACGTGAAAACGGTCGCCGTCTACCAGCACTTCCGGCACCAGAAGGCGTGTGTTGTAGGTGCCGGCCTGCACCGCGCCGTATGCGCCTGCGGTGGCGACGGCGACGAGCTCGCCGGCCTTCAGCCTGGGCAGATCGCGGTCGAGGCCAAGGAAATCGCCGGTCTCGCAGACAGGCCCGACAATATCGACCTTCATGCGTGGCGTGGCGGCCGGCGGCTGCACCACCGGCTTGATGTCGTGGAAGGCGTCGTAGAGCGTCGGCCGGATCAGGTCGTTCATGGCGGCGTCGACGACGAGGAAGTTCCTGGCGTCGCCTTCCTTCACATAGATCACTTCCGAGACGAGGATGCCGGCATTGCCGACGATCAGGCGGCCGGGCTCGAACATCACCTTCAGGCCGAGCCGGGTGACATGCTTGCGGACGATCTCGGCGTAAGCGTCGGGCAGCGGCGGCGGGCTGTTGTCGACACGGTATGGGATGCCGAGGCCGCCGCCAAGGTCGATATGCTCGATCGCATGGCCATCAGCGCGCAGCACGCCGACCAGTTCGACAAGCAGCGCGAAGGCGTCGTCGAAGGGCTGCAGCTCGGTGATCTGGCTGCCGATATGGGTGTCGATACCGGTCACCTTGATGCCGGGGAGCTTCGCCGCGCGGGCATAGACCTGGCGCGCCCGCTGCCACGGAATGCCGAACTTGTTCTCCGCCTTGCCGGTGGAGATCTTCTTGTGGGTCTTGGCATCGACATCCGGATTGATGCGCAGCGAGACGGGCGCCACCTTGCCGAGCGCGGTCGCGCGCGCCGACAGCAGGTCGAGTTCCGGCTCGGATTCGACGTTGAAGCAGAGGATGCCGGCAGCGAGGGCGAAGTCCATTTCCCGCGCGGTCTTGCCGACGCCCGAAAACAGGATCTTGCCGGCCGGAATGCCTGCAGCCAAGGCGCGGCGCAATTCACCTTCCGACACCACGTCGGCGCCGGCGCCTTGCATGGCAAGCGTCCTCAGCACGGCCTGGTTGGAATTAGCCTTCATGGCGTAGCAGACCAACGCGTCGAGGCCGGCGAAGGCTTGCCTGAAGACACGGAAATGTCTGGTCAGCGTCGCGGTCGAATAGCAATAAAAGGGCGTGCCGACGCTAGCGGCGATATCGGGGATTGCCACATCCTCGGCGTGGAGCACGCCGTCGCGGTAGTCGAAATGGTTCACTGGAAAGGTCCGAAAATTGGAGCACGATGAGATCGGATGATCTCGTCGGCTCTAGAGCAAGGGGTCGAGAATGAACTTCTTGTCCTTGACCGGTTTCTCCGGCTCGGGCGGCAGCGGCTGCTTCGCCTTTTCCGCGTCCTTGCGCGCCTGAACGGCCGCCTCATAGGGCGTATCGAGGCCGCCTCTCCTGCCGCAGGCCGTGACGGCAACCATCGCCGCGAGCAGCGCGAGCGTCACCAAAATCCTGCTTCCGGTCATCGATCCATCCGTCCGAAACTGTTTTTCTTGTGGTGCCGCTTTTAGCCGAGTTTTCGGCGTATTGCATCCGGCATCACGCCTTGGCCAGCCGCTTTTTCCAGTAACGGATCTGCTTCTTCACCTCCGACGGCGCGGTGCCGCCGAAACTCGTGCGGCTCCTCACCGAATTCTGCACGGCGAGCACCGAGAAGATGCCGTCGGTGATGCCCGGATGGATCGAGCGCAGGTCCTCCAGCGAAAGCTTTTCCAGGCCGACCTTCTTCTCCTCGGCAAGAGCCACTGCCCGGCCGGTGACGTGATGGGCCTCGCGGAAGGGGAGGCCGAGATTGCGCACCAGCCAGTCGGCGAGGTCGGTGGCGGTCGCGTGACCCGCGCCGGCGGCCTTCTTCATGGCGGTAGCGTTCACGGTCATGTCGCGCACCATGCCGGCGGTCGCCGCCAGCATCAGGTCGAGCGTCTCGGCGGCGTCGAAGACCGATTCCTTGTCCTCCTGCATGTCCTTGCCATAGGTCAGCGGCATGCCCTTCATCACCGTCAGCAGGCCGACCAGGTGGCCGTTGATGCGGCCGGTCTTGCCGCGCACCAGCTCGGCGGCGTCGGGATTTTTCTTCTGCGGCATGATCGAGGAGCCGGTGGAGAAGCTATCCGACAGGCGGACGAAGCCGAATTGCGGCGTCGACCAGATGATGATCTCCTCGGCCAGCCGCGACAGATGCGTGCCGCAAATCGCGGCGATCGCAAGGAACTCGAGCGCGAAGTCGCGATCGGAAACGCTGTCCAGGGAATTGCGCATCGGCTCGCGGAAGCCGAGCGCCTTCGCCGTCATGTGGCGGTCGATACCGAAGCTGGTGCCGGCGAGCGCCGCGGCGCCCAGCGGGCTTTCGTTCATCCGCTCGATGGCATCGCGAACGCGCGAGAGATCGCGGGAAAACATCTCGACATAGGCCATGCAGTGATGGCCGAAGGTCACCGGCTGCGCGGCCTGCATATGGGTAAAGCCGGGCATCACCGTCGCCGCGTGCTCCTCGGCGCGTTCGAGGAACGCGGCGATGAGGTCCTTCAGCGCCTGGGCGACGCGCTGGCATTCTTCCTTGACCCAGAGCCTCAGATCGACCGCCACCTGGTCGTTGCGCGAGCGGGCGGTGTGCAGGCGCCCCGCAGCCGGGCCGATCAAGTCGGCAAGGCGCGCCTCGACATTCATGTGGATGTCTTCGAGCTTGGTCGAGAATTCGAACCTGCCGGCTTCGATCTCTTTCAGGATCGTGTTTAGGCCGTGAGCGATCTTTTCTTGATCGGCGGCCGAAATAATGCCCGTTTGCGCCAGCATCTCGCTGTGGGCGATCGATCCGCGGATGTCCTGTGCGTAGAGTTTGCGGTCGAAGGAGATCGACGCGTTGATCGCTTCCATGATCGCGGCCGGACCCGAGGCAAAACGTCCGCCCCACATCTGGTTGCTGGCCTTCTTGTCGCTCATCGCTATAACCCGTGCTCCGGAGCAGTTTTTAAGAAAATGGCAGACGGCAATAAATTCTTCCCGGCCCCGCGCCTCATCCTCGCCGCCCTGGTGGCGGGCGTGCTGGCCGGCGCGGTCGCGGTATATGTCAGCGAGAGCGGTTCTGGCAACAACGCCCCGCCTCAGTCCGCGAGTGCCGACGGCAAGGACGAGGTTGCCTGCAAGGTCAAGGCCGAGCGGGCCAAGCAGGTTGCGGCCAAGGCCGTCGGCCAGGTCGCGGCGTTGCAGCCGGCCGATCCGCCGCAGTCTCTGAAGAGCCTCGCCTTCAACGGGCCCGACGGCAAGCCGATGACCATCGCTGATCATGCCGGCAAGACGGTGCTGCTCAATCTATGGGCGACATGGTGCGCGCCCTGCCGCGCCGAGATGCCGGCGCTCGACGCGCTGCAGAAGGAAAAGGGCAGCAACGCCTTCGAGGTGGTCGCGGTCAATGTCGACACCGGCGACGACGCCAAGCCGAGGAAATTCCTCAAGGAGATCGGCGTCGAGACGCTCGGTTACTACCGCGACCCGACGATTGCCCTGTTCAACGAGGTCAAGACGCGCGGCCTGGCGCTGGGCCTGCCGGTGACGATGCTGATCGACGGCGAAGGCTGCTTGATCGCGCATATGAACGGCCCGGCGGAATGGTCGAGCCCTGATGCCAAGCGGCTGGTGGAAGCCGCGCTTGCACCGTGATCCCGAAAGAGGAAAGCCGGGTTTTACGTCGCTGACCTTCGGATCGAGCAACGATCAGATCGAGCGGGATGCGGCGGCCGGCTCCAGAATCAGAATGCTGCCGCCGCGCGATCCAACGCGATCGTTGGCTGCCAGCGCCAGCACGCCGGTCAGCTCGCTGAAGGTTTCGATCGGGCCTGGCCTGCCGAGATAGTATCCCTGGCCGATCTCGCAGTCCTCGGCATCGAGGAAGCGCAATTCGTCCAGCGTCTCGACGCCTTCGGCCAGAACCGGCAGGCCGAGGCCTCGCCCCAGCCCCAGCACGGCGCGCACGATGGCCGCGACCTGGCCGTTCGTGTCGACCGACTTTATGAATGAGCCGTCGATCTTGATCTTGTCGAAGGGGAAGGCGCGCAGATTGGAAAGGGACGAATAGCCGGTTCCAAAGTCGTCCATCGCGACGCGGACACCAAGCGCCTTGACCTGCCGCAGGGTCGCCAGCGCCCGCGGCATATCCTTGATAAGCGCCGTCTCGGTCACTTCAAGCTCCAACCGGCCGGGCGCAAGGCCGGTGCGGAGAAGGATCTCGTGCACCTTGCAGCTGAAATTCGGGTTGTGAAGCTGCACCGCCGAGACGTTGACGGCGATCGTCAGCGGATTCTTCCAGCGCGCGGCTTCCTCGCAAGCCGTCGCCAGCACCCATTCGCCGATCTGGGCGATGGCGCCGCTGTCCTCGGCCACGGGGATGAAAACGGACGGCGGGATATTGCCGCGCTCCGGATGATGCCAGCGGATCAAGGCTTCGAAGCCGATCATCTTGCCGCTGCTGATTTCCTTCTGCGGCTGGTAGACCAGCCGGAACTCGCCGCGCGCCACCGCCTGACGCAAATCATGCTCCATGGCGCGCCGGTCGCGCGTCTCGGCACCCATCGAGGCCTCGAAATAGCGGAAAGTGTCTTTGCCCTCGGCCTTGGCGCGATAGAGCGCGGTGTCGGCGTGGCTGACCAGCGCCGCCTGCTCGTCGGCGTCCAGCGGGTAGAGGGCGATGCCGACGCTGGCCGACACCAGCTCACCGCCGGGCGACAGCTGGCTCTCCTGGCGCAGCGCGGAAAGTACCGCCTCGGCGATGCGGCCGGCAGCCTGCGGTCCGGGAAGGTTAGGGGCGATGATGGCGAACTCGTCGCCGCCGAGGCGGGCGAGCATCTGCCCATGGCGCAGCACGCTCGAAGCGCATTGCGCCACTCTTTGCAGCACGGCGTCGCCCGCGGCATGACCGAAGAGGTCGTTCACTTCCTTGAAACGGTCGAGATCGAGAAGCATCAGCGCAAGCTGCCCGCCCTTGCCGCTGCCGTCCGCCGCGGCGATCTCGGCTTCGAGCCGGCCGGTGAAGCTGCGGCGATTGGCAAGCCCGGTCAGCGGGTCGAAATGCGCGAGGCGAACGATCTCCTGCTCGGCCTTCTTGCGCTCGCGTGTGTCGCGGACGGCGACGACATCGTGAGGCTTGCCGCAATAGTCGATGCTGCGGGCGATCAGCTCGACGGGAATCCGGGTGCCGTCCTGGCTGCGCAGCTCGGTTTCCTGCGCTTGGCCGTTGCCGGCGGCAATGCTCGAGGCAATACGCTCGCCGAAAAGGTCGCCAAGCGTCATCGTGTTCAGCGTGCCGGGCGCGATGCCGCTCAGCGCCGCGATGCTGTCGTTGGCGCTGACGATGCGGCTGCCGTCGCAGACGATGAGCCCTTCCACGGCGGCATTCGCCAGGCCATGCATGCGCTCGGCCTCGACCCGGTGCCGGCGGAAGCGCAGATCGATGCGCAGCGCGGCGGCCGAGAGCACCAGGATGACCAAGCTCCCCGCCGCTGCGGCGAAGGCCTGCGACATCGGCGCTATGGTGAACTGAGAGATTTCTATCGAGGAATCCGGGTAGATCGACACGGCGGCCATGGCGATGAAATGCAAGGTGCAGATCGCCAGCGTCAGCATGACGGCGGCGGCGATCGTCGCCAGGGTCGATGGGCGGCGCAACGCGACGAGCAGCGAAAGCGCGGCAAGCGTGACGCCCGCCACCAGCGAAAGCGCGACGAGCAACTCATTCCAGACGATCCTGCCCTGGACCTCGAACGCCGCCATGCCGGTATAGTGCATCACGGCGATGCCGGCGCCGAGCACGGCGCCGCCGACAAGGTAGTGATCGATGCCGCCGCGCACCGTGGCGATCCACATTCCCGCCGCCGTCAGGATGACGGAAGCCGCCAGCGAAAGCGCCGAGAGCTCCGCGTTATAGGCATTGGGTATTCCCGGCGTGAAGGCGACCATGGCGATGAAATGCGTCGCCCAGATGCCGAATCCGGTGGCCGTGGCCGCAATCAACAGCCATGCATAGCGATACCGACTGGTCGATTGCTCGACATGGCGAAGAAGATTGACCGCCGAAAAAGACGAGATACCGCAAATGAGCGCGGCAAGCGCGACCAGTCTCAGATCATGCTCGTGCACGATGCAATTATAGACGGTCAACATCTTGCTTCACCTGATCTTCCCGCATCAATCAAGTTGAGATTGATTAGGGCTCGACGGCTGAAGAATCGATTAGCGCGCCTGCAACCAAGGCGTGCCTCTCAGTTTGTATTGTCCGGCGGCCGAACCGCCGTCATTCAACGCGAACCGTGACGACGAGCGCGTCGTGATCGGCGCTCGGGCTGCCATCCGGCAACAGCGCCGGCAGGGTGGCCGGCGCTGTTGCCGCAAGGCCGCGGGTGAAGAACCAGTCGATGCGGCCGGTCGGCGTCGGATCGCCGGAGGCGCGCCGCTGGGTCGGCCGGTCGAGCGTGTTGGCATCGCGCCAGCCGTAGCCGCGTTCGGCAAGCAACTGGAACAATGGTTCGTGGCGCTCGACGTTGATCAGCCGGCCCGGTTCGGCGGCGACGCGCGCCAGCCATGCCGCCCGGTCGTCGTGACGTTCTTCGTGGCTGGCGGTCAGCGTGTTGAAGTCGCCGCCAATCAGCACGGGCGCGTCCGCATCGTATTTGTCGATGGCATCGAGGAGATGGCGTGTCTGGTCCGCCCGACCGGCGGGACCAGTGCGGTTTTCGAGATGCACCGAAACGACAGTCACCCGGCGCTCGCCGAGCAGCACCTGGCCGCCGATCGCCATGCGACCGCCGATGCGCGGCTGGCCGCGCTCGGGCCGAAACCAACCGCCGGCGGCATCCAGGCGAATGAGGAATGGACGGTTCAGCGGCACGGCGCTCGTCACGGCATTGCCGTGAAAGCCTTCCTCATTCTCGGCCTCGCCGGTCGCCGTCTGTTCCGTCTCGTTGCCGGTGCCGAGTTCGACGAACTCGACGCCATAGGCAAAGGCATGGCCGAGCCGATCGGTAAGCCGGCTCAACGGATGACCGTTGCCGGAGCGGGCCATGCCTTTGTCCAACTCGGTCAGCAGCACCACGTCCGGCGCCTGGCCGGCGATCGTCGCGGCAATCGCTTCGACATGGCGAAGCCGCTCGACGTTCCAGGCCATCACCGTCAGGCTGTCGCCGGCGCCGTCCCGGGATGCCTTGCCGCCGATCTCGATCTCGCCCAGCGCCGGAATGGCGGCGGCGTGGCGCATATGGGTGGCGCTGTCGCGCGGGCCTTCCCGCATCGCATGGCGTTCGGTAATCGCCACATGGGTCAATTGCGGGACCAGCATGTCACTTGTCCAATTTAGCCGGTTAATCATAGGCTGTCTTTACGCCGCTTTTTAGTGCCCTAGCTTCCTAGGCCGCCGATATGACGTTTTCATGCCGGTGCGACCGCCGAGGGGAGGAGAGAGCGGCCGCCTACAGGACCCACCTACTGAGTTTGGGGCCACAACAGAACTGTCACATACCTTCTCTAAGAGAGCGGGCAAGGACTTGCGCAAAACCTTGTCAACTGCCACTCAAGAGGGAAAAACCATGACGATCATCAAGCGGGGCCTCACTGCCCTTGCCGCCGGCGCGCTCGGCACCGCGCTCGCGGTTCCCGCCTTTGCAGAGCCGGTCAAATTCGATTTCTGGTTCGGCCTGTCGGGCGATCTCGCACGCGTCGTCGACACGCTGTGCAAGAACTTCAACGCCTCGCAGTCCGACTACCAGGTCGTGTGCACCAGCCAGGGCAATTACGACGCCACGCTGCAGAACACGATTGCCGCCTTCCGCGCCGGCAAGCAGCCCACCGTCGTCCAGGTCTATGACGTCGGCACCGCCACCATGATGCTGTCGGGCGCCTACAAGCCTGCCGACAAGCTGATGGAGGAAAATGGCTACAAGATCGACTACAGCGACTATTTCCCCGGCATCGCCCGCTATTACGCGACCTCGAAGGGCGAGATGCTGTCTTTCCCGTTCAACTCGTCGACGGCGCTGATGTACTGGAACAAGGACGCCTTCGCCAAGATCGGCAAGACCGAGGCGCCGAAGACCTGGGAAGACGTCGGCGCCGACCTCAAGGCGCTGAAGGACGCCGGCTATGATTGCCCGATGGCGATCAACATCTCGGCCAATGAAAGCTGGCAGCTGATGGAGCAGTTCTCGGCCATCCACAACCAGCCGATCGCCACCAAGAACAACGGCTATGACGGCCTCGACGCTCGCCTGGAAATGAACAAGACCAAGTTCGTCCAGTACGTCACCGATCTCAAGAAGTGGTATGATGACGGCCTGATCAAGATCAAGTCGAAGGACCTCGGCCAGGACATGGTGCAGGCCTTCGCGACCGGCACCTGCCAGGTCATCATGACCTCGGTCGGCGACCACGGCACGGTCGGCAAGACCAAGAAGGAAGGCATGAGCTGGGATGTCGCCGAGCTGCCGGTCTATGCCGGCACCGAGCGCAAGAACTCGCTGGTCGGCGGCGCTTCGCTGTGGGTGCTCTCCGGCAAGTCGGACGCAGAATACAAGGGCGCGGCCGCTTTCCTCAACTTCATCCACGACCCCAAGACCGCTTTGTTCTGGTCGACCAACACCGGCTACATCCCGGTGACGAAGTCGGGCTTCGAATACATGAAGGCAAACGGCTTCTACGACAAGGCGCCCTACAAGGGCCGTGAAGTGGCGATCGAAAGCCTGACCGCCTCGGAGCCGACCGAGATCACCCGCGGCATCCGCCTCGGCAACTTCACCCAAATCCGCGCCGAGTTCGGCACGCAGATGCAGGCGATCTTCGCCAACAAGGAAAGCGTGCAGGACGGCGTGGACGCGCTGGTCAAGAACGGTGACGCGATCCTCGATCGCTTCCAGCAGACCTACCCGAACAAGACGCTGCCCTGAGCGGTAGACATTTCAAGGCCGTCCGCCGATAAACTGGCGGGCGGCCGCTTCTTATCAGGGCTAGCCGTTCGGCGGCTTCGGCGGATCGATGGAAAAACGCGTCACTTTCGGCAGATGGACGATCGGCATCCTGTTCGCGGTGCCGCAGCTGATCCTGATCTTCACCTTCTTCTACTGGCCGGCCGGACAGGCCGTCTACTGGTCGCTGACGCTGCAGCAGCCTTGGGGCGGCGGCAATATCTGGGTCGGCCTCGAGAATTTCCGGTCGATCCTCGCCAATGCCGACTATTGGAACTCGATCACCACCAGCCTTGTCTTTGCCGGGATCAGCACCGGTCTTGCCATGACCATCGCGCTGGTGCTCGCCACGCTGACAGACCGCCAGCTTGCCGGCTCGCGGCTCTACCGCGTCGTGCTGATCTGGCCCTACGGCATCGCGGCACCTGCGCTGGCGCTGGCGTTCCGTTTCATCCTGGCGCCTGAAGCCGGCTTCATGGCTTTCGCCAATCAGTTCTGGCCGGGCTTCTGGGACCCCGGCCTCGACGGCGCCGATGCGATGGCCTCCATCATCCTCGCTTTCTCCTGGAAATATGTCGGCTATAATTTCATCTTCTTCCTCGCTGCCCTGCAGGCGATCCCGCGCTCGCTGATTGAGGCGGCGGCGATGGACGGGTCCGGCGTCGTCCGCCGCTTCCGGGACATCCAGTTTCCGCTGATCACGCCGACGATCTTCTTCCTCTTGGTCATCAACATAACCGAGAGCTTCCAGGACTCTTTTGGCATCGTCGACATCATGACCGCCGGCGGCCCGGCCAACGCCACCAATCTGATGGTCTACAAGATCTATTCCGACGGGTTCAGAGGCCTCGACTATTCGGGCGCGGCCGCGCAGAGCATCATCCTGATGCTGCTCATCGTCGCCCTCACCATCGTCCAGTTCCGCTTCATCGAGCGGCGCGTGCATTACCGGTGAGGCCGCCATGGTCGAGCGCACCCCGATCCTCAACTTCTTCACGCATCTCATACTGTTCGCCGGCTTCGTTTTCTGCATTGCGCCGTTCGTGATCGTGGCGATCGCCGCCTCGCACAATCTGAAGGACGTCAACGACGTGCCGATGTCGCTGCTGCCGGGCAGCGACTTCTTCGTCAACATCAAGACGGCCTGGACGACGGCCGACCTCGGCCCTAAGCTCTTCAACAGCTTCGTCATGGCGGCTGGCGTCGCCGCCGGCAAAGTCATCATCTCGGCGCTCACAGCCTTTTCGATCGTCTATTTCCGCTATCCCGGGCGGATGCTGATCTTCTGGCTGATCTTCGTCACGCTGATGCTGCCGCTCGAAGTGCGCATCGTGCCGACCTATGCGGTGGTCGCCAATGTCCTGTCGCCTTATCAGGCAATCATGGACGTGACCGGGATCAGCTGGCTGATCGAGAAGATCTTCGGCGTTCAGGTCCAACTCAGCCTGGGGCTGCTCAACTCCTATACCGGCCTGATCATGCCGCTGATCGCCACCGCCACCGGCACCTTCCTCTACCGCCAGTTCTTCCTGACGGTGCCGGATGAACTGACGGAAGCCGCGCGCATGGACGGCGCCGGTGCGCTGCGCTTCTTCATCGACATCCTCTTGCCGCTGTCGCGCAACAACATGGCGGCGCTCGGCACCATCATGTTCCTGTGGGCCTGGAACCAGTATCTGTGGCCGCTGCTCATCACCACCGATCAGTCTCATGCGACGGCGGTGACCGAGCTGAAGCAGCTCATTCCCAATGTCGGCGGCGCGCCGGAATGGCATATCGCCATGGCAGGCACGCTGATCGTCATGCTGCCGCCGCTGATCGTCGTGGTGCTGATGCAGCGCTGGTTCGTGCGCGGCCTGATCGCCACCGAAAAATAGGGAGACGATAAAATGGCCTCCATCGCCATCCGGGACGTCCGGAAGAGCTACGCCAAGATGCAGGTCGTGCACGGCGTCGATCTCGACATCGCATCCGGCGAGTTCGTCGTCATCCTAGGGCCGTCCGGCTGCGGCAAGTCCACGCTGCTTCGCATGATCGCGGGGCTGGAAGAAATCTCCGACGGTACGATCGCCATCGACGGCGCGGTGGTCAACAAGCTCGAGCCGCGCAAGCGCGGCTGCGCCATGGTGTTCCAGAACTACGCGCTCTATCCGCATATGAGCGTGGCCCAGAACATCGGCTATTCGCTGAAGGTGGCCGGCGTTCCCGCCGCCGAACGCACCCAGCGCATCCAGGCGGTCGCCCGCATCCTGGAACTCGAGCATCTGCTCGACCGCAAGCCGATGGCGCTTTCCGGCGGCCAGCGCCAGCGCGTCGCAATGGGCCGCGCCATGATCCGCGAGCCCAAGGTCTTCCTCTTCGACGAGCCGCTCTCCAACCTCGACGCCAAGCTGCGCGTGCAGATGCGCTCCGAAATCCGCAAGCTGCACAGGCGGCTCAACGCCACCTCCGTCTTCGTCACCCATGACCAGGTCGAGGCGATGACGCTGGCCGATCGGCTGGTGGTGATGAATGGCGGACGCGTCGAGCAGGTCGGCACGCCGGCGCAGGTCTACAGCCGGCCGGCGAGCCGCTTCGTGGCGACCTTCGTCGGCGCCCCGGCCATGAACGTGCTCGAAGGCGAAGTCACGCTTGAAGGGCTGTCGCTGCTCGGTGGCGGCCGCAAGCTCAATGTCTCACGCGCGGGCCTCTCCGTGGGCTCGAAGGTCGCGGTGGGTATCCGGCCTGAGGCCGTGGGCATGGTGGCGCCGGGAACGCCCGGCGCGCTCGCAGCGACGGTGGATCTGGTGGAAGAGCTTGGCGCCGGCCGGGTTGTCTATGTCGATCTCGACGGCGCGCCGTTCTCGGTGGTGACCTCCGAGACCGTCCATCCCGAGCCCGGCAGCGCGATAGGCCTGCAATTCTCCGAGACAGACCTGCATTTCTTCTCGTCGGAGACGGGAAGCCGGCTCGACGTGTTCAAGGCTTCGGTGCCGGAGCCCGCGCTATAGTCGCCTTCGGTTGGCTAGGGCTGGCTTTGCAAGATCGATAGAGGTTCACGGAATGAAAGTCATCCAGGTTACCGACGTCCATCTCGGTCGTCGGGGCGAGGTCCGCTTTGGCGTGGACCTGCATGAGCGGCTCGACCGCTGTATCGACCATATCAACGCCCGCCATGGCGATGCCGCGCTTTGCATCTTCACCGGCGACCTGACCGAGTCCGGCGAACGCAAAGCTATGCCGATCTGAAAACGGCGCTCGGCCGGCTTTCCGTGCCTTGCCGGCTGCTGCCCGGAAACCACGACCGCCGCGCTAACCTCATCGCTGCCTTCCCGAAAAACGGAACCGACGGCAACGGCTTCGTGCAATCGGTCTTCGATACACCCGAGGGCCGGCTGGTCTTCCTCGACAGCTTGGCCGAAGGCCGCGTCACCGGAGAACTGTGCGACGACCGGCTTGCCTGGCTGGATGCCAGGCTCGCCGAGGTGGCGGGTAAGGCCGCCTATCTCTTCCTGCACCACCCGCCGGTCGAGCTCGGTCTCACCCTGCTCGACCCGCTCGGGCTCGAGGAGCCGCAACGGCTCGTCGACGTGCTGACGAGGCACGGCAATGTCCGTTACATCTTCTTCGGCCATGTCCATCGCGACATCGCCGGCACTGTCGCCGGCATCCCGTTCTCGGCGCAGCGCGGCCTGCACGCCCGTTTCATGCTCGACCTGGTCGGCGAAGAGGTGGTCGAGCAGGCGCCGCCGGCCTATTCGATCATCCTGATCGATGGGCAGCGCGTCGTCGTGCACAGCCACGATTTCCTGGAGAGTTGGCCGCTCTG
Organism: Mesorhizobium tamadayense; assembly: GCF_003863365.1. Taxonomy (GTDB): domain Bacteria; phylum Pseudomonadota; class Alphaproteobacteria; order Rhizobiales; family Rhizobiaceae; genus Mesorhizobium; species Mesorhizobium tamadayense. The sequence goes on along the minus strand of NZ_RQXT01000006.1, from coordinate 14,451 downwards.
GTCGCCGGAGACAGGCGAGCGGGTGCGATAGGAGGAAGCGCGCCGACCCGCCGTTTCAGACAAACACGTGCGCCTTGCCGGAGACGGTGAGGCGCACGATCTCGCCGACCGAGGGCGCGTCCATGCCGGTCCTGCGCAGGATGAGCGGTGTGTTGCCGATCGCGGCGGCATCCGGCGGGTCGGGGCTGTTGAGCAGCCGCACCGCGATGGTGCAGACCGAGCCGGCGAATTCGGAGTCCGTCACCTCGCCGAACAGCATGTCCGGCGTTCCCGACATGCCCTCGCGCGAGGTCCGCTTGAGCAGCACCTGCTCGGGCCTGAGCATGATGCGGGCGACGTCGCGCCGCTCGGCGGTGTCGACGGCGATGCGGCCGAGCGGCGATATGGCAAAGCCGTCGGCGATCTTGGCCGGCACAATGATGGCGTCGCCGAGGAACTCGGCAACCATCCTGTCCTTGGGCTGGAAATAGAGCTCGCGCGGTGTGCCGACCTGCGAGAACAGGCCGTCGCGCATGACGGCCACCTGGCTGGCGAAGGACAGCGCCTCGGCCTGGTCGTGGGTGACCAGGATGGTGGTGATCCCGGCGTCCTCCAGAAGCTCGGCCACCGCCTTGCGCATCGAGGCACGAAGTCCGGTGTCCAGCGCAGAGAACGGCTCGTCGAGCAGCATCAGCCGGGGTTTCATCGCCATGGCGCGGGCAAGCGCCACGCGCTGCTGCTGGCCGCCGGAAAGCTCGTGCGGACGGCGCTTCAGGATCGCCTTGTCCAGCCCGACGATATAGGCGAGCTCGACAATGTGCTCGGCGCGCTTCTCGGCGTTTCGGGGCATGCCGAAACCGATATTGTCGGCGATGGTGAGATGGGGGAACAGGGCGCCGTCCTGCGCCACCAAGCCGATGCCGCGGCGATGCGCCGGCACGGCCGCGCCGCCATTGGCGAGCACCTTGCCGTCGAGCGCGATGCGGCCACGGTCAGGCGCCTCGAAGCCGGCGATCAGCCGGAGCAGGGTTGTCTTGCCGCAGCCGGAGGGCCCGACGATCGCGGTGCGGCTGCCGCTTTCGACGGTGAGGTCGACGCCGGCGAGTGCTGCCACCGGGCCATAATATTTCGCCACGCCGCTGAGTTCGAGGAAGCTCATCGGCCGGCCATCCGCTTCGACTGGACGTAGAGCACCCAGGTCATCGGCAGCGACATCGCAACCATGATCAAGGCGTAAGGGGCGGCCGAGGCATAGTCGATCTCGCCGCTGTAGGACCAGAAAGCCATCGCCAGCGTCCGGGTGCCGTTCGGCGCCAGCATCTGCGTGGCGGTCAGTTCATTGGTGATGCCGAGCGCCACCATCGCCATGCCGGCCGCCGCACCCGGCGCCGACAACCGGATCGTCGTCGACCATAGCGCCCTGAGCGGCGGGCGGCCGAGGCTCGAGGCGGCGCGCTCGAGCTCCACCGGCGCCTGCGCGATCGAGGCGCGCAGGCTGACCAGCGCGCGCGGCAGGAACATCAGCGAATAGCCGAAGAGGATGGTGAAGAGCGTCTGATAGAGCGGCAAGGCGACGCGCACGGTGATGGTGACCAGCGCCAGCGCGACGACGACACCAGGCAACGAGCCGACGATGTAGTTGCAGCTCTCCAGCAGGCGCTGCAAGGGGCTCGGCGCGCGGATCGAGATCCAGGCCATCGGCATCGCGGCGATCGTGGCAAGCAGCGCGCCGGCGATGGCAAGCAACAGCGTCTGGCCGAGCGCCAGGCCGATCTCGTCCCAACGCCAGACGTCCGCGCCGCCGGCGAGCAGCCAGCGGCCGACGGTGACGAAGGGCACGCCGAGCGCAAGCAGCGCGGTGCCGGCAGGCAGCAGCAGGCAAGGCAACGTGGCGCGACCCAGCCCGGCGCGCTGCTGCTGGCGCGCGGCGCCGGAGCCGACGCGCGCATAACGCTCCTCGCCGCGCACGATCACCTCCACGGCAAGCAGCACGAAGCAGCAGGAGACCAGCACGGCGGCAAGCATGTTGGCCGCCGGGCCGTTGAAGGTCGACTGGAACTGGTCGACGATCGCCGTGGTGAAGGTGTCGAAGCGGATGAAGACATAAAGCCCATATTCGGCAAGCAGGTGCAGGCCGATCAGCAGCGAGCCGCCGCAGATGGCCAGCCTCAACTGCGGCAGCACGACACGCGCGAAGACGCGCCATGGGCCGAGGCCAAGGGCGGCCGCGGCATCCTCAAGCGCCGGATCGAGCCGGCGCAGCGCCGCCGCGATCGGCAGATAGAGGAACGGAAAATAGGCAATGACGGAGACCAGCACCCCCGCCCACAGCCCGTGCAGACCCGGCACCAGGCTGATCCAGGCGTAGCTGTGGACGAAGGCCGGGATGGCGAGCGGCGCGACCGACAGCCACGACCACCAGCGATTGCCCGGCAAGTCGCTGCGCTCGGTCAGCCAGGCGAGCGCCACCGACAGCACGATGGCGATCGGCACAGTCACGACGACGAGCAGGATGGTGTTGGCCAGAAGCTCGCCGACGCGAGCGCGAAAGATCAGCGCCAGCACGGTCTCCCAGCCGGACTGGATCGCGGTCCAGACGATGAAGGCGAGCGGCAGCAGCGCGATCAGCGAGACGAGGACGGCGGCAAGCGTGATCCACGACGTGGACCGACGGCTCTGCCCTGCGGCACCCGGCAAGCCTGAAGGCGTGAGGTCGATCGCGGATGCCATCAGAAGGAATGCATCGCCAGGCTCGAAGGACGAAGGCGATCCGATGCACCGCGAACGCGGCCGGAAAGGCAGCTGATCGTCATCGACGAGGCCATCTCCAAAACAAAAACGCTCCCGCGGAAAGCGAATTCCCGCAGGAGCACGGTCGGTTGTCCTTTTAGGACGAACGCGAACTAAAGCAAGCCGGCTTGCGTCATCAGGTCGATGACCTTCTTGGAGTTCAGCGTCGCCGGATCGACTTTCGGCGCCTGCAGGTCGGCCAGCGGCACCAGCTTCGGGTTGGACTCCGCACCCTTGCCGACCGCGTATTCAAACGACGTGCCGGTCTTCAAAACCTCCTGGCCGCCCTTGCCGGTCACCCACTTCAGGAAGGCCTGGGCTTCCTTTGGATGCTTGCTCGAGGCCAGCACGCCGCCGCCGGAGATTGACACGAACGCCCCCGGGTCCTGGTTCTTGAAATAGTGCTGCCCGATATGCTTGCTGTTCTCGCCGGTCTTGGCCTGATCGCCGAAATAGTAATAGTGATAGATCACGCCGCCATCGATCTCGCCGGCATTGACCGCCTTCATCACCGTGCTGTTGCCCTTGTAGGCTGTGAAGTTGTCCTTCATCGCCTTCAGCCAGTCGGTGGTCGCGGCCTCGCCCTTGAGCTGGAGCAGGGCGCTGACGATGGCCTGGAAATCGGCTCCGGACGGCGAGGCGGCCCAGCGGCCCTTCCAGCTCGGATCGGCGAGGTCGAGCAGCGATTTCGGCAGCTGGTCTTCCTTGAGCTTGTCCTTGTTGTAGACAAAGACGGTGCTGCGTGCCGCGACACCCACCCACTTGCCGGTCGAGGGCTGGTATTCCTGCGGCACCTGGGCGCGGGTGTCGGCGTCGACCGGCGCGAACAGGCCGGCCGCCTCGACGAGCGCCATGGCCGGCGAATTCTCGGTCAGGAACACATCGGCCGGCGACGCGGCGCCTTCAGCGACGATCTGGTTGGAGAAGTCGCTATCGCCGCCATTGCGCAACGTCACCTTGATGCCGGTTTCCTTGGTGAAGCCCGCCGCCCATTCCTTGGCAAGGCTCTCGTGCTGGGCATTGTAGACGATGATGCCGGCATCCTCGGCCAGGGCCGGGCCGGCGATCAGGCCGAGCGCCAGCGCGGCGCCGGCGAGGGTGGAAAGAGCATATTTCATGGCATGGTCCTTGATCTTGGTGGTCCGCCTCGGGCGACGGCTGCACCTATCAATACCTGATAGCGATAGTCAACATTGTTAAGATGGCTCATTCCGTCGCGGAGGCGTGAAAGCCGGTGCCGCGCGGACAAATCCATGTGATTGGGGTCACGGGATCCTGCGGAGCCGCCTGGCGGTACCCGATGGCCATTCGTTGTTTTCAAGCCGAACAATCTCCGGTCGCACAGGCCCGTAACACCGGGTCCCGTACGGTGGGGGTTGCCGGGCAAATGCGGTCAGAGCCGTTCGGCTCGTACCTTCAAGATCTGGTACAGCAGCTCTCGAATGCGCCGCCAGATCGTCAATGGCCTGGGCATGGCTCCGCCTCCTGTTCGTGCGATCCCTGAGCCGCCGGTTCAAAAGAGCTGCGCGGCCAGCGCTACTCCGACCAGCGAGGTGCCGATCCCTGCCGCGCGGATGGCTGCCGGCCTGCTCCGCAACGTCAGGGCGGCCAGTACTCCGGTCGCGTGCAAAGCCGAGGTGCTGGCCAGGAAGCCCATCGCATAGGCCATGCCACCGGCCGTCTGCGGAATCTCAAGACCATGGGCGTTGCCGTGGAAGAGGCCGAAGAGCGCCGTCAGCGTTGCGGCGAAGACAAGCGGAAACGGCCTGGCGAGCGCAACCATGGCGCCGAAAATCACCAGCGACAGCGCGATCCCGGACTCCAGCGATGGCAAGCCGATACCAGCGATCCCAAGCATGGCCCCCGTGACCATCGCCGCGACGAAACACGCCGGCACGAGGATGGCGGCCCTGCCGCCGGTTCGCGCTGCAATGATGCCGACCGACAGCATCGCAAGCAGATGGTCGATGCCGGCCAGCGGGTGTTGAAGGCCGCTCAGAAGGCCGTGGACATGAAAGCCGCCGCTATGAGCGAAGGCCAGTGACGGTATGAGAGTCGCCGTGGCCGCCGGAGCAAGCCTGGTGAGAATCGAAAGCATTCTGTTCATGGTCTGAACCTATGTGAAAAGGGGGAGGATCCGAGTCAAAGCCGGCATTCACTGTCCGCGCATAGCGATTTCGGCCGCTGCGGACCTGTCGATCAGAAGCCGTGCCTCGCTGAAATCGAGGGGCCGCTGGCCATTGCCGTCATGGTAGACGAATGCCAGTCGGCGCCGGTGTGACGTCAGCTTCGCGGGCAGCGGATTGTAGGTCACGCCGGCGCCACCGATCAGCGGCATGACGGCGCCGACATCGACCATGTCCTGCGTCTCGACGCGCAGAAGATGCAGCCGCATGCCGTCGGCGGTTTCGCCGAGGAACGGAATGCCGGCGAGGCGCAGGAAACTGGAGGGGTCAGGCGCCCGTGAAAATCCGTCGAGAAAGGCGACTTCGACAAGATCGAGATCCGTCGTCCGCGGGTCGGCGGGCTCGGGCGCATGTTCGCGCGGCAGATGCGGGGTCTGCCACTGCAATGGCTTGCCGACCGGCCCGTTGTGGCCGACTGGGTGCGGATGGTGGTGATGGCCGTTCGGCCCGTGATGGTGGCCGTCGGCATGGTCATGGCTGTGGTGATGATGATCATCGTGCATGGTCAAAAGCTCGTCGGCTTGTCGATGATGGATTTGTGTTTACCGAGATTGCCGTGCGCGACCATCGAGCCGAGCGCCTCGACGACGACCCGCACACCGAACAGCGCGGTGATGTCCGAGGTGTCGTAGGGCGGCGAAACCTCGACCACTTCCAGCCCGCAGATGCCGGGCGCCGAGACCAGCCCGAGCAGCTTCAGCGCCTCGCGCGGCAGGAAGCCGCCAGGCTCCGGCCAGCCCGTGCCCGGCACGAAACCGCAATCGATGCTGTCGACATCGAAGGAGATGTATACGGCGTCGGTGTCCTTCCATGCGAGCTCGAGCGCGATCTCCGCCGCCTTCTCCAGCCCCATCTGTTCGATGTCGGAAATCGTCAGCACGTTGGTGCCGCGCTTCCTGGCCTCGGCCACGCCATAGCGGGGCACCTGCCAGCCGCCGATGCCAAGCTGCACCAGATTGGTGGCCGAGACATTCGGCAGGTTGGTCGCCCAATACCAGGGCGTCGTGTGCATGCGCTCGTCGAGATCCTTTTCCTGGATATCGATGTGGCGGTCGAAATGGATGATGCCGATGCGCTTGGAGGTCACGTCGGCGATGCCGCGCACGCAAGGAAAGCCGATTGAATGGTCGCCGCCCAGCATGATCGGCAGCGCGCCCGACGAGGCCACGTGGCTGACGCCCTTGGTGATCTGGTCGAAGCTCTTTTCGAGATTGGCTGGGATGGTGAAGACGTCACCGGCGTCGCACAGCGTCATCTGCTCGCGCAAATCGACACCCAGCTCGTAGTTGTAAGGCGTGTAGAGTGCCGAGATGCGACGGATCCCCTGCGGCCCGAAACGTGTTCCCGGGCGGTAGGTGGTGCCGCTGTCGAAGGGAATGCCCATGACGGCAGCGTCATACCTGCCGACATCGCGGACGTTCTCGACATAGGGCGCCTTGAGGAAGGTGTTGATGCCGGCGAAATGCGGCAACTCGCCTCGCGCGAATGTCGGGATCGACTTGTCGATGATCGAATCCGATCCCGGCAGACCCATGTCGAGCGCCCATTTCTGTTCCTTGCGCCAGCCGTCCTCGGGCAGCTTTCCTTCCGCCTCGATGGACTTCCAGCCCTGCATGTCGCGGATCTCGAAGTTGGGATGATGCAAACGCTGGCGCGGCTGGCGATCAAACAGCCCGGCCCGGCGGTGCCGGCGCGCTGGAATGTCTCTGTGCATGAAAAACCTCCGTTACGACGCCGTCGTCGCGATTGCGCTGTCCAGTCGGGTCGTCCCGACCATCGCGGCCACTTCGGCCACGTCTCGTGCGGAAGCCCGGCTCTTGCGGTCGAGCTTCAGATCGTAGGTGATCGTCGCGCCATAGGCGGACGGAAACTGGGGATCGTGGCGCACCTTGTCGAAGACAAGCACGCGGGTGCCGAGCTTGAACGCCTCGCCGATATCGTGGGTGACCATGACGACGGTCATGCCGTGTTCGGTCCAGAGCTCGGTGAGCAATTCGTGCATCTCGACGCGGATGCCCGGATCGAGCGCCCCGAACGGCTCATCGAGAAGCAGGATCTGCGGCCGGCCGAGCAAGGTCTGCGCGATCGCCAGCCGCTGCTGCATGCCACCGGAGAGCGAGGCCGGATAGAGGTGGCGCGCATGGGCAAGCCCGACCCGTTCCAGCATGGTTTCGGCCTCTTGCCTGGCGCTTCTGCGTCTGGCGCCAAAGACGCGGCCGAACGGTCCGCCGGAGCGGAAGTCCTCGACCAGCAGCAGGTTCTGCAGCGCGGTCAGATGCGGAAACACCGAGTAGCGCTGGAAGACGATGCCGCGCTGCGGCGTCGGCTCCGGCACGATCGGCTGGTCGCCGACGACGACCACGCCGCCGCTTTGCTGTTCCTGGCCAAGCAGGATGCGCAGGAAGGTCGATTTCCCGCAGCCGCTGGCGCCGACCAGCGACAGGAATTCGCCCGGCTCGGCGGTGATGTTGACCCGCTCCAGCACGCGGGCGTCGCCGTAGCTTTTCTCCAGTCCGTGGACGACGATGCGGCTCATCTGTTCTGCACCGGATGAGCCCAAGGGGAAATGATGTGCGAGAGCCGCACGAGCAGCCAGTCGGTGGTCACGGCGAGCAGTGTGATCCAGGCGACATAAGGCAGGATGACGTCCATCGACAGATAACGGCGGACGAGGAAGATGCGGTAGCCCAGCCCTTCGGTAGAGGCGATGGCCTCCGCCGCGATCAGAAACAGCCAGGCCGGTCCGAGCGCCAGCCGCACGCAAGTGATGAGGCGCGGCATGACCTGCGGCAGCACCAGCCTCAGAACCATGGTCCAGCTATTGCCGCCGAGCGTCTGTGCCTTGGCGATGAGCTCGGGCGGCAGTTCCATCACCCGGTTGGCGATGTCGCGCACCATGACCGGCGCCACGCCAATGGCGATCAAGGTGATCTTGGCCGTTTCGCCGAGGCCGAGCGCGATGAACAGGATCGGCAACAGTGCCAGTGGCGGGATGACGCAGACCACCGTAGCGAAGGGCAGGAGAAACGCCCTGACGCGCGGGATGAAGCCGATGGCGACGCCGAGGCAAAGCGCGCCGAGGGTGGCCATGCCGACGCCGGCGAACAGCCTGACCAGGCTGGCATAGGTGTCGGCCCACAGGATCAGGTCGCCGGAGCGCTTGTCCGGCACGGTCGCCAAATCGAAGAACGCCGACCACATCTGTGCCGGGGAGGGCAGCAGCTTGTCGCTGGGATTGACCGCCAGCCTTTGCGCCGAAGCGAAGAGATAGGCAATCGCCACGGCCGCAAACGGCAGCGTCCCAAGCAGCAACGCTCCGCCGCGCGAGACCGTCGCGTTGATGAGGCGAAGCCGCGCTTTCGGCCTGCTAAGTTGCAGGCGCGCGACTTCGGGGCCTACCCCGGCCTGCATGATGCCGGTTCCTCTGGCTAGCATGTCGCGCTCCCGCGTCAGAGCGTTCCGCCCGCCGCCTCCGCCATGAAGGCCGGGTCGAACCGCAGCTTGACGTTGTTGACGTCGCCCAGCGTCGAACCGTCGGGAAAGCTCATGCCGACCATGTCGACACTCGGCGCATTGGTGCCAAGGATGCCGTGGCTGAACAGGAAATTGCGGACCAAGTCCATGGTCTTCGGCAGTTCGGCGCCGTTGGCGAATGCGACTGCCTTGGCCGGCTCGAAGAACATCGCCGTTGATGCGAGCTGGGCATCGAAGCCGGCAAGATCCGTGCCGGACGCCTTGGCCATTTCTTCCTTGGCCGCCTTGCCTTCGGGCGTGCCCGAAATCATCAGCGTCATGGCTTCGTACCAGGCGCCGACAAGTGCCTTGCCCAGTGCCGGATTGTCTTTCAGCGTCTGGGTATTGACGACCATCATGTCGATGATCTCACCGGGAATCTTGGTCGAATCGAATACCTTGTGGGCACCCGGCATGGCGGCGATTTCCGAGACCAGCGGATTCCAGGTGACGACGGACGTGACGTCGCCGGTGCCATAGGCAGCGACCATGTCGGCATCGGAGGTGTTCACCACCGTAATGTCCTTTTCGGCCAACCCCACCGTCTCCAGCGCGCGCGCTAGCAAGTAGTGCGAGACCGAGAGCTCGACGAGATTGACCTTCTGGCCGGCAATGTCCTTGAGCGCGGTCTTGTCCTTGAGGATGACGGCATCGTTGCCGTTGGAGAAGTCGCCGATGATCAGCGCGGTGGTGTCGACGCCGCCTCCGGCGGGGATCGACAGCGCGTCCATATTGGTCATCGAGCAACCGTCGAAGCCGCCGGCAGTGTACTGGTTGATGCTCTCGACGTAATCGTTGATGCGGGTGATCTCGACATTGATGCCGTATTTGTCGGCCCATTTCTTCATGATGCCACTGTCGGCGAGATAGCCCCATGGCATCCAGCCGACATAGATCGACCAGCAGATCTTGAAGTCTTTCCTGGGCGCCGCTTGCGCGGCCGGGATCAAGGGAAAGCTGAGTGACGCGGCCAGGATGATTGCAGCCAGTTTGCGAAGCATTGCGTACCCCTGTTTGCGGTCCGGATTGCGTCCGGACTTTTGTTGGGGTTCACGGAGCGCGCATCCGGGAGAGGTTCGCGCCAGCAAACCCGTGCAGGGTTCTCCCGGGATTTTGGCCCGCCGTGTTCCGCCGGATGCCTCAATGCATCCCTGGCGGTTGCGTCTCTCGGACCAGCACCGTGACCGACACGGCCGGAACCCTAGACGCTCTGCACGCCAGCTACGACGCAAGGACCATGCCAATCTGAAAAGCGCCGGCCTGAGGCTGTTTTCCCGGGTTCTGAAGGCGACCGCGGCATGCCTATGGCGCAAAAATCATCGCAGCGCCTCCGAAATAAGCAGCATCGTGTCGTGCGACCGTCTCGGATGTTGCATGGGCCGCGCCTGTTCGCGAAATTCGAAAAGGCGCAGCGGTCGCCGCAAACTTTCGTGATTTTCCCGTACTTTGGCTTGGACATTATTTCGCCGGCCACGTAACAAACCAGGGCCGAGACGCGAACATCGGGGGGTAAACTTCTTGTGACCGGCAAGGACGAGGCCGAACTTTCCCGGCTGCTCAGGGCCGCGATCGCGGGAGACGAAAGGGCTTACGCCGACTTTCTGCACCGGATTGCCGCTCTCGTTCGCGGCTTCGTCCGGCGCAAGATCGTTCAGGGCGGTGTCGACCCCGAGGATGTCGTGCAGGAAACCTTGCTGGCCATTCACGTCAAACGGCACACCTGGCGCGAGGACGCGCCGGTGCTGCCATGGGTCTATGCGATTGCCCGCTTCAAGCTGATCGATGCGTTCCGCAGGCGCGGGCGTCGCATCGAGGTCGAGATCGACGAGATCGCCGAGACTTTCGCTGAGCCGGAAGCAGAGACGGTCAGCGAGCGCGACATAAACCGGGCTCTGGACGGCCTCCCGCCGGCGCAGCGCTCCGTGGTTGCGGCGATTTCCGTCGATGGCCGCTCGATCGGCGAGACGGCGGCGAGGCTCGGCGTCAGCGAGACCGCGGTCAGGGTGTCGCTGCATCGCGGCCTTGCGGCGATCGCCAAAAGATTTGGACGACAGTGACATGAGAACCGAGGATCTCATCAAGGCGCTCGACGCCGATGCCCGCAGCAAGGCGATGCCACTAGGGCCGGCCTGGTGGGCAGCCTTTGGCGTGGCGGCGGTGGTCGCGGCGATGGTCTTTTTCATGACCATCGGTCCGCGCCCCGACATCATGCCGGCCATGCACACGATGCGCTTCATGTCGAAATTCGTCTTCACTCTGGCGCTCACGACCAGCGCCTTCGCCCTGATCCGGGCGCTGTCGACGCCCGGTGCGGCGAGCAGGCGCGCTAAACTATGGATGCTCGTCGCGCCCGCACTCGTCGTGATCGCCGTGATCCTGGAGCTTTTCGCCGTGCCCGAGGCGGACTGGGGCAGGCGGCTCGTGGGTTCCAACATGATGATCTGCATGAGCTTCATCCCGCTGATCGGCATCGGCCCCCTGGCGATCTTCCTGGGCATGCTGCGCTATGGCGCGCCGACGCGGCCGGTGCTGGCCGGCGCGGCCGCAGGGCTTTTGGCCGGCGGGTTGGCGGCGACCTTCTATGCCGCGCACTGCTTCGACGATTCGCCGCTGTTCGTCGCCACCTGGTACACGATCGCGATCGCCATTCTCACCGCGCTCGGCGCGCTTGGCGGGCGGCTCTTCGTCCGCTGGTAGCATCGCACACCGATCTTTAATCATGCGGCAATTGTTTGCCGGTTAGCGGAACCGTCGCCGCCGCTTGCGCAACCATTCCTTAAAATCGATCCGTCAGGGTTGTGGCAACGTGCAGTTGCGCATTGGGTGGGATCGCTTTGTGACGTGGTTCAATTGGAAAGGCCCGCGGGCAGACAGGCGCGCCGTGCAGATGCTGATGGCGAGCGGGCTGATTGCCATGGTGGCATCGATCCTGTCGCCGGCACTGGATTTTGGCGCGGACGCGCTGAAGCTCTGCCTGCAGATATCGGTCGCAATCACGGCCGCCACACTGTTTCTTTCGGCGCTGTTCGTCCGCCGCATCATCGACGACCGCCGGCAGATTGCCGAAAGCGAGCAGCGCTTCCGCCGCGCCATGGAGGATTCGGCGATCGGCGTCGCCATCGTAGGTCTCGACGGCCGCATCCTTCAGACCAACCAAGCCTTCGCTGCCATGCTCGGCTACAGCCGCGAGGAGATCGAGGCGCTGACTTTCTTCCAGATCACGCATCCCGACGACCTGCAGATCGGCCGTGAGACGATGATCGCGCTGAAAGAGGGGAAGATCGATTCCTTCCATTTTGAGAAGCGTTACCTCCGCAAGGACGGCAGTCCTGTCTGGGCGCAGCTTGCCGGCTCGGTCATCCGCGAAGAGGAGACCGGTCGCCCACTTTATCTGGTGTCGCAGATCGAGGACATCGATGCGCGCAAGCAGGCCGAAGCGCGCATCGCCGAGGCGGAGACGCGCTGGAACTTCGCGCTGACCAGCGCCGGACAAGGCGTCTGGAGCCTCGACATGCGCAAGGGCGGCACGACCTACTCCGAAACCTGGGTGAGGATGCTGGGCTACGACGATGGCGAGCTGGACGGCGATCCCGACCGCTGGCTGGCGATGATCCACCCGGATGACCGCGAGCTTGTCGCAGAGGCTGACCGCGCGCACCTCGCCGGCGAGACGCCCTTCTTCGAGGCCGAGTTCCGGATGCGCCACAAGGACGGCCACTGGGTCTGGATCCTCGACCGCGGCAAGGCGATCGAGCGCGACGGCGAAGGCCGGCTGATCCGGGCCATCGGCAGCCTGACCGACATCACCCAACGCAAGGAAGCCGAAGAACGTCTCAAGGTCTCGGCGGCTATGCTGGCCGACGAGAAGGAGCGGCTCAGGGTGACGCTGCAGTCGATCGGCGACGCCGTGATCTGCACCGATGCCGCCAACCGCGTCACCTTCATGAACCCGGTCGCCGAAAAGCTGACCGGCGTTGGCGCCGGCGAGGCGCTAGGCAAGGAGCTCGGCCATGTCTATTGGGCGGTCGACGAGGAAACCGGGCAGAGGATCGGTCTGACGGGCGACCGCCACCACAGCGACCAGAACGCCCGCGCCGTGCTCATCCGGCGCGACGACACGCGCTGCAGCATCCGCCAAATGGTGTCGCCTATCATGAACGACCGCAACGAGTTCTGCGGACTGGTCATCGTCTTCCAGGATTTCACCGATGCGCGCGCCCTGCAGCGCCAGCTGGCCTATGCCGCGGCCCATGACGCGCTGACCGGGCTCGCCAACCGTTCGAGCTTCATCCGCACGATGGAGGAACTGGTCGATCAATGTCGGCTCAACGGCGGCGAGCACCAGTTCATGTTCGTCGACCTCGATCATTTCAAGGCGGTCAACGATACCGGCGGCCACGCCGCGGGCGATGCGCTGCTGAAGCGCGTCGCCGACGCCATCCGCATTGAGCTTGGGCCGGAGGACATCGTCGCCCGCCTCGGCGGCGACGAGTTCGCCGTCATCCTGAAGTCGGGCGCACCGACACGGGCTGCGATCGCGGCCAGTTCCATCATCGATGCCATCCGCAACCTGAACTTCAGCTGGGACGGTCGCCCGCATTCGATCGGCGCCAGCATAGGGCTGGCGCCGATCCGCGCCGGCTGCGGCGAGGTGGACGAGATCATCGCCCGCGCCGATGCCGCCTGCTACGCCGCCAAGGCAGCCGGACGCGGTTGCGTTTCGGCGGCACCCGACGAAGACATGAGAGACGAGACAGTGACGCCGCTTGCCGTTGCGTCCTGAGCGTCGGCAGCCGTCAGTCGGCGAAGATCAGCGCGTCGGCACCGGGTGGTCGCCGCGATAGTCGTAGAAGCCGCGGCCGGTCTTGCGGCCGAGCCAGCCGGCCTCGACATATTTCACCAGCAGCGGGCAGGGGCGGTACTTCGAGTCCGACAGCCCTTCATGCAGCACCTGCATGATCGACAGGCAGGTGTCGAGACCGATGAAATCGGCAAGCTGCAGCGGACCCATCGGGTGGTTGGCGCCGAGCCGCATGGCCGTGTCGATGGCGTCGACCGTGCCGACGCCCTCATAGAGCGTGTAGATCGCCTCGTTGATCATCGGCAGCAGGATGCGGTTGACGATGAAGGCCGGGAAATCTTCCGAGACGGTGATCGTCTTGTCGAGCCGGTTGACGAAGCCCTTGGCCGCCTCGAAGGTCTTGTCCTCGGTGGCGATGCCGCGCACCAGCTCGACCAGCTTCATCACCGGCACCGGGTTCATGAAATGTATGCCGATGAAGCGTTCCGGCCGGTCGGTCTGCGCAGCGAGCCGGGTGATCGAGATCGAGGAAGTGTTGGTCGCCAGGATCGCTTCCGGATTGAGTTGCGGACAGAGCTGCGCATAGATCTTGCGCTTGACCGTCTCATCCTCGGTCGCCGCCTCGATCACGAGGTCGGCAGCGGCAAGATCGGCCATCGACGAGGCCGCCGAGATGCGCGCCATCGCCTCATTGCGCGCCTTTTCCTCGAGCTTCCCGGAACCGACCTGGCGGGCCATGTTGCCGCTGACGGTGGCGATGCCCTTCTCGATCCGGTCGGACGAGAGATCGTGGATCAGAACTTTGTAGCCGGCCAGCGCCGCGACATGGGCGATACCACCGCCCATCTGACCCGCGCCGACAATGCCGATCGTCTCGATCTTGCTCATTACCCCAATCCCGTCTGGAGCATTTCCGCTTCTGCGAGGCACGGAAGCGCTCCCTTCTCTTTGTTTACCGCAATTCCGGACGGAAAACCGCTACGCATTTTTCCTGGAATTGCTTCAAGCCTTCGTGGCCTGCTTTTTGTGCAGCGCAAACTAAAAGGGCGGGGTGACTTCGTCTACCCCACCCTTCGGATTTTAATATGCCTGGACGGAAAGCGTCAAAGCGCCTTTTGCAGCTCGGGCAGGATGACGAAGAGATCGCCGACGAGACCGTAATCGGCAACCTGGAAGATCGGG
>NZ_RQXT01000059.1 GCF_003863365.1 Mesorhizobium tamadayense | reverse complement strand
AAAACCTGCAGATCAGGATTTCCAGGCATCCAGGCATAAAGAAGCCATCGGCGCAACCGCGACCGATCATATCTCGGATCTCAGCCTCGGATCGAACTTCTGTTCACTAACGCTTCAGATTGGGCCTGATTGTCTCGACCTCTTCTCGCGTGCTCGTATCGGGTAATTCGCTGGGGCCATCTGGGTTCGGCGCCGGGTTTTCACGCGTGTCCCTTGGCGGCTTGTCTTGTGGACTGGGATTATGCGGTGTTGGTTTGCGTGCTTTTTCCCGTTTCGGCGATTTCGGCATCGCACAGATTCCTTTTCCTGCACAACTTCGGAGAAAGTTTGCGGTTCCACGCCAAAGCCAGCAACTGGTTGGCCGTTCCCCTGCTTTGGAAGCCGGCGTCGTGATGAGCCAGGTGGTGCTGATCGCGGTCGGCGTCGACTGGGATGGCAGGCGCCAGATCCTGGCTGTCGAGATGGCCAATCGCGAGAGCCGCTCGGCCTGGAAGGACTTCCTCGTCGGCTTGAAGGCGCGCGGCCTCAGAGGAGTCGAACTGGTCGTGTCCGACGACCATGCCGGCCTTGTCGCGGCGATCGGCGAGGTCATCCCCGAAGCCGCCTGGCAGCGCTGCTACCTGCACTTCCTCAGGAACGCGCTCGATCGATCAACTGACGATTGAAGGGGCACATTGACTTCCGGACAAACCTGTCAGTCCATCAATAGCACCAAGGCGGGATGCAGCTTCTTCAGATTCGGCAATGATTTCGATTGCCAGGGTATGTCGGGCGTTCCGCGCACGACGAGGCGAACATCGGGATGCTTGCGCACCTCGATGGTGAATTTCGCCAGCAGATTGATGCCGGAAGAGTTGAGAAAGTGTAGGTCCTTCAAATTGAGCGTAATGGAAGCCGGATTTGAGGCAAGAACGCTAGTCGCCAAAGCCGTGATCGGCGCACCGGCCTCGGAACTGGCAAGCCGCATTGCACCGTCGAAAAATATGTCGCTTCCTTCAGTCCACACGCGGTAGTCGTCGGTCTTGATTTCCATAGCCTGGCTTCGTTTCATCTAGTTTTGGGTCTGGGAAATCGGAATGGAGGCATATGTCTCCAGGCAGATCCGATCGTTTTCGTCGGCGGAACTGAATATCCAGGCCAGGCGCGCGCCATAGTCGCTCATCAACGTCAGCAATCCGAGCCCGGAGTGCCCCACGTCGGGGTTCGCGGCATTCGCCTCAATCCGCTGTATCAGCAGGTCCTTGGGGTCGCCAACCGTGATGTCCGCCAGGAGGCTTTGGAACTCGGACGCGTTTTCACCATCGACGTCATTCGACACCTTGAGCTTGAAGCACTCCGAATCCATCGACGCCTCGATCACGATCTCGCCCGGTGCGCGAAACTTGACGGCATTTTCGATGAGTTCGTTGGCCAGATATCCGATACTATGCCGCACTTCCATGTAGTCATTGCGGGACGACTGAAAGCGCAACGCGAAAAGATCGGCGATGAAGTCCGAGGTCGTAGCACAATGACGCCAACTCAAGTCGAGAGGTCCGTCGAACAGCCGCACGCGACTGACACTCTCCTTCATCCCGATTGCAATGTCAGGGGTACCGAACAGCGCTGTCATTTCTATGTGTGCCTTATGATCACGAGGGTGATGTCATCGTGGATCTTCTGGATTCCGATATGGGCCATCAGATCCTCGATGATCCCGGTCTTGATTTCCTCGGCGCTGCTGCCGTGACGCTTTTGCACGCTCCGGCAGAGGCGATCGAACCCGAACAGTCTTCTGTCCTCGTCCTCCGCCTCGGTCACACCGTCGGTGTGCAACACGATCACGTCGCCGCTCCCGAACACGATGTCACGCGTGTCAATGAACTGCGAGATGTCATTTTCCAGGCCAACCGGCAGACCCAGATCAAGCGTATCGATTCGTTCGACATCCCCATCCGCGCGCACGACGAGAACGTCCTCATGCTGGCCGGATAGCGTTACCCGCCCATCCTCAAAGTCAAGAAAGGCCAGCGAGAGATGCTTATTGGTGTTCGTCCGCTCGATGTTCTTGTAGATCGCCCTGTTCAGCCGAACCAGAAACTGGTGCGGATCACCTTCGTTGGCCTCCTGCAGCGCGCGTGCAACGGATTGGACCATCAGCATCAGCACGCCGCTCTCGAGACCATGACCGGTCACGTCGCCGATGCCGATCTTGACCCGTGATCCGTTCTGCAGGACGTCGTAGTAGTCCCCGCCGACCTCGTCGGCCGGCCGCATGTAGGCTGCGATCTCCAGCCCCGGAATCGCTTCGAGTTCGAATGGTTTCGGCAGGACCATCATCTGGATCTGCCGGGCAACCGCGAGCTCGGCGCCGAGGCGGACGTTCTCGTCCCGCAGCTTTTCGTTGAGTGCGGAAATCTCCTGATTTGCGTCCCCGAGCTCCCTGGTCCGTTCGTCCACGAGTTGCTCGAGGTTTTCCGTATGAAAGCTGATCTGCTCAGCCATGCGGTTGAAGGCGATCCCTGCCGCTCCAACCTCGTCGCGTGTTGGAATGCTCACACGCACTGAATAGTCTTTGGACTGGAGCCTCTGAGCGGCGCTGGCGAGCGCCCTGAGGCCCGCGGTGATCCGCTTCGAAATTCCGAGCACGGCCGCAAAGACAATCAGAAGCGAAACAACGATCGCACCGATCTGAAAGAGCAGGATACGGTTGGTTGCGCGCGAAATACTCTGCTGCGCGGCGAACAGGGACGCATAGATCTCCCGTTCGGGAACGACGATCCCGACCGACATCGTCTCGGACTTGATAGGCCCCGAACTCCACAGATTGGTCGGCTTCAACCTCTTGAGGACGACAATGTAGGGTACGTGTTCGCCCTTGCTGTCGAGCATGATGTGCTGGATGACGCCGTCATTGTTCCGGTCGAGAGGCAGCGATGCGATAGCCGGCTGCGTGCTTGCCCGCAGGGACCTCTCCAGGCCGGTAACCCCCTGCGTACTCGCATCGCTTGATGACGTCAGGCCGATGATCGCCTGGCCCGACGGATTGATCGCCACCACGTTGCCAGTCGACATCGTGAGGAAGCCGAACCCGGTTTCCGCGATCTTCACGCGTTCGACGACTTCCGCGAGCTGATCGAGGGTGATGTCTGCCCCCGCCGTACCGGCGATACCGGTGCGATCGCGAGTCCACAACGGGTGGAAAAAGCTGACGATCAGCTTTCCCGTGATTGCATCGGTGTATGGCGCCGTCTGCGTAATGTCGTCGGGGACCGGACGTGAGGCTGGATCGCTGGCCCATTGCTGCCATGACCCATAGATTCCCGGAAAGAAGAACTCCCAAAACTCCGCCTTGTTGTGGCCTGGATAGAGCCGGTCGAAGGTCTGTGCCTGATCCGTATATGGTACCGTCCTGAAGATCGGCCGTTCCTTTGGACCAATATAGTACATCTGCAGCTTGGACGACCCGCTGGCCATGAGAGTCGGCGCGACGAGATCGATCACGGTACTGTCTTCAATTTCCTGCTGAACGCTCGGCAGCGGATTGTGGTCGGCGCCCAGCAGGTAGCCCCAGACGCTTACCACGGAGGGCGCGCCCGGCAGGTTCTGCGCCCAATCGCCGTGCGCGTCGTAGACGACCTTCACGGAGTCGGGTGCCTCACGCGAAAGGGTCGCTCCGACCTGTTGCCGTCTCCTCGGATCGTCGATCTGGGCCTGCAGCACGCCGGCCAGCGCCTTGACGTCCCCATGGACTCGATCGAGCAACAGGTCGACACTTGACGCTGTCGACTCGGCATAGGAACGAATATATTCCTGGTTTGCGTTCGTCAGGCCCTCACCGACTTCCGATGTGGCGTCGCGCGACAGCTTTTGAACGTTCCAAAGCGCCAGGCCACCGCTCAGCAGGAGGTCGAACAGGACGGCGCCGCCGACGACCAATACGAATTTCGCTCGAAAGGAGCGCAGGCCGAAACGCGGTGTAGGCTCATTGTCGGCTTTCATTGCGGCCGTCGCCCCGATGCGACCCAGATCGGCCAACCCGCATAACCCTTGGGGTGGAGCGCGGCGAAAATGTGGTCCTGAAAGCCCTGCCGGAACCGTGCAACGAACTCCGGTCCGTCGCCGCGTCTGGCAGCCATTTCGCCCGCATAGACATTTGCCCAGGCTTCAATGACATCGGCGAAGTCCTGCGGATCGCCGTCCAGGTTAGTGACCATGAAGGTCTCGACACGGATGTCTTCGAATCCGGCCTCGATCAGATATCGCCGACTCTTCGGCCCAAGCTCGACGTCCATCTCGAAATACCCGAACAGCTTCGCCACCTCGTTGTAGGTCCATCCAATGCTTTCGGCGCGCGGCTCGCCGAGGCAATGCGAATTCTTCTCGTTGGTGATGTAGACCCGGCCGCCTGGCTTGCATATGCGGTAGAGTTCCTTGAGGATCAGTTCAGGTCGATTGAAGATTTGTAAGGAATGCCGGCAGGTGACCAGGTCAAACTGTGCTTCGTCAAGCAGCATTTCCGACGCATCGCCATAGGTATATTCGATGCCCCGGATATCGAACTCCCGCATCACTCGTCGAGCATAGTTCAGGCTTGATATCGAGTGGTCGAGGGCGACGATCCGCGATGGCTGGAACTCCTTTTGCACCAGCACGGCGAAATCACCGATCCCGCAACAGATGTCGGCCATGACGATCCCGGGCCTCATGCCGTGTCGCCGCAAGATTGCGCGCTCGTGGCGCCATGTCATCTTTGTCTGCGTGCGCAGGATTGGGACGAACCCGCCTTCCTCGAGAAAGCCCTGCCCCGGATAGAATTGGCTGTCATACTCCTCGACCGTGATGTTCGGTTCGATTCCGCTCAAGCGACCGAATTTTCGCGAGGTCCATCCGACGACGCTTGACGTGATGACGACAAATTTGAGCTCGGGTCGAGCGCGGCAGGCGTCGATGATGATCCTCGAAAAGACGTGAAATGCAGCGTTGTTCATCTGCGTCAGGCGTCTGACATTGACGTAGAGAACGCCGCGCACACGACCAATGGCATCGCGAAGCAACGTAAGGCTGGGCCCGAGCTCATCGATCGCCTGGGGCCGGACCACCCCGGATATGGAGAACTCCTGGTTGTTCGCGTCGTATTGCGCCTTGAAGCGTGGAAGGAGGTTGTAAGGGCTCAATGTTCAAGGCCCTCAAGCGGTAGATCCACGACAAGCTTGACCGCATCGCCGTCGGCTTCCTCGACCCTGAGTGTTGCGTTGTAGTCGACAGCCAGTTCCAGGAGCACGACCTCCCGGCTGGGGGCGAGATCCCCGGACACGGAGTTAAGGTATCGTTCCCTGGCTTCAAATCCGGCGACTTGCGACACGGCTTCTTGATAGAATTGTCGCTCCTCCGGCAGGCAAGGAAATGTCAGCTCGATCCTATCAGTCGCGCCATGGCGAGAGACCCTGCATGCCAATTCGCCATCGGCATGGCGCGTACGAAACGCGACTTCCAGCAATTCGTTGAACGCAGAGGAGAAGAGATTTGAATGGCGGACCGAGTCTGATCGATTTTGACTGATCATCCGGGCCATATATGTCGAGACATAGTCGCAGTGTCTCCAGGCGGAGACAAAAGTTCTGACTTCCATGTCGATCTGTATCATCGGCTCAAAAGTCGGCTCGCCAGCCAGGTCATGATGAACGGGTCCCATCGGCATCCTCCCTTATTCCATCCGTATTGAGCTCTGGTGGCGCAATGACCTCCGAGACGGAAATTTGATCGCCTCGTGATGCGCCAGTCCCGCATAACCAGAACTGCGCGGTATCTGCTTCGATCGTCTCTACAACTCTCCGCTTTACAAGGGTGCAAGCGCTAGAGCGCCCGATTTGATTCCTCCATCGCTCGTCCCCCCTTCGGCGCGGACCGCCTGACGAAATCGCTCGTTGCGTCGGCATCGAGTGGCCGCCCCAGAAGATTGCCCTGCAGGCAATCGCAATTTTCCTTGATCAGCCACCGTGCTTGTGCCGACGTCTCGACGCCCTCGGCGGTGACGCTTATTCCCAAGCCGTGCGCCAGATTGATGATCGATCGCACGATCGTTTGGCCTTTGAGATCGGTCTCCAGGTCCGTGATGAAGTATTGATCGATCTTCAAAGTGTCGAATGGAAAATTCTTGAGATAGCTCAACGATGAATAGTATGTTCCAAAATCGTCTAGCGAAATGCGTATTCCCAAGACATTCAAAGTATTTAGCGTATCGATATTGTCGATCGTCTTCTCAAGAAGAACCGTTTCGGTTATCTCAAGTTCAAGTCGGTCGGCTCGGATTCCAACTGCGTCGATGACCTGAGCGACCGTGTCTGTCAGCGAACCACTCAGGAACTGAGCCGGCGACAGGTTGACTGCGACTGTCAGCGAGGAAGGCCATGTCAATGCCTGGCGACAAGCTTGCTCGAGCACCCATCGTCCGATCTGGTCCATAAGACCGTCGGCCTCGGCGATGGGTATGAACACGCTGGGCGGAATGATCCCGACATCGGGGTGCCGCCACCGCAGCAGCGCTTCGAAACCGATCACCGACGACGGTGGCCGAATGAGCGGCTGATACTCAAGATAGAGCTCGCCCCGCTCCAGCGCGGTTCGAAGGCTGCGCCTCAGATTCTCGCGTTGCTCGAGCAAGAGCAGCATCGAACGGTTGAACGTTCGAGCGCAACCGCGTCCATCCGTCTTGGCTGCGTAAAGAGCAATGTCGGCAGCTTTCATCAACTGCTCGCCGTCGGTCCCATGCTCCGGGCCGAATGCAATTCCGATACTCGAGCCAACGAAGACGGGAATGCCGTTGATGACGAACGGCTCCTTGAACGCGTCGACCAGCGATCCGGCAAGACGTTCGGCTTCCGCGGGCTGCTCCTTGCCCAATTGGATGACAGCGAACTCATCGCCGGCGTACCGGTAGGCAGATTCGCCGTCCTGCAGCGCGTCGCGGATTCGACCTGCCGCGAGCTGAAGAAGCGTGTCGCCTGCTCCATGGCCGAGCGTGTCGTTGACCGCTTTGAAATCGTCAAGGTCGATTTGCAGTAGGGCGGCTTTCGGCTTTGGTCCGCCGATGGCCGCCAGTGCTTGCTGCAGCCGCTCGCCGAATCGCCGCCGATTCTGCAGTCCGGTCAGCACGTCGTGCGTCGCCTGATGGAGCAGAATTACGTGCTCCTGCTCCTCCGCTGCGCTCCGCCCACCGTGCTCCCTCGTTTCTCTGATTCCAACACCATTAGCAGTGCCAAAGACGAAAACGGACCGAGGCGCTTCGCCTGATTGTCGCGGCAAGTCGATGCTTGTCGGAGAGCCGCCCTGGAACACCCGAAGAAATTCGTCGCGACAGCTCGAATCGAGGAAGCTCGGATAGATCTCCCAAATGGCGGCACCCTGCGCCACCGCGCCTCCATACATGCCTTTGAGCCTGGCTGCGTAGTGCGTCAGCCGGAAGTTGCGATTATAGAACGACAAAAGTTCGGTCGTGTTCGCCAAAAGGTCTGCGAGAAGCGCTTCGTCGGTATAGGCAGCGTTAGAAGGCCCCTCACTCTCCTTGCCGGCGCCTGATGCCTTTGGATGCAAGTGCCACCTCCATAGGCGGTGCCAATGTGCGTCCCCCAGTTCAAAAATAGCATACCCGCCAAGCTTGGCAAACTTTCGGCTCGCATTCTTAACAAGCCCCGTGTGCAGCATAGTTGCGATGCATGCTCCGCTGTGACCGGCGGTCGTTTATCCACACGATGAGCAGCCATTAATTGTTAATAAATTGATAATTTGCAGATAATTGCCGCAGGCGCCGGGGTGATTCGAAATATTACGGCAAACGGGGCCGAGCGGCGTTCGCCGCCCGCGCGGGATTATCACCTAGCAATTCGAAATCGGCTTTCTCGAATATCTGGCCTTCAGCCATGTTTTAGACGGTCCGCTCCTGTAGCGGCTGTCGGCGCGTTTCGAAATGACGCCATTAAGCCCGGTTTTCTCGATGGCGCGAAAGATCGCCAGCGCGTCGCCCTCAAAATGCTCACTGTATTGGATCTTGCCGAGGCCAGGCTCAATCAGTTGCCGCAGCGCTTGCTTGCGCTGCAGCAAAGGCAAGGGGACAAGATTGCGACCGTCGAGATGGAGGATGTCGAACGCGACGAACACCAGACGGCTCGGCTCATTCCAGATCGCGGCTTCCAGTTCAGGAGTATCGGGCGTACCCCGATCGCCTGACACAATCACCTCGCCGTCCAGAATGGCCGCCCGGCATGGCAGTTCGACTGCCAGGGCGATGGGCCAGTATTTTGTCGTCCAGTCCCTGCCGTTCTTGCTGTAGAGACGCACGCCGCCATTGTCGATGATGATCTGCGTCCGGTAGCCGTCGAGCTTGGCCTCATGAACCCACCCCTCATCTTCGGGCGGCTGCTCGACAAGAGTTGGCATCTGCGGCGGAATGAACTCCAGCCGGTCGCCGTCGACCTTGGCACGCTTACCCAACTACGCCACCATCTTTGACGGATAGCGGTGACGCGAGCGGCACAGGCGGTCCGATATCCCCAATTTGGATACCTGCCCCGCCTGTGCCGAGCCCCCACTAGGCCATCGAGCCCCCACTAAGCCATTCTGCGACGGAATGAACACCAGGCGGCCGCCCCCGGCCTTGGCACGCTAACTCAATTACGCCACCACCTTAGTGGCGCGATCGGCACAGGCGGTGCGATATTCCCCCCAACTTGGAAACCTGCCGCCTGTGCCGAGCCCCCGCTAAGTCATCGCGAACATCTACGAATAGGGTCGCATTGTCGTTAGCTGCGCATCCAAATACTTATCCGGGCGTACATATCTCGATATCGGCGCGGCATCTCTCTCCCAGGGATTGTGCTATTTGGGGCGGCGTCAGCCCACGCAGTCGCCTTGCTCAGTAGCGGGATTGCCGCCCGGCACCCGGCAGAACTCCGGACGGCAATCTAATGAGACGTCGCCGATCTCGATCGAGGCCGACGCCCACTCAGCTTCCAAGCGCTTTGAGCCAACCTTCAAAGGAAGAGGCCCTCTCGTGCTCGCCAGGGGAAACAGAGCGGGCGGGGCGCGGCAATATCATCGTCCTGCGGCCCTCGCGGGGGCTGTAACCGAATTCCTTGCTGAACGCTCGGCTGAAGTTTGCCGCTGAACTGAACCCGAAGGCTTCCGCAATTTCAACAATGCGTCGGCTGTCCGCCGGATCGCTAAGCGCAAGATGGGCTGCCAAAAGCCGGCGACTTTGAATGTAATGGAGAACACCACCGCTTGGTTCGAACAACTGATAGAGGCGAGATCGTGAAACGCCGAGCGCCCGGCACATTGAATCCGGTGTCAGACGAGCCGCGTCCAGATTGTTTTGGACGTATCGACGCGCTCGCTCCATTAGCGCGACACTCGCCAGTTGTTCGGCCGCCGCGGCATGTTCGGCCGGAGGCGCAAGGCAGGCAATGATCATGCTGCGTGTTGCGTGTACGATGCGGGGCAGATCTTCAGCCGTGAGACTGCGCAGTCTTGTTACGATGCTATTGATGTAGTCGATCAAAAGGTTAGCAAAGTTGCCGGACAGAATTGAGTTGTTGTTCGCGTCGAGGGTCAGCGCCGCATCGGCGAACAAATCACGCGGCAAATAGAGAAAGAGGCTTTCGGATTCCGTTACCCTTCCGCGAAACGGGTAGCCAAGCGATCTGATCTCCAATTTGCCCGGCTGGCCCTCCGCGACGCGGCGATCAACCTCGGTCCATGACCGACCAGTGTGTGGTAAGACGATATACCAGTGATCGATCGAGCTGGACCGTAGCTTCGCTGCAGAACGCAAATAACTGTGCGCGGGCGCGCGCTGTTCAACGATCAGCATGCCACCAAGATTCCAAGCCGTGTGATCGGCAGGAAAGCCGTCGTCCAGCGATTTGTTATCCGGCAGCTTGACGTCAACAAGCGGTGCCACATGCGCTTGCCAAGCTGTGAATTGATCCTCTGGTGCTAGTTTGATGGTTGAAAAGGACAACGGTTCTAGCACCGGCGCGAGTGGCGGAGCGGCCTCATTGTCAGGTTGAACGTCGCGCGGCCAACGACGTCGCTCACGCTCCGGCGCTTGCTTAGCATGCGCCTCGTCTTGCCTCTTAGCGTCCACCGCACGTGGTGCCATATCCGATTCCGGTATGCCCATGCCCTCGCAATCATGTGGTGTATCCGGGGTATCTGGCAAGCCTGTCGACTGCATCGTCGATCACGCTGGGTTACAGTAAGAAATGCATCCCGAGATAAGTTTCTGGATGCGAAGATAACGACACTCTTCAAACTGGTGCGTATAGAATCCGGCATCGTGAAAGCGCTGTCGAGGAGGACACGAAATGAAGGAGAAGCTCAAAGGAGAAGCTCGCCGCAAGATAATTCTTGATGGGTACGCTAATAACGAACCATTGAAAGATATTGCAGCAAAGCTCGGATGCTCACTAGCGAGTCTGAAAGTCAGTGCCAGCAAACTTGGCTGCACCAGAACTCCAAAAGAGGCAGCGGATTTTCGGCGCGGTTTTCGCATACCGGACAATAAGCGGCGAGACTATTACCAGCTGATGATC
The DNA here is from genome assembly GCF_003863365.1 of Mesorhizobium tamadayense. Taxonomy (GTDB): domain Bacteria; phylum Pseudomonadota; class Alphaproteobacteria; order Rhizobiales; family Rhizobiaceae; genus Mesorhizobium; species Mesorhizobium tamadayense. The sequence goes on along the minus strand of NZ_RQXT01000059.1, from coordinate 31,487 downwards.
GCCGGACAATACAGATCTCGCGAGTGCGCGCAGATGTTGGGACTATTGACGGCGAATTTATAAGATACCGAGCAATCTTACTACAGTACTATTGACCATATTATCGCTCAAGCCTCAGTGATAAAGGCCCGCCGCAGCACACGGGCGGCGGGCCTGAAAGGGTCGCTAAAATGCTACGTCGGCGTTTCAATCGCACCTGTCTTAGTCCTCTCGATCTGGCTGTATGCGAACGCGTGTTCAATCAGGTTTGCGCGGATGAACAGCTCGATCCTTTGGACCAGACCGCCGAAATTTTAGCAGTGATGGTTGTAGCCGTTTTTCGAAATGTTCACACCAGCGAACGCGAACTACTGGAGGCGGTCAGATCTCGCCGGCAAAAGATCACGGGAAACGGCCAATAGCAGTGGAGAACGCCCCACGGATGCTGGCGCGGGCCCCGTGCCGGATAAGCGGGTACATCCCTCAAGGATCGACTGCTAGCTTGGCAACCGCAGGCTGCGGAATAGGACGGCACCAGAGGGTGTTTGCTTCGCGGCTAATCAGCGGGAAGACCGGCCAGCGCAAACCGGCGTTGCAAGGCTGGCGGTCATGCGTGAAAGCAGCCCGTTTCAACCCAAGCCGCTTTCTGCTTGAATACCTCAAACATCGGCCATGGAGCATCGCCCCATCCCAATCGATCCCTTCGCCTCCCTGCGGCTACGTTTCCTTGCCCGGTGCGCCGATCAGCTGGCAGAACTGAAGGTCATCGCGCATCAAGACGGCCCCCTGCCCGGCTTCGACGACACGCTGATCCGGATCGCCCACTCGCTGGCGGGGGCGGCGGGGACGTTCGGGTTTGCGGAGATCAGCGCGCGGGCGTCTGCGCTGGAGGCACTGCTGGTCGAGCAGGCGGATGGCGCGACTGTCCGCGCGGCGCTCGATGCACTCATCGCGGAGATCGAGCGCACGCTGAAATAGCCGGGCCAGCCGGGGCTCATTTCTTTGCGCCGAGGCCGGTCCGGGTCATCTCGCCCCAGCTCTGGTCGGCGCGCAGGAACTGCCACCAGCCCTTCACGCGCCAGAAATTGTTGAGCTGGCGGTAGCCGAAATTCTCGATCACGGCGACCGCCGTCAGCGCACGGTCCAGACCTCGTCGTCCATCAGCCTGGACAGCGGCGCGGCGAGTTCTGGCAGGCCGAGGCGTCCCGCGGACTCGGCGGCGGCGGCGCGCACGTCCCAGTCGTCGTTTTCCATCGCGCTCGCCAGGATGGCCGGCGCGCCGGCGTAACCCGTCAGGCCCAGCGCGCGCAGCGCCGCGGCGGCAACCTCGGGCGAGGCATCGCCGGTCAGTCCGGCGAAGAAGGCGGCAAAGCCGAAGCCGCCGGCGCGGGCGAGCGCTTCGATCGCGGCCGCCCTGATGAAGGGCACCGCGTCGGCACGCGACGCATGGATCGCAAGCTCGTTGAAGCGCGACCGCGGAAAGCGCTTGAACAGTTCGATCAGGCGCCGCGAGCGCTGCCCCGCCACGCCGATCTTGTCCAGGGCGACGCCGAGCAGCGGCAGGCTGCCGAGATCGCAGAGCGCGATGGCGGCGGCGATCCTGACTTCGCGCGAGCGGTCCTGGTCCAGCGCCGAAAGCAGCCTTGCCGTCGCATCCTCCGAGCCCAACGCCGCCAGCATCTCGGCCGCGTGGATGCGTTCGGCCACATCGCCCCGTTCCAGCTGCCTGCATACGAGGGCCGGCAGGCCGCATTCGTCGAAGGCGACAAGCACGTCGTCACGCTCCTCGCCGCGTAGCAGCGAGATGAACTCGAAGCCGGCATCGATCGCCACGCCGGGCGGCACCGCAAGGATCGCCGCCTTCAACGTCTCGCGGTCGCGGCTTTCGGTGAAGGCGATGAGCGCCGTCAGAAGCTGGCGCCGCTGGTCGGCCTCGGCCTTGCTCCGGCGCTCCTGCAGCACGCGCCGCGCGATCAGGAACAGCATGATCACCAGGGAAAGAGTGCTGAGCAATATGGAGAGATCCCAGATGTACCACATGGTCAGAACCGCGCGGTCAGCCCGAGACCGAATATCTCTCGGTCGAATGTCGGGTCGTTGTTCATGCGCGACGCTGGCGCGCAACGTCAGCGGGTCGCTGACGTCCCAGGAGATGCCGCCGAAGACGGTGCGGGTCGGCGCCAGCGTGCCGTCGGAGATTTCGGGGGCGTCAGCGTAGCCGCCGAAGACATTGAAGCGCGGCGTCACCGCGAGATCGGCGCGGAGCACTTAGCCGTCCGCGCGCGTGCCGATATCGTCCTGCGCATGCACCCAGCGGGCGGAAAGCCCCAGGCGGCCGTCGAGAATATAGGCCTGCACCCAGGGCGCGATGCTGGTGACATTTGTGTTGGCGAAATCGTCGTAGCGGGCGTCGATGTTGAGCGAAAGCGAGCCGAACGCCTTTGCCGGCGCCACGACCTGCCAGGAAGCGCCGGCGCCGATCGAATAGCGCGCCAGGAAATCGGCGTCCGGCGTCGCCGCGGCCAGCGCATAGGCGGAGAAACCCGGCGAGAAGGCCTGGTCGATGCGGCCCTCGATCTGGACGTCGGTGTGGCCAAAGCGGGTGGCCACACGGGTGCGACCGGAAATCGTCGTGCGCGGCGTGAGCCGATAGGCAACGCCGGCCGAACTGTCGGTCCAGTCGCCGAGCCCGTCGGTGAGATCGCTCACCTCGCTGCCGAGGTCGAGCCGCCATCTGCGCGGCGGCGGCACGGCCAGCCTTTGCGCGATATCGGCAGAGCCCGGCTCGATGGCGAGCGCTTGGCTGTAGGCTTCCCGCGCGGCGTCGTCGTTACCCTCGGCACGGCGCACATCGCCGAGCCCGACCAGCGCCTCGGTATTGCGCGGATCGAGCGCAAGCACGCGCCGGAACGACTGCCCGGCCCGCGTGTAGTCGGCCTCGAGCAAGGCAACTCTTGCATCGAGGTCGAGCGCCTCGATATTGTTGGGCGCCGAGACCAGCACGCCGTCGACCAGGACGCGGGCGCGCGGCGCATCGCCCTGCCAGATCGCCAGGCGAACCTTGCCCAGCCGCGCGTCGAGAAGGCCGGGCTTGACGGCAAGCGACCGGTCGAAGAAATGCCCGGCCTCGTCGAAGCGCTGGCCGGAGCCGACGACAAGGCCAAGGGCGACCAGGACGTCGGTGTTCTTCGGCGCCAGCCTTAGCGCCCGGCGATAGACCTTCTCCGCCTCGGGCAGCTTCCCCGCCGCCCGCAGGCGCCTGCCCTGCTCCATCAGGCCGGCGACGGGATCGGGCCGCCGCTGGGGCCGCTCCTTGCCAGCCCTGCCTGCCGTCCGGGAGGAGCGCGGGCTGGTCGATGCGCAATGTATGCCCGGCCTCCAGCGCGCCCATTTCATCCTGTCTGAAGCGCTCGGCCACGTCCTTGGGATAGAAATCGAAATCCGTCTTGCCGATAAGGTCCTCAACCGAGGCGGCGCGCACCAGTTCGGCGGTGGCTGGATTGGCGGCGATGAAGCGCCCCTCGGCATCCTTTATATTCAGGCAATCCGGCAGCTCGCGAACCATGGCGCGATAGATCATGTTGGACATGGCGAGCTCGCGCCGCCGCTGCTGCCGGTCGAGCAGCACACCGATGATGAAGGCGCTGAGGAAGCGGAACACCAGCGACGGCAACGTGCTCTGCTGCACAAAGCCGGCGACGACTTGCGGGGGCATGATCAGAAGGGTGATCAGCCCGGCAAGCGCGACCGACACGCCGAGGCCGAGTATGTCGAACATGGTGCGTGACCGGGCCGCGACGATGTGGTGCCATGCCAGACCGACGACGGCGGCGATCAGGATGCTCACGACGCCGACGCTGGCACCCTGCCCGCCAAGATAGAGCCGATAGGCAATGGAACCGGCGGTGGCGATGAACACGCCGGCCACCCGCCGAAGAACGCGGCGGCGCCGACGAAAGCAGCGCGCAGATCGACGACGAAGCCGGAGACGGACAGAGCGGTCGCCATGGAAATGATCGAGCCCGCGCACATGACCAGGCCGAGAAGGAGCGACTGTACCCGCTGCCGGAGACGCCCCGTGAAATCCGCCACAAGGTCCCAGGCGACGACCAGGATGGAGACGAGGGCAAGATTGGCGAGGAGTGAGTGCCAGATCTCGGTCATGACTTTCCGCCTCCTTTTTCCGATAAATATCGGCAAAACCTATCCGAGGTCTAAACAGCCTGCTCCCCAGCCATCGGTGTCGGACCGATGGCGCCCCGAGGCGACGATGGCAGACGTCGTAGCCGCTAAATCATTGATAAATAACGACAATGGTAGGCCCGGAGGGTCAACGTTTTCTACGCAAAATCAATATGTTAGCGGCTGGTTCGCCAACCCATATGTCTCGTATCATCTCGTATGGTCCGGCGAACCCGAGATTCAAAAAGAGGAATGACGTCAGATCGCCACCCAATTGGCTCTAATCAATTCTGCTGTTTCAACATTTTCAAGATGCCCTACACGAATTTCTGACCCAAGAGCGACGTCCAGACATTCAACGCCGGACGACCGGTTTGCACCGCATCTCGGCCGTTAAGGTCAACTTTGCCACCACCTGAAGCGGATATTACCGGCGGCCGCACTGCAGGTCACGGGTTGCGGAGGCGATGATGGCGATCTAGCCGCGGTTAGTCGCGAGCTAGCTCTGGCGTCTCGCTGCAAAGAGGCTGTCAGCAATACGATCAAGCGAAATCACGCCGGCCCCGCGTGTCAGCACGAGGAGAAGCAATGACGCCCACAGCAGGTGTTCGGCCCAGTTCTCGGGGAAAACGAAAATCTGGATAACCGATACGACACCGAGCAGCATCAGCGCGCCCAAGCGCGAGAACAGCCCCAGGAAGAGCAACACCGAGCCGGTGATTTCGGCGGTCGTCGCCAGTGGTGCCGCGATCGACGGATCGATGAACGGCAGATTATATTCGCTGGCGAACAGCTGCAGGGTCACCGGCCAGGATGCCAGCTTCGTCTGCGCGGACTGCCAGAAGACATGCGCGACCGCCACACGTGCCCCGAGTTGGACCAGCGAGAATGGGATGAGTTCGGGCAGTTTGATCATACGCCTATAGAAACCGAATAGACCGGCCTGGCTCGTCGAGGAACGCTCTGAAATTGCGGTCATGACTGTCTCCATCAGTTTGAGAGGGGAGGCACGGTGATGCGCACGTTTGTGACGAGCCCGTCGGCGAACAGGCGCACGAGCGCGGAAACGAGGTCGAAGTTAGGTTCGAGCGCATGCGCGCGGCTTGCAGCATGTTCGAGGCCGAGGCCGTGCTTGAGAGAATGGCGGAAGGCGAAGTCTGCGCGGTCGAGAAGAACCAGGCGAACGCTGTTCCCGGCCCGCCACAACGCCACGCGTTCGGGGCGTCTCGTCCAGGTGCAATGCCGGTCGACAGCTGTGCCCTGCTGGTGCGCTGTCCACACCGACAGGATCGACCAGTGTGAAACGATCAGCCTGAGCGATGGCTGTAGCAGGATATCGGGTGAAGGCCCCAGGTCGGTTTTGTCATAGTCCGAAAGGCTGCGGGGTGGCAGCGAAGCAGTATCGAGTGCCTCCGCGATGGCCCATTCGAGCCGAGCCGTTTCGGCGACGATCGGCATGTCGGACAGCGTGTCGATCGTCTTGAGGAAGCGCGGAAAGCCGGCGCCATAGCGCGCAAGGCGCGATTCAACCGGCGGATGGCGTCGAATGAACTCGCTCGCCACATAGCGGAAGAAGCGTTCATCTACCAGCCGAACCGTGACCGGAAAGACCGCCACCAGCACCGCAGTTAAGGAGCTGCGCGTGTTGTTCTGGTAGATGCGCAGGCGGGCCAATGGATCGGCCTTGCCGGCGGTCAGCATTTTTACACTGACCATTGGTTCCATGGCGAGCACCGAGCGCGCCATGGTGGTCTGCAGGTGCTCAAGCGGCAGCATGGTATCCCCCCTCCATTGGCGGCAACGCCACGGGCATGACCGGTCTGGCCTTGGCGGCGGCAAATGCCGCGAGCACTGGCATGCTGGTCCTCGCGCTTTCGAAAGAAAGCAGGGTGGGCATCGGCCGGGGCTTGGCTGCCGCCGCTTGTCTCGCAGCCTGCTTGCGGTTGAACATGATCGAAGCGGTCAGCATGTCGGCCCACATGGCCTCGCCGAGCAGCACGTCGAGAACCGGGACATCGGTGTCCCATTCGATCAACGTCGGGCGCGGTCCGAGCCGGTCTATGGCATGCCGGTAGAGTGACCAGACGACTGGCGGCACGCGTGAGCCATGATCGTCGATGAGCACGGTGTCGGCGCCGACCTGATTGGTCGCATGGCCGGCAAGATGTATCTCGCCGATTGCATCGGCTGGCAGCGCATCGATGAAAGCCGTCGCATCATATTGCAAATTGTGCGCCGAGACCTGGACATTGTTGACGTCCAGCAGCAGGCCACAGCCAGTCCGCGCGACGAGCTCGGCTAGGAATTCGGCCTCGTTCATGGAGGAATCCGCAAAGGCGACATAAGCGGACAGATTTTCGATCAGCACCTGCCGCTTTAGTGTGCTCTGGACAGTCTCGACGTTGCGCGTCACGATCGCCAGCGCCTCTTCGTCATAGCGCAGCGGCAGCAGATCGTTGAGGTAGGCGCCGTCGGCGACGCTCCAGGCAAGATGCTCGGAGACCAGATCGGGCTGGAAGCGCTCGCAGACCCTGCGCAGTCGCTCCAGATGGTCGCGATCCAAGCCTCGCGCGCCGCCCAGCGACAGGCCGACACCATGCACCGACAATGGATAGATCTGGCGCAGCCGTTCAAGCGCCTCGACGCCGGCGCCGTCTCCCATGTAGTTCTCGGCATGAATCTCTAGCCAGCCGGCAGAAGGCCGTCGCGTCAGCATTTCGCTGATGTGGGGAGAGCGTAGACCGATGCCCGCTGATGCGGGGATCGCGAGGGGCTGAAACGCACGGGACATCGGTCTGCTCCATTCTAGAGGGTTGGCTCGAAGTCTGGATCGTTCAGGCTTTCGCCTTGTCGCTGCCGCCTGTGATCTTGGCGCAGCTGCCGGCGGGCACGTAGAGCCAGGAATCCGGCTGATTGTCGGCGGTGGCGGTGCCGGCGCAAGAATGCGTCGCGGTCTGGCAGTCGTTCTGGCCTGCCTTGACGACGCCGTAGCACTTCTCGAAGGCGAAGCCGGGCTTGGCGGCGGGGCCGCTGTAGGCCGCCGTCGCAGCGAGGGAAGTGGCGGCAGCGAGGGCCGATCCGATGAGGGTCTTGATGTTGATCACAGGCTTGTCTCCTGGTTGGTGTTTCGAGAGAAAGACCGGCCCTTGGGCCCGTCTGCAAATCAGTCTCTCCGATCGTGGTGGCGAGCTGAAATGCTGTCTCGGCATGGAATTGATACGTGGTCACTATGTCCCGGAAGGCGACGCGAAAAAGCCCTCCGGCGGGGGCGCCGGAGGGCTTGGCACCTGCATTCGGGAGTATGCGAAGCAGGCGCGGCTAGGCGGGAAGGAGGCGCCTAGATGTATCGTCTTTCGCAGTTTGCGGCCGGGGTTTCATCCGTGCGGAGAGGATCAGCGGCAAGCCAGTCTGCTGCACGCTGCCGCCCCCTGTTGCGCATGTCGGTCAGCTCGCCCCAGTCGATCCAGGGCCGCAGGAGCAGCGGAACTCCGGCACGGTATCGATTGTCGAATATAGTATGAACCGGCGCGCATTTGGTCACGCAGTGACTGGCTGCGAAGCTGCGATCCGGACACGGTGTCGTGAACACGGAAGGTCTCCCGGTGACAATCAGACGATGGCGAGCTTCAGTTGATAGGACAGGCGGCGACTGCAAGACGTCGCCGTCACCCCAATAGACATCACCGTCGATCTCAACCGGCACAGAGAGGAAGGGGATCGTGGCCGCCGCCACGATCGCGTTGATGGACAACTGGTCGCTTGTGAATATCTTCACCGCGTCCGTGCGCGCGTTGACGGCCAGGACGCCCAGTTTCACCGGGCAGCCTTCGTCACGGATTTGCTCGAGCTCGATTGACTGTTCCAGGATAGATCGAAGCAGACTGGCTCTGTCATCGGCGAAAGCCGAGGCGTGGCTGACGCGCCGCCAGAAATTGGCGAGTGCCGTCCGCGCGCCGCGCCTGCCGCCGACGCTTAGCCCATAGACAAAGACCGCCGCTTCCATCGCTGCAAAGCCCGACGCGGTGACGCCGCTGAAGCTGCAGCTCGGTTCGTCCAGCAGGCGATCGAGCACGCCCCAGACGAAAGCGCCATGTGCATCGTTTGCCAGCACGATGTCGATCGTCCGGTCTTCCACATTAAGATCAGCCACTGACATGACGGCTTGGTCTGTTCTCATTGCGGGCTGGGCAAGCATGGTTTGGTCTCCATCCCAAGGTCGTAAACAAGGCGAATGAAGAGAGATTGCCCCATCTTCTTGTTCAGCCGAAATGCCAAGGTGGCATGAAGTCCATAGGCAGATTGCATTGGCTGCCGGTCTTGGCGCGTCGCACTCTTCATCCGAACAGGCCAGTCGATGAGGATCGCTTGCTTTGGAAGCGCTGCCGGAACCGTGGCCTGGAAGGAGGAGATACATGATGAGAAGACAACTCACCTGTGTGGCTGCGCTTGCAATCAGTCTTGGTGCGAGCCCGACGTCAGCCGATCCGTTCAGTGACCTCGCCGCATTGCCGACGTTCTATACGGACGCGGCAATGAAAACGATGAAACCGATGGCGCGATTCAAGAAGGCCTGGTTCGCCATGCCGAAGCACGACCGGGTCACAATGACCAAGGCATGCAACGATCCGGCGATGAGCAAGCCCCATGCCGCATTTTGCGCCGACGTACTCGCTTTGGGCGGTGCCAACTAGCGGCTGTGCCGCCAAAGCATCAGCGGGATACAGAACCGGCATAAACTCCATACGCAGATGGCATTGGGAAGTTGGCAGGCGATTGCAGCAAAGTCCATATCAGCAAGGAGGAACCCAGTAATTCTGAATTGCTGTCAAATCATTCAAACGGTTGTCGATAGGACGATTACCTAACCTAGATAAGGACTTAAAATGAATCTCAAAGCTATCTGCCTCGGCGCTTTTGCACTTTCCGTTCCGAGCGGCGTTGCGTTCGCCGGCGCGCTCGACGAACCGTCCAACATGCAGCCGTTCTTCACCGACGCCAGCATGAAGACGATGAAGCCCAAGGCCGAATTCAAGGCCGCCTGGGACGCGATGTCGAAGGACAAGCAGGGCACGATGATGAAGGAATGTCAGGATGCCGCGATGAGTAAGCCGCACGCAGAATTCTGCGCCAACCTGCAGGCGCTCGGCGGCGCCAACTGAGCTGTCCGGCGGTCCCAGGCAATACAGAAACCGACATGACGGCGAGCGGCTTGCTCGCCATCATTTTTCGCGAGGATCCAGCTCGCCATGCCGCATGCGATGCTTGCAAGGGCGATCATAACGCCATGTCGGGCGGCTATCGACTTTATAGCCGCAGTGCATTGGCGCCGACACAAGCGTTCGGGCAGTCTCCGAAGCCACGAAAAGCCTCGTTTGCAATTCGGGACAAATCGGCATGGACATTCATCACATCCGTTACTTCCTTGCCGTGTGCGAGACACGGAACTTCACGCGCGCAGGCGAAAAGTGCAACGTCACCCAGCCGGCGCTGTCGCGCGCCATCCAGCAACTCGAGGACGAGGTCGGCGGGCTGCTGTTTCGCCGTGAGCGAAACCTGACTCACCTGACCGATCTGGGCGCGCTGCTGCGCCCCCGGTTCCAGCAGATCCTCGACGAGCTGACGGGAGTGCGGCAGGAGGCGTCGAGGTTCCTGTGCCTGGAAAACGCCAACCTCAAGGTTGGCGTCATGTGCACCATCGGTCCGCGCCGCTTCACCGGCCTTCTCGCCGACTTCAACAGGCGCCAGCAAGGCATCCAGCTGCAACTGGTGGAGGGCGTGCCGGCATCGCTCTCCCAGCTGCTTGAATCAGGCGAGATCGACGTCGCCATCATGGCGTCCAGCAACAGCTTTCCGGAACGGTTCGATGTTACGCCGCTCTATCGCGAACGGTTCGTCCTCGCGTTTCCCAACGGCCACCGGCTGGCCCGCAACGACAATGTCGCTATCGCCGAACTCGACGGTGAGAACTATCTCAGGCGCCTCAACTGCGAGTATCGCGATCACCTCGCCGGGCTGTGCAACGACCGCGGCGTGAAGCTCAGAATCTCCTATGCCAGCGAGCGCGAGGACTGGATCCAGAACATGGTCTCCGGAGGCCTGGGGATCTGCTTCATCCCAGAGTTCAGCGCGGTGATACCGGGCTTGCAAGTCCGCCCCGTCATCGACCCTGAGGTCTGGCGGGAGGTATCCCTGGTCGTTGTGGCGGGACGCAGGTTCTCGCCGGCGGCATCGGCCTTCGTCAACAGCGTCAAGGCGCATGGCTGGCCGGAGAGTGCCCTCACTCAAGCGATCCGCAAGACAGCAGCCTGAAGCAATACCAAAGAAACTCCGGCGGCGTGCGACAAGTCCTGTCGTGCGCCTTTTGTGCAGCCGCGATTGTCTACGATAGTTTTCAGGTATCGATTTGAGAGCCAGTCAGCATTTCTCTTTCATTGAGGCTCCGGTCACTCTCCTCTCATGCCCCCGCGTCCGCGATTGGGCACCGACAACGGAGAAATAGACATGGCTTCCAAGACTATTGCATTGCAGGTGCCGCTGAAGCTGGCGCTGACACTCGGACTGCTGTCCGCGACCGCTGCATTTTCCGCTGCTCCGGCCTTCGCCGGCGGCTGCCCTGCCGGCCAGGCTGCCACGACCGACATCCAGGAACATCCGAGCAAACCGGTCGGCGTTACCGACACGGTTCTCTCGGCGATCGATCTGAGCAGCAAGGGTGAGGCCTGGAAAGGCAACATGCTGCGCCTGCGCAAGCTCGTCGTTCAGCCCGGCGGCGTCGTGCCGTGGCATGAGCACAATGTTCGCCCGGCCAACATCATCGTCGTCGAGGGATCTATCACCGAATACGCCAGCACCTGCAAGGTGGGCATCGAGCATCCTGCCGGCGATGTGACGGCCGAGTTCGGCCAGCTCGCCCACTGGTGGAAGAACAACGGCAAAGTCCCCGCCGTGCTCTATTCGGCCGACGTCCTGCCGCCTGCGATGCACGAAGACCACACGATGTGAGCCGCTCGCCGCGGTGAGCGGATTCCAAGCATCAGCAAACTCAAAGCGCGTCCTCGGGCGATCGCCTGGGGACGTGTGGCCACGGAGCCCCGTCATGACGACCAGTGAACACACCGAACCGACGCGACTGCGCATAGTGGCCGCGGACAGCTGGCGCTTCGGCCTGATCGCCGTGATCGCGTTCCTCACGCTCGTCGATCTGTTCGCCACCCAGGCCATCCTGCCTTCGCTGGTGATAAAATTCGGCGTCAGCCGCGCCACCATGGGCTTCGCCGTCAATGCCAGCACGTTCGGCATGGCGGTGGCCGGCATCGCCGTCGCTCTCTTCGGGCGCAGCATCGATCGCCGCAATGGCATCTGGATCAGCCTGGCCATCCTGGCCATCCCGACGACGCTGCTTTCGCAGACGGACAATATCGTGGTTTTCGCCCTGCTGCGCGTGGCGCAAGGCCTGTGCATGTCCACCGCGTTCACGCTGACTATGGCCTACCTGGCCGAGCATTTTTCCGCGCGGCAGACCACGAGCGCGCTTGCGGCCTATGTGACCGGCAATGTCGCCAGCAATTTTTTCGGACGGCTGATGTCGGCCGCTGTCGCCGACACGTTCGGCATCTCCACCAACTTCCTGACCTTCGCTGGCCTCAATCTGCTCGGCGCCGCTCTTGTCTGGTTCACGCTGCAGAAGACCTCAGCAATGATGCGCTTCGATGCGACGGGCGGACCTGCCCGCGCAGCCTGGAAAGCCCCGCTGCAAAACACCGAGCTGCGCGCCTGTTTCGCGATCGGCTTCCTGATCCTCTTCGTCTTCATCGGCACGTTCACCTATGTGAATTTCCAGCTCGTCGCCGCGCCGCTGTCGCTGTCGCCTATGGCGCTGGGGCTGGTGTATTTCGTCTTCCTGCCCTCCATGCTGACCACCCCGCTCGCCGGGCGTGTCGCTGCGGGCCTCGGCCCACGGATCGGCATTGGCGCAACGCTTGCGCTGGCGATCCTCGGTCTGCTGCTGATGCTCACGACCAGCCTGCCGATCGTTCTTGCCGGAATGGCGCTTGTCGCCATCGGCACTTTCCTGGCGCAGGCAATCGCAACTGGACATGTCAGCCGCACGGCATCGCGCGACCGCGCCGCCGCAAGCGGCATCTATCTCGCCTCCTATTACGCGGGCGGGCTCGCCGGCAGCTTCGTCATCGGACAGGTCTACGACCGGATCGGCTGGACCGCATGCGTAGCCGGGCTCGTCGTGGTCCTTGTGGCCGCCATCGCGGTGGCGCGCGTGCTGCAAACGCCAAAGACCTGAGATCTAAAGACCGAAAACTTGGCTATCCAACTGAGGAGACAGACATGACCAACTACCTGAAAACCATGATTACCGGCGCCGCCATTCTGAAGGCGATCGTCGTCCCGGCAGCCGCCTCCGACGGCGTCGTCACCGTGAAGAGCGACTATTCCGTCGCCGAGACCGTCGCCCGCATCAAGAAGGACGTCCTCAAGAAGGGCATCACGTTCTTTGGCGTGATCGATCAGGCAAAGCTCGGCAACAAAGCCGGCAACGAGGTCAGGCCTTCGCGGCTCGTCATGTTCGGCAATCCTGCGCTCGGCACGACCTTCATCACCTCAAATCCCGAGGCCGGCCTGGACTGGCCGGTGCGCGTGCTGGTCTACCAGACTCCCGACGGTGCAGTTTACGCCGCCTACAGCGACTTCGACTGGATCGCCAAGCGGCACGGCATTACCGATCGGCAAGCGCAGTTCAAGATGGCAACCGAGGTCATCCAGTCCGTGACCTCGACGGTCAGGAAAAACTGATCAGGGGCGATGTGCCGAAGATCCGCCAGGGCCTGCGAGGCTGCCTGGATCGCGCAGGGAGGTCACTCGGCGGCGGACAACGCCTTTGCCCGCTCGCCGAACCACTTCTTCTGCGTGGCCTCGCGGACCAGCGCGCCAACCGCAGGCGAATGCTTGCGGCCGCGCACCGTGACGAGATTCACATCGCGCCAGAATTCCGGCTCGGTGATCGGCAGGGCCACAACACCCGGGTGCTTGGCAGTGTGCTCCGGCATGAAACCGAAACCGAGCCCGGCCGCGATCATGGCCAGTGTCCAATCGTCGCGATCGCTCCAGTAGACGGGACTGACGGTGACGCCCTGTTCGGCGAGAATGGCATCCGCATAGCCTGCAAATTCACAGTTGTTGCGGTGAATGTAGGTTTCATTGCTCATGTCCCTCACGCGCACGACCCGCTGATTGGCCAGGCGATGAGCCAGGTGGACGGCCATCACCATCTGCTCGCGAAACAGCGGCAGGGAGTGCACCTCCTCGTCGGGAACGTCCGACGGCAGCGCATAGATGGCAGCCTCGAGATCGCCCTCAAGCAACCTCTTTCGAAGATTCACGGCGTCTGAATCGCAAAGGTGAAGCTCCACGCCGGGGTGATGCCCACGGACGGCTGCGATCAGTTCGATGATCTCGTCCGGCGCGATTGTGCTCATGATGCCGACCCTCAGCGGCATCTTTTTCAGGTTCACATACTGCTCGGCGATCTGCTTTGCCTGGCGGGAGTTCTCGAAGACACCTTCGAGATAGGTCTCGACCATGCGACCGAGCTCGGTGAGGTGAGTGAACCGGCGCTCACGGTGGAAGAGCGCCCCGCCGAATTCGTCCTCCAGCAGCTTGATCGCACGCGAGAGCGCCGGCTGCGTGACGTTGCACTGCTCGGCCGCTCTGGTGAAATTCAGCTCCTTGGCGACGGCCAAGAAATATCTGACCTGGCTGATCTCCACTGCACGCTTCCCCTGGGCCTGCATACCGCACGACCCGCGTTGCAGGTCGATCTTACAAGCTGCCCTCGCGTCAAACAACCCAGCCTGCAGGTCTACATCGTGGCCGTCCGGGTCAGACTGTCGGCTATCGAATCCATGTCTCAACGGCATTTCCGGAGGCTTGGATGGCTCGCCATACTAATCGGGAGATGGAGAGCCAGGGCTGTCCAGCCCGTTGCCCGCAGCCGCTTGCCGGCAATTCGGCAGCGGCTCAAACCGAAGGAAACAACGATGCTCAGAGGAAAGACTGCGCTCATAACAGGCTCGACCAGCGGCATCGGCCAAGGCATTGCGGAGGCTTTCGCGGCCAAGGGCTGCAACGTCGTTCTGAATGGCTTCGGTGACCCTGCCGAGATTGAGCTGCTGCGGTCGAGGCTTGCTGCCGATCACGGGGTGACTGTCCGCTACGACAATGCCGACATGAGCAAGGGCGACTCGATCACCGCGATGATGGACAAGGCCATCGCTGAATTCGGGTGCGTCGACATCCTGGTCAACAACGCCGGTATTCAACACGTGGCGCCGATCGACGACTTCCCGATCGAGAAATGGGAGGCGGTCGTGGCCATCGATCTGATGTCATCGTTCTATACGATCAGGCGCGCCCTGCAGGCGATGAAGGCGAACAAATGGGGCCGCATCATCAACGTCGCCTCGGCCCACGCCCTTGTCGCCTCGCCCTACAAATCCGCCTATGTCGCCGCCAAGCACGGTGTCGCCGGCCTGACCAAGACGGTCGCGCTGGAAGTTGCCGAACAGGGCATTACGGTCAACGCCGTTTGCCCCGGCTACGTGCTCACTCCGCTGGTCGAAAAGCAGATACCGGACACGGCCAAGGCCCGCGGCATTACCGAAGAGCAGGTGATCAAGGACGTGCTCCTGGCAGCCCAGCCGACCAAGCAGTTCGTGACGGTGGAGCAGGTTGCATCGCTCTGCCTGTTCCTGGCCTCGGACGACGCGGCCTCGATCACTGGCGCCATCATGCCGATCGAAGGCGGCTGGACCGCCCACTAGACGCCGGAAACCAGGAGCGACAACGCCATGAACAACGTCATCCGAAATCCTGCGATATCGGCGCCAGTGGCGTATACCGCCGCGGAGGTCAACGCTTCTTCAAAGCGCCAGACCGTGTTGGTCCTGCAAGGCGGAGGAGCCTTGGGTGCCTATCAAGCTGGCGTCTACCAAGCGCTTGTCGAAGGCGGCATCGAACCGGATTGGGTGATCGGCACATCGATTGGCGCCATCAATGCCGCGCTGATTGCCGGAAACGAGCCTAAGGATCGGCTGCCTAGGCTCCAGGAGTTCTGGGATGGCGTCACCCGGAGCAGCCCTCTGGACGAGTTTTTCCGGATGATGGTTCCAAGCAACATCTTTGCCAACATGGGCACGGTGATGCGCGGCATACCCGGCTTCTTTGAACCGAACCCGAGCGCCATGTTTGGCGTCAACCGCGAAGTGGGGGTGGAGAATGCCTCCTACTATACCACCGATCCGCTGAAGCGGACCCTCGGCAACCTGATCGACTTCGATTACCTCAACCGCCGCCACACGCGATTGACGGTCGGCGCGGTCAACGTCAACACCAGCGAGCTCAAGTATTTCGACAGCACTCTGATGCCGCTGTCGACCGCCCATATCATGGCGTCGGGCGCCTTGCCGCCGGCTTTTCCAGCGGTGTGCATCGACGGGGAGCCCTACTGGGACGGCGGCATCTACTCGAACACTCCGATCGAGGTGGTGCTCGACGCGCGACCGCGACGCGACGCACTGATCTTCGCGGTGAACATGTGGCAGCCCCGCGGCACGGAGCCGAAATCGATCTGGCAGGTCATGGGGCGCCAGAAGGATCTTCAGTACGCCAGCCGCGGCAAGAGCCATGTCGCCCGCCAGGAGCAATTGCATCGGCTGCGCCACGTGGTGCGCGAATTGTCGAAGCTCGTTCCCGAAGACCGGCGCGACGATCCGATGTTCAAGGAGCTTTCATCCTATGGCTGCCCGTCGGTCATGCACCTCGTTCGGCTGCTTTCGCCGCGCCTCGACGGCGAGGATCACACCAAGGACATCGACTTCACGCGCGCCGGCATCCGCGCCCGCTGGCAGGCGGGATACGAACATGGGCAGCGCGTGCTCGCGGAGAAGCCGTGGGAATGCGAAGTCGACATGCTGCAGGGCATCGTGATCCACGAATCGCAAGAGTGACTGAGGTCAGGCGCCTCGGAGACGACGGAGAATTTCTATGCAGATCATCACCCCCGGCATGCGATTGATCCCCGAGGCGGTGCTTGCCAACAACGCTGCGCTCTTCCGCACCATTCCGGAGACTCCTTCCAATGCTGACAAGTCGTTGCATCGCGTGGTCATCGTCGGTGGCGGCGCGGGCGGACTGGAGCTGGCGACGCGCCTGGGCCGCAAGTTCGGCAAGCGGCGGCTTTCCGTCACGCTTGTCGACCGCAACCGCACCCACATCTGGAAGCCGCTTTTGCATGAGGTGGCATCGGGCGCCCTGAGCGCGTCGCATGACGCCGTCGAATACATCGCCCATGCCAGCCGACACGGCTACCGATACCGCATTGGCGAGGTCGTCGGCATCGATCGTGCCAAACGCCAGGTCTTTGTCGCCCCTAGCTTCGACGAGGACGGCAGGCAGGTCATCCCGCCGCGTGTGCTGAGCTACGACACTCTGGTCATGGCCGTCGGCAGCGTCAGCAACGATTTCGGCACGCCGGGCGCTGGCCGTCATGCAATCTCGCTCGATACGGCGGAGCAGGCCGCCCGATTCAACAAGCGCATGATAGACGCGTGCCTGCGCGCCAACGCGCAGTACGAGCAGCTTTCACCGGACCAGCTCCATTGCGTCATTGTTGGCGCTGGCGCCACTGGTGTCGAGCTGGCCGCGGAGCTGCACAAATCGATGCGCGAGATTGCGTCGCACAATCTCGACAATATCGATTTCGAGAGGTTGATCCGCATCACCATCGTCGAGGCTGGGCCGCGGATCCTGCCGGCTCTGCCGGAGCATCTGGCGCGTGCTTCGGCACGCCTGCTCATCAAGCTGGGCGTGCAGATACGATGCGGGATCAAGGTCACCGAAGTGACGGAGGATGGCATCCGGCTCGGCGGGAAACTGTTCGTGCCGGCCGAGCTCGTGGTCTGGGCCGCCGGGATCAAGGCGCCGGATTTCCTGAAGAAGCTCGATGGCCTCGAGACGGACCGCATCAACCGCCTGGTCGTCGATGAGACATTGCAAGCCAGAGGCGACGAGAACGTGTTTGCTATCGGCGACTGCGCGAGCTGCTTCCTGCGGGGCGAAGACAACGCCTTGCCGCCGCGCGCCCAGACGGCCCACCAGCAGGCAGAGCACATGGCAAAGGTGATTGCGGCGCGTCTCGCGGGACGGCCTGCGCCGGCGTTCCGCTACCGCGATTACGGCTCCCTCGTCTCGCTCGCCGATTACGGCGCATTCGGCAGCCTGATCGGCGGGCTGAAGATCGAAGGCCTGATTGCGAGGCTTATGTATCGCTCGCTGCACAAGCTGCATCTCAAGGCGGTGCATGGCCTTGCGAGGACCGCGCTGGCTTCGATCGGCGAGATGATCGCCAGGCGCGCAAGGCCGCGGATCAAGCTTCATTAGCGCGGCGGAGGCGGTGCGATGGAAAAGTATGATGTTGTGATCCTGGGCGGCGGCAATGCCGGGATGGGAGTCACGGTCGCGACGCGCGCCGCCGGGCTCTCCGTCGCCATGATCGAGGCTCGCGATCTCGGCGGCACTTGCCCCAATCGCGGCTGCACACCGAAGAAGGTGCTGGTCGCGGCTGCCCACGCGCTCGACGAGATCGAAAGAGCCGGCAATCATGCAGTCAAGATCGATACTCCAAAGCTTGACTGGCGAGCCTTGATTGGCCGGGAAAAGGACATCATCAGGGACATCCCCTCCCGGCTGTCCGGATTGATGGCCGAGCGAGGCGTCGATGTCATCTACGGCGAGGCCGCATTCATCGGCAGCAACGCCGTCCGCGTCGGCACCCGAGAACTCGAGGCCAGGAACATCATCATCGCCACCGGCTCGAAGCCGCGTTCGTTGCCGATCCCGGGCGCTGAGCATCTAACGACTTCCGACGATGTCTTGAGCGATCCTGTACTGCCTCGCGCTGTGGTTTTCATTGGCGGCGGCGTTATCGCCTTCGAACTCGGTCACGTATACGCACGCGCCGGCGTCGACGTGACGATCCTCGAGGCCCTGCCGCAACTGCTCGCAGGCTTCGACGAGGATGCCGTTGCTCAAGTCCGTGGCGAGAGCGAGCGGCTAGGCATCAGCATCCATACCAGGGCTTGGGTCAAGAAGATCGAAGAGTCCGACGGACGACTGCGGGTGAGCTTCGCGAGGGACGGCGTCGAATGCCTGGTGGACGCGGATCGGGTGGTCAACTGCGCCGGACGCGTGGCCAATGTCGAAGGTCTCGATCTTGGCGCCGGTGTCATCGTGCATCGCGAAGGCCGCATCGAAATCGACGACCATCTGCGCTCACGCTCCAACCCCGATGTCTATGTCTGCGGCGATGCGGTATGGAACTCTCCGCAGCTTTCGCCGGTAGCCACTTATGAGGGCGGCATCGTTGGCCGCAACATCGTCGACGGACCGAAGCATCGGTCCGACTACGCTAACATCCCAGCCTCGCTCTACAGCATTCCGGCCATGGCAAGCGTCGGACTGACCGAAACCAAGGCGAGGGAACGCGGCCTCAGCGTCAGGGTCCACGTGAACGACATGCAGGGCTGGCTGTCCACGAGGACTTATGGCGAGACGGTCGCGTGGTCGAAGATCATTGTCGAGGAACCAACCGATCGGATCGTCGGAGCACACATGGTGGGCCATGCCGGCGAGGAACTGATCCACATCTTCGCGCTTGCCATGAGGCACGGCATCACGGCACGGGAGCTGTCCGAGACGGTCTACGGGTTTCCGACTTTTTCGGCGGATATCAGGAACATGATGTAACGCGTCGACCAGAGGCGGCGAACACAACATGAATCTGGCATTGTGTCGATGCACGCAGCACATCGAAACCATGCAGGAAAAGCATGGCAATTGCCGAGGGGCTTCGATGGTAGGCTGCGTGAGACTCGTGAAAGTGCAGAAATGGCCGCCGACGACCAGGCAATGACATTCGAGCAGTCCGTCCAGGCAGCCATCGAACTTGATGCGCCTCTCAATGAACGGATGGCGGTGATTGCCGCGGCCGTGCGTCGCCTGAATCCGGATTTTGCCGACGCGGTCGAACGCCTAGTGGTACGCCTGGAAATACAAGGCGCTGGAGGCTTGGCGCCTGCTCCCGGCGATACAATGCCTGCATTCCTGTTGCCTGACGACGAGGGCAGGCTGGTCAGCCTGGCCGAAGTTCTTCTGCGGGGTCCCGCGGTCATCACCTTTCAACGCGGTCACTGGTGCCCCTATTGCCGCTTGAATGCCATTGGCATCGTCGAGGCGCAGCAGGAAATTGCCTCGCTGGGCGGACAGGTCGTGGCGATCATGCCGGAGCGGCGCAGGTTTGCGAAGGCGATGAAGGCCGCGGTCGGGGCGCAGTTCCCATTTCTGACCGACATGGACAATGGCTATGCGCTCTCGCTCAACCTTGCGATCTGGATCGGCACCGAGATGGAGCGGTTGATGGGCGTTGCGTATGATCTCCCGCACTATCAAGGCAACGCCAGCTGGTTCCTGCCGATCCCCGCGACTTTCGTCGTCGGCATGGATGGGGTGATCACCGATCGCTTCGTCGATCCCGACTACCGCCAGCGTATGGACATTGACGACCTGATCACGGCGCTCAGGCGGGCTCGCTGACGCCGAAGGGCGACCAGTCGGTCGACCTCAGCAGGTTGAGCAGGGTCGTGGCGACCGGGGATCGATGCCGGCCGGCAACCGCGTAGACGGAGACGACCCGCGAAACGTCCAGGTCGCGAAGCTTGAGCCGGCGCGTGCTCGGAGACCGAGGCGCGGTCAGCGAGACGAAGCCGACTCCGGCGTTGGCCTCGAGCAGTGCGAGGAGATCCTGGTCGGTCTCGACTTCATGTGCGGTTCGCGGCGTAAGGCCTTTCTCGGAAAGGCAACGCGACAGTTCCTCGCTGGTTTCCCAGTCGATCCTGCTGAGCACAGGTTCCGTTGCGAGCTGGGCCAGAGCGACATCGGCCTCGTTGCGGCGGGCAAGCGGATGATCCGAGTTGACGACCAGCTCGATTCCTTCCTTGAAGAGCGCCCATGTATCGAGCCGATCCCAGGCCTGTCCCAGTGGACCGGCCACTGCCAATTCGACCTCGCCATTTTTGAGAGCGTCGACCACGGCACCCGGTGAGCCGCGGTTGATCTTGAGGTGGACGCCGGGATAGGCGCGGAAAAGCTCCGTGAACGGCGAAACCAGCAGTGCGATATTGACGCTGTTCGAAATGGTGACGTTGAGGCGAGCCACCTCGCTGCTTTGCACTGCCTTTGCGAGCGACTTGGCGGAAGTAGCGGCATCGTAACACTGCTGCAGCAAAGGCAGCATGCGCCGGCCGAGTTCAGTCAGATGAGAATGCTGGCGCTCGCGCCGCAGTAGCTCTCCGCCCAGCTCATCTTCAAGAGTCTTGATCGCGCGCGTCAACGCAGGTTGCGTGACGTTGCACTCTTCAGCTGCCCTGGTGAAGTTCAAGGTGCTGGACAGGGCCAGGAAATAGCGGACCTGCTGCATTTCCATGAACTTTCGCCCCCTCAGCGAAACGATCGGTCAGTAACTACGACATGTCCGCAGACTAAAGCAATGGAAGGCTTGCGGCAAACCGGTGATAGCGCCCAGCCAATAGAAGGATCTAAGGCACAATTGATAGAAGCGCTGACTCGCGAAGATCCGCTGCGCCTGCTTGGGACGATCTACCAACGAGGTTTGAGAACTATCCGCGGAGAACGAGGGCCGACCTTGGCGCGCGCCTCGCGGGATGTCCTTTGGCTACACCGGTCGCGTTGGGCGGCTTCCATTCAAAAGGGAGAGTAATGCGATCCATTTGCCGCCGCTCGTTTGTGCAATCCATTGACAGTCCTCAGAAGCCCACCATAAATCAACAATATCAATGTGATACACGGAGGTTCGCCAGTTTTGATTTGGCGAACCTAGCTTGAGATTACGTCTAAACCATTGATTAATAACGACGATGGCGGGCCCGGAGGATGTACTCAAGTTGTTGATTTCATTGATTATTTCGTGGGCTTGAATCAGAAATCTTCCCGCATCGTTCCGTATGGTTCTGCACCTGCCGCGCAGTCGAATTTCGCTACGATATGCTTCCTTAACGCCAATTTCGGATTCCAGGCATCCGAACAAGGGCTCGCTCACGCCGTTTCTTAGGCTAAGATTGTTCCAACTGGCGGGAGGTCCGTCCCTTGCGAGAAGAGCAACGCAGGCTTGCGGCGATCTTGGCTGCCGACGTGGCAGGTTACTCGCGGCTGATGGCGGCCGACGAGTCGGGAACGCTGGGACGGCTGAGGCGGCTCCGAGCTGAGGTGTTCGAGCCCAAAATCGCCCGGTTCCACGGACGCATCGTCGGCTCGGCCGGGGACAGCCTGCTGATCGAGTTTGGCAGCGCGGTTAACGCCGTGCAGTGTGCGATCGAGCTGCAGCGCGAGCTGGGCGGCGAGAACGCCAGGCTCCCCGAAAACCGGCGTATGGCGTTCCGTATGGGCGTAAACCTCGGCGATGTGATCGTCGAAGACGACACGATATACGGAGACGGTGTGAACATCGCGGCACGGCTTGAAAAGCTCGCGGAGCCTGGCGGCGTTTGCATCGGGCACGCCATTTACGATCAAGTAAAAGGCAAACTCGAATACGTCTATACGGATATCGGCGAGCAACGGGTTCACAACATTGCGGAGCCGGTACGCGCTTACCGTGTCATGTCCATTGAGCAATCCCCCACCAGCTCGTCCGTGCCGTCGGCCAAGGATGCCCTTCCGTTCCGCAACCGACCATCGATCGCCGTGCTGCCTTTCACCAACATGAGCGGCGACCCAGAGCAGGAATACTTCTCTGACGGGATCACCGAGGACATCATTACGGACCTCAGCAAGGTCGGGGCGCTGGCAGTCACCGCGCGCAACACGACCTTTGCCCTCAAAGGCAAGTCGATGGACGTCAGCGAAGTGGCGCGGCAATTGCGCGTTTCGCATGTGCTGGAAGGCAGCGTACGCAAGGCGGGTAGTCGCGTTCGCATCACCGCGCAGCTGATCGACGGGATGAGTGGGCATCATGTGTGGGCCGAGCGCTACGACCGTGATCTCAACGACATATTTGCGCTCCAAGACGAGATCGCGCGGGCCATCGTCGATGCCCTGAAGATCCGGCTGATGCCGGCCGAGTATGCTGCCATCGGCAAGCGCACGACCGAGAACGTCGAAGCCTATCAATATTACCTCATGGGACGGCAGCATTTCTTGCGCCTGGGCCGTCGCAATCACCTTTCCGCCCGACGCCTCTACCAGCGGGCGCTCGAGATCGATCCCGAATACGGGCTGGCGCGGGCCGGGCTGGCGCTAGCTGAAGGCATGTTGCTGAGATCCGGAGATCCCAGCGCAAACCTTGTCACCTTGAGCGCCGAGGCGCAGCGCGCGCTGGCCTTGGACTCGACGCTGGCGGAAGCTCACGTGGCCCACGCGATGGCGCATTTCCAGAAGGAGCAAATCGAGCTCGCAGGCGCCGCCTGCCGACGAGCAATCGCGCTCGATCCCGATCTCTACGAGGCGCACAGGACCTTGGGCGACGTGCTGCGCATGGAGCGCAAGTTTGCAGAGGCCGCGGCCGCCTATGAGAAGGCGGCGAAGGTTGATCGCAACAGCTATGGTGCGATGTGCATGCTCTGGGATTGCCGCAAGACACTGGGCGACGAGGAGGAAGCCGACAGGCTTTCAGGGGAGTTGCTTACCCGCATCGAGAAAGCCATGCGGCTCTATCCGGACGATGGGGCAGCCTATGCCTATGGTTGTTACATCCTCCACAATCTCGGCCTGGACGAACGTGCCCTCCAGTGGGCCGAGCGCGCGATCACCATCGACCCGGAGGACTATAACAGCCACTACAATGTCGCGTGTTTCCTGGCGGCGATCGGCGCCGTCGAAAAGGCGATCGACACTCTGGAGCACTGCGTGCCGCAGCTTGGATTGCAGCAAGTTCACTGGATGGCGCAGGACGTGGATATGAATCCTCTGCGCGATCATCCGCGCTATCGGGCGCTGATCGAGCGCCTGGAGGTCAGTTAGGCGAAGGCAGAAGGCCAATCAGGAAGCGGAACCGAAGGACGGCCTTCCGGAGCTTAGAGCCATTTCCGGCTCGGGACTGCGAGACCGCTTGGGTCATGACTTCCGATTCCGAAAGGCCGCGTCGCGTCGGTCGGTGACGCTGCGCCGCCGAGCGACGCAAGCCGCATGCTGCCCGGCTTCGGGGCAATCTTCACCGACTGATTACGCCCGACACCTTTTGACCCGCTGCGATGTCTCCCCGCGCCTTCCTGGGAGATTCGGCTCCCGTCACGTCAAAGGGCCTGTTGAGCCATTCAGGCTCTCGAGGCGGGTATAGAAGAAGCCTTACCACCAGCGCCCCGTGGGGCTTTCTACAAAGACCCCAAGGGGTTCGAGTCCAAAGTGGCTAGAAAATACAATAAAATCAAATGCTTTAAATTGTTGGTGGTGGTGGCAGTCAGCAGCGAACCAGTCTCTGTCTGAGTTTCCCTGTTAGGCACCGAAAAACAGCGAATTCTCGGCGATTCTTGGCGCCCGAGCCAAATTCGACCTCAACTCCCGTAGCAATTTCATACTCTTGGGAGGAAATTCCCTATTCGGCCTAACAGGGAAACGAAAGCGCACTAACAGGGAAGCGACTCGGATCTCGAGGGCTGTTAATGCGCACCCCTTGCTTGACTTTGAGCTGCGTTGCGCCTGGGTTGCGTCACCCCCGCCAAATCGCCCAAAACCCAGATGCAGCACACCTTCACCCGCCAAGAATTGTATGACCTCGTTTGGTCGACGCCCATCGTCACGCTCGCTGAGCGGTTCGACATTTCGGACCGAGGACTAGCGAAGATTTGTGCTCGCTATCAGATACCCGTCCCCGGCCGCGGGTATTGGGCAAAGATCGAAGCCGGCCAGTCTGTGTCGAAGACGCCGCTTTGGAAAATCGACAATCCGACTTTAGAGACCGTCCACATCGGTGCCTACAAACCACCGGTGAACCCATACGTTGCTTTTGCGATCGAGGCGGCGGCCGGCACAGTGAGAAAATCAAAGGAGAAGAGACAAGCGAGGGCTGTTCCTGACCAAACGAGGAATGTTTCCGAAAAAAGAGTGTCACCTCGTGCGCCAAAGGCACAGGTCGTCTTCGAACCGGTAAGACATCCCACAGTTCGGTCTCTAGCCTTGTCGCATCGCTGAGATCTGCGAACCCTGACCAGTACGGCGAGGTCTCGGTGCCTGGTGTGAGGGTTCACAAAAGCTCCTTGTCCCGGCTGATATCGATTCTGCATCACCTGGCACTTGCTCTCGACCAACGGGAAATCAAGCTCAGCCATAGCGAGAAGGGGATAAGGACTGAAATCAGTCCTGACGATGTGCGGCTTGAGATCGGCGAAGAGCGCAGGCGAGAAGAACATATTCCAACCCTTGCAGAACAGAAAAGGCACGATGAGCACGAGAGGCGCCGTGAGATAGCTCGCCGCCGCGGTCAATGGCTGTCATACGAGCGATTCTGGCCAGAGCATGATTACATCTACTCAGGGAAGCTCAGTCTCGAAATTCAGAACTGGGCGGATGGTGCCCGTAAGCGCTGGAAAGACGGCAAGCATCAGAGCCTGGAATCCATGCTCGATCCGATTGCAGATGGCATTCTTTTCCACCTGGCCTTCGAAAAAGCACGCCGCGAGGAGCGCGAAGCGGAGGAACGTCGCCGCAAACACATGGCCCACAGGCGAGAGTTGCACAAGAAGCGCCAAGATCGCGAAGCGAACAGATTGGGTTTTCTGCGTCAACTGGCTGAGTATCAAAAGGAAGCGGCCGACCTTCGGAGCACGATCACCAAGGCGGCTGAATTTCTCCCGCAAGTCAGTTCCGAGTACCTTCGCATGATCGAATGGGCCAAACAGCGGCTGGCCCACATCGAAGCGAAGAACCAACTTGATGTGCTGACGTCGAACCTGCGCGAGCAAAATCTCTTTCCCGACCCAGACGACTTGCATGATCCAGAGGGCGATCCGGCGCCACCAAAGAACCCCTGGAGTTACTAAATCGTCTGGCTCTGAACGTCGCTGTTGCGGAGGATGGCGCGTTCGTCTCCGGTATTCCGAGTTGACTGCCAAGCTTGTTCGAGCGTTGGTCGGTGTCATGAAACACAGTTCGATGACGCGGCTCTTGGTGTGGGAACGGCTCGCCGCAGAGGGTGACTTTTCGGCCATGCCGAAGCCCTTTACCTGGGATCAATCGGACCGTTTTGCTCATTTCCTCAACGGATATGACGTTGCCGGGGGACTGGATCGTCTCGCGGGTCTCTCCAACGCCATGTCGGCGCAATTCCGCAAGACCGGCCAATGGCAAGGAACAGTGCTCGATCTTTGGCTTTGTCTCTACTTCCAACACCGAGCACGTCGTCACATGGGTTTGGAAGATAGCGACCCGAGGCTAGACGATCTTTGCGAGGCGCTACGCGCGGCGCTCAGCCAGTTAAGCCTCAAGGAAGCGAAACTGCTGGTGTCTGGCCTGGGCCAGAACGTTATCTAATCAGGGTTCGGTTGCCCGCTGAGACGCTTGATCTCGGTATCCGCGTGATCGATGTACTCCTGGATATCGGCCGTTCGCTGTTCGATCCTTTCCATACTCGCGCGAAACTCGACCCACTCCTCAATAGGAGCGAAAGGGCTTGGAGGGTCGATAAATCCCTGGAACACCGGCTTTCTCCTTATATTTCAACCTAAGATAGCATCATACACCATATAGTTGAATAGCTCACAGAAGGCCACGGCTAAAATCGGCTACATGGCAGGCTTAGCCGCCGCGCTTTGCTCCGCCACTCCGCTGGTCCCAAGACTACAATCATTGCTCCGAGCAGTTACGGAAGTGACCGCCAAAAAATTTTGGCGTGGAAAAGCTCCACCAAACCGGGCCGCCAAAATATTTTGTCAATGGTAAGAAGCAGTTCACGGTGCCGCCAAAAAATTTTGTTGGCCTAGATCTGGGCCACCGTGCGTGAAATGCTGTCGCAAAACCGCTTTCCGAATAAATTTCGGTGAACGGTGCGCTTTTTCTCTATTCGTGAATCACAGGTTTTGAAATTCTTGGCATGTCGCGCTGGCTGTCCGGCGCCCAATGCCCAGAGGATTTCATGCCCACCAACATCAACACCGTTTCGATCGACACCCTCATCCCCTATTCCAAGAACGCACGCACCCATTCCAAGAAGCAGATCAAACAGATTGCCGACAGCATCGTGGAGTTCGGCTTCACGAATCCGATCCTGATCGATGAGAGCAACAACGTGCTCGCCGGTCATGGCCGTCTTGCTGCGGCACGCCTTCTTGAATGGAAGGAGGTCCCTACCCTTTCCATCACCCATCTCAGTGAGAAGCAGAAGCGCGCCTACATCGTCGCGGACAATCGCATCGCTGAGAAGGCCGGCTGGGATAAGGAAATCCTGGCAATCGAGCTTCAAGCACTTGTCGATCTGGATTTCGACGTCAGCCTTACCGGTTTCGAGATTCCTGAGGTCGATCTGATCATCGGCGAATTCTCACCGGACAACCAGGACGATGCTGATGGGGAGAACGACACTGAGCTGCCTGAAAGGGCAACTGGCCCAGCAGTCACTCAGCCCGGCGATTTATACCTGCTTGGGGATCATCGGCTGATCTGCGGCAACGCCCTCTCGACCGAGGTCTTTGCTACGCTCATGCAGAATGAAAAGGCGTCTGTGTGTTTCACTGATCCGCCTTACAACGTTCCTATCGGCGGACATGTCACCGGTTTGGGAAAGACCCAGCATCGCGAATTCGCGATGGCCTCCGGCGAGATGTCCGATGACGAGTTCGCTGGCTTTCTCGAACAGTCATTCGCGCAAATCGCCGCCTTTTCCAGACAGGGCGCGATCGCCTTCGTGTGTATGGACTGGCGCCACATCGCGGAGACCGTCGTCGGGGGCAAGCGAACGTTCGGCGACCTTCTCAACCTGTGCGTCTGGAACAAGACCAATGCCGGCATGGGGAGCCTCTATCGGTCGCAGCACGAACTGGTGCTGGTGTTCAAGAATGGCAAGGAACCTCACCGCAACAACATCGAGCTCGGCAAGCACGGTCGTCACCGCAGCAACGTCTGGACTTATCGCGGCATCAACAGCTTCGGCACTGACCGGATGAGCGATTTGGAATCACACCCAACTGTCAAACCGATCAATCTAGTTGCCGATGCGCTGCTCGACGTCAGCAGGCGCGGCGACGTCGTGCTCGATCCGTTCGGAGGTTCGGGAACCACACTGCTTGCCGCACAAAAGACCGGGCGGCGGGCGCGCCTGGTCGAGATCGATCCTCACTACTGCGATCTTATCATCCGTCGTTTCGAGAAGCACACCGGAAAGCAAGCCACTCTCGCGGCTACAGGCGAGACGTTCGAGGAACTGAGTGAGCAGCGCACTCAGGCCGACATCGCTGCTTCCTCGAACCCGTCGGCGGCCCTGGAAACTGAAACCGCGGGAGGCGTGCTGTGAGAAACCGCGAACGAGGAAAGCGCAAAGAGCTCGACGGTTACGAAGTCGGGTACGGCAAGCCGCCGTCTGAGCATCGCTTCGCAAAAGGTCAGTCAGGCAACCCGAAAGGCCGGCCAAAGGCGAAGAAGAACATGAAAACCATGGTAAGCGATACGCTCTTCGCTCCGATCACGATCCAGCAGAATGGAAAGACAACGACAGTCACTGCTCTAGAAGCCATCCTGCTGAAGATGCGTAACAATGCGCTTGCTGGCGACTACAGGTCGGCGGTGCAGGCCCTTCAACTTGGCATGAGGGCGATCGAGCCCGACGAAGCCGGCCAACCTGGCGCTGAAGCCAGTCCGCTCGATCCGCAAACTATGATCGGGTTGATGCGTGACTATCTCGATCACCAGCCAACTGACGGCGGCGACAGCAGCAGCGACTTGGCCGCCGACGAGGAAGAATGACGATGAACACACACTTCCTCGAGCCGCGGCGGCAAGCATCGCGGTCTCTGGAGCGTCCAGACCCGTTCCACGTTCTCGTAGATGCAGCCCGCAATGATCTGGCGACGTTTGTCGGGCTGGCTTTCTCGGCCATCGATCGTTCGCAATATTTGCCTAACTGGCATATTCGCGCGATCGCGTACCAACTCGAGAGGGTGCTGCTCGGCCAGTGCAAGCGCCTGATTATCACTATGCCGCCGAGATCGCTGAAGTCGGTCACCACCTCGGTGGCATTCCCAGCATGGGTTCTCGGGCGCGATCCCTCGAAGAAATTGATCTGCGTTTCCTACTCGCAGCCGCTGGCGGTCAAGCATGCCAACGATTTTCGAAACGTCGTCGATTCCGCCTGGTATCGATCGATGTTCCCCACCTTCAAGATCAGCCCTCGCAAGAACACCGAGAACGAACTGCAGACGACGCTTGGAGGCGGCCGATTGACGACCTCAACCGGTGGTCAGCTGACCGGCCGCGGCGGCGATATCATCATTATCGATGATCCCTTGAAAGCTGAGGATGCCCATTCAGAGACGGCACGCACCAAGTGTGCGGAGTGGGTTCGCACAACGTTGATGTCGCGCTTTGACAATCCGGCCACAGGGGCCGTGATTCTGGTAATGCAACGGCTCCACGTCGATGATCTTGCGGGTGTTCTGCTCGAGGCCGGTGGCTGGGAGCACCTCAACCTCTCAGCGACCGCCGAAGAAGACGAGCGCATTCCGATAAGCGCAAATCGCCGGCACGAGCGCAAAATTGGAGACCTTCTCCACCCGGCGCGTCTTGGAGTGCCTGAACTCGATAGGCTGAAGCGGGATCTAGGATCGCTCACTTTCTCTGCCCAATACCAGCAAGCCCCTGCCCCACCGGACGGCAATATCGTCAAGCGCACTTGGTTTCGCGACTACGATCCAGGGCAGCTCGATCGTCGCTCAATGACCATAGTTCAGAGCTGGGACACAGCGCTGAAAGGCGATCCGAGTTGCGACTATTCCGTCGGGACGACCTGGGCAAAAGATGACAACAACTACTACCTGCTCGATCTCATTCGCATCCGAGCTGCCTACCCGGAACTGATCCAGAGGGTGAAAAGATCGATCGACGATCACGATCCGGATATCGTCCTAATCGAAGATGTCGGATCGGGGACAAGCTTGATTGCCGACTTGGACTATCAGGGTGTTTCCACTACACCCGTCAAGGCGCGAATGGACAAGGAAAGCCGTCTGTCGCGTGTCTCCGCAATGATCGAGAACGGCAACGTCCATCTGCCGAAAGATGCACATTGGAAGGACGATTTCTTGCTGGAAGTCTTGGCGTTCCCGCACGGCAAGCACGACGACCAAGTCGACTCCATGACCCAGGCGCTTATTTGGATTAAGGACGACAAGCCGACGGGCAGATTCTATGTCGGGACGTTCTGATTACTCGTTCCGCGCTTTCAGGCAATCGATCAGCCCGCTCACCGATGCCGCGTCATCAACAGCACGAAATGCCGGCCAGCGGGTCTGTTTCGATTGCCTGAAATGCTGGCCGTCCGAATGGGAAATGGCGAAACTCCTTATTTCTGTGGAGAAATATCCCATCCACAGCGGGATTTCCCTCTCACTCTCGGCAGCATATCATGCCAAAGAGAAGGCCGTGTTCGGTAGAGCCTGCGGTTTGATAGCCTCGGTCTTACGGCAGTTGCCTCGCATTTCAGGGCAAGATGACAGCGTTCGGAGGATATAAGCCGGCAGGATAGGTCGAGGCTTTAAATCTGCGGAGCAGACGAATGCCCGATTCGAATTCGGCTTGAACGCGTGCCACACTTCTCTCGATCGGAATGCCGTCAACTGGGCGCATCGCCGAGCAGTGCGTCTTGTCGATGCTCGTGACGGTCAACGCCTTCGTTCAACGCAAGCTTGTCGCATCGACACTAAGGACCTATGCCAATGAAATTGACAGACTTCAAAGCCCTGACCTTCGACTGCTACGGCACCTTGATCGATTGGGAATCTGGAATGTTCGAGGGGCTCAAGCCCTTGACCAGCCGGCTGCCGACTCCGCTGTCGCGGAACCAAGTACTCGAGGCGCATGCTCGTCACGAGTCGTCCCAGCAATTACAGACACCGGCCAAGAACTATCGCGAACTTCTGCCGATCGTCTATAGACGTTTGGCGGAGGAATGGGGCTTATCAGCCACTTGGGCCGAGTGCATAGCTTACGGCAAATTTGTAAAAAATTGGCCGGCATTCACAGACTCCGCTGGAGCCCTGCAATACCTCAAGCGTCATTACAAACTGGTCATTTTGTCGAACGTCGACAACGAGAGCTTCGCAGCGAGCAACGAGAAGCTCCAGGTGGAGTTCGATGCGATCTACACCGCGGAGGACTGCGGCTCGTATAAACCCTCGGACCGCAACTTCGAATACATGATCAAGAAACTTGAGACCCTCGGCATCCAGAAGCATGAGATTCTACATACTGCGGAGAGCATGTTCCATGATCATGGCCCGGCGAACCGCCATGGCCTAGCTTCGTGCTGGATCTACCGGCGTTATGATCAGGAAGGCTTCGGTGCCACTATGCACCCCGGTGATATGCCGAAGTACGATTTCCAGTTCAATAGCATGGCGGATCTCGCCAAGGCTCACCAGGAAGCTCTCAGGGGCTAATTTTTCAAGGTTGCGCGAGAATGACTGGATTACCAAAACTGGACCGCATCGATATCAACATTCTCGCGCAGCTGCAGCAAAACGGTCGCCTTACAAACGTGGACCTGGCAGATGCGGTGGGACTTTCCCCAAGCCCATGCCTTGCTCGCGTGAGGCGCCTTGAGGAAGCTGGGTACATTGTCAGCTACAATGCCCGCCTTCAACTATCAAAACTCGTGGAGCATATAACAGTTTTCACGGAAGTTACGTTGAATGACCATCGGCGAGAGGATTTCATCAAGTTCGAGGCAGATATTCGCAGATATGAAACGCTCCAGGAGTGCCATCTGGTTAGTGGCGGCTACGACTATCTGCTTAAGTTTGTCTGCAAGAACGTGGCCCGCTATCAAGAACTTATGGAATCTATCCTCGATCGGAACATCGGTGTTGAAAAGTACTTCAGCTACATCGTTATCAAAACGGTCTTTGACCGTGGCGCCATCCCGTTGAAATCACTAGTCAATGACAGTTAGCGACGCTGTGTAAGGCACAAACGATGCGCTGGGCGGATTTGCAGAGGCAGCAACTGGACCGTCGCTCTGCGCAAAAGGTCGATTAATCCGT